>NZ_JARVHQ010000001.1:2428750-3035937 GCF_040459645.1 Bacillus cereus group sp. RP43
ATATAGAAGTAGAGGAATTATTACTAACTGGTGGTCTTGAAAGTGATGGTTTGCTTAATGCTGAAAATATTGAAATCTCACTTCGTTATGAAGGAAGTAAAGTGAGAGAAATCGGTGGGAAAAAGATTAGAGTACGTAAAAAAGCGAGATTTATTCCTTTTACAAGTCATGCAGGAAGCCTTCAAACATCAATTATTGAGGGGGATGATATTTATTTAGAACATACAATAGCAGATGTAGTAAGAGGAAATCATGTTATAATTGGCCCTGGCTGTGAAATTAGTGTTGTAGAATATCATACTAGTTTTAACCAAAAAGGGAATTCAGTCGTAAAAGAAAACAAACAAATATAAGTAGTATGAGGGAGAGCAAGAAATATGGTTGAGAAGAATAATAAACTCGGCTTCGTTGTTGCCGGTTTATTGCTAGGTATCTTAATGGCATCAATGGATAATACCATTGTCGTAACAGCGATGGGAACAATCGTTGGTGATTTAGGAGGCCTTGAAAATTTTGTATGGGTCGTTTCTGCCTATATGGTCGCAGAAATGGCAGGTATGCCGATTTTCGGTAAACTATCAGATATGTATGGTAGAAAGAGATTCTTTATTTTCGGTTTAATCGTCTTTATGATTGGTTCGGCACTTTGTGGTACTGCTGAAAATATTACACAGTTAGGCATTTATCGTGCTATTCAAGGTATTGGCGGCGGGGCATTAGTGCCGATCGCGTTTACGATCGTGTTTGATATTTTCCCTCCTGAAAAGCGCGGGAAAATGGGTGGTTTATTTGGAGCAGTATTTGGTTTATCAAGTATTTTCGGGCCATTACTTGGCGCATATATTACAGATTATATTAGCTGGCACTGGGTATTTTATATTAACTTACCGCTTGGCATTTTAGCACTTATTTTTATTACATTCTTTTATAAAGAATCACGAGTTCATAGAAAGCAAAAAATTGATTGGTTTGGCGCAATTACTTTAGTTGGTGCAGTAGTTTCTTTAATGTTTGCCTTAGAGCTTGGCGGACAAAAGTATGATTGGGATTCTAGCTTTATTTTAAGTTTATTTGGTGGATTCACTATTTTAATAATCGCCTTTATTTTTATTGAACGAAAAGTAGAAGAGCCAATCATTTCATTCGAGATGTTTAAACAACGTTTATTCGGAATGAGTACCATTATTGCATTATGTTACGGGGCTGCATTTATGTCAGCGACTGTGTATATTCCGTTATTTATTCAAGGTGTATATGGGGGTACCGCAACAAACTCAGGGTTATTACTTTTACCGATGATGTTAGGATCAGTCGTAACAGCGCAGTTAGGCGGATTTTTAACGACGAAGCTTAGCTACCGAAACATTATGATTATTTCTGCTGTTATTATGCTAATTGGACTATTCTTATTAAGCACATTAACGCCAGAAACAAGTCGAATATTATTAACGGTTTATATGATTATCATTGGATTTGGAGTAGGTTTCTCATTCTCTGTACTAAGTATGGCAGCTATTCACAACTTTGGTATGGAACAGCGTGGATCTGCAACTTCAACGAGTAATTTCATTCGTTCATTAGGAATGACACTAGGTATTACAATCTTCGGAATGATTCAAAGAACAGGTTTCCAAGATCAATTAGAAGAAGCTTTTAAAGGTATGAGCGGAGGAATGAATACAAACGCTTTAGGAGATTCAAGAGCTATTTTATCAGAATCGGCTAGATCTCAAATTCCGCCGCAAATATTAGATAAAATTATTGACGCTCTTTCTAGTTCAATCGTTCAGACATTTATGTGGGCGTTAGTCCCAGCAAGTTTAGCGTTCGTATTCATTTTCTTTATGGGAAATGAGCGCATGGTATATAAGAAAGAACAAAATAAGGTGAAAAGTGAAACATCAAAAGCGTAAAGAAAAAGCTCCTTTCAATTTTGAAAGGAGCTTTTTCTTATGTACGGAGTCGAATTAGCCTTCGATAATTTCGTATTCTTCGTCTGCTAATAATAAAATATGTGTTTTTTTACCTTTGTTTTGAACTTCGATTACATCATATGTACCTAAGTCTCTTAGCTTGCTTTGAGAAGCGTTAACCATAACTTCCATAGAATCAATTAAGATATCTTCTTCAATGTATGATTCAGGCAATGCCATATCTTCAGTATCTAATACACATGCGTATAGATTTTGTAAGTTTTCAGCAGTTGGGTTTTGTTCCTCAACATCAATAATGTTTTTTACTGCTTCCATATTTTCTTCTTTTACTTGATATACTTTAATTTTAGTCATTGTTTTAATCTCCTTTATAACGTAATCTTAGAGGCTGCACCTCATTATAACGCTTTTTCATTGAAAGATGAAATTGTTATATGTATTTATAGTAAAAATTATGTGTTATTACTTATTATTGGTGTAATTTCCATATTGATGTTAGGCGTAACTAATTATATTCTTACGTTAAAATTATATTGTCCAAGCTTTTCATATATCCCGCTCATATTATGTGTATTAGATAAAAACATATAGGGAAGGGATTGAATGTAAGTGGATTGCGAGCCGAAACGAAATTGTCAATGTTGTCAAAATAGTATATGTGAATTTTTGAAAAGCTTAGATCCTTATTCTAGGATTGAGAGTATCACAATAGACGGAAACGAAATAGTTGTATCCTATTTCATTTCATTTAATGAGATAAAAGGTATAGTTGCATTTGCACAAGAAGACAGTGAGGTAATATTTGTAGATTGTTCAAGAATTGATGCGATTCGAATAGGAAAAGTGTGTAGTTGTAAAGCGAAAGTTAAATTTATTGAAGAGGATTTTAGTCTCCTTGGAAATGTTTGTCCACAGTGTTTAACGGAGGGAAGTACACTCTTTTTCGACTTTTATAATTCTGAATTGAATTTATCTCTACAAGCAAAAACAATTGATGCGCCTAGATGTATTGAATTTACTGATGAACTTGGGAATGTAGTAAAGCAAATTACAATAGTAGGTGAAGCGATTGTTTCTAAAGATTTTGTTCAAGTGCCAGAACTGTTAGATTTTCGATTGATATTATCGGATACAGCTGCAAATCCTTTGAACTTCGGAGTACTGTTCATTAATTTCCCTGATATTACGTTTATCATTCTTTTCGCATCAAGTGGATATCTCAACATTTCAAACTGTTTAAAAATAGAGAGTGGAACTGGCAATGCGGAAATAGAAGAGATGAAAAAAATGATAATTAATGATAATAATACGTACAAGTCAATTATTAAATTGACTAAAATATATAAAAATGGTGAGACAGAATCTTATATTTCTAAGAATGAGATATAACGTATCTATTACAATTATCCCTCGTATATTATAATGAGGGTTTTGAAATGATTAAATACAATATTGCTACATTAATATTTGGTTGTTTATTATGTGGAAGCGGAAATTATTTCTTTTTCCTTTGTATACATTAATGAAAGTAAAGGTTTTTATTGTTTTCTATACTGGATATGCCGTAGTAGCGTGTAATAAGCTGGTTCGTATTTTCAATTATGCATCCAGCTTACGCAACAAAATATGAAAGAAATCAATTGCAGCGGGATTTTTATTTAAGTGTAAATAAATGTAGCGCTGGAGTAGGAACTTATACAATATTAGTAAAATAATTAAAAAAGGGCTGCTACGACAGCCCTTTTTTAATTATGTAAATACCTGCTGTTATTTTTTTATGGAGTGAATTTTATTAGGGGTAATTAGTCATCATAGTTACCATACATCGCCATCAAGTTAACGAAAATACAATACCAATTCTGATTTTAGACAGGATTGATTTTTTATTAAGATTTTACTTGCTAAGCTCTCTTTGGGCTCCCATATAGCTACCAATGATATTTTGATAACTTGGAAGATGTTTAGCAAGTAAAGCTCCGAAACCTTCAACATCATTTCGCCAGTCACGCTGTAATTCTGCTGCAACGCTAAACCAATTCATTAGTTGGACCCCTCCATGAGCCATACGCAAAAGAGCAGCATCTGCTACTTGTTTACTAACAGTTCCTGATGCATCGGTTACAACAAAAACCTCATATCCTGCGTTTACAGCGGATAGTGCTGGGAACGCAACACAAACATCAGTGACTACCCCTGCGATAATTAGTTGTTTATTACCTGTTGCCTCAATGGCTTTAACGAATTCTTCATTGTCCCATGCGTTAATTTGTCCAGGACGAGCTATTTTAGGTGCATTCGGAAATAGTTCGATTAATTCCTGCATGAGTGGGCCATTAGGGCCGTCTTCAAAGCTTGTTGTTAAAATGACTGGTAAATCAAAAAACTTAGCGGTATTAGCAAGAGCTAAAACATTGTTCTTGAATTCATCAACACCATAGTCGCGCACTAGACTGGAAATAAGACCTGTTTGATGATCCACTAGAAGAACGGCGGCATCACTTTTTGAAAGACGAGAATACAAATCAGACATTTAATAATCCCCCTTAATAAGCTTATTTACAAATCAATCTTACAGTTATTTATCTTGATTTGGTATACATGCAAAAATTTATCAATAAATAGGTTTTATTAGAATATCAAGATGTTTTTATTTTATTTGAGGAATTACAAATTTTTCGTTTTGGTGAACAATGTATTTATTGAGTGAATAGTAATGTTTTTACTTGTAAATAGAAAATGAGATATGAGGATTAAAATGAATCTGAAAATAGCAATTCTTGATTGGGAAATCATTTCAATGTAATTAGATGTTATAATAAATTTGCATTTACGTATAATTTATAATTATTTGATATTTGAGTTTCATAGACATTTACTTAGATAATAAATAAGTGTGTATAAGAATACTAATAAAAGTCAACTCATGAAAATGTTGAGTCTAGTTGATTTTAAAGAAAGCGGGAATGTAAATGATATATGAGGCAAAAATACATACAAGAAAAAAATTAGTTTCTATGTTCGAGGATTTTAATAATGTTGTTCTACTTTCTTATTTACAAGGACATATGGGCAACGCCTGGGTGAACGATCTTGAAAACCCGACAGTAGCGCAAATTACGGTAGGGATTTTCACATTTTACGCTGGGGATCCAAATGCAAAAGAGACAGAAGAGTTATTACGTAACATCCCTGAAAGAATTTTAGTAATCGTAAATAGTGATCAATGGAAAAAGCGTTTAGAAATATTCCACGAAATAAAAATAGATAAGTTTTTACGGTATAAATTCAAACGGAATTCAGAATTGTTTAATCATACAAAATTACAATCTTTTATATCGGCACTTCCAAAAGGATATGAATTAAGAAAGATAGATGAGCATATTGCGAATAACCCATCATTACACAAGGTTTCTGAAGATTTTATAAGCCAATTCCGTTCAATAGATGATTATGTAAATCGAGGTATAGGTTATTGTATTTTGTATAATGGAGAAGTCTTATGTGGTGCATCATCATATAGCATTTATGATGGTGGTATTGAAATTGAAGTTGCTACTGACCCGAGTCATAGAAGAAAGGGATTGGCAACTGTAGTTAGTGCAGCATTAATATTGGAGTGTTTAGAAAATGGGAAATATCCAAACTGGGATGCAGCGAATAGCACTTCTGCTAAACTAGCTGAAAAGTTAGGATATGTTTTTGATAAAGCGTATGATACTTATTTTGTGAATAATAGGTAAATGAACGAGTTTGTACAAATTAAATTGTACAACATAATAAGGCTGGCAAATCCTATTAAATTAACATTAATTAGTCCCTTTTTAAAATTATAAATTAAAATATCCAAAGATAATTTTACCTAAGCTAAAGACATTAAGAAAGATGTTAATTAATAGAATTGAAAGGGAGAATAATGACAAGATTATTTTCTTTAGAAGCGTTGATAATTTCTATTGGAAAAGGTGAGAGTAAAACAACGATATGAATGACAAAGATGAAGTGATTCCACAACAATTTGGGTATAAAAGCCGACTTTATTAAGTCGGTTTTTATTTTTTAATAATAAGGTGCTACCAATATTAAATTGCAGTTGCATAGATATTATGAAATGAAGAAATCAATAAATTTAAGAATAGATTTTTTGAAAGTTCCTTTAAAAATATGGTTATCTTTTTTACTATTGAATTTAATTAACATATCATTTTATTCTCCTACGATGAGAGTTAATAAATTTTATTTTTTATCGGTAAACACTCATAAAAACTCAGTATATTAAGTTGTGTATATTTGACTATTAAAGGGAAATTACTCTTTTTTTTGTAAATGATAAAAGTGACTATGATACAAACCCACGCATTAATAGAAGAGATACATATACAGTATAGAGAGTTTAAAAAAGCTCTAAATTTTTCATATAAAGGAGATTATAAAATATGAGCGAACAATGCCCGATTAATGTACCATGTCAGGTAGAAGGACAAACTCAAACACCATTAAGTGATGCAGCTGCAACACCAATTCTTACTCCAGGAGCACCGATTGTAAAAATACCAGTTGTATTAGCAGAAAGAACAATTCAAATTGTTGTAGAATCTGATATTTCATTAGATCCTCCAGCAGTTGAAATTAAACGTATCTTAAAAAACGTGTTTTTAACACAATGTAAATTAGTTCCTGTAGCATTTACTCCAGTACCAGGTACAAATTACCGCCGAGTTACAAGAGCAAAATTATTTGTACAAGGATATATTCGTAAAAATATTGAATATGCAAATGATGAGTGTAATGGAGTGCTATATGATCGTATTGCAAATGTTCCATTTTCTGGTTTTGCAGATTTAACAGCAGCAGATTTTCTATCACAAGCTATAGTAGCTTCTTCTTCAGATACTACATCTCACTTTATTAATCCTAAAAATGGTGATTTACCACGTTTAGACAAATACTTCTTCGAAAATACAGTGTTTTATAATGAACAACCATATTGTGAATTAGTAAGCGCTCAATTTTTTGAATTAGACTTTTCACCTTGTCCAACAGAATTAAACGAGCCATTTGGAACTCTTCGTGAAAAAATTGTACTAGACCTTACTTTAAAAGTTTTACAAGTACAACAAGTACAAGTATAAAACTAAAAAAGCATTGTCTTTATTAAAAAGACAATGTCTTTTTTATTATTATAAAACATATATAATGATGAAATGGTCGCGTACAAAAAGCATATTTTTATGAATTTCATCAGATGGGGGGATGGTGATGAATAAGCCATGGGTTGGTAAGGAAATATGGAACAAAGTTTACAAAGGGAAAATGCTGAATGTTCAAGATGATTCGCGCGAAATAAGAGAAAAAAAGGAAAGTATAGAAACTGAAGCAGAGAAAGAAGGTATAGCAATTGGATTAGAGAAAGAAAGTGAAGAAACTGAATTAAAAAAAGAAGATAAAGTAATTAAATCAGAGAAAGAAAGTAAAGAAACTGAATCAAAAAAAGAAGATAAAGCAATTAAATTAGAGAAAGAAAGCGAAAAAACTAGATCAGCAAAAGAAGATAAAGTAATTGGATTAGAGAAAGAAAGTAAAGAAACAGAGTCAAAAAAAGAAGATAAAGTAATTGGATTGGAGAAAGAAAGCAAAGAAACAGAGTCAAAAAAAGAAGGTAAAGTAATTGGATTGGAGAAAGAAAGTAAAGAAACAGAGCCAAAAAAAGAAGATAAAGTAATTGGATTAGAGAAAGAAGAAATGGCAATTGAATCAAAGAAAGAAAGTGAAGAGACTGAACCAGCAAAAGAAAATAAAGTGATTGGATTAGAGAAAGAAGAAGTAGCAAATGAATCAGAGAAAAAAAGTGTAGAAACTGAATCAAAGAGAGAAAGTATAGATTTAGGATCAAAAATAGAGACTTCAGTGCATTCAATGGTAGTGAAAACTCCATTTTCTATTATTTCAGAAGTGTCTAGCTTTAAAGTATTTCCAAAAATAAATGTGAAAAATCAAGATGCATTTGTATTTCGAAATGGAAAAGATGCAGAGGGGCGTGAATTAGATTCTAAGTTATTAACTACAGTGCAACAGTATCATTCGGAGGCTTATTGTAAAATAGTATCTTTAAACCTTAATGAAAAGAGAGTTCTTTTTGAATTATATAACCAAAAAGTTAAAGGGAATAATGAAGAGAATAAGGTAGAGACATCTTCATGGATTCCTATTCACAGCATAATATTAGAGAGTGAAAATGGGGGAGAAGTAAATAATTTTATAACAGCGAAACTACCAATAGAAATAGGAAGATATAAAGGTGAAATTAGTTTACGAGAAAAAGTTATATTTAAAGAAAAAGTCATAGGAATAAAAGAGGTGGAACAGGAGATTATTTTGACAAAAACCGAATTTTTAGTACCAAAAGTAAAAAAGAATGGACAAAATAAATTTAAAGTTGAAAAAGGGAGCTTATTGGTAGAAGGATATATATATCAATGTATTGAATACATATCAGAACAAAGTACATTTCATGATAATGTGTATCAGTTAGTACAAAATATTGTATTGGAATTAATAATTCAAGTAATACAAGAACAGGAAGTACAAGTGCGAATTACATAAAAATGATTATATTCCCTTGATTAGCTGATTATTTTTATTCGTAGCATATCGATGCGTATTCTTTTGTAAATCACTCAGTGCTATAGAATATCCTCCAAACAGTTTATCTTCAATGAATTCATTTTCATATTTATGAAGGATGATATTGTTGCTAGTTAGGATAGTTACTTAATTGTATGAATTTCTTCAGGTTTATGTTTTAAAAAAGTGCTAACAAGTTTTTAAACGTTCTTGCTAACACTTATTTAAAACGGACATAAAATTGGCGTAAATGTTGTTTGATTAATGAAGCTAATTAAATAACATAGATAATTACATCTTATAACCTAGGGTGTAATATAAAGTATATTCACTCCTTTTTTACAAAACTCACAATTTAAATAGTAAAACATGTTTATCGTAATTTTCCAAACACCAATTATATTTTTTTAGAATAATTGGGTGGACGTCTTCTTCTGTAGTATCGACTTCAGTATAGCCGTATTTTTTATAAAAGCTTTCTAGTTCTTCAAAAGGAAGACAATACACATTTTGTATTTGTAATTTTTTCGCAGTTTGTACTAAAAATGAAACAAGTTCCCCAGCTAATTGTAGACCCCTGAATTTAGGAAGAATGAAAATTCCACCCATTTCAATTGTATCTTCATCTATTTGGACTAAACGTCCAACACCCGCATACTCTTTGTTGTATGTAATGATCGCAACCTTATCTCGTGATAAATCACTCGGTACAAATCCGATTGATTCGTATTGGTTATTAATCCATTCTATATCATTAGGTATAGCTAGTTGAATTCCCATTTTTAGGCCTCCATTTGAAATGTTTTAATATTTCTATTATATAAAGAACGATACGAGTTGTAATTCATAATTGGCACAATAAATTATGGAAATAGGAGAAAACGGTATCATTTTTAATAATAGTTCAAGTTTTGAAGAAGAGTGCATATAATATAAAGTCTTTTCCTTTCTTCATTTAAGTTTTACGTATATAATTTAAAAGTACTATTTTTATTTTATATTTTTTATATTTATAACAGAATAGAGGTTTAAAAATGGGTGTTAAAATCATTACGGATAGTGCGGCGGATTTACCGGTAGAATTGCTGCAAGCATATGATATAGATTTAATTCCACTCCGTGTATATGATGAAGCAGAAACAGAGTATTTAGATGGGGTTACATTAAAATCAGTTACATTACTGCAAAAAATGAGAGAAGGCGCAGTTTATAAAACGTCATTGCCTTCACTTGAAACATTCCAAGAAAAATTTGTTTCCTATGCAAAGGAAGGTAACCCTTGTATATATTTAGCCTTTTCATCTGAATTGTCTGGTACATATCAATCGTCAGTTCTCATTAAAGAAGAAGTGAAAGAAACATACACTGATTTAGATTTAGAAATTATTGATACAAAATGTGCCTCACTCGGTCAAGGTATTGTCGTATTAGAAGCTGCCAAAATGGCAAAAGAGGGTGCGTCAAAAGAAGAAATCTTAAACCGTGTCGCTTTTCTAATGGAGCATATGGAACATATCTTCACTGTAGCTGACTTACAGTACCTTGTTAGAGGTGGACGTTTAAGTAAAGTGGCCGGTTTTATCGGTGGTTTATTAAACATTAAGCCAATTCTAAATGTGGATGAAGGAAAACTTGTACCACTTGAAAAGGTAAGAGGGAAAAAGAAAGTATTAAGCCGCATTGTTGATATTATGGAAGAGCGTGGCAAAGATCTTAAAGGTCAAACAATCGGTATGACTCACGGTGATGATTTAGAAACCGCCGAAGCATTAAAAGCATTAATTACTGAAAGATTCGGCTGTGAAGTATTTATCGTAAATACAATTGGAGCAGCAATCGGAGCGCATACAGGACCTGGTGCGTTAACATTGTTCTTCTTAAATGAAGTAGAGTAAAGGATTGATCTTTTGATCAATCCTTTTTTAATTCTAATATAATTGTTCTATGCGAATGAAAAATATGTAATGTTTTATTAGTTAGTAGCTTTCTTTTTAGTAGGTAAGAAGGTAGATAGGAAACTGGTGAAGGCTAGCATGAAACCAAATGTTTCAGTATCATCAACTACTAAACCATTGTTCCACTGATAAAGGAAGGATGCTAGTATTAAAAGAGTAGCGAATCCTCCAACATATCTTACTATTTTTCGTGTTGAATCGTTTTTAGGTTTTACAATCATATTTATCGCCCTTTCATATTTAATAAATAATTCGATGAACTAACTTATAGGATGTGATATTTGGAATTCATCTATTAAGCCTATTTAAATCAAGAAAGATAGTTAACATTTGATGAATCTTTTTTAAATTCTAAAATAAATGTTTTATGCGAATGAAAAATATGTAATTACTTCTTAACTTTCTCTTTAAAAGGTAAGAAGGTAGATAGAAAAGTAGTGATAGCTAGTGCAAAGCTGATTCTTTCAGTATGATCAATTACTAAGTCATTTTTCCACTGATAAAGGAAAGAAGCGATTATTAAAAGTAAAACGGCCCCTCCAACATATCTTACTATTTTTCGTGCTGATTCATTTTTAAGTCTTACAATCATGTTTATCATCCTTTCATATTTAATAAATAATTCGATAAACGAACTTATAGGATGTGACGGTTATAATCAATCTATTAAGATTAATTAATTTCTTTCGGATTTACAATAGATGCTCTCTATGTAATCGGCAAGTTTAACCAACCATACTATCCAAATCAGGAATGATAGTTTACATTTAGTTAAATCCCTTTTATTAAGTTTATCGTAATTCAAGTATATGGCGCTGTCTTTGTTAATAACAAGAAGTAAAATTGTATGAAAAAAGTGGTCAAAAACCCTAAATTTAAACCATTAAATTTAACAAGCTATCTAGAAATAATCATAATATGAATGTAAAATTAATATGGATGATACATTTTTTTACATTTGTGAAATTATACACTTTATTTAGTATGAAAGATTAAGAAATACATAATGACTTAATTAGCAAAAAGAATGAAATGGTTAGACAGGGAGAGTAGAGAGATGGAAATAGGGGAACGTATTCGGCAAGTTCGTATGCATAAAGGATTAACACAGGGGGATCTCGTATCAGGAATATGTTCAATAACATATTTAAGCAGAATAGAAAGTGGGAAAATCAAACCATCATCATCTTTTTTAATAAAAGTTTCAAAGAAGCTGGGTGTTAATTGTGATTTTCTTATAGATGGTAATCATGAGGAGATAAAGCTTACTATTCTTGAAATATGTGATAAATATAAAAAAGATAAAAGTATAACTGAAGCTGAATTATCTTTGTTAGAATTATACGTTCGTGAAGTGGACTCAATTCCTTTATTATTAAAGACGTATGGCGTCATCATATACTATCATGTCCGAAATAAAAACGTATTATATGTGAAGTTATTTGTAGAACAAGCTTCGCAAATGATTCCAAGTCAAGTGGAAATGAAAAATACTGAAGATTATATATATTACTTAAGAGCTCGAGGTCTTTATTTTTCTAATAAAGGGGATTATTTTACAGCATATGAAGTTTACAAAAAGATAGAAAATATGCTGGAACCAGAAGAGACAGAGTTGCACGCAGATACGTATTACAATCTAAGTATAGTAAGTCAGAATCTTAATAAAGATCAAAGTATTAGTCGCATATATGCAAAAAAAGCATATACATTGTATAAAAAGTTTAATATAGAACAATATAAAATTTATGCGTTAATACTTCTTGCGATGCAATATAACAAAGATAAACAGTATGAACAAGCATATGAAACTTTAAAACAAGTAGAAAATGAATCAAAGGTGGAAAATGAGCCATTAAATTTATGTTTTTTGAAATATAATTACGGGAAAATTTATCAAGCATTAAAAGATTATAAAAATGCAATAAAGTGTTACGAGGAAAACTTGATTCTTTGTGAGTATTTACCAAACAAAGAAGGTAAGGTATATACAATTCGGAATTTAATAGAAATTTATATAGAATTAAAAGATTGGCAAACAGTAACTAAACTTATAGATGAGGCATTTGAAATTTTATCGATTTGTGATGTACCGTATGCCCATGTTCAACTATATGGATTTAAAGCGGAAAAATCTAAAATATGGGCAGATTATAATGGATATGAGAAGAATATGAAAACAGCAATTGAGATGGGGATAGAAAAACAGCAATATAGCTTGGTTACTGAATTAGCTTATAAATTAGGAGATTATTATTATGAGAATCGTTCCTATAAATTATCTGCAAAGTATTTTAAAATATCAGCTGAAAATAAAATGGATTAAAACAGGGTTTCAGTAATATGTTTTCTTAGTTTATAAATTATTAGAGGTTATCCTAAAGAGTACGTGTTTTAACGCTCTTAGGGAGAAACTTTTTTTATCCCGCATTAGCGGTTCTGTATGGAAAAAACCGCTAATGTGAATTGCATATGCGAAGCAAAATAAAAAAGAAAAAGCCAATGTCCTAATCGTATGGAAATTGGCTTTTGTTTATCTATATTATAGAAACCGGCCTACTGGAAAATCAAGATTAATAGTGGTATGGCGCAACATTGATTTATGGGAGTTCGCTTTTTTGGAAAACAAACGTATTAAAACAGCAACTTCTAAGGATGCACTAGATAAAGCATTTTCATCTTCTCTACCAATAAGTACTACATCCGGTATAACAGGCCAAGAGCCAGCACGATTATAAAAGGGAGCTAAAGACGGTTTACATGTAAATATACCGAAATCTATATCGCTTTGTTTTTCAATCCATTCGGTAGCGGCAGTAACTGTATGTAAACCTAAACCTTGACCATGATAATCTGGATCAGTCGCTACACAACTCAGTCCGGCTATATTAAATGGTTGTCCCTTATGATGGATAGTTTTGCGCACTACACCTGCATAGCTGACTAGCTTTCCATCTATATAGGAATAAAATGAGCGTACATTAAATTTTTTAAGATGTGTTTCAGGAATTTTTTCCTCAGGAAGGGGATCGAAATCTGGCCAAACCCGCTGTAGCATTACAGCAATTTCGCGTCGTAATGCATCAGATACTTGGTTATAGTCGGTCGATTGTACAATATAAGTTGTCATAAGTTATTTTCCCACTTTCTTCTATGTTTAAATTATATATATCGGTAAAAGTCAGCATCTTTAGATTGTTAAGTTGGTATTTTCTTCGATCTGTTTGAAATATATTTAAAAATCAGTTCCAGTCATTCGAGCTAGCATAAATGTTATTAAAAATATTGACTCGCAAGTAAAAGCTCTGATTTATTTGATGTTTAATAAGCTAAGAATAACATAAAAAGAATAGTCATTATTTTTTAGAGCAGCCGAAAGTTTATCATCTAATAAGCCTGGAGTGAATCTCATGCTAAAGAGTAAACAATCCCTAATAATTTACGGAATTTTAATAATGGTCATATTTGCATCTCCGAAAGAAGGAAACGCAGCTAACATATCTGATAAAGATTTTTATGGTTCCTATAACACTTTATTGGCTCCGTATGCAAGTCGAACGATTCAAAGCAAACTTGGACCGTATCATCAGTATAGTTTAACTGATGCGAAGGTTATAAAAATTGACCGATTCCCAAAATACACTTTTAACTTCATTGTCGTTGCAAAGTATCGAACTTATACCAACATCCATAATCCTCCAAATCATGTTGTAACAATTACTTATAATATTAATCCAAGTGGAGTAAAAGTTATAAACTTCAAACTTAAGAAAGAGTAAAAAAGCAGAGCTGTATATTCGAACATAGAAGTTCCTTAAAAGAAGTAGTAATACTTACAACTTATATAGATAGGTAGAAACAGAAAATGAAGTGTCAAATTACATTCATATAAGTCGGAATATTTCAAGATGTTAAAAATTAAATAGTTCATATATAATAGTGAAGAGAGTGGAATTTTGTAACTATTTGTAAAAAAAGGAGGATGTAAAATGAATAAAATAATACAAGCCCAATCTGAATCACAATGGGATTTGGACAGGCTATATCCTCAAGAACAAAACTTCACGTTTTCTATAGAAACGATAGAAAGATTAAAAATTGAATATAAAGCAACAAAAGACTCAGTAATCCTTTCACAACTTATACAGGCTATTGAAAAAGCAGAGTATTACTTATATTGCCGTGCTGCTGAAGATGAGAAGCATCCTGAAGATACTTTACTAAGTGTAAAAGTAAATCAATTAAAGAAAGAAGTTCAACTATTAATAGAATCTAGTAAGCAAGAACATATTAATACTAATAATTTAAGTATTAAACTAATAGAAAATGAACTAAAAGCTTGGGAAGATATGTACATACAATTACGGAATAAATTAGAAATAACTCACGATAAAGAGACTTTATCTTTTGGACAAGCGAATTATGTTGCGATGAATAGTGATGATCATAATGAAAGGTTAAAAGTATTCAATTCTCTTACAAATGCTTTGAATAAGGAAAAAGAAATCTTTGCTACTGTATTGAATCAAATAGGAAGATTACGTAACACAAAGAGTAATGAATTAGAAAGGAGAGCAGTTTTAACTCAATCCCTTCAAATGAATGGCATTTCTGAAGTTGTATTATCACAAATGTGGGATGCAACGGAATCTAAACTTGATAAGCTAGTAAGTGCTTTAAACACTTTTAAAAAGGAAAAGAATTCGATTACATGGCATGGACTCATGACATTAAAAGAAAGTAATGAGAATGTTTTTCCTTTTTCAGTAGGAGTACAAAACATATATGATGCATTTGAAAATGTAGATAAAGAATTGGCAAAGTTCGCGCGGAATGCGATAGCGAATGGTTGGATTGATGCTGAACCGAGAGATAGTAAACCACCAGGGGGTTTTTGTGCTCCTTTTTTCAGTGAAAAAGAATCCCGTATATCAATGCGTTATGATGGAACAATTGATAGTGTAAGAGTACTTGCTCACGAACTAGGACATGCTTGGCATTTTTATGTAATGAGTTTTGAACAGTCTACTACATTTCTAGACGATTATCTTCCGATGAGTATGGCTGAATCAGCATCTATTTTCTTTGAAATGGTACTCGTAGATCACTTAATTAAAACAGCAGAATGTACAGAAATGAAAAAGTCATTGCTTAGCTGGAAAATTAGAAATAGCTTTAATTATGTTATGGCAATTCGTGCATCGTTCCAGTTCGAAAAGAGTTTTTATGAAAAAAGTAAAGAAGGTCCTATAAGTGCTGATGAAATTGAGGGATTATCTATAGCAGCGCAAGAAAAGGCGTACGGAAATGCACTAACAGAATATCAGCCGTTTGTTTGGATGAAATACGTTCAGTTTTATATAGCAGATGTTCCTTTTTATAATTATCCATATACATTTGGTTATTTAGTAAGTTTTAGTTTATTAGAATTAGCGAAAGAAAATAAAAGTGAATTTCATTTGAGGTATAAAGAATTTTTGCGAGAAACGGGAAAAGCTCCAGTTGAAGAACTTATGAAAATACATTTTGAAATCGATTTAACAAATTATGAATTTTGGAATAAAGCTTTTATACAAATTGAAAAAGATATTGATGAATATTTGCAGATTATGTAGGGGGAGCAAAAATTAATAAAGGGGACTACACACATGAACAGAATCGGTATTATTGGAGCAATGCAAATTGAAATAGACTTACTTTTAGAAAAACTACATATAAAAGAAGAACATACAGTTGCGGGAATGCCTTTTTATAAAGGACACTTCATGGATACAGAAGTTATTATTACACGCTCTGGTGTAGGAAAAGTTAATGCAGCTGCATGTACACAAATATTAATTAGTAAGTTTGATGTAGACTCTATCATTAATACAGGTGTTGCGGGTGGATTACATTCGGATGTGAAAGTTGGCGATCTAGTTATTTCTACAAATGTTACGCATCATGATGTTAATAAAAATCAAATGAAGAATCTATTTCCGTTTCTAGAAGAGTTTCATGCAAGCGAGGAATTAAGAGCTTTAGCCCGAAAAGCTGTTAATAGTAGTAGTTTAAATATTACTGTTCATGAAGGAAGAATCGTCAGCGGAGAATGCTTCGTCGAGGATTCAAAATTAAAGGAGCAATTAGTCACTGAATATGCACCTCATTGTACAGAAATGGAAGGAGCGGCAATTGGACATGTTGCTTATATAAATGACATACCGTTTCTCGTTTTGAGATGCATTTCTGACAGTGCAGATGATTCAGCGCAAGTTTCATATGATGACTTTGCGAAAACCGCAGCGAATTATTCTTCAAAAATTATTGTTGAGATGCTTAAAAATAAATCTTATAAAACTGTTTTATAGTTTAAATGTAGAGAATGGGAGAGATTGAAATGTTACAAGCACTAATTTTTGATATGGATGGAACTTTATTTCAAACAGATAAAATCTTAGAATTATCACTAGATGATACATTTAATCATTTACGTTCACTACAATTATGGGATGCGGAAACACCTATTGATAAATACCGTGAAATTATGGGTGTTCCTTTACCTAAAGTTTGGGAAGCGCTGTTACCTGATCATTCAAATGAAGTGAGAAAGCAAACAGATGCTTATTTTTTAGAAAGATTAATTGAAAACATAAAGAGTGGGAAAGGTGCTTTATATCCGAATGTAAAGGAAGTTTTTAGTTTTATAAAAGAAAATAACTGTTCCATTTACATTGCTAGTAACGGTTTAATGGAATATTTACAGGCAATCGTATCTTATTATGATTTAGACCAATGGGTTACGGAAACGTTCAGTATTGAGCAAATACAATCGCTTAATAAAAGTGACTTAGTAAAAAGCATTTTGATGAAATATGATATAAAAGAGGCAGCGGTAGTTGGTGATCGTTTATCTGATATAAATGCAGCTAAAGACAATGGTTTGATTGCGGTTGGATGTAATTTTGATTTTGCACAAGAAGATGAACTTGCTCATGCTGATTTAGTAATTGATGATTTAATGGAACTGAAGGGGATATTACTAGAATTGAAGAATACGTACATAACAAAATGAATAAGTTCACATTCAAATGAATGCTCAGGATGATATATTCTTGGGCATTTTTATTTTTCAAAAAGATACATTTGGATAGAGAAAGTGGGGGATTAAGCTGGAAGATATACAAATTAAGCAGATTGAAGATTTGTTTAAATATGAGATTAATCACCTTATTCAAGAAAGTACAAAAGAGGGATTTAACTTCTTAATAAAACTAATAAATGAATATGAAAGTAAAAGAAATACATTTAGTAAAACGGGCGAATGTTTATATGGCATTTTTCGAGGGGATACGTTAATTGGAATGGGGGGATTAAATCAAAATCAGTATACGAAAGATAATAAGATTGGCCGATTAAGAAGGTTTTACATTGCAAAAGATTACCGGCGGAAAGGATTAGGAAGGTTACTATTAGGGAGAATCTTAAGCGACGCAAAAATCTATTTTACTATTGTTGTCTTACATACAGATACTAAACAGGGGGATCAATTTTATACTTCGAGTGGATTTGTGAAGGGGAAAATGTATGTAGGAACAAGCCATTATCTAGACTTAGATAAAAGGATGTAGTGAATTATTATTTGACCTTAAAGGGAACGTTCGTTCTACCTTATGTAGATTTATGGTATAATTTATTTGAATCTACTATTAGAATGGGGATTAGATGATGGGAGAAAATAAAATTATTAATGATTTTAAAGATTATTCAATGTGGATAACCACATTGAAAGGTATGAAAGAAGAAGTGTGGACAGCGCCAATATCAGAGGGGAAATGGACTATTGGTGAGATTGTATCTCATATTATGAATTGGGATGACTATCTTTTACGTGAGACATTATCATCAGTGAGAGATGGACAGGGAATGGAGTTCCCTGACTTTGATACATATAATAAACTAGCCTCTAATTATGCAAAATCAGGTATATCTAAGATAAAACTTCTTGAAGAAGCACAAGCTAAAAGAGATTTACTTGTTCAAGAGCTTAACCGACTGTCTATTGGAAAGCTAAAGGAACATTTAACTGCCAATGGAGTATCATATTGTCCTCATACTGGAATGCCGTACTCTCTAATATATATTATTAAAGAATTCGTAGATCACGATAACCATCACAAAAGGCAGATTATTAATTTTTTAAATGAAAATCAAGTTGTTAACTGATAAAAAAAGATCCCGCGAATGATACTTGCGGGATCTTTTTTAATTATAATTTAACATTCATTTGTTTCAATAAACCCTTCGGATCACCTTTTACATAATAAAAATGGGGATTATTCTCATCATCGTAAAGCATAATGTAAGGTTTTTCATTAAGTGGGAGTAGGATGAGTACTTCATCAATTGTTGTATGTAACCATTGATTTGTAATAGGAACAGGTTTTGATAACGGGATTTTTATCATATGACCATCTTTCGGAACGACATTTAAGTTTTTAAATGGACCAGTAATTGATTTTGCATATTGAACTGCTTCTTTTTGAATAGCCGCATCTAAAGATTGTTTTTGGATTACCATTTCTTTTTTGCAATCAAATACTTCAATTTGTTTATTTGTATTTGCGAACGCATTTGTTGATAATAAAAAGAAGAGAAGAGTAATGACTCCTATTTTTTTGAACATGAAATAACACCTCACACTTACTATACCCTCAAACGTTGTAAATATTTTTCTGTCACATTCATGTAACAAAGAAGTTGTATGATAAAATTGATATTTGTTTATAAGTAATGGAGGAAATGTAATGAAAGTATTAATCGCGGATGATGAACAAGATATGCTAAAAATTTTAAAAGCGTATTTTGAAAAAGAAGGCTTCGAAGTTTTATTAGCAAAGGATGGAGAGGAAGCACTTCAAATATTTTATGATGAGAAAATTGACTTAGCTATTTTAGATTGGATGATGCCGAAAAATAGTGGTATTACTGTCTGCCAGGAAATAAAAAAGAATTCAAGTGTAAAAGTATTAATGCTTACTGCGAAAAGTGAAAGTGAAGATGAATTAGCAGCTCTTCAAAGCGGGGCAGATGAGTATGTAAAAAAACCATTTCATCCAGGAGTGCTAATAACCCGAGCGAAAAAGCTTGTGCAGCATGAAGATGTTATTCAAGTTCAAGATTTAAAAATAGATTTCACCAAAAATAAAGTATATAAAAATGAGAAAGAATTAGACATTACAAAGACAGAATTACAATTAATAAAGTGCTTTTTAAATCATAAAGGCACGATTTTAACGCGAAAAAAGTTGTTAGATATCGTCTGGGGATTTGATTATTTCGGGGAAGAGCGAACGGTTGATACGCATGTAAGAAGGTTGCGTAAAAAAATAGGAGAAAATATTATAAAGACACATCGTGGTTTAGGATACAGTTTGGAGGAAGAGTGTGAATAAGCTCGGTAAAAAGTTATTTTTCAGCATTTCTTTAACAGTCATCCTTATTTTTGCCATCTCTTTATTATTAATTAACTATTTTTTACCAAAATATAATGTGCACAAAACACGTGAAAGCTTAGAAAGCATTACAGCGGAAATACAGTCGATACCGCGTGAAGAACTTGATGATGCTATAAATCGCATTGAAAATGAAGGTAATGTTACGATTGCATATACATCAATAAATAATTCAGAAGATGCTATTAATGAAGAATTACGCATGCAACTTACAAAAAAGAGAGTGGCACTAAACAAACTTTGGATTACGAAAGAAGAAATAATGAAAGTGAAGAACGTCGGTCAATCAAATAAAATTTATGATCAAGAGAAGATCAAATCTAGTTTTTTTGTAAAGTACATTGCGAAAGAAGATAAGTTAATTTTAGTAGGGGTTTCTATCGCAAATTCAAATGAAGTGATAAAAACACTTAATTCATTTTATTTATACATTTTAGGATTTTCGATTTTTCTTATTATCGTGCTCGTTTGGATTCTTTCAAAAACAATCACTACTCCACTGAAAGAATTAAGTGATGTCGCAGAAGATATTTCACGTCTGAAATTTAAACGGACGAAAGTTAAAACGAATGATGAAATAGGTGATTTAGCAAATAGTATTAACATCATGAGTGATAAATTACATGAAGCACATCAAGATTTAACAGATCGAAATGACCACTTAAAACGATTTATGGGCGATGTAACTCATGAATTAAAAACACCAATCGCATTAGTAAAAGCATATTCTATAGGAATAAAAGATGGTTTAGATGATGGCACATATGTTGATACAATCATTAAACAAACAGATCAAATTTCAAATTTAATTGAAGAGTTATTGCGATTTTCTAAACTAGAAAGAGATATTTTACAAAAAGAAGAATTCCCTATTGAACCACTAGTCCAAAGTATAATAGATAAGCATAAAATTGAACTGGATTCGAAAGAAATCAAGTTGCAAGTGAACTATAGTGCTGGTGATACGATTGTTTATGCTGATTTAAATAAAATGAGAATGGTCTTTCAAAATTTAATCTCTAATGCGATAAAATATACAACGAATCAAAATATACAAATCACATTAGAAGAGAAAAATGACGTTGTGTATTTTCAAATTCAAAATGGTATTGCTGCTGAGGGCAGTAAAGAGATAGATCAAATTTGGGAACCTTTTTACGTATTAGAATCTTCTCGTAGTAAAGAAAAATCAGGTACTGGATTAGGACTAGCGATTGTAAAAAGTATTTTAGAAAGGCATGGATTTGAATACGGGGTTTCGGTAGTAGATGGGGAAATACAATTTTATACGTATATAGATAGGAACTAATTGTTATTAGTTCCTTTTCTTGTATATAAAAAGATTTGATAGTTCTACAAATTTCCCAACTTTTTATAAATATAAACTGAATTTTCTGTATTTTTAATGTATAGTAAGAGAAGGAACATATGGGGAGGGAAGGGCATGAAGCAAAAGAAATTAGCAATTACACTTTCAGCTATAGTATCTTTAACAATTACTTCAGGAGTTTCTAGTATAACTGCACATGCGGAAAATAAGGAAGGGAGCTTCTTAAAAGAGAATGATGTTAAGTTAAATGGACAAGTTTCAGAAGCTTTAACTCCAAATACGAAAATTCAATTGGAAAATGGGATGACAAAACCAATCTATTCACTTGATGAAGCCATTGTAGAAGATCTATTTGTAGAGACAGAAGTTGATAGTGATCGAGATGGTAAAAAAGATCGTGTATCAGTAAAGGTTATGCGTCCAAAGACGAATCCAGATGTGAAAGTTCCCGTTATTTATGAAATGAGTCCATATCGAGCTGGTTTAAAAGATGTTCCTGTTTATAATGTTGATGAAGAATTGTATGCGTATGGAGGAAAACCGTATGGGGCAGTTAATCTTGGATCGTATGGTAATTATTATGTTCCGAGAGGATATGCAGTCATTTTAGGTGAAAGTATCGGAACTGGAAAATCAGATGGATGTCCGACAACTGGAGATGAGCAAGAAATACTTGGGACGAAGTCTGTCATTGATTGGGTGAATGGTCGTGCAAAAGCATATACAGAGGATGGTAAGGAAGTAAATGCAAATTGGTCTACGGGAAATGTAGGGATGACAGGGGTTTCTTATAATGGTACGTTACCAAATGCTGTCGCAACGACAGGAGTGGAAGGGTTAAAAACAATTATCCCAATCGCAGCGATTAGTAGTTGGTATGACTATTATCGTGCAAATGGGGCAGTAATTGCACCAGGAGGTTATCAAGGAGAAGATACAGACAATATGGCAGAAGCAGTACTAACAAGAAAGAACCCTGAAGTTTGCGGGCAAATTATTAAAGAACTAACAGCTGGACAAGATCGTAAAACAGGCGATTATAACGAATTTTGGGATAAACGTAACTATGTAAAAGATGTAAAAAATGTGAAAGCAAGTGTATTTGTTGTTCATGGGCTAAATGATTGGAATGTAAAAACGAAGCAGTTTTCACAGTGGTGGGAAGCTCTTGGCGAAAATAATGTTCCTCGTAAAATGTGGTTACATCAAGGTGGGCACGGCGGAACATCAAGTAATAACTGGCAACAAACGCAAAATAAATGGTTCGATTATTGGTTATATGGAATTGAAAATGGGATTATGGATGAACCGATGGTAGATGTACAACGTGAAAATAAATCGTGGCAAAAAATAAAGAATTGGCCAGATCCAGCGGCTGTACCATCAAAAGTCCGTATGTATTTAAATAATAAAGCAGTCAATCTACCATTAAGTATGGGATCAGTAAACAATGTTTTCTCATTAGTAGATGATGCTAAAATAAAGTCAAATCAACTAGTAGAAAACCCTGAGTTAGAAATAGCGAATCGATTAGTATATACAATGCCTGTACTGCAAAAAGATATGCGAATAAGTGGTACGCCTAAGATTTCAATAAAAGGAAATATTGATCGATCTGTTTCAAATTTAACAGCTTTACTCGTTGATTACGGCGGAGCGAAGCCTGAAATTGTAACGAGAGGTTGGATGGATCCGCAAAACTTAAATAGTATAGAAAATTCAACAGCGATTCAACCTGGTAAAGATTATACATTTACATGGGACATGCAGCCAGATGATTACGTATTTAAAGCAGGACATCAAATGGGGGTCGTTTTAATCGCAAGTGACTACGATTATACAATTAGACCGAAAGCAGGAACAAAGCTTACGGTGAAATTGAGTGAAGTAACATTACCGATTGTGAAATAAATGGTTTTTGATGAAGAGCTTACTATAGTAAGCTCTTTGTTTATAATCAGAATTTTCAACTTTGATATGTTCAATCGTGAGGAAATAGTATACAATGGAAATATATTACATAGAAAGTGAGTGATAAATTATGATAGTCAGCTCTTTCGAATTCTCATTAAAATTTGAGGTACGGAAAGATTAAGTAAATTAAAATCTTCCGTACACATAAAACGGAGGAGAAAATAAATGTTTAGTTTTTATAGTACACTTTGTACAGAACTTTATGATTACACAAAACCTGTCGGTTACTCTTTGAATGGTGATATTGAATATTATCAAGACCGTTTGAATAATTGTGGGGGCAGAATTCTCGAAGCAGCAGTAGGATCAGGGCGTGTCATTATACCACTTCTTGAAGCTGGTTTTAAAGTTGATGGGATAGATTATTCGCCTGAAATGCTAGATTCTTGCCGAAAGCGTTGTAAAGAAAGAAGTTTAAATCCTAATTTATATCAAGGAAGCTTACAACAATTTTCACTGCCACATAAATATGAAGCGATAATAATTCCTACTGGCTCCTTTTGTTTAATTGAAAATCGTGATGATTCTATAAAAGCTTTGAAATGTTTTTATCAACATCTTAATCCAGGTGGGCGTTTAATTGTAGACCTTGGACTTCCGTATGATTGGAAGAAAGGTGAGATTCATACATCGACTTTTTCGTTACCAAGTGGAGATGGGATTACACTAGAAAATAAATCAATTGAAATAGATTGGCTTAACCAAGTAACTGTATCATATTTAAAATATGAAAAATGGAGTAAAGGACAGTTAGTACAAACTGAACTCCAACGCTTTGCAATGCGTTGGTACGGAATAGAAGAGTTTAGACTCCTTTTAGAAAGTATAGGTTTCTCTAACATTACTTGCTCTGCGGACTATGTTTATGAAAAAGCGCCGTCAAATGCAAATCAAATTATTACTTTTGAAGCTGTGCGAGAAGAATAATACAAGAATTATTCATGAAAATAAGGTAATCGACATAACATCGACTGCCTTATTTTTAATTTAAGGAGAAGTTTCGATTGTAAATTACTTAAATGTTGTTACGCTTTCATTGTCCAAGCATTCTCTAACTAACTACATATACTATTTATGTTAAAGTCAGTCACTATTTTAAATAGACTGCTATTTTACTATAAATGATACTTTAGAGTAGTGGGAGGAATAAATTTGGAGAACGAAGAACAAGGAAGAATTGAAAATCAAGTGTATTCTAATCGAGTATTAAGATCGGAATTTGATGAGAATTGGGCAACTTGTATTTCGAAAAGTGGATATGTAATATATACGGCTACAAGTGACAATGCGGAAGTAGTAGTTTTACTTTCTGATGGTTCAAGAAAATTATTAATCTTTGAAAAAGGCGGTAAAGTAATAGTAGGCGGTGGTGGAACAAGTCATTATAGTAAACCGCATATTGCAAGAGATATTCTATAAGGTTAAAAATGCTAATCAAAAAGACACTGACAGTCCCATGATTTTCAATTTGTATATATGTGTATCATTTTGTAAGGGAAATAAGATGAAAAAGATCTTTAATTATTAAAGGTCTTTTTTGTTTTATTCATACATAATTTCCATAGAGGTGAGCTAATTATGAAAAATATTGGTGCATTCTATGTTCTTTCTGGAGTTCTTCTTTTTGGCCTTACATATATAACCACTGCAATTTACGGGAGTTCATTAGAAATTTGGGATAGACCAAGCGGAAAATTCTTTACTGCATTTTATGAAATTCATGGTACAATTTTATCGATAATTTCAATTTGTTTTATTATAGTGGGAATATACTGTATACATAAAAAAGTGTAGTGAAAACCAATCAGCCTTTCATGTACTATACATGAAAGGCTGATTGGTTTTATGTATTGAAAGAGTTTTTTATAAGAATTGTAGTTTTTAGGTTGATAGTTAAAAATGTAACTGCTTAAGTATGATTAAAGTTATTTTGTCAAATGAATGTCACATAAAAATCTTATAGTTTATATAGAAGGTGAAACATACATAAAGCAGGAGATGAAATGATGAAAAAGGCGCTACAATATATATTCATATTACTTACGCTATTTACTTTAAGTTATGTAATTTTTACTAATTATGAAAAACAGAAAGAGATTAAAAATAATAAACAAGTAATTAGTGAGGTTGCAAAGAGGTATGGTATTCCAGATTGGATACCATTATCTATTGCTGATCATGAAACGAAGTTTAATCGAAAAGCGATAGGGGACAATGGAACATCTTTCGGATTATTCCAATTGCATCGCGGTGGATTAGCACCAGCACAATTATCGGAAGAGAGCTTAATGGATTCACAAATAAATGCAACAATAGCGATTTCTAATATGGTTAAATCGTATGAACGCGGTGTGAAAAAAGGCTTGGCTGATTGGGATTTACTTAAATATATTGCCAATACATCAGGATGGCCAGGAAACTTAGGGGGAGAATGGACGGATAATAATACAAAATATAATAAAGGGCTAGAACAATCATATCAATTATATAAGTAAGAGAGATACATATAAAAGGCATTTCCAATTTGGGGAAATGCCTTTTATATGTTATAGTATAATAGCGTTTAAAAGGTATTATATATCGATATATCTTTAATTTTGTTATGTAGTATTTTTATATTAAATAATTGCTAAAATCATTTTTTTATATAAGGAGTAATAATTAGGAACATGAAAAATATAGATTTTATACTAGAAAGCGATGAAACATTAAAACCGTCAGAACGATTAGTACTATTATTATTAGAGAAGCATAGAATGTTATACACGAATGATCTATTAGCTCTTTCAAATTTATCATATAAAACATTAACGGATTCACTAACAGCACTCGTTTTAAAGTCTTATGTACTGAAAGATACAGGTAAGGGAAGAAGACAGAATTGTTATAGATTAGTATGATAAGAGTACTGCTATAGAGCTTAGTTACATATGTTTTTTCAAATGTAAGGATAAATCTAATTTTTGTTTCCAAATGAAAAAATCTTTTAATGTAAGTAAATAGCCCGTTTCGATATGCAAATAGTTCATGGCTGCTAAATATATAATTTTATTTCATTTTTATTAATGCTAATTCGTTGTAAATAAAAACGCTAATTTTTTAAAAATTATAAAAATGAATTTCAAAAACAATCTACTCATTAGAGGGGGTTGTTTTTTTATTAGAATAACCAATTGTAAAAATAATATTGTTATGTAAACTTAATTGTTTAGAAAGGAACATGTGAGTATAAATAGAATTTATAAAGTGGTACTTAATATCTGTATACATGGAGGTTCATTATGGAAAAAATCATATCAATATCGCAAGCAGTCATAAGCGGAGAAAAAGAAAAAGTAGTGGAGATAATAAACTTGGATCAAGGTATTGTAAATTCATTTAGTGAAGATGGTTGGACACCGCTTCATTTAGCTGCTTATTTTGGACAGAAAGAAATTGCAAGCTTCCTTTTAGAACAGGGTGCAGATATACATATTAGAGCAAAAAACGAAAATGAAAATACATCTCTTCAAGCAGCAATTGCGAATAAGCAAAGCGAGCTTGTAGCTTTCTTAATTGAAAAGGGATCAGATGTGAATGCTGTGCAAAGTGGTGGCTGGACAGGACTTCATGAAGCAGCGTTATTAGGAGATGAAGAAATCATTATATTACTTCTTGAAAATGGTGCTAATAAAATGATTAAGAAAAATGATGGGAAAACCGCATATGATATTGCTTTAGAAAAAGGGCATGAGTCCCTATTACATCATTTGCAAGAGGAAGTGAGCTTATGATGAGCCACTGGAATGTAGGGATTTTTCTTTTTAATGAAGTGGAAGTGTTAGATTTTGCGGGCCCATTTGAAGTGTTTTCCGTTACAGCAACAAGTGAAGGTCAACCATTTATAGTTCATACTGTTAGTCAAGATGGAGAAATGATTACAGCGCGAAATGGATTAAAGGTACAACCGGACTATAGTATCGAAAACTTGCCTCCAGTTGATATTTTAATTATTCCTGGTGGGTTAGGTGTTAGAGAAAACGAAATGAAAAATGAAATAATAACAAATTGGATCCGCGAGCAAATGAAAGAAGTAAAGTTAATGACTTCTGTTTGTACCGGTGCGCTTTTACTTGCGAAAGCTGGATTACTCGATGGCTTAAAAGCGACAACACATGGGGCAAGTATTGAAAGTTTTAGAAATGATTTTCCGAATATTGAAGTATTAGAAAATGTAAAGTTTGTAGATGAGGGGCATATTATTACGTCTGGTGGAATTTCAGCCGGAATTAACATGTCATTTCATATTGTGAAAAACTTGTTAGGTGCTCGGATTGCTGAAGAAACAGCGAAGAGAATGGAATATGATGTAGATTTAAAATATTAAAAGTAAAACAAGACCAGCAGTTGGGTGTTTTCAACTGCTGGTCTTGTTTTATAGTGAACGAATATATGCTAATTCTTCATCTGTAAAAAGGGGACGAGTTGACGCACCTGTGTTTTCTTTTGCTTGCTTTTCTGTTTTCGCACCAGGAATTGCGACCGATACCGCTGGATGAGTGAGGACATAACGAAGTGCAAGTTGCCCTAAGGTTTGATTTTCATTTGAGAGTAATCGTAGTTTCTCTACTTTTTGTAAATCTTTTTGAAACCAAGTTTCTTTTGGCCATTCTTTTCGTAAATCTCCGTCAGGAAAAGTTGTTTTATTTGTAAACTTTCCAGTTAATATCCCCATTTTTAAAGGGCCGCGTATAACAGTTCCTAAATTGTTCTCTTGTAGGAAGGGCAGTATGTCGCTTTCTGGTTTTCGGTTTAATATGTTGTAATCAAGTTGCACAACATCAATTTCATCGTTTTTATTGAAGTGTTTTATATATTGTAGGTCGTGAGTTGAAACACCAACAGCTCTTACTTTTCCGTCCCGTTTTAATATTTCAAATGCGCGTAAAAATGCTTCTGTTTCTTCTTGTTTATCCCACCAAATGTGACAGAAATAAACATCAATATAATCTGTTTCTAGGCGCAGTAAGCTAGTTTCAAATACTGCGATCACTTTTTCGGCAGTATTATAAACAGGCTCTCCACTTGGATCATAGTGATGCCCAATTAAACCGCCTTTCGTTGATAAAATGATATTATTACGATGCTCTCTTATCGCTTGATTTACTAACCTTTCACTGTGTCCTAATCCGTATACATCAGCAGTATCAATAAAGTTTACGCCGCATTCAATTGCTTTTTTCATAGCGGTTATAGATTGTTTGTCGTTAACAGGACCCCATTCATCGCCGCCAATCGCCCACGCTCCAAAGCCAATTTCAGAAACAATAATTCCAGTTTTACCTAATGTACGGTAGTGCATCGCTTTTCCTCCTTGTATGCATGTTATAACATCGGTATGCCAAAAGTGGAATTTATGTGTGTAAAAATGTTTTCTACAATTGGGGAAAAAGAATAACATAAACTACTATTTTATAGCAGCATAAATAAAAATTTTCATTTTAAATACAGAGATGTCGTCGAACGTTATCTCTAATTGGTTAATTTGTGAGATTTTTTTGTGAAGGAGCTTATTTTATAAGAATAGAATTTAAGTTAGTAAGAGATCGTGCCTATGGTAGTGAAAAAATATGGGTTAGGGGGATTTGAAAATGAGGAAACTCAAAAGAGTAAATGTTCCTAATATACCAGAGCAACTATCACAGCCTAACGACAATCGAACTATAAATAAGAAGAAGTTAAGGCGCTTTATTTTCATGTTCATTTTTATCGCTGCGACTACTTTGTACGTTCAATATATTTTAACGAAACAACAAGAAGTAATTAATGGCAAAAAAAATACAATAACGAACCAAAAGAAACAATTAGTTTCTTTAAAGAAAGATCAAGGTTCTTTAAAGACTAACATCGAGAATTTAACGGATAATGAAGAAGAAATTTTAAAGTTTGCGAGAAAAGAGTATCAATTTTCTAAGTCAAACGAAACAATATTCGTATTGCCAAAGTGAAGTGGTGGAACAGTTAGCGATAGCTAACTGTTTTTTGATGTATGAGGAAAAATGGTGTTTGTAGTGTGAATGTCATGGTACAAGGAGCAATGACATATTGTAAAAATGAGAAGTTTGAGCCATTTTTAATTGTTTTAAGAGATTTTCATAATTATGGAATATATGTCAAAATAAATATTGTTAAAATTCTGTCAATTGTATATAATACAAGGTAAGCGGATACATTTTTTGATCAACGTTGAGTTAACAGCTCATACGTCTGTTAAGAAAACCGTTATCCTCGTATAAGAAAGGAAGATAGCTGTGTACGCTTCAAATACAATTTACGTCGTAGGGGATGCGAAAGCACCTCAAAATAATCCCATTACCGAAAAGTTCAAAAGTTATTTTGTAGCATTTGTACTTGAGAAGGATACAGGGGAAATTGTAGATGCAGATTGCTCAGCAACAATTGCATTAACATCTCAATTTGTTAAATATTTATTTCTACATAAAAATATTAATGACCCAGCATTAGTAACAGAAATAAAAAATCGTTATTTCGGTTCGTCTCAAAAGGCGTTGCTTGTAGCACTGAAAGATGCACAAAAAAAATATAATCAGATCGCTGCTTTGTCTACCCACTCATAGACAAAATCCAGCCGTAAGAATCTTCTTATGGCTGGATTTTTTTGTTTCGCATTAACGGGCAGAATAAAGCCTCCCGTGGATTAAAGTATCACTCTATAAACAACGAAAGGATGAACAAAATGAAAATTACCGATGTGAAGGTAAACCGCCGACATGTAAAGCTTCATACACCGTTTAAAACAGCGCTTCGTACTGTAACGGAAATCGAAAGTATAGATGTGTTTATTCATACAGATGAAGGAATTGTTGGAAAAGGAGCTGCTGCAGCAACGCCGGTTATTACAGGTGATTTTGCCAACGGGATGGAGGAAGCAATATTAGGACCAATTCGTTCTGTATTAGTTGAAAAAGATGTACTGCAATTTCAAACGTTATTGTTACACATTCAAATGAGTTGTATAAGAAATACAAGTGCAAAAGCGGCGGTAGATATGGCTTTATACGATGTGTATTGTCAATTTCACAACATACCGTTATACGCATTACTAGGTGGAAAGAAAGAGATTTATACTGATATTACAGTAAGTGTAGATGAACCTTTATTAATGGCAAAAGAAGCGAAAAAGCATATTGAAAAGGGATTCCAAACACTAAAAATTAAGGTGGGTAAAGAGGCACATTTAGATTTGGAACGCATAGAGGCAATTCGAAATGTAGTGCCAAAGAATACGACGTTACGTTTAGATGCAAATCAAGGATGGAAACCGAAAGAAGCGGTTTCTATTATTAGAGAAATGGAGGATAGAAATTTAAATATAGAATTTGTAGAACAACCAGTTCATGCGAAAGATTGGGAAGGATTAAAGTACGTGAAGGACAATGTACAAACGTCTATTATGGCAGATGAAAGTATGTTTTCGGCAAGCGACGCATTAAAGATTGTCCAAGGAGGATATGCAGACCTACTTAATATTAAATTAATGAAATGCGGTGGTATTCGAGAAGCATGGAAAATTGCGGATATTGCGGAAGCAGCAGGTGTGAAATGTATGGTTGGAAGTATGATGGAATCTTCACTTTCAGTTAGTGCTGTTGCACATTTAGCTGCGGCTCATCCGAACATTCATTACTTTGATCTTGATGCACCGTTATGGTTAGTAGAAGAGCCAGAAGGAATGACTTACACTGGTCCAAAGGTAAACCTGCATTCTGTAGTGAATATACAATCTTAGAAGTAGTACCTAGTAAACTATCTTTTAAGGGGGATATATATGAAAAAAGTAGGAACTGTATTTTTAACAACTTTATTTATATTTTCATCGTTTACATCGGCAAATGCTGAAGAGAAGAAGGATAATAAAGCATTTATAGATGTATCTGCTGCAACGCTTTGGACTGCGCCTGATTCATTACGACCAATTGATGCACCGAGCACAACAAATCCAGTTGATTTGTGGAAGTGGACGAAATCAATGACGCTTGATGAGAAGCTTTGGTTAACGAGTGCAAATAAATTAGAAACGCAAGCGCTACTCGGTCAAGAGGTAACGGTCATTGATAAAAAAGGTGATTGGGTAAAAGTACTAGTGCATGGACAGCCAACGCCGCGAAATGAGGAAGGGTACCCAGGGTGGATGCCTGAAAAACAATTAACGTATAATCAAGAATTTGCAGATAAGGCAGGACAGCCTTTCGTTTTAATTACAAAACCGACAGCTATTTTATATATAAACCCTTCTGGAAAACATAAATCACTGGAAGTCAGCTATAATACGCGACTGCCGCTATTAAGTGAAGATACGATTTCATACCGCGTGTTGTTGCCAAATGGTCAGAAGGCGTGGCTACGGAAAAATGATGGAACTGTTCACCGTTCTCAAAATGATATCCTTGCGCCAACAGCTGATGATTTAATAAACACTGGCAAGATGTTTTTAGGATTACCATATATATGGGCTGGTACAAGTGGGTTTGGTTTTGATTGCTCTGGATTTACACATACGATTTATAAATCACATGGCATTACAATACCGAGGGATTCTGGGCCACAATCAAAAGCGGGAATTGCGGTTGATAAAGAAAACCTACAAAAGGGCGATTTAATATTCTTTGCACATAACCAAGGAAAAGGTAGTGTTCATCACGTTGGAATGTATATTGGTGATGGAAATATGATTCACTCACCAAGAGCTGAAAGATCAGTTGAAATTATTCCGTTAAATACACCAGGATATATAGAAGAATACGCTGGTGCTCGTCGTTACTTACCTTAAAAAATAGAGGGGGTTTTCAAATGAAAAAAATTGTTCGTTACTCATTAGTTAGTACTCTATTAGTTTCGTCATTTTTAGTGGGCTGCGCAAAAGAAAAAACAACGACAAAGCCGAAAGATGAGAAGAAAGTATTACAGCTACTAGAAACGGGTGAAATTCCATCGTTAAATTCAGGAAAAGTAACAGACGCCGTATCGTTTAACGTTTTGAATAATGTAATGGAAGGGCTGTTCCGTTTATCGAAAAATGATGAAGTGATTCAAGCGGAAGCACAAAAATATGAAGTGAGTAAAGATGGAAAGACTTATACATTCCACTTGCGTGATACGAAATGGTCTAACGGAGATCCAGTAACAGCACAAGATTACGTATATGCTTGGAAGCAACTTATTAATCCAGATACAGCCTCGCAATATGCGTATATTGCGTACGATGTGAAAAATGCGGAAAAAATAAATAAGAAACAATTAGGATTAGAAGAATTAGGTGTGAAAGCAAAAGATGATAAAACGTTCGTTGTGGAATTAGAACATCCGGTACCGTATTTTACAAAACTACTTATTTTACCGTCGTTCTATCCAATTAATGAAAAGTTTGCGAAAGAGCAAGGTGATAAATACGGGTTAGAGGCAAATAAAGCAGTGTATAATGGGCCATTTACGTTGTCGGAGTGGAAGCACGAAGCAAGTTTTACAATGAAGAAAAATGATAAGTATTGGGATAAAAAAGAAGTGAAGTTAGATGAAGTAAACTATCAAATTGTTAAAGAAATTTCAACTGCGGTAAATTTATATGAAACGGATAAGGTTGATAGAGCGGTCATTTCTACAGAATTCGTAGATAAATATAAAACTAATAAGGAACTGAAACAATATACAGATCCAGTAATGTATTTCTTCCGTTTCAATGAAAATGTACCGATTCTTAAAAATAAAAATGCGCGTCTGGCGTTAAGTACAGTGTTTGATAAGAAGGGTCTTGCGATTTCATTTTTAAATGATGGTTCTGTTGCTGCAAACTACTATGTACCAAAAGGGTTTTTAAAAGGTCCAGATAAGAAAGACTTTAGAAGTACAGCGGGCGAGTTTAATAAGACAGACGTAAAACTGGCAAAAGAATATTGGGAAAAGGCAAAGCAAGAAACAGGAACGAATGAAGTAACGCTTGAGTTATTAAACTATGACTTAGAAAACTTTAAAAAAGTAGGCGAATATATTAAAGAACAGCTTGAGAAAAACTTACCTGGGCTAAAAGTAAATGTGAAATTACAACCACATACGCAAAAACTAGCGTTAGAGAAGAAAAAAGAATATGAAATGTCTTTATCCCGCTGGTTACCTGATTATCCAGATCCAATGACGTACTTAGAAGTTTTCCTTTCGGGAAGTACCGTAAATAATACAGGATATGCAAATCCAGAATATGATGCGTTAATTAAGAAAATTAAAACTGAATTAGGTAATGATGAAAAAGCCCGTTGGAAGGCATTGCAAGATGCGGAAAAAATGCTCTTTGATGATGCAGTAATCGCACCAGTATTCCAGCGCGGATTATCTTACTTACAAAAACCATACGTAAAAGAATTATATGTACATCAATTTGGCCCAGCAACAAGCTTGAAATGGGCAGATGTACAAAAATAAAGTGATGGAGAAACAGACTTCACGTATGTGATAGTCTGTTTTTTCGTATAGCTTCCAATGAATTATAGACATTTTATATATTTTTTCACTGTTTAAAAATAAAATTATTACTAAATTTCCAGTGTGAAATATATGTAGAATCTTGTATAATTAACGTGTTTCTTTGGAAACATTTTCTTGCGCTATTTGTATAGGACTTAATAGAACAAGGAAGGAAATACATACATGTATATAATAGATAAATAGAATGGAACATGTATAGAGAAAAAGGAGAGAAAAAATGACGTGTCAAAAACAAGGGTTACAATTTAATAGTAATGGAAAGAGGAATATTTGATGAAGATGAAGCATGCTTTCGGACCAATTATTTTAGCCTGTGTACTTTTTTTCATTGTATTGCTTATTCCATCTAAAAGTTTAGTATCGCTAATTAGTGATAAAAAGATAGAAGATGCGGCAACGTCCTTACAAAAAGAAAAACTACAAAGTGTTTTCTTACAACAGAAAATGTTAGAGAATTCGCAGTATTTACCGATGTACGGTTCATCTGAATTTTTACGAATGGATGCATACCATCCATCTAACTATTTCAAAGTAAATCCAGCAGGTTTTACACCATTTTTAATTGGAACTGGCGGTACGCAAAGTTTAGCTCATATTTTAAATCTGACGTCTACAATGGATGATTTGGAAGGTAAAAAAGTCGTCTTTGTTCTTTCGCCACAATGGTTTACAAAAACAGGTGTATCACAAGGGGATTTTACTAATAATTTCTCCAAACAACAAGCATATCATTTTATTTTTAATGATGAAATTAAACCTGAAATGAAGAAGCAGATCGCGAAACGACTATTAGATTATAAAGTTGTTCAAAAAGATGATATATTAAAAAATTCATTAGAAGGTATTGTTTATAATGATACGAAACATAACATAAAAGCAGGTCTAGCCAAACCACTTGCTTATATGCACCGAAACATTTTAGATCATAGAGATTTATTTAATTCTTTATTTAAGATTGAACCGATGAAAGAGAAAACAAATATGGGACTACGTTCAATTTCTTGGGAGAATGCACGTAAACATGCGGAACAAGAAGGGCAAGCGGAGTCTACTACAAATACATTTGGAATTGAAAACCCGTATTACTATAAACATAATTTAAAGAAAAAATTAAAAGGCCTAAAAAATTTTAGAGCAAATGAATCGTATGATGAATCACCAGAATATGATGACTTACAAATTGTTTTAGATCTTTTCAAAGAAAAAAATGTTAAGCCACTCTTTATTTCTGTACCTGTAAATGGACCTTGGTATGATTACGCGGGTTTCCCGAAAGAACGTCGTGAAGTGTATTATACAAAGGTTAGAGAGAAAGTTGAGAAAGCAGGGTATCCAGTAGTCGATTTCTCTAGCCATGAATATGATAAGTATTTCTTAAAAGATACGATTCATTTAGGCTGGAAAGGCTGGATCTATTTTGATGAAGCTGTGCAGAAGTTTTATTCTGAGAAATAACAACTTAGAAACAGGAACGGCAATAAAGCCGTTCCTGTTTTTTAGTATAAAGGATTTTGGTGTGGGCAATTTGGAAAGGCGTGTATATCTTGAATTTGTCTAAAGTCATAATGTTTCATTGCAAATTGAGCTTGGTAAAGGTATTCATAAACAAATAATTGATTATTTTGTACGCCGCATAAAACGCCAGATGTCCCTTGCCCATTAATGAGTGAAACACCAACAGGGCGTCCAATTAAGTATGGTACTTTTTGCTGCCAGTGCATAGGGGAATCACTCCTTTTAAGTTACTATACGAATTATATGACTGAATTGTTGCTTATCCACGTAAATCTTAAACTGGAGGGGTTTTTATGTAATGTCTAGAAGTTATATATGAATCGATTATTAGTGTGAAAGAAGAAGGAATGAATTATGGAGAAAGAAAGTATTCTGGAAGAAAAGTTAAGACTAATAGAATGGTGTCAAACATTGAAGTGTGTAACTAATGATGTATGGTTTGAACCTTTTAGAAAAGGTTCATGGGGAATTGCGGATGTGATTTCACATTTTATCGTTTGGGATAAGTTTTTAATGAAGTTTAGAATTCCATACTTTTTAAGTGAACAATCTGTACCCAATGTTCCAACAGATGTTGAGGAAATGAATGAGGGTGCAATAAAATATGCGAGATCAGGTATTTCAAAAGAAGAACTAATAGATCAATTTAGCTTTACTCGTAAACAATTAGTGGAGCAAATTGAGCGGATTCCCACCCAATATTTTTATAATGACTACCAATTTGGTACAAAAAAAGTGAGATTAAATAATTACTTTTTGTCACTCATTCAGCATGACTTGAAGCATAAAGAAGAAATAATACAATTTTTAATACGTAATCAAGCCTATAATAAAAACCGCTATAATTCTGAATGAATTTTTAGCGGTTTTCTTATTATCTTAAGCAAGTTTTTTACGTTTTTTTGTCCACTTTTTTATTACGAAATATAAAAGAATAAGTACGACGCCACCGATAGCGAACGATTTCACATACGGTCCAGCAATATCATTAATATTCTCCCAGTTTTCACCTAGTTTTTCACCTAAATAAATAAAAATAATAGACCAAGGGATGATTGCAAGTGCCGTTAATGTAGTGAAACGTAGTAATGGCATTTTTGTAATACCAGCAGGGATTGAAATCGCATGACGCACTACTGGAATGAAGCGCGCTGTGAAAATTACGCCAGTTCCGTAACGATTAAACCAATCTTCGGCAGCATCGATTTGTTTTTTATGAATAAAAATATATTTTCCGTAACGTTCTAATATAGGGCGTCCACCGTATCGTCCAATCCAATAAATAAAGATTTGAGCAATAACGCCGCCAATAGTACCAAATACAACTGCACCAATAAATGAGATACTACCATTGAATACTAAGAATCCTGCATAAGCAAGGACAATTTCACTTGGAATAATCTCAATCATTAGTCCAAGCATAATGCCCCAATAACCTAATCCTTCAAAAAACGTTAATACTGAGTGAATAAAACTACTTAACATTGTTGCACCTTCTAATGTGTGGATTTTTGAATGTATGCCCTTTTACTTAATGACATAAAAGGTTCACTATATGTAGATTATACCTTATTTATATAGGGGATTGCTATTTCAATTCTTTTATGTCTCGTATAAGTATTATAGTAAAGGACATAAGCCCAGTTTTCATGAAGAGATAATGAAAAGTTTATTAAAAATTTCTCATATATTAATGATAATAGACTGAAAATTAAGTATAATAATATAGGTTTTAATTTACAAAATAGGAGGAGAATGTATGCATGTTGCAGATCCGATTTATGGCCAAATCTCTATTCATGATAGAGATATCCTTCAATTGATAAATACAAAAACATTTCAAAGGTTGGCCTATATTAAACAACAAGGACATACTTATTTTTTACATGAGAACGCAATACATACGAGGGAAGAACATTCGATAGGTGTATATGTACTAGTAAATAAAGTGATAGAACACCTTACTGAGATTGGTGATATACATTTATCGAAATATGAACGAAAGCTAGTATCTACTGTAGCTCTTCTACATGATGCTGGACATGGTCCATATTCACATTGTTTTCAGCAAATATCAGGTGAAGATCATGGTGAGTGGACGATACGAAACATTCAAGAGGATGAAAAAATACGCACGATTTTAAATCAGACTCCTGGATTATTAGATGATGTAACGAAAGCTTTAACAGAAGTTGGAGTTTTCCAATTATAGATGAACTATTATTTAATTCATTAGGAATGGATCAATTAGATTTTTGGAATAGAGATTTATATTATTCCTCGCTTGAATTCGAGTGCTTACGAATAGAAGGAGAAAAATCTTTCGTTCTATACCCCTGAGCTACAAAATTTCTTTTATAAAAGAAGATAGAGATAGAGGACTTTCTTCCGTTACAAGATGAAATGATTATAAATGAAATAAAGTGCTTTGCAAAATCAGATGACATAGAAATAGCAGCATTAATCCATCTTTATTTTTCAGCAACTAAAAGTTTGTCATTTGAAAAAGGAATAGAGGGTGATTATAAAAAGGAAAATAGCACCGCAGTGGTAATAACTGAGAAAAAGGCTTACAGTTCATACGTAGGTGGTATTTACGTTTATAGTGAGGGGCAGATAGAGGACATTTTAGAAAAATCGAATTTCATTCAAGAGATAGTAAAATTGCCTAAAAAAGAATATGCCTATTCAATTTGATTTGGTTCGAAAATAAAAAATGAATGAGATGGAAACGTGAATTCAGAGGAGGGAATAAAATACATGAAACATAAAATTGCTGTACTGGCAGATGTTCATGGAAATGCAACTGCTTTAAAGGCAGTTATCGAAGATTCTATGAAAGAAGGTGTGACTAATTATTGGTGTTTAGGAGATTTAATTATGCCTGGTCCTGGATCGAATGATTTATTTGAAATGTTAGATAGTATTAACGTTGATACTTATGTACAAGGAAACTGGGAAGATAGCTTTCTTGACGTTCTTAATAAAAACATTGATATTGATAACGCAACTGATATTTATGTTTCTAGATTAGTTCAGTATCAATGTGAAAACTTGGATAAAAACTATATTAATCATATTAAAAATTTACCATTACATATAACAAAACAGGTTAATGATTTATCAATCAGTATTAGTCATAATCTACAAAATAAAAATTACGGAGGAGATTTATGGCCCACTAATAATCAGGAACAGTTTGATCGGTTATTTGATCGTGATTATGATATTGCGATTTACGCTCATACCCACCATCAATTGTTGCGCTATAGTAGCAATGATCAATTAATTATTAACCCAGGAACAGTTGGACAACCTTTTTACAAGTGGAATAAGCTAAACTCTGACTTACGTGCTCAGTATGCAATTCTTGAAATTGATGAGGCAGGGATTGCTGATGTGAGGTTTAAAAAGGTTTTTTACGATGTAGAAAAGGAATATAAAAATGCCACTAATAAAAATCTTCCTTATATTGATTTATACCGTGAGCTGCTAGAGACAGGAAAAACTCATACGCATGATATTGAATTATTACAAGAAATTAATGATAAATATAATTATAAAAATGAAGTAATTAAGTTTATCGAGAAAATCTGATAGGGATCTAATAGAAAGAAATGAACATTGTAGAATGAAACTTAAATGTAAAGTGATTTGTGTATTTTATATTGATTGAAAACAAGCATCCCCCTGTCCTACATATATGACAGGGGGATGCTTGTTTTTTACGGCTTCACATCTAAATTTTGTAAAAATAATGTTGCTGTCACATAACGTTTCGCTAACATTTGTACATAAGCGGTATGTACAGAGAGTGTAGCGATAATAATAGCGTTACGAATTGCTTCGCGTTGTTCGTTATTTATTTGATCGAACTTGCTTGCGATTTTATCAGCTTTTTCTTTTACAATATTTTCAATCGTATGAATCGTATCTGTAGCATTTAGTTGTATGCAATTCCCTTGATTCAGTTCTTCAAATAAAGAGGAATAAGCTACATATAAATGAACAGGGTTAATTAAATCATCACTTCGGTCGGCCGGATCATTTACGATGAGTCGTAACAGTTTACGAATAGATTCAAAATCAAGTGCTGTTTTTAAATCTTCAACAATAAATAGTAAGGCTGCTTGTTCGATTGAGTATTTCTTCCCTTTTTGAGGGGAGCCAATCATTTCTTTTATATCTCGTTTCACCCAGTTTTGCATAGCAGTTACAGAGAAACTCGTGTTTTCAATCTGATTACCAAGCGCAACTATTTCATTTAAAGAAAAACCAACATCTGTATCATCGATTTTAATTAATTTTTCAAAAATAGGTGAAAGTGCGGTTGTAATAAAAGCTGTAACGCTTTGTCCGCTTTCAATATCTTTTTTATGTGACTTTGCCCAAGCTTCTTGTAAAATGCTAAGAGGCTTTTTCGGATTCCATCCTCTAAGTGATAGAAGGAGCGTTGCCATTTCGTTTCGTGTGAGATGAAATGTTTCCATCTTTTCACCTCCAAAATTATAAAAAGTTCTTATGAACTTATAATATGTTTTGTTTCATTTAAAGTCAATTCCGTTTTTCTTAATTTTTCCTTTGTTATGGAATTATTGTCGATAGTAAATAATACTTGCACATTTCGACAAAAGTTCATATAATGAGTTCATAAGAACCTTTAAAAAGGTTTTAAAATAAATCTATCATTCTTGTTTTAAAAGAAAGATAGATTTCACATATATCTATATAAAAGGAGAATGGATATAATATGTTGAAAAAACTTGTAGCAGTAATGACAGCATTCATGGTTATCTTTGGGGCTAGTAGCTTTATGTTCGTAAATCACGCGGAAGCGAAAAGTTACAAATCTGGTAAAAAATCATATTCACCAAGTTCTGGTCAAAATTCAAAAGTGGATTTAAACAAAAAAGATTCTAATGTAAATTCACAAAAAACGACAACAGATTCAAAAACAAAAGCAACAAACACAGCACCAAAAAGTAATAAAGGTGGCTTTATGAAAGGTTTATTACTAGGTGGTCTTGGTGGTTTACTAATGGGTAGCTTATTTGCAAATATGGGAGCTCTTGGTTCTGTATTAGCGTTTATGGTAAATATGTTAGTAATGGCTGGTATTGTAATGTTAGCAGTTCGTGCATTTAAATACTTCAAAGATCAACGTAAGAAAAAGGCAGATGAAGTAGCATGGAAACAATAAAAATTTCTGAACAAGAATTAATAAATGCGCTTTGCGTATATATCGCTGAAAAAAGACAAGTGGGTCCAGAAGAAGTTTTAGTTGAACTAATGTATGATGACGACTACGGTTTCTCTGCTGAAGTAGAGGTAAATGGTCGCAAACAAATATTAATTCAAGCAAACCTAATCGAAGCGCTACGCTTACTACTTGATCGAGAATACAACGTCAATTCATTTGCAGCAAGATTGCAACTTGAATTAGATGATGAAGAAGGCATTTACGCATTAGCGAAATTTAATAATAATGAACAATAAAACTGTTAGAGCCTTATGCTCTAACAGTTTTTTATTTGGATTAATATTGCTAGTATGTTTCTTCTTTTAGAATAAAATCCAGTATTTCATGTGTCTTCAATTTAGTATTTGCATCATTTTATCTATCTAATCCAAAGTTGGCTATCCAAATAAATAATAATTTTGACATAAAACGACTTTTATTTATCTATTCGACGAATTACGACAAATAAATCGCAACTATATTTGATATGCTATTTCAGAAATCTTATATTTTATTATTCAAAGCGAGGTAGAAGAATGATGGTTTGAATTTAGCTGAATTTGCTCATGAGGCTTCTGGTAAAAAAGAAGTGTGTATATCGAGAAGATTAGAAAAGTTCGAAAAAGGAGAACGGAACATGGAAACACAAACTTACAAGTATCCTAGACAAAAGATTAATGGGATTTGGCTAATAATTGCTGGAGCAGCAATGTTTTTACTTTTAATAAAACATAACGGCTATCCAAACGTGTGGCCTTTTATTATTGTTTATACATTAGGAATGATATGGCAATTGAACTCTAAAACTAGGAAGAAATTTGCAGTTGGTTCTGGAACACCGGAACAAAAAAAGTGGGCTAATTTTTCAATGATTATATTGGCTATTTTAGTTTTTCTCATTTTTCATTTTGTTGGTGATGATTATAGAAATTGCTGGCTATTAATTCTTTTAGCTGTAGGTGTTCATTTTTTAATGTTTATTCCGGTACATGGAAAAATGATGTTTTTTCTATCCATCATTTTAATAATCAATTCATTCATAGGATTAATCATTACTAACGTAAATCTAGATGTCTTTTTTATAGTAGATGGTTTAATAAAAATTTTAGTTGGTGTAATTTTTATTAGGTTAAGCCCTATTGATTTTTAAAATACAGTTGATTAATACATTAGAAAAGAAGGCGTAGTAATGATATTTTTTATGTTAGCTATTAGTGTAGGATTAATATTTTTTGTTCATTATATAACGAAACAGATGTTTAAATACGAAGTAAATCACTCAAGTTCAAAAAAACGCTTTTTAATAAATCTTTTGCAATTTGTTAGATTTGCACCAGTAATTGTATTACTTGTAATATGCATACTGGTATTAACAACTTTGCACACGAAAACAGGTATTCGACTATCTCATGCATGGTATGCTGCGCAATTTTGGGCCTATTATACGTTTTTGTATTGTATTTATATGATAACTAGGAAAAAACTGCTTCTGTTTTCCATGGTTATATCCTTAATTATGGCCATTTATTACACTCCGTTGTTCCACTTTGAAAACCAATTTATAGGATTGTATGTAATTGTCGCTGATATTTGCGGAATTTTAATGTTTATAAATTTATGGATGTCGATATCGAAAGTTTTAGTCGGAATGAAAAATAGGTAATACTTTTGGTTCCTGTAATTGACGTAACAGAAATACTAGATGTAGTACAAAAATTATAAAAAAGGCGGTGGAAATGAATCCACCGCTTTTTTATATGCTAGTTTTTCACGCTTTCATTTGTTGATTTTCTTCAAATGATTGAAAATCACGCCAGATCTCATTCATTTTCCGTCTCCCAACATCAACCATCGGGTTAAACTGAATGGCAGCTTGTTGACGCACAGTGTGGACATCTTGAATTGCTTGTTGCAAGTGTTGTTCAACCGAATTGGATGTTTGCATTGCTTGCTTCACGATTGAAAATCCAGCGACATTTCCTTGCGCCATCGCGATTTTACCGCTTTCAATGCCAGTAATATTTCCAGCTACAAATAAACCATGAAGAGGGGTTTCCATTTCTTCTGAATGAAGTGGAACATGTCCGCCTAATTCCGGAATGTAATGGAAAGGGCATCCAGCTACAGCCGCAAGCTCAGCAAGAGGATACAAACCTCCGGCAATACAAACGAAGTCAGCCTCATATATCTTTTCTGAGCCATTAATAACATTTCCGTTAGAATCAATATTAGCTACACGCACACCCTCAACTTGATCTGTACCGATAATTTCAAGTGCAGCTTTCCGGAGATGAAGTGGTGTCCCATTTATTTTCATCCCGTTATTTGGATAGAAGGTTAATCCAGCTTTTCGAATCCAATCATATTTCATAAAACGGCTACCTAAACGCAGAAAAGCAGAAGGAGCGAGGTGAGCTGCATTTAAAAGAGAGTTCAAAACTTCTTCTGGTTCACCAGCCTTTTGGCTTAACTCACTTTTTTCAGGAAGTACAATATGTTCTACTTTAATTCCAGCTAATTGTAATTCATTTAAAATAGCGAATGACAAAATGTTAGCACCAATAATGATTCCTTTTTTCCCAACTTGAACTCGGTGAACATTTGTCATAACTTGAGCTGCTCCAATTGACATAACTCCTGGAAGTGTCCAGCCAGGAAGGGGAATAGAATACTCAGCAGCCCCGGTAGCAATTAGTACGAACGGTGCTTCTAACGTACCGATATTTGTATGTACGAACCAAGACCTCTCATCTTTATCTAAGTTATATACGGAAACACCGCACCGAATATCGACTGAAAGGGATTTTGCTTCTTCATGAAGGCGCTTTGATTCTTCTATTCCGTTCCACCATTCCCCAGTAGGCTCTTGATGCAACTGTCCTAACAATCTCCCGCCCGGCTTCATAAATTCATCAATAACAAGTACGTTAAGTCCAAAACGTGCACAAGAGATGGAAGCTGATAATCCTGCTGGTCCTGCACCAATAATAATTACATCGATCATCGCTTTTTCACCATCTCTCTCACGATATTTGGATGCTGTTTTCCGCTTGCAACAACCATATCGTTTTCAACTACAGTTAAGCAAGCTCGTACGTTCGTTTGATTGTTTACAGTCACGCGGCATTCTGAACAATGTCCAATATTACAATAAATACCTCGCGGTGTCCCGCTATCTTCATGTACTCGTAACGTTCGTATTCCGTTTGCAAGTAGAGCGGCCGCTATCGTTTCATGTTCATATGCTTCATATTGTTGACCATTAAATTGAAAATTGATACGCTGACTACTATTTAAACTACCTAAAATAGGGTGATGTGTAATTCTACTCATTGATTGTCACCTACTGCTCCAAAAGTAACCGCACGCACTGGTGGTTGATATTTTAATGGAATTTCATTTTGGGATATGTTAGGGTTCGCACTTTCTACCATTCGTTCTATTGTCATTCTACATGTTCTACCGCCGCAAAAACCCATACCAGCACGTGTTCTTAGTTTTAACTCACGAGCTGAGCAATTATATTCAGCAATTGTCGATTGAAGTTGTCCGTATGTAACTTCTTCACAACGACAAACAATTAAGTTCTCTTTATTCGTCATATGTATTCCTCCTCTAGTTCGGTTTATGCAAATTATTATGCAAAAACTATGCCAATATAGAGGAGGAGAGGGGTTATCCCGCTATTTGCTGGGCAGTAAGACCCCACCTCGAAATTCAGTGAAAGCAAAGAAATTAGGTGGGGGTCGGGCTGCCCGTAAAAGCCCGATTGGTGAGGGCTGATAATCAAGTGGGGATGAACAAAACCCCCACTGATTAAAGCTTGACTTTATTGTAACCCCAGTCTTTTTAAACGGTTATATAAAGTGGCCCTCGTTACGCCAAGTTGTTTCGCACATTCTAATTTATTACCATCTAAAATGCGTAAAGCTCTTTCAATTACCTTTTTCTCGTGCTCATCCATTTCTTCTTGTAAAGAAAGAATCGTATTATTGTTGAGTAATAGGGATTGAGCCGTATGATTGTCTAAAGTTTCATTTGTATGAAATGGTAAATATTCTTGTTTAATAATGCCGTCTGTCGCAAATACGACGAGTCTTTCAACTACGTTGCGGAGCTCGCGAATATTACCAGGCCAATTGTAATGAAGCAGTTCATGCATAATATTTGAAGGTAAGTCGCGAATAGGCCTGTTATAGTTTATTGAAAAATCGTTTAAGAAGGAATAGGTTAATTCAATAATATCCTCTCGTCTTTCGCGTAGTGGCGGAATATGCAAGCTAACTACATTTAAGCGATAGTATAAATCTTCTCGGAAAGTTCCTTTTCTCATTTCTTCTTGTAAATCACGATTTGTAGCAGCGATAATGCGGAAATCAATATTTATTTCTTTTTCTCCACCAACTCGGTAATACTTTCGTTCTTGTAGTACACGCAAAAGTTTCACTTGCATATCGAGAGGCATTTCTCCAATCTCATCAAGGAATAAAGTACCGCCTTGCGCGAGCTCTATTTTCCCTTTTTTACCTTTACTATTTGCACCAGAAAATGCTCCGCGCTCGTAACCAAATAATTCACTTTCAAAAAGCGCTTCTGGGATTGCGCCGCAGTTAATTGAAATGAAAGGGGCATTTGCTGTCTCGCTTGCTTCATGAATTGCTTTCGCAAACACTTCTTTTCCAACACCGCTTTCGCCGAGTATTAAAACAGTTGATTTTACTGAACAAACCTTTTTAGCTAATTGAATCGTTCGTTGTATAACAGGGCTTTTTCCATTCATCGCAAGGAAAGGATCGGATGTATCTTTATATTTTGCTACTTCTTGTTCTAAACGGTGCATTTCATGTGACATGTTAAATAGTTTCTCATTCAATACAACTTGATTTGTAACATCTGTTTCTGAAACGACTGCTCCTATAATTTCATCGTTACAGTAAACTGGGTTTGAATTTATTAATACGAACAAATCAGGACGAGGCTGATGGAATTGAGCGATTATTCTTTTTCCATCATGCAATGATTGCAAGATTTCCAAATCTTTATAATCAAAAAAACGAGTAATTGGTTGTCCGATAATTTCATTATGTTTAACTGAAAAGATTTTTTCAGCACCATCCGTCCACGTACGGACACATTCTTTTTCATCAATGACTGTAACAGAAGAATCAGTCGTTTGAATTACAGTGTTATAAAAAGATTGTAGCTCAGTGTAAGACTTATAAAGAAACGGAATCACTTGCTGAGCCGTTATACAACATATTGGCTCTTCGTTTTTGTTAATGATGACAACGGCTAATGCATGTGAAAGCGCATCAATTAAAGCAGTGAACGAGTCGTCCTCATATATATAGCCGCAACTATATTCTTCTGTAGTAGAAGGGAGGTAATAAAATGTCCCATCTACTTTGCTAATGTGTTGAATGCTACTTTTATAATCGATAGACAAAATTTTCATAAACTCTTTGATTGTTGGAAATGAAAATGTCATAGCGCCCTCCTGATATGTATAAAAATTTAGACAGTGATAAAAAAATAATACACCTATTTACGATAAATTTAAAATATTTTTACAAATAAAAATTATTTCATATAAATAGTTCTGTATGTAGAGTTGGCACATCAATTGCATAAATAGATAGTGAGAGATTTAGGAGAAAGGAGGGGTGCTAGGTGAGACACTGTGACGTTTTAATAATAGGCGGTGGTATTATAGGCTGTTCTATCGCTTATTACACTTCAAAATACGGAAGAGACGTAACAATCATTGAAAAAGGGGAATTTGTCAGTGGGACGTCTTCACGGTGTGACGGGAATATTTTGGCTATTGATAAAGACCCAGGTTTTGATAGTCAAATGTCGTTAGTAAGTCAAAAATTAGTAACTAATTTAAGTGAAGAGTTGGAGCACTCATTTGAATATAGGGCGCCAGGAAGCATTCTCGTTTGTGAATCAGACGAAGAAATGGAAGCAGCACAGCAATGGGTAAATCGTCAAAAAGAAGCTGGATTACCGTTTCGAATGCTTGACAGGCAAGATATAAGAGAGGAATCACCATTTTTTGCAGATGATTTATTAGGCGGTTTAGAATGTGCAACGGATTCGACTGTAAATCCATATCTTCTTGCTTTTTCACTTCTTGCAGAATCGAAGAAATTTGGTACAAAAGCTTTTAATCATACAGAAGTGAAAGAAATGAAAAGAGATATAGATGGTTCCTTTATTGTAGAAACGACAAATGGGACGTTTACTGCGAAGCAAGTGGTGAACGCAGCCGGTGTGTGGGCTCCTAAAATCGGACAGATGTTAGATGTGAATATCCCAATTGAACCGAGAAAGGGACATATTATTGTAGCTTCAAGGCAACAACACGTAGGTTGCCGTAAAGTAATGGAATTTGGTTATTTGATTTCTAAATTTGGTGGAAAACGAAAAGTGGATGCTTTAACTGAAAAATATGGGGTAGCTCTTGTATTTGAGCCGACAGAAAGCCAAAATTTTTTAATTGGTAGTAGTAGAGAGTTTGTAGGTTTTCATACGAGGATAAATAACGAGGTTATTAAATGTATTGCGAACAGAGCAATTCGTTTTTATCCGAAAATGGCGGATATGATGGTGATTCGTTCATATGCTGGATTACGTCCGTGGACAGAGGATCATTTGCCGATCATTTCACGTGTGGAACATATCCCGAACTACTTTATAGCAGCAGGGCATGAAGGAGATGGCATTAGTCTTGCCGCAGTTACTGGGAAAGTGATTGAAGAGTTATTAAACGAAAAAGAAACAATCATTCCTATTGAACCACTTCGTTTGAGTCGTTTTACAGAAAGGGTGTTAAACGGATGAGGTCACAAAGAGTCTTTACGACGATTGATACACATACGGGTGGGAATCCAACGAGGACATTAATTAGCGGACTTCCTAAGTTAATTGGAGAGACGATGGCAGAAAAGATGTTACATATGAAAAAGGAGTATGACTGGATTCGCAAATTGTTAATGAATGAGCCACGTGGTCATGATGTAATGTCAGGAGCACTATTAACAGATCCGTGTCATCCTGAAGCTGATATAGGTGTTATATACATAGAGACAGGTGGATATTTACCGATGTGTGGCCACGATACAATTGGTGTATGTACAGCTTTAGTTGAATCAGGTTTAATTTCAGTAGTTGAACCGGTTACTTCTTTAAAGCTAGATACGCCAGCTGGCTTAGTTGAAGTAGATATTACTGTTCAAAATGGTAAGGCGAAAGAAGTCTCCTTCTGTAACATACCAGCTTTTTTACTGAAAAATATTTCTGTACACGTCGATGGAATTGGAACTGTAGAGGCTGAAATTGCGTATGGAGGAAATTTTTATGCCATTATCGATGCGAAGTCAGTAGGACTAGAGTTAGTACCAGAAAACGCATCTACAATCATTGATAAGGCGATTCATATTCGAAACACAATTAATGAGAAGTTTGAAATCATTCATCCAGAGTATTCGTTTATAAGAGGATTAACACATATTGAATTTTATACAGATCCTACTCATGAAAGTGCGCATGTGAAAAATACAGTTGTTGTTCCGCCGGGAGGAATAGATCGATCTCCATGTGGTACAGGAACATCAGCGAAGTTAGCTGTATTATACGCTCATAAAAAAATCGACATCGATGAAGAATTCGTTCATGAGAGTATTGTAGGTTCACTATTTAAAGGGTGTGTTATGAATACGACATATGTAGAAAACATTGAAGCTGTAGTAACGAAAATTACGGGATCAGCTTGGCTTATGGGAATGCATAGATTTTTTTACAATGAAAAGGATCCGCTTAAAGAAGGCTTTTTGCTAATTCCGCCGATGGAGCATGAAACGGAGGATGTAAAATGAACATTCAAAAAATGTATACAGCAGTAGATGTGCACGTAGCTGGCGAAGCATTTCGTGTAATGAAAGACGTACCATGCAAATACTACTACAGTTTAGAACATTTAAATGAACAATTTTCAGGCGAATTAGCAGAAGAAATGAGGCTTTTATTAAATGAACCACGTGGTTTTATCGGTTTAAATGGATGTATTGTCGTTCCTTCTATTCATACGGAAGTGGATGCAGCGGTATTGTTTTTTAATCATGAAGGACCAATCCCTCTTCATTATGGTGGTATTGTCGCCGTAATAACGATGTTACTAGAAAGTGGATATTTAAAAAAGAGGGAGTCTAATCAATACAAAATTGAAACGCTATCTGGAATATTTTCAGTTCATGCGTATGTAGAGAATGATGAAGTTATATCTGTTTCGTTTGAAAGCAAACTATGTTATATGATTGAGAAAAATTTAAAGATTGGTAATATAAGTTACTCTCTTATACAGGCAGATAAAGTATATGCAGTTGTAGAAAAGGATACGAAATCACCAGAAATTCGTATTGAAAACATTTCTGAATTGAAAAAATGGGGAGAAGCTACACTTCAAGCTATACAAAAACAGTCATTAATAAAAAGACTTATTTTAGTAGATTCTATGCAAAAAGAAAAGAACCATATAAAGTCGATTACATTTCATGAAGATAACTTTATAGTGCGTTCACCAGGTTTTGTTTCTACTATTGTGTCTTATGTTCATGCTTTATTTAAAAATGAATATATAGCGGATAAAGCTTTTAAAAATGAAAGTATTTTTAATAGCTTTATAACAGTGGAACAAGTGAAGAAAGAAGAGCCAGGATACATTTTCCGTTTTGAAAGTAGAGGGTTTATTACAGGCATGCAGACGTTTCTATTAGACCCTACAGATCCGTTTCCAACAGGATTTCTATTAAAATAAAATGTTTAAGGGAGAGATAAAAATGCAAAATATTAAAGGGGCATTTCCAGTATTAATAACACCAATGGATGAGTTTCAAGAGATTGATTGGAAAGGTGTAAAGCAAAACGTAAACTACTTTATTGAGAAAAAAGTAACTGGAATTATTATTAATGGAAGTACGGGAGAATTTGTTAGTTTATCAAAAGAAGAACGATTTAACATGGTAGAAACAGTATTAAAAGAAGTCGATGGCCGTATTCCAGTCATTGTTGGAACTGCAGCAGAAACGACGAAAGAAACGATTGAATATACGAAACATGCAGAAGCACACGGAGCGGATTGCGCATTAATTATAAACTCTTACTATTGTAAACCGAAGGAAGAGGAAATTTATTTTCATTTTAAAGAAATCTCAAACGCTGTAAATATACCAATTATGTTATACAATAATCCATTTACTTCTGGTGTTGATATGAGTACAGAGTTAATGCTTCGAATTGGAAAAGAGTGTGAAAATGTTACACATATTAAAGAGTCTAGTGGAGATATTCGTAAAGCGAGAGATTTAGTAAGACAAGGCGAAGGTGCTTTCCAAGTTTTCTGCGGATCTGAAGATTTAGTTATGGAATCTTATTTAGTTGGTGCCTCAGGATGGGTTTCAGTAGCAGGAAATATCGTACCAGGACTCGTTACGAAAATGTATGAGCATTTTCAAAATGGTGAATTAGAAAAAGCATGGGAGATAAACGATGCGATTTTACCTCTTTGTGAATTTCTTGAAGGATCAGGGAAATATGTACAAATCGTTAAACGGTCAATGGAATTACACGGGCAATCCGGAGGACCTTCTCGTTATCCAAGATTAGGATTAACTGAAGAAGAAGATCAAAAACTTCAAACTATTTTATCAGAAATTGCAGCTCATGCAGCTGTTTAAATAAGGAGGAGAGTATATATGTTAACGACAAACATTGAGCTGAAACCAAAAGTGAAAGCGTTTTTAAATGAAGAAATTAAAATGTTCATAAATGGCGAATTTGTTCCTTCTATTAGTGGGAAGACATTTGAAACATACAATCCAGCGACAGAAGACGTTCTAGCGGTCGTATGTGAAGCACAAGAAGAAGATGTTGATATCGCAGTAAAAGCGGCAAGATTTGCATTTGAATCAGGCCCGTGGGCAGAGATGACTACTGCTGAAAGAGCACATCTTATTTATAAATTAGCAGATTTAATTGAAGAGCATAGAGAAGAATTGGCACAGCTGGAAGCTTTAGATAATGGAAAACCATATCAAGTAGCACTTGAAGATGATATTGCAGCGACGGTTGAAAATTATCGTTATTATGCAGGGTGGGCTACAAAAATTATCGGACAAACAATTCCGATTTCAAAAGATTACTTAAATTACACACGCCATGAACCGGTTGGTGTTGTAGGTCAAATTATCCCGTGGAATTTTCCGCTTGTTATGTCTTCTTGGAAAATGGGAGCTGCACTCGCGACAGGTTGTACGATTGTATTAAAACCAGCAGAGCAAACACCTTTATCTTTACTATATACAGCGAAGCTTTTTAAAGAAGCTGGGTTTCCAAACGGTGTTGTAAACTTTGTACCAGGTTTCGGCCCTGAAGCAGGTGCTGCAATTGTAAACCATCATGATATTGATAAAGTAGCTTTCACAGGTTCAACAGTTACAGGGAAATATATTATGCGACAATCTGCAGAAACAATTAAACATGTAACATTAGAACTTGGTGGTAAGTCACCAAACATCATTTTAGAAGATGCTGACTTAGAAGAAGCGATTAACGGTGCGTTCCAAGGAATTATGTATAATCATGGTCAAAATTGTAGCGCAGGATCTCGAGTCTTCGTTCATCGAAAGCATTATGAAACAGTCGTAAATGAACTTGTAAAAATGGCAAATGAAGTGAAGCTTGGAGCAGGTATGGAGGCGGAAACTGAAATGGGACCGCTCGTATCTAAAAAACAACAAGATCGTGTGCTAAATTACATTGAACAAGGAAAAGCTGAAGGTGCTACTGTTGCAGCTGGCGGTGAACGTGCATTTGAAAAAGGTTATTTTGTACAGCCAACAGTATTCACAAATGTTACTGATGATATGACAATTGTTAAGGAAGAAATCTTTGGACCGGTTGTCGTTGTTCTCCCGTTTGATTCGACAGAAGAAGTAATTGAAAGAGCGAATCGCTCTTCATATGGGCTTGCTGCGGGTGTATGGACACAAAATATTAAAACAGGGCATCAAGTTGCCAATAAATTAAAGGCAGGAACAGTTTGGATTAATGATTATAACTTAGAAAATGCTGCTGCACCATTTGGTGGATATAAGCAATCTGGTGTTGGACGTGAATTAGGTTCATACGCCCTTGATAACTATACAGAAGTGAAAAGTGTTTGGGTAAATATTAAGTGATACTCTATTCAGTCGGGAGTCTTTTAATCCCTGCTGAATAGTAGTTGAACCAATCAGGTATTTACGGGTAGGTGATTTTCCAATTTACTTCCTTTGTGTTCAACGCATGACATACTACCCGTAAATAGCGGGATAAAAAAATGATGAAATATAGTAAGAGATGCGGACAACTGGTAGGTAGATTAAAGGTTGTCCGTTTTCTTATATATAAAATTGCTTTTTCAAAAGAATAATAAGGGGGATTTGGATGGAGAAATTAGTAGAATGGTTAGTAGGGCAAGTATGGAGTATTGGTTTAGTTGTTTTTGCATTAGGAGCAGGAGTGTATTTCACAATTGCAACTCGTTTTTTACAAGTTCGTTATTTTAAAGAGATGATTAAACTATTATTTGAAGGGAAGAGCTCGGAGACGGGAATATCATCCTTTCAAGCATTTTGTTTGGCGTTATCAGGTAGGGTTGGAATAGGGAATATCGCAGGAGTCGCGACAGCTATCGCTTTTGGCGGACCTGGAGCTGTATTTTGGATGTGGATGATGGCTCTATTAGGAGCGGCTAGTGCATTTGTTGAATCAACATTAGCACAAGTATATAAAAGTAAAGTTGGAAATGAATACCGCGGTGGTACACCATATTTCATTGAAAAAGGTTTGAAAATGAAATGGTTTGCGGTCATTGTAGCAGTGGTTGTAACACTTTCATATGGCGTTTTATTACCAGGTATTCAATCAAGTAGTATCGCGGTTGGATTTGAAAACTCTTCTGGCATTAGTAAATATGTAACTGGTATATTTTTAGTTGTATTACTGGCAGCGATTATTTTTGGTGGAGTAAAGAGAATTGCAGGCGTTTCACAAATGTTAGTTCCATTTATGGCAATTGGTTATGTAATTGTTACATGTATCGTATTAATTGCAAATGTAACGGAAATTCCAAGTATGTTTGCTTTAATTTTCTCAAGCGCATTTGGTGTAAATGAAATGTTTGGAGGAATCGTTGGGGCAGCTATTGCATGGGGAGTAAAGCGTGCAGTATTTTCAAACGTTGCTGGTGTAGGAGAAGCAACATATAGTTCTGCAGCTGCTGAAGTATCACATCCTGCAAAACAAGGGTTAGTTCAAGCGTTTTCTGTATATATCGATACAATTGTAGTATGTACAGCGACAGCTCTTATGATATTAATAACAGGTATGTATAATGTTATACCTGAAGGGAAAAGTGCTATTGTACAGAATATAGGAAATGTGGAAGCAGGTCCAATTTATACACAACAAGCAGTTGAAACTGTTATGACCGGATTTGGTCCAATATTTATTTCAATCGCAATCTTCTTCTTCGCATTTACAACCTTACTCGCTTACTACTATATTGCTGAAACGACGCTTACTTATTTAGATCGTGGGCTCAAATATAGCTGGTTAAAACCAGTATTAAAAATTGGATTTTTAATTATGGTATACATCGGTAGTGTAGAATCAGCTTCGTTTTTATGGAACCTCGGAGATTTAGGAATTGGTAGTATGGCATGGCTAAACCTTATAGCAATCCTATTGTTAAGTAAAACTGCATTAAAAGTGTTAAAAGATTATGAAATGCAGAAAAAAGAAGGGAAAGATCCTGTTTTTGATCCTAAAAAAGTAGGAATTGAAGGTTTAACAATTTGGGAAGAGCAGAGTAAAGAGGTTGAAAGGAAAAGTTCTAAAGAAAAAGTATCGGTGGATGATAGTGTTAAATTTTAAACATGCAAATTTTTAAGATTAAAAAACTGAAAATTCAATCTTTTGTCAGGGTTATATATTGTCCTTGTTTGTTCTTAAACAAAAGGCTGATCTTAGTAAAGTGATTTTAGAAGCTTGTTTTGTTTTAGCTACAATTTCAGGAGAACTGAAATGTGCTAAGCGATGATTTTAGTACAAGATTGTATGGTGGAATTGAAAAATCAAAGTTATTAAACGTGAAAAAGCTCTCCTTAAATTATGCTTGTAAGGAGAGCTTTTTATTTTAGCCTAATTTTTTTGAAAGAGTTTCAATTGTTTCATATAATCAATAGCTTTCGTTTTATTTTTTTGTGCAGAAACATATTGTGCCTCGTTTATATCTCTATAATAATTATTAAATATTCCTTCAGAAAGAATACCGTTAGATACAGCCTCTTGAACTGCACAGTGTGGTTCATTAGTATGCGAACAGTTAGAGAATTTGCATTTCTTGGATATATTGGCTACATCTTCATATCCAAATTCAAAGTTACCTTCATGATTTATTAAGTCAAATCCTATTTTACTAATAAGTAATCCCTCCACTTTTAAATGAGTTTTTTAGAAGCATACTTACAAATTGTATCGTTTTTAAGTTATGATTGTTTTAATATTCTGTATTTTTATAAATTGATTTCTCTACATCAGGGAGAAGTGTGTAAATGCTCTTACCGATTAAAGATTCTAATTCTTTCTTAATTGCATAGAATCCTTTCCAATGTAAAGAGGTATGAGATGTTGTTCCATGACGTAAACCAACTGAAATCAATCTTTTTTCAAGAGTAGTAAAGCCTTCCGCATCAGCGAGAGCGTCACAAAGGGTAATTACTTTATTGTATAAGTCATAGTCACTATGTTCATTCAATATTTCAATTAACCAGCTTTTCATATAATCGGGAACAAGGCTCCACTCTGCTGCGATATCTAAATGCTCATTTTTGCAAGGAAATGAATGCGTCACACATATAATGGCGTTTCCTGTATACCCTAAATCATTCATATACATATAACCATCATAGGAATGAATAACAGATTTAGTAAAACCTTTATATCTTCCTATGTCATGCAGGAGGGCAGCGTTGTATGCTATGTCAGCATCTAGATCGTACCCATTATTAATAAGTTCTACAATTATGTTTTCAGTTGCAAGGGCAACATTACGTGAATGTTCAAACCACGGACCTGGATTTTGTTCATATGCCCAATCCAGTAATTCTCTTGCGTATTTCCTTTCTAATATATATTTCATATAGTGATCCTTTCTTTAAAAAATCGTATCTTAATTAATTTCATCTTAATATTTAATTATTCCTGCTATGAAAATTGTTAAAATAAAAACAAAAGGGGGAAAAATAATGCGAAATTTAGTAATTGAAGAAATGAAGCAACTAGAAAATCAGATTGAAGATCTTTCTAAACTTTTGACAACGGTTGTAGATGATGGGGCATCAATTGGTTTTTTACCTCCACTGGAACAAAAAGCAGCAACAAATTATTGGCAAACTGTATTAGCACCAGAAGTGATATTGTATGTGGCTAAAATAAACAATGAAGTAGCGGGAAGTGTTCAATTACATCTTGTTACAAAGCCTAACGGGATCCATAGAGCCGAAATTTGTAAGTTAATGGCTCATCCAAACTTTAGACGTAACGGCATTGGACGTTCACTTATGCAAAAAGCAGAGGAACGAGCAAAGCAAGAAAACAAGTCTCTTTTAGTATTAGATACTAGAGAAGGAGATCCTTCCAATAGGTTGTACAAGTCATTAGACTATCAAGAATCTGGAAAAATACCAGGTTATGCAATTTCTCCGAATGGTGAGTTAGATGCAACGGTAATTTATTATAAAATGATTTAGTTTTTTATTTGAAAAGGGAGATAATTTCAAACGACATATTTGTTATTATGTCTGTGTGTTGATTTTTAAAAAAGATTGATAATTTAAAATAAAGTTTGATAAAACCCTGTACAATAGTGTTTTTCTTTTGACCCTTTAACTTCATCTGGAATGTTCAAGTAAATGGCCATTTTGTAGAAGGTTTTAACAGTTTTTTAGAGTTATTATTTAAATAGGAAATTTGAAGTCTTTTGGTGAATATTAAATGCTAATCTAAAAGATGGAGGTTGCTGTGATGTTGAAACTGTTTCAATATAACTGGCAAGTTCGTGATGATTGGTTTACATTTTGCGAAGATATGTCGGATGAAGAACTATTAAAGAAACGGGTCGGTGGGTTCGGCAGTATACTACATACGCTATTTCATATTGTAGATGTGGAATGTATGTGGATCTTAGGTTTGCGAGGTGAACCAGTGCCTGAGGAACCGTTATTTAAAGATTATTCCAGCTTGCAAAAAGTGAAAAATCTTTCTGCTCAATACCACGAGAAAGTGAAGCCGTTTGTGACCTCTTGGACAAATGAAATGGATTCTCGAAAACTTTCAGAAACTGACTTCAATGAAGAACCGATTAGTTCTAGAGACGCACCAATTAGGCGCCGAGTCATTGAATGTACACACGGAGAGATAATACGTCATGTCATTGTCCACGAAATCCATCATATCGGCCAGTTATCTATATGGGCACGTGAGATAGGAAAGGAGCCTGTTTCTGCAAATTTGAGAGGAAGAGGGCTATTCGATAACTAGACCACCTTTGCCAATTTAGTAATTTATTTATAAACGAATGGTTTAATTGAGTATATTTAAAGCGTGTTTAGATCAATCTTTTTCAAAACACACTTTTTCTTTGTATTATTTTATCTAGGTTTATAGAGTTAATGTAATCAAACTTTTTTCGAAGCTACACTGAGAGATATAATTGTAAGTAATTATTAACTACTTTAACGCCGTTTGTATTTTCAGACGGTGTTATAAGTATTTAACAGTACAACGACAAAATAAATAATAGACTTGATAACTGGTAATTAAAATGCGTGAAGAATTGATATTTTTGTAGCTAGAAGAATTTGAGAAAGTTTTTAGAGGGTTCTTTTAGTAATACTCTTCCACTTATAATGGATGTAGAGAAGATGACTAGGCAACTATAGTTATTTTCATTTCATTTTTGGGAAGGGGATGAAAGAATGAAAAAGACAAGTTTACAAAAGGTGAAGAAGGTTATATTAAGTGGCGGGATATTACTTACGGGATTATTAACATTTGGATTTTCAGAAAAGGCTTCAGCTCATGGGTATGTAGAATCACCAGCGAGCCGATCTTATTTATGTAAGCAAGGGGTAAATGTAAATTGCGGTCCAGTTCAATATGAACCACAAAGTGTAGAAGGAATAGGGGGTTTTCCGCAATTAGGACCTTCTGATGGACAAATCGCAGGAGCTGGCCATTTTCCTGCTTTAGACGTTCAAGCAGTTGATAGGTGGAAGAAAGTTACGTTAAACGGCGGGATGAATACATTCAAGTGGAAACTAACCGCTCCTCATAGTACGAAAGAATGGAAATACTACATTACAAAGAAGGATTGGAATCCAAATATGCCTTTAACAAGGTCTAGTTTAGATTTAGTGCCGTTCTATGTGAAAAATGATGGCGGAGTTAGACCGGGGACAACAGTAACGCATGAAGCAAATGTGCCAACTGACCGTAGTGGCTACCATCTTATTTTAGCTGTTTGGGAGATTGCGGACACTGGAAATGCGTTTTATCAAGTTATTGATGTGAACCTTGTGAATAATGGTTTAAATTCCAATTTTGCTTTTAACAATGTAGTGCAAGTTCCTACACTATTTTAAATTAAATATACATTTTGATCATCTAATTCATTTTAGATGATTTTTTTTATGAAAAATATAGAAGAAAGTACAATTATTTATAAAAAATTCGGCTTTAAATATTGTCATATTTGCTTCTTTAAGATATCCTTTTCATGAAGAGGTGGAAAACATGGAAAAAGTACTAGTTTTCGGGCATAAAAACCCAGATACAGATGCAATTTGTTCTGCAATTGCTTATGCAGAATTGAAAAAAGAATTAGGAATGAATGCTGAGCCTGTACGTTTAGGCGAAATCAGCGGTGAAACTCAATTTGCGTTAGACTATTTTAAAGTAGAAGGACCGCGTTTTGTTGAGACAGTTGCAAGCGAAGTGGACAACGTTATTTTAGTAGACCATAACGAGCGTCAACAAAGTGCTAACGATATCGAATCTGTTCGTGTGTTAGAAGTTATTGACCATCACCGTATTGCTAACTTTGAAACAAGCGATCCTATATACTACCGTTGTGAGCCAGTTGGATGTACAGCTACAATCTTAAACAAAATGTACAAAGAAAACGGCGTTGCAATTCGTAAAGAAGTTGCAGGTTTAATGTTATCTGCAATCATTTCAGATTCTTTACTATTCAAATCTCCAACTTGCACAGAGCAAGACGTAGCAGCAGCTCGTGAATTAGCGGAAATCGCTGGTGTAGATGCAGATAGCTACGGCTTAGAAATGTTAAAAGCTGGTGCTGACTTAAGCGGGAAAACAATGGAGCAATTAATCTCCCTTGACGCTAAAGAATTCCAAATGGGTAACGCGAAAGTTGAAATCGCACAAGTAAACGCTGTTGATACAAACGACGTTCTTGTACACCAAGCGGAACTTGAAAAAGTTATCTCTGTAGTAGTAGAAGAAAAAGGTTTAGACCTATTCTTATTTGTTGTTACTGATATCTTAACTAACGATTCTGTTGGCCTTGCGATCGGCAAAGCAGCAGACGTTGTTGAGAAGGCATACAACGTAACATTACAAAACAACAAAGCTACTTTAAAAGGTGTTGTATCTCGTAAAAAACAAATCGTTCCTGTATTAACAGAAACATTCCAAGCTTAATATTATTGAGTTCGGATAAACAAAAAAGGACAAGTAGTCGGATTGACTACTTGTCTTTTTCTATCTATAAAAAACAGAAAATTGAAATTAAAAACAGGGGGATTGTGTATGTTTAATGATTTGGAAACATCGAAAAGTAAATTACAGGCACTTTTCGAGCGGAATATTACTTCTGTTTTAGAATTAGAGAGTTGGCTTTTGGATGAACAGTGTTTAAACGCTGAAATAGAAGAGGAGTTAACTAATAGTTTAATTGCTATATATAGAGATACAGACGATAGTAATTTACGTGATTTACATATGTATAATCAAAATACAATTCAACCACTTTTAAAAAGATACAATGCAAAATTTGACCAGAAATTTAAAGATTGTCCGTTTGTCGATTTATTAGATGAGCAGAAATATGGATTTATGAAAAAAGCAAGATTGGTGAAAAGTAAAATATTTAATGAAAAGAACATTGCTCTTTCCATTAAAGAGCAAGAGCTTATAACGAAGTATAGAGAAATAATGTCTAACATAGCTATTCATTGGGAAGAAGAACAAAAGACGTATGCATACGTAAAAGCACAGCTAGATAACCCAGATAGAGCTATTCGAGAAAAGGTATGGTATGCTTTATGCGAAGCAAGAAGTGTAGTGAAAATAGAAATAGATTGTATTATGAAGGAACTTGTACAATTACGGAATCAGATAGCGTTAAATGCAGGATTTAATAATTATAGTGAATATGCTTTTAAACAAAAAAATAGAGATTACAGTATTGAAGATTGTTATAAGCTTCATGAATCTATAGAGAAGTATGTTGTACCAATTTGGAAACAGTTAGGAAGTCATTTCAAAAAGAATCTCGGTGTAAAAACGTACCGCCCTTGGGATCTTGCTCCTTGTAATTTGCAAAAAATTCCGTTTGAAAATTACATTGATTTATTGGGTGGGGTTGAAGAAATGTTACGGAAGACAGATTCGTGCTTTCATGGGGAATTTACTCATATAAGGAAAGCGGGATTAATTGACGTAGAAGAACGAGAAAATAAAGCGCCAGGAGCTGCTTGTTTTACCTTACCTCATAGTAAAGATGTTTTTGTGTATTCTAATTTTAGTCCTTCATTTTATGCAATTAATGCACTAATACATGAAATAGGCCATGCATTACATTTTTATAAACAATTTAACAATGAAAGTAGCATGCAGGAAAGATATCTTTGTGAAGAGGTGGCTGAACTTTATTCCCTTAGTCTTGAGTTACTATTAATGGATAAGCTTAATATTTTTTATAAGCAAGAGGGTGAGTATAAGGAAGTGCAGCAAGTACAATTGTTTCGTACGTTGTCTTTATTAATGTCGTCAGTTTCAGGAGATGTATTCCAACACTGGCTCTATACAAATCCAAACCATACACCAGAAGAGCGTGGTAAGAAATATGTTGAACTATGTAAAAGGTATCAATATTCATCGGTCGATATTGCAGGATTAGAGTATGAAATCGGTGCAAGCTGGTTAGAGTCATTTCACTATTTTCAGTTTCCTTTTTATAAAATTGAATATGCAATTGCACAAATAGGAGCAATGCAATTGTTTCAAATTTATCGGGAAGATCCAGAAAAAGCGATTGCTTTCTTTAAAGTGGGAGCGAGTTCAGATTGGAATTTATCTATACAGGAAATATATGAAAATACAGGTGTTAAGTTTGACTTTTCGGAAGAAAGGATAGAAAGTACTGCTAGCGCTATTCTGGATCTGATTAACGAATTAAAATAAGGATAGCCTTTAGCTATCCTTAAAAACGTTTATTCGTAAGACTTTTTCTTGTTTATATAAAATGTAATAATAGCAGCAATAATGAAAATAGGTATTGCGTACGCTTGCCCAACGAATAATTTCCATCCTACATTATTATAGCCGTCAGATGCTGGAATGATAATTGCGATGATACAAACAATAATATAAGCTAATAATGCTGGGAGTATATTTTTCATAGTTGTTCACCTCCTTCTTATATTACATTTATATATTGTACTATTGAATAGTGATAGGGGGATTAAGTATACTTGATTTTACGAAATCTTTACAAATTCACTAAAGGATGAGGGGTCTGCATGCTGTATGAAAGTGACTTTAGTACGGTGTGTTTATGTAATAATACATATGCTTAATTGACTGTTCTAAAAGAAATTAAACCAAATATAGAAGATAATGTAATTTAATCTTTCAAGATTAGTATATAGTATTCTGTAAAAAAATGTACTGGAAAATTGATATTTCATAAGAAATATAGAAGCGAGGTAAGAAATAACGATGAAAAGGTTATGCATAATTCCATGTGGAAAGAAGAAGATTTGGGATAAGTACCCAAATTTCGGTGAGGCAGAGGCAAAAGATGTATATATTAGTCCATTCGGAAAAGCATGTCAGGCGTATGCAACTGAGTTTTTCGAGAATTGGGTTATATTATCAGCAAAGCATGGATTTTTAAGACCAAATGATATTGTAAAGGAAAACTATGATCTTGCATTTGATTCAAAGAGTAATGAAATTATTAGCATAGAACAATTAAAACGACAGATGATTGATAAAGGCTTACTTCAGTTTGATGAAATAGTTTTACTTGCAGGGAAGAAGCATAAGAAAGTAGTGACGAAGCTATATCCAGAAGAAATCATTACATATCCATTAAAAGGGTGTAAAGGAATTGGGTATATGTTGCAGAGGTTGAATGATGCTGTGGAAGCGCAGCAGGAAATATAGGTATGAATTAGTACTTGATTCAAATTACATCACATTTATACATTTAAAATAGACTATTAAACAAGCCTTTTTACACTTTTAAACATAGAATATGATGAATTCTAATATGTATTAGGGGGAGTCATATTCATGGGAAATAATTGTCGTTGTAGACATTTCCGAGATTGTAATAGATTTTGGGATGATTTAATGTTTGGAAGATGTAGACGCAGAGATTGTGATGATTGTCGTTGCAATCGTAAACGTCATTGTGATTGTGATGATTGCCGCAGCAATCGTAAACGTGACGATGATGATGATGATGATAAATGCCGTAAGTGGTAATTTTCTTTGAAAGAGTACTTTGAAGTAAAGTACTCTTTTTTTGTATGAACCTTTTAAATTCCTTTTTGAACAGATTTCTTTTCAATTTCCCATGAATCTTGCTTTTTAACTTTTAAAGCTACATTTGTACCATTAGATTCTGTATAAAAGATATATCCGTGGTTTGATTTAACGTAAGTTGAAGGTTCACCTATGCAATCTTGAGAACAAGATGTGTTAATAATTTCGATTAATGATAGTTCGCTCGGATCAGTCTTGCTTGCATCTATTAGAATATCAAGGTTCGTTTTACGAAAACCTTGTAAGTTTACATCGAAATTCTTTTCTATTTCTCCAGTAACGTTAATATTCATTACTTCAACTGAATTTTTCTTTTCTTGAAGAAATCCGTTTTCATAAAGTAATTTTGTATATCCAAGCCATGCGATTAAAACTAGCATGAAAAACATACCAGACATTTTTAGTGTTCGAAGCCGTTTACTAACAATTGTTTCTGAGTATTTCATTCAGTCTAATCCTCCAATGTTTTTAATTTAAAGTATGCCTGTATACATACATTTAGAAGAGGATGAAAGGTAACGAGTTCTTGATTCAAAAAAGAAAACATCAAAAATTAGATGCTTTCTTTTTGAATGATTATTGTTATCTGTTAGTTACTTGTTTCATAAGAGGTCTTATTTCTTTAACAGGTGGTTTTTTATCATAGGCATCAACGTAAGAAAAGTAGTAATTTAAGTTTCTGAGAAGTCCTTTTCCTATTTTAGCGCTTAAGAAGGGGAATACTTGTCCAGTATAATCATCGAGAGATTTACAGTAGTATTTTTCATCTAAATATATACTGTACTTACATGTTAGTTCTACTAATGAGTTACCTTCATCATCAAATACTTCCTTAGAATCAATAATGTCTATTAATGCGAATTTTTCATTCAGATAAACTTTCTTCTTTTTCTCGTGTTTATTTGTGAGGATAAATACGAGACCAATGGCGTTAATCAAACTATTTCCTCCTATAAAAAACGGATATTAATAAAATATATCGATATAAGCTAAATGTAAAGAGGAGAGGCGTAAAATGTGAACTAGATTTCAATAATAATAAGCCGATTTGAAGACAAATCGGCCTATTATTATTGAAATACTTGCGGAAATTGTTTTACGATTGCATCTGTTATAGTATCAGCCATTTCTAATGCTTCTTTTTCAATTTTATCGTATAGTTTTACACTGGCATCATAATCTTTATTTAGGAAGGCGAGTGCTTCCGCTTTCGTTAACGCTAAATGCTCATAAAACATTTTTCTAAATTCTTCTTTTTCTATATATGGGTTGATACTGGTTAGAAACTCAACAATTTCATCACCATTAGCGTACCACTTCTTTTCTATAGCGGCTGCTGCGTTTTGATCGCCAGCTTTTGCGGCTTTAACAAGATCAGCTGCAATTACTAAGTGGTCTTTAATTAATGCACTATATTTTTTTACTGCATTTTCTCCATAGAATGGTTCAAGTGAAAGCCCCATATGTGTTGCATTTTGTAGAAGACGCCCAACAGTAACGTTTACGTCTGGCAAGTTAAAGATGATGCCTATAATGGCTAATCGCGTCCAAGTGACGTGTTGTTCCCATAAAGAACGCATATATCCTTTTAAAAAGTTTTCGTTTTTACTAACTCGGTAATTTCGTACAAATGAATCGAAGTTTCCATTAGTGATATGATAAGGGGAGTAATACGATTGCCAATAAGTATACATAAATAGTTACACTCCTTTGAACATGTATATCTCACAATATGATAAACGTTATTTTTAAGTTACGTGTCCAAGAGTTTTTTTGAGAGTTGGAAAAGGAGAAAGTTGAAGGGGAATAAAAAACACATTTATGATATATACGAATCAAAAGAATTTTAAAATAATAGAGGTCCTGCAAGGGAAATTGCAGGACCTCAAAAGGGTATTGCCGAGATGTCGGACTCGACTACGTAATATTAGCATAAAATTTTTAAAAAATAACCTGGTAAATGTGTCCAAATAAAAAGGAGACTATTTAATAAAGTTAAAGGGATCTGCTTCCCGCAGCAGATCCCTTTAACTAGATAATGTTGATGAGCAAAAACTCATCTAGAGTACCTTCATAGTAACAAATGAAATTCACTTTGTGTATTGAGAAAAAATGAATTGCTTGTATGAATGTAGCGGATTTATATTTTGCTTTTTGGAATTATAATCATTTGTGGAGAGCGGAATAGGGTTCTAAAATGGAGAAAAGACTTTTCAGCCAGCCTACGATACATTGCAATATGTAAGTATAAAAAAGACCTGCTAATTTAAGCAGGTCAACATAAGGGGTTTATCTAACAGATTATTATATATGGTAACAACTGTATTGGAGTAAGTCTATAAGTTATATGTTGAGAAAATTTGATTGAATGATATATATTTGGCACATGTATTAACGTTTAAAAAGTTGGGAAAGGAAATTCATAAGCTTGCTATAAGAAAATAAGGGCTGATACTTATAAAATGATTCATATTTCCACGCATCATTATTAGAGAATTGGAGTTGTTTATTTGACTCTTTAGGCTTGATGGAACTATTGTAACTACGTTTCATAATGTAACCTCCTCAAATTCACATGTATACGATTAGTAGTATTCTAGGAAGGCGAATAAAATGAATATTTATATTGAAATTCTATCTTCATGTGTACTAGATTTGTGTTTTATATGTTGTAAAACGTAGAAAGCAACTAAAACACTGATACTAATTAATATCCAAAATGAAGAGAAACTTAGAATAATGAAAAAGCATGCTATTAAGCTTAAAGAGAGTACTTTGTTAAAAAGTCCAGGTAATAATTTGTATGCAGCGAAAATGCCACAAATAGCATTACAAATGAAAAATGCATTTGCGATTGCTACAATTTGTTCAATTGTAATGAACTTGTTGTAAACACAGATAAATACAGTTGTATGTACCGTGATTAATAACAATAAAGAAAACACTGGGACATTCGCTTTTGTTCGATAGGAAAGTATAGATAAATTGTTTATTTGTTTTGTTTCAGAAGAAATAAGCCGAGTAACACCTCCAACAACTAATAAATATGTGCTCATGCAAAGAACAGTAGTTATAAAAGCTATAAGAGGAACTGTAAATCCTCCAAATATAGTTGATAAAATAGATATAATTTGTAAGTTTTCTCTGTATGAATTAGGTAGTTCAATCCACTGAGTTGCCGCGGCTACGAATAGACAAACAATTGTTACGGTTAGTGTGCTAATTACAATCGCTTGTGGAATAGTTTTCTTCCTGTCTTTTACCTCCATACTGTAGTTTCCGATAATCTCCCAGCCTACTAAAGCCCAAAAAAGTAGTAAAATACTATATCCGAAGTCCCCGAAAGAGAAAGCCGTTTGGAAATAGTTCTCTGACCTAAAATACGGAATAGAACTAATACTGCCACTTAATAAAAGTACAGTTGCAGATGTTGAAAAAATAAATGATATTTTTCCGATAGACGATATATCAAGTAATAATATAAATACGCATATTCCCATTAATATAATGCCGATAACTTCAAGGGGAATGTCCGAATTTGGTAGTACTAAAGAAATGTATTGACTAGCTGTCATTAATACTGCAGTTGGACCTAAACAACCGGCAACAATAAAGAAGATAGAAGTTAATTGCTTTATAGAAGTACCAAATGCTTGATTCACTGCGTTAGAAACTCCAGATTCACTTGGAAAGTGAACACTAAGTTTACCGAATAGCGAAGCAAATAAAAATCCAATTCCCATAATAAGCAGCCAAGCGATAATGGCATAATCTCCTGTTGTTTTATAAATAAGTGGTGGTAGTAATATAATCCCTGATCCTAAAATTGGTCCGATAATTAAACCGCTAAGTAGTATAGGACCTAATTTTTTCTTGTTCATCATATGTAATTGCATCTCCTTTAGAAAATTCGAATAATTAAGTCTGTTTTATTGTAAATCGTAGCTACCTATCAGTAAAATAGATATATATGAAGTTAATGATCGGAAATTATGATGTTAGGAAAAAGGAGGTTTTTTATGGAGATTCGTCATTTAAAAACGTTTAAAACAATTGTTGAACTTGGAGGATATACAAGAGCTGCCGATTATTTAGGGTATGCGCAATCTACAATAACAGGGCATATTCAAGCAATTGAACAAGAAATGGGACAGCCTTTATTTAATCGATTGGGGAAAAAGATGGTGTTAACAGATGTGGGGAAACATTTAATACCATATGCTAATGAAATGATAGATTTATTTGAGAAAGCGAAACAAGTTCCGAGCGCTGAAAATGAAATTAGAGGAAAAATAATTATTGGTGCACCTGAGTCATTAACAATTTATCGTTTACCATCTATTCTTCATGAATATAAAAAGAAATTTCCAAATGTACAAATTACTTTAAAGCCTTCAACGTGCCTTGAGTTACGGAATGATTTAAGGAATGGACATGTAGATTTAGCTTTTCTTTTAGATACAGAACGGCATGAGGAAGATTTGAAAATTGAGCAACTGGTAATAGAACAACTGGCATTTGTTTTTCCGAAAGATTATATTGTCACAGAAACGGATTCGAATACTGTACAGTTTACGAAAGAAGAAACGTTTTTATATACAGAACACGGGTGTAGTTATCGAACGTATTTTGAACACTATTTACAAAAACAAGGCATTAAACACGAGAGTACATTTGAGTTTTGGAGTATTGAGGCAATTAAGCAATGCGTCATGTGTGGTTTAGGTATTTCTTTATTACCAGTTATTACAGTAGCGCAGGAATGCCATGATAAAAAATTACAAGCTGTTGTTACAGATGAATCGCAATTTGCAACACAAATCGCATATCACAAAAACAAGTGGATTTCCCCAGCATTAAAGGAATTGTTAACAATTGTACAAGATCATGCAAAAGGATGGCGAGAATCAGTTTGATACGTGATGATATATAACTCTTTCATTCAGCACTTTCATGACGCATAAGTGATGATATAATAGGAATAGATGAAAGATATAGAAAAGCAGGTGACTCTTTTTTGTTTACAAAAGCACAAGAACTTTTAGCGTCTTATTTCGGTTATTCGTCATTCCGAAGAGGACAAGATGAAACAATTAAAAATGTATTAGATGGGAAAGATACAGTTTGTATTATGCCTACGGGCGGTGGTAAGTCAATTTGTTATCAAATTCCCGCATTAGTATTCGAAGGAACGACATTAGTTATCTCACCTTTGATTTCACTTATGAAAGATCAAGTAGATACATTAATACAAAACGGTATTTCCGCTACATATATTAATAGTTCTATTTCTATTACAGAAGCGAATCAACGAATTCAATTGGCGAAACAAGGGCATTACAAGTTGCTTTACGTGGCGCCTGAGCGTCTTGATTCTATGGAGTTTGTTGATCAACTTATCGATATGAAAATCCCGATGATAGCAATTGATGAGGCGCACTGTATTTCGCAGTGGGGTCATGATTTCCGTCCTAGTTATTTACATATACATCGCATATTAGATTATCTTCCAGAAAAACCGCTCGTTTTAGCATTAACAGCAACAGCAACACCACAAGTACGTGATGATATTTGCACTACGCTTGAAATTAATCAAGAAAATACAATTATGACAACGTTCGAGCGCGAGAACTTATCGTTTTCAGTAATTAAAGGACAGGATCGTAATGCGTATTTAGCGGATTATATTCGTCAAAATCAGAAGGAATCTGGGATTATTTATGCAGCTACAAGAAAAGTAGTCGATCAGTTATATGAAGATTTAGGGAAAGCAGGAGTTTCGGTATCGAAATATCATGCTGGTATGAGTGATCATGATCGAAATGAACAGCAAGAACTCTTTTTAAGAGATGAAATCAGCGTTATGGTAGCGACATCAGCGTTTGGAATGGGGATTGATAAATCGAATATTCGTTACGTTATTCATTATCAACTTCCAAAAAATATGGAAAGTTACTATCAAGAAGCAGGACGTGCTGGTCGTGACGGATTAGATAGTGAATGTATTTTGTTATATTCTTCTCAAGATGTGCAAGTACAACGCTTTTTAATCGATCAATCAACTGGAGAATCACGTTTTTCAAACGAACTTGAAAAACTCCAAAATATGACCGATTACTGTCATACAGAACAATGTTTACAATCATTTATTTTGCAATACTTCGGAGAAGAGCCGAAGGAAGATTGTGGCCGCTGCGGTAATTGTACGGACGACCGTGAAAGTATCGATGTGACGAGGGAATCACAAATGGTACTATCTTGTATGATTAGGACGAACCAACGATTCGGAAAGCAAATGATTGCACAAGTATTAACTGGATCTAAAAATAAGAAAGTCATTGAATTTAATTTTCATACTTTGCCAACGTACGGTCTTTTGTCAAACCGTAGTGTAAAAGAAGTTAGTGAGTTTATTGAGTTTTTAATTTCAGATGAGTTAATTGCAGTTGAACATGGTACGTATCCGACATTAAAAGTAACGGAAAAAGGAAAAGAAGTATTACTTGGTAAAGAGAACGTTTTACGCAAAGAACGAGTAGAAACGAGACAAATTGTTCAAGACCATCCTTTATTTGAAGTACTTCGTGAAGTGCGTAAAGAAATTGCGCAAGGAGAAGGTGTACCACCATTCGTTATTTTCTCTGACCAAACGTTAAAAGATATGTGTGCGAAAATGCCACAAAGTGATTCCGAACTCCTAACTGTAAAAGGAATCGGAGAACATAAGCTTGTGAAGTACGGGTCTCACTTCTTACAAGCAGTTCAGCACTTTATTGAAGATAATCCAAACTATGCTGAATCAATTAAGACTGAAGTTGTTTCAGAGCGTAAAAAATCAGGAAAAGCGTCAGCGAATTCTCATATAGAAACATATGAAATGTATAAACAAGGCATTGATTTAAATGAGATTGCGAAAGATAGAGGTCTATCAAGACAAACGATTGAAAACCACTTAATCCGCTCTTTTGAAGATGGTATGGAAGTAGAGTGGCAAAGCTTTGTTCCAACAGAGTATGAAGCTCTTATTGAAACTGCCGTACAAAATGCAGAAGGTGGTTTGAAATCTATTAAAGAACAGCTTCCAGGTGAAGTGAGTTACTTTATGATTCGTGCATATTTACAAATTAGAAAGTAGAGAGCAATAAAAAGGGGATAGGGACATATGCATCATGTTTTCGTGTATGGCACGTTAAGAAAAGAGCAAACGAATGATCATTATATGCAAGGTGCAACATGCATCGCAGACGTAGCATGGACATATGGCAAATTATTTGATACAAACGAAGGGTATCCTGCAATGATTTGTTCAAACGAGGAAAAGATATATGGGGAAGTTTATGAAGTAAATAGTGATGTTCTGCAAAAATTAGATGAACTTGAAGAATATACAGGTAATGCAGAGAGTGATTTATATGACCGGATCACCCAAACTATTTATTTTGGGGATATAGAAATACATGCATATGTGTATGTTGCTCAAGATAGAGAAATGTTAAAGAAAGTTATCATTTCTGGGGATTGGGTGGAGTATCAAAAAGGAAAATAAAAGTATCTATAGAATGATGTGAAAGCAGATAGTGGAATAATCCATTGTCTGCTTTTTGAATTTATACTTTTAAAATTCTTATTATTTTGATAAATTGTTAATGTAGGAAAATAATAAGGTTTTTTTTCATGGGTGTCAGAAATTTAGTTTCTCACCTGTAGTAGAAAAATCTATGGCAGGAGGAAAATAATAATGAACGAATTAAATGTGAAGGAATTTTACAAAAAACAATTTGAACTGTCGAATTATGATATAAATAAGGAAAACTGGCTAGAGCAGGTTGCTAAAGAAGTTCAAGAACAAGTTGGTCATCCATTTCAAACGATGTTAGAACTAGGAGCAGGAAATGGTGGATTCGCAAGGGCGATGTCTAAGTTAAATGTAAAAATGACTACAGTTGAACTTGTGACAGAATTAGTTGAATTTGCAAGGGATCATTCAAGTAAGGATATTAAGATTCACCATGGTGATTTCTATCAAATTGACATTCCGGAAGAATTTGATGTAGTAAGTTATTTAGATGGATTTGGTGTAGGAACAGATGATGAGCAATTGTTTCTACTAAAACGGATTAAGAATTGGATGAAGGATGATGGATGTGCACTTATTGATATTTATCAACCACTGTATTGGAAAAAGATAAGTGGACAAGAAATGTCATTAAGTTCAGCTATGCGAAAATATGAATATGATAGTATAAATGAAAGAATGTTAGATCATTGGTGGAAACCTAATGATCCAAATGATATTGTGACTCAGTCTTTACGTTGCTATACAGTAGAAGAGATTAGCCATCTATGCGATGAAGCAGGTTTAAGTATAGTAGGATTCTTCCCAGGCGGAGCATTTGATTTTGAAAAATCGCGATATAAAGAGCAAGCTTCTTTACATGAGTGTTTATCGTATCGTATAAAAGTAAAAAAGAAATAAAGAATAGATTTGGCTTCTCCTTCATACACATTAAGCTGAATTTATGTGAAGGGAATTTCAAATTTATAGAATCTAATAACGAAAATAGTTGGTATACATTGTTGGTTGAGTGCTTCTATACTCATATAAATATCTTTGTTAGTTTCTAAAAGTCTGAAAGGTTGGGTTAATGAAGAATGAGCTATGTTTTGGCTAAATGAAACAAAAAGGTATACTAGTTTTTGTGAAATATATTCACATGTTTGTTAAGCGAATCAAACCTTTCTAACTAATCACTCCAAATTATTAGGCAGCATATATCGTTGTGATTATTTGAAAACTAATACTAGTTCATTAAAAATCGATAAATTCATATTAAAAACGCCATCCTTTTTGTATATTTCTATAAAAAGAATAGCGTTTTTTTCGTTATATGGATACAAATTTACATTATCTTGATAATAGTAATAGGGCGAGAATCTATTATGTTTAACCAATAATAAAATGACACAATTGACAAAACATGCATCGGTGTTATAATGATAAATTGTTATCAAGGTAACAAAATAGCGTTTTTTTACATTAGGGATGTGAAATTATGAACCAAAATAATAAACAAATAAATGAAAAAAATACAAAAATTAAAGTTGAACGTGTGCAAACTGGTATTAGGATGGAAAAAAGAATGGTAAAAGTTTTGAAAGCGATGGCAGAATATCATGATATTTCGCTAGGCGTTCTTCTTGAAAGAATCGTTCTACATTCTTTTGAAAATAAACCTGTATTTAGCGATGCAAGTCTTGAAAAAGTTAAAGCTATAAAAGAAGTTTACGATATGGATTATGGCCTAGAAATAAGTCGTAAGTGGAATGATTCGGATAACTAGAATGATTATTTTTACATACAGTGCCATCTAGATCTTTTGTAAGCAACCTATGAAGTGAAAAAAATAAAGAGAGAGAAAATTTTGTTCTAAGGATACTTCAAAATCTTAGATAAAGAGGCATGCTTTTCTATATTTCGGAAAATTATAAATCTAGCTATTGACTTTATGAATGGATTTTTAATACAATTATGTCTTGACTAAAAAAATTGGAACGGACAGGAGGGAATCATCAAATGAACAACACTTTTGAAGAAGAGTTACAAAAAATGAAAGATACTTTAAGTACGATGGATGATCAATTAGAACAGCTTGAAAAAATTCCGGTTTATTATGGAGAAGATTTTAAAGAGCAAATTCTTGAAAGTATGAGGGAGTCTAATAGACAAAGCTTACGTATTGGTGTACATGAGCCGTATTTTGGAAGATTAGACTTTCAGGAGGATGGCAAGGAAGACGTTATGCCGATTTACATCGGTAAAGTAGGTGTTTCAGATAAAGATACGATGAAACCAATTGTAATTGATTGGCGTGCACCTGTCGCAAGTATGTTTTATTCATTTACCGGTGGTGAAGAATTAGCATTTTATCATTCACCAGACGGGTTAGTAGAAGGCGATGTTTATTTAAAACGAAACATTTCCATTCGAAAGAGAGAACTAGAACGTGTTGTTGATACATATGTGAAAGGAAATGAAGATGTCTCGCATGCTGATGATTTTCTTCTATATCGATTAGGTGAGAATAAAGATAATAAATTAAAAGATATCGTTTCGACTATACAATCGGAGCAAAATGATATTATACGTGCGGAAAGAAACTTACCATTATTAATTCAAGGGGTTGCAGGGAGTGGAAAAACAACGATCGCTTTACATCGCCTTGCTTTTTTAATTTATGAGTATCGTGAACAACTTGAAGCGGAGAGAATGATCGTATTCGCTCCAAATAGTTTGTTTTTAGACTATATTTCGAGTGTACTTCCTGAGTTGGGGGTAGGAAATATTAGTCAAACAACGTTTTCAGATTGGGCATTACGTACGTTAGATGGTTCGGTGAAACTAAAGCAAACAGAAGAAAAATTGAAAGAAGCTTTTTCAATTAATCGCGACGAAAAAAAGGTTATGCTCGGTAAATTAAAAGGCACGCTGGAATTTAAGTCGTTTATTGAAGAAAGAATGATTCAATTTGAAAAAGAGTTAGTGCCAACAAAAGATTTTGAGGCATGGGATAAAGCAGTTATTCCAGTGGAAGACGTTAAAAAGTGGATGCAAGTTGAATATAAACATTATCCATTAAAGAAAAGAAGAGAACGTTTAGTCGGCCGAATGAAGCGCTGGATTGAAATTGAACTGAAAAAGTTTGGAGAAACAAACGAGAAAAAGTTACTAAAAAAAGAAGCGACAAAGAGATTGAACACATATATGAATTTTTGGCCAAAAATGAGCCCGCTTTCACTGTATAGTTCAATGTTGAAGAGTAAAGAAATACTCGAATTATTACCTGAAGAGCTTGTTCAAGAAACAGAAAAGAATAGTCGTAAAAAAGAAGTGTATGTAGAAGACTTACCAGCTTTAATTTACATACATCATCGCATAACAGGAATTGAAATCGGACAGAAGTTCCATCACGTCGTTATTGATGAAGCACAAGATTTCTCTCCTTTCCAAGTTTATGTATTAAAAGAAATTACACTAGGTAATTCTTTCACTATATTAGGTGATTTATCTCAAGCGATTTATGATTATCAAGGAATTGAAGACTGGGGTGCTTTTAAGGAAGTATTCCAAGAAACAGGTTATTATGAACTGACGAGAAGTTATCGTTCTACAAAAGAAATTATTGAATTCGCGAATGAAATAATTAAAAATGCAGAGATTCCAGTAGGGCTTGCTACACCTGTTTTCCGTAGTGGTGAAGAAGTAAAGGTAATTCATGCAGAGGATCAATTCACTGAAATTTTGAAGACATTACAGCATTTGCAAAATGAAGATGTGAAAACAATTGCAGTAATTGGAAGAACGGATGAAGAGTGCCGACAAATGTATGAGAAATTAACAAATGCAGGATTGACTGTTAACGTCATTGAAGCAGATCAAAGTAAATACGAGGGCGGTATTTCGGTAGTACCTGTATACTTAGCAAAAGGTTTAGAATTTGATGCTGTTCTTCTAATTGATGTTGATGAGGAGCATTACAAAAATACAAAACATGATGCAAAGTTATTATATGTTGGATGTACGAGATCTCTTCATGATTTATGGATTTTCCATGGCGGGGAAGTATCACCTTTAATTAAGGGATTAAAATAAATAAAAAATTCAAGAGGACTTTCTAGTAATGAAAAGAAAATCCTCTTGTTTTTCTATATAAAGATAGGGGAGAGAATGAGTATGATTACAAAAGTAATAACCAAAAAAAATTGGGAAGTCGCAAAAACAACTGGAGAAATTAATGAAGCCTCACTTAATGAAGAGGGATTTATTCATTGTTCATTATTAGACCAAACTTTAAAAGTTGTTCAAAAACATTTTAATCATGAAGAAGAGGTTTTATTACTTACAATAGATCCATCTCTTGTAAAAGCAGAAATAAAATATGAACTTGCTTCAAATGGTCAAGAATACCCGCATGTATATGGAGTAATCAATGTTGAGGCGATTGTAGAGGTTGTCCCATTTCCTAAAGAAAAAGGAGAGTATATATTACCAAAGGTACAAAGTTAAGAAGGTTATAGGTATTTAAGTTAGCTAGAAAAGCACAAATCATATAGTTTGTGCTTTTAATTATGTATTTTTTTGGTAAATAATCTTTGTTTTTGTCACACTAATACTGTACGATACATAGTATAAAACATATACTGTATGACATATAGTGATGGAAATGGGGTGAATAAATGGATGCTTTATTAAATTCGTTAATTACTGAGCTAAGAAGAGGGACATTAACATTAGCGGTTTTAAGCCAATTAAGAACACCGCAGTATGGATATTCACTGGTCCAATTATTGGAGCAATCGGGGATTATAATTGATCAAAGTACTTTATATCCACTACTTCGCCGTTTAGAAAAACAAGAGCTAGTGACGAGTAGTTGGGATAAAACAGAGAGTAGACCTCGTAAATATTATGTTTTAAGTGAATATGGATTAGAGATATTCTTGCAGTTGAAAAAAGAATGGATAAAGGATTCGAAAGAACTTTATAATCTATTAAAGGAGGAGGACGAAAATGAGTTTAATTGATATTTACGTCCATGAAGTTGCGAAGAGATTACCTGAAAAAAATCGTGAAGATATTACACTTGAACTACGGTCAACAATAGAGGATATGTTACCAGACGATTATAATGAGGATGATGTGAAGAGCGTACTCGAAAAATTGGGGAGTCCAGTTTCATTAGCTAATGGGTATTTGGATAAACCGATGCATTTAATTGGACCACGTTATTTTGATGTATATACGACGTTATTAAAAATGATTATACCAATTGCGGCAGTTATTGCACTTATTTCAATGGTTGCAGAAAATTTTATAGGCTATAATGGTGATCAAGCGGTATTAAATGTTATTTTAAAATTGATAGGTAAAGGCATTGGGGAAATTGTCGAAGTAGGCATCCATGTATTTTTCTGGTTGACACTTGTATTTGCTGTTATAGAAAGAACTGATAAAGAAAAGGATCCACACCCATTAACAACAAGTTTAAAAAAATGGACGCCAGATGATTTGAAAAATATTTCGTATATCCCGAAGAAAAAGGCGATCTCAAAGTTTGAAGTTTTTGGAGGTTTAATGTGGACGGCAATATGGGCTACACTTTACTTTTATGCAAATCATCTCGTTGGCGTATATAATGGTACGGAAAACGGGTTGCAGTTTGTCGCGCCAACATTTAATCAAGATGTATTACTTCAATATTGGCCAATCGTTTTGGTTATGATCGTTTTCGAAGTAGCTATATCTCTTTATAAGTTAGTACAGGGACAATGGACGAAAAGATTGGCAATTGGGAATGCGATTCTTCAAGTAGTCGGAACAATCATATTCATTGTAATTGTAGTAAATCCAAATTTATTTAACGAAGGATTTATTACGTATTTGGCAAATGCATTTACTATTTCCCCAGAGGAATTTAAAACGTGGCTAATTGGGGGTGGAATTTTCTTCTACATGCTGTCTGCTGCAATAAATATATTTGATGGTTTCCGAAAAGCTAGAATTCGTATATAGAAATGAGTCTGAAATTTCTGTAAGATAAAAGTGATAAAAGGATAGTTAAAGAAGATAATCACTATGAAAGGAAGAAAACAATGATAAGGGAAGCAATGGAAAACGATTTAACATCTATTTTAGACATTTATAATGATGCGATACTTTATACAACAGCTGTGTATGCATATAAACCTGTAACCCTTGAAAATAGAATAGATTGGTATGAACAAAAAAAGGCTGACGCTTATCCAATTTTAGTATACGAACTAGATAATAAAGTAGTAGGCTTTGCGACATTTGGCCCATTTAGAGCTTGGCCTGCCTATAAATATTCAATTGAACATTCTGTGTATGTGGATAAGGAATATAGAAAAAATGGAATTGGGTCCTCTTTAATGGAAGAATTAATCACAATTGCAAAGGAAAGAGAATATATGACCTTAATTGCCGGAATTGACGGAGAAAATGAAAAAAGCATTGCTATGCACGAAAACTTTGGATTTGTTCATTCAGGCACAATTAAAAAGGCCGGTTATAAGTTCAATAGATGGCTAGACTTAGTCTTTTATCAATTGGAGCTTAACGGGCCTGAAAATCCTACTGAGAAATAGATATATCAGTTATGCGAAATGATTTTTTAAAAAGATAGTGTGAAGAACTTTCATACTATCTTTTTCTTATTGTATTCAAGAATATCATTTAACAAATAAAGGGTTTTTACATTCTATATCGAATTTTCAGAGGGTGATAAAACGATATAGAAAGAGGAATGAAGATGGAAACTGTCATACGAAAAATAAAAGAAATACAAACTGGCCAAGTCGGAATACTCGTTTATTCAACAAAGAATGGAAATATAGTTGCTTCCCATAACAATGAGCTATATGTTCCGTTAGCATCAGCAGCAAAAGTAGCAATTGGATTTGTAGTAACAAAGATGGTAAAGGACAAACAAATTAGTTGGAATGATACACTTCATCACATTAAGTTTAATCCAAATGAGGATAGTGAGCAGTTATATCCTCATTTACAGGGAAGAAATACATTAACACTTAATAAAGCGGTTGAAGTGATGATAGCTTGTCACGACAGTTATATTGCTAAGTCAATTGTTATGTATTGCGGAGGATGGGATACTGTCAGAGAATATATTTCAACATACTTTTCGAAGATTCATATACAGGAAAATCCTAGAGATGAGCAAAATGTAGGAGAGTTAAATCAAGTTCTTTCACTTTTAGTACATATATTTCAAGGTTACAAATCAGAACCAGTAGTATGGGAGCCAATTATTAACGGAATGGTAAGACAGCAAGGCGAATATGAAGGAATACCTTCATATCATTTAGCTCATATGACAGGTGGATTGCCCACAGCTACAATAAATATTGGTATAATAGGAATGTTTAACGAATTCCCATTTCTTTATGTTATTGGGGGGAAAGGTTTACCTAATCGACGTGAAAATATAGAGGTAGATGAAGCTTTTGCAGTATCTTTGAAGCGCATATACATAGAACATATTGAAAGCATGTTAGGGGTGAACGATTGAAAAGAAACTTAAAAACTTCAACGATCATCATTTTAATTTTAATAATTATTGCTTTGGAAGTTGGAATCGCACTATATGATCGTACGTTGTCATTAAATACAATTTACTTTGCAGCGATTCTCATTTGTATTGTATTGCTTTTTGGCACACGTGTTTCTGAAGAGAAAGAAAGTACATCGAAACAGAGGCGAAGACAAACAGCTCTTATATTTTGGCCATCTATTTTATTGTCAATCGCTAGTTTTGCAGTTATAAGTTACGTAAGAACGGGCTATGTCTCTGTACCAGGAATAATTGGTTTTTCATGCTTTGTTACATATGGCGGATTTGTATTCATTAGTCTTTTAAAGAGAAGAAATAAAAATTAAAAGTAGTTTACGAACTGGAAAGGATGAAATATATATGAAGCGTATAGAGAACGGTACACGCACTGAAGGAGAATACATTAAAAATAAATTAATTCAATATAACATGTCTGTGCTGTCAGATGAAGTAAAACAGCCAATGGAACAAGTAAGTTTCGTAGTGAAAGATGAGGAAGGGAAAATCTTTGGTGGGGTAACAGGAATGATGTATTTTTATCATCTACACATCGATTTTTTATGGGTTGATGAATCAGTTCGCCATGATGGTTATGGCAGTCAACTGTTACATAAAATTGAAGACATTGCGAAGGAAAAAGGGTGTAGACTAATCATTCTAGATTCCTTTAGTTTCCAAGCACCTGAATTTTATAAAAAGCATGGTTATCGAGAGTTTGGGGTCGTTGAAGATCATCCTAAAGGATATAGTCAACATTTTTTAGAAAAGAGATTATAATAATATTATGTATACTAGCTGATGGGAGAAAGAAAATGTACACGTATAAATTACAGCATGAACAACCAATCTGTGTAGAAAAAATAAAGAGAATTTACGATTCTGTAGGTTGGTGGCCAGAAAGAAAAGAAGTCGATATTCAAAAAATGTTAAAGAATAGTATAGCAATAGGAGTATGGGAAGAAAGTGAATTAATTGGATTTGCTAGAGTTGTTACTGATGGTGTTTTTCGAGCGTATATTGAAGATGTTGTCGTACATGAAAGTGTAAGAAACAAGGGAATTGGTGAGAAGATGCTTACAATGTTACTTCAAGAGGTATCCCATATTGATATTGTTAGTCTATTTTGCGGAGAGAAACTAATAAAGTTTTATGGTGAACAGCAATTTCAAGCGACGAAGCAAATTGTGATGCATCGTAATCAAATAGTGAAAGAATAAGAGGTGCCAATTAGAATGAATGCAACAAGAGCATATTGTTTATCGAAAAAAAAAGCGACAGAAGATTCTCCAGATGGCTGGAGTGCAACATGTATGAGGCTCAATAATAAAATATTTGCGATAGTGAATCATGAAGAAGGCGAAAAAGCTGCGATTACATTAAAATGTGATCCAGAACTCTCTTTACGAATAAGAGAAGATTACCCAGAAACAATAATTCCTGGATATCATATGAATAAAAAGCATTGGAATACAGTGTATATACATAAGGATGTAGAACAAGAACAAATTAATAAAATGATAGATTGGTCGTATGATTTAGTACTACAATCGTTTTCAAAGAAAAAACAGCAAGAGTTATTGGATTAAATACAAAGTGAAGTCGACCATAAATAGCTAGTAAAATGATTATATTTTACTAGCTATTTGCAGTTTTACATTATATATTAGGGGATTTTGAAATGAATACCAAACGAAATAGATTACTATATGCACCGTTTACTATAGTTGTTATTATTTTAGGTCTTAGTTCAAGAAAGTTTGCTTTTGCGTTACCGGATTTGTTAAATGAGTACTTAGGTGATGCTTTATGGGCATTAATGATTTTCACTGGATTCGGATTTTTGTTTCCTAAAATAGAAACGAAGAAATTAGCTTTTATAAGTTTAATATTTTGCTACGGGATTGAAATTAGCCAATTGTACCATGTGGTATGGATTGATAGCATTCGTGCAACGACTTTAGGTGGACTCGTATTAGGTTATGGATTTTTATGGAGTGATTTAGTGGCTTACACAATTGGTGTTGGAGTAGGAATGTTTTGCGAGTTTATGTTACGGAAAAAATAGGAGATTTAAAAAAAGGGGATTTGTATATGGAGCATGCACTGGAAATTGCAAAGTTTTGGTTTCAAGATAAAGATGTCACAGCCACTGAAATTCAACCAAACGTAACGAAGATCCATTGTAATAAAAAAACGTATATTTTAAAGGAAAAGGGATTGATAAAACAGTTTCTAGTTGAACTAAATGTATTAGAACAGCTTGATGAAAAAGGAGCTAAAGTACAAAAATTAGTAAAAACGAGAAATGATGAAAGGTACGTATTTTATAAAGAGAAGAATTATTGTTTGTACGAATATGTTGCCGGAAGTGTACTAGAAATCAAAGATACAGAAAATCTAAAAGTGCTAGGAAGCACAATTGGAGAGGAAATAGCTAATTTACATCACGAACTAAATTCAGTGAATAGTGCTAACGAGTTAATAAAAAGAGAGTTATATAAAGTGGTATACGAATGGGCTTTACCGAATTTAGTAAAGAATGAGCATGTTCATCAGGATGTAATTCAAAAAATGGATCAAATACATACAACTTTTAAGGAAACGGTTCACTCATTACCGAAACAAATTATTCATCGCGATATGCACTTATCAAATGTAATCTTTAGAGAAAGTGATTTTCAAGGGTTTATCGATTTTGAGCTTCTAGAAGAAAACGTTAGAGTATTCGATTTATGCTATTGCTGTACAAGTATTTTAAGTGAGATATTTAGTGATGAAACATTAAGAAGGAAATGGTTACAAATTGTAAGTGAAATTTTTAGAGGATATTATAAGCAAAACATTTTAACGAGAGAAGAACTAAAATCAATTTGGTATGTAATGCTTTCAATTCAAGTTATATTTATTACTTATTTTGTTCAGTTAAAAGATGTACTAAAGTTAAATGAAGAGATGTTTTTATGGATTTTTGCTAATAAGGAAGATATTGAAGAATCTATAGAAAGAATCGTACTCATATGAAAAAAATTATATTAATTGGTTCTGGTGGTTCAGGAAAATCTACATTAGCAAGGCAGTTAGGTAATAAACTAAATATTAAGGTACATCATCTGGATGCTTTATTTTGGAAACCGAATTGGGAAGGTGTTCCGAAGGAGGAACAAAGAACAGTTCAAAATGACTTAATTAAAGAAGAAAAGTGGATTATTGATGGGAATTATGGCGGGACAATGGACATAAGAATTAACGCAGCTGATACAATTATCTTTCTTGATATTCATAGAACAATATGTGTTTATCGTGCTTTTAAAAGAATTGTGCAATATCGGAATAAAACAAGACCGGATATGGGCGCCAGATGTGAAGAAAGGTTTGACTTGCAATTTTTCAAATGGATATGGGAATACCCTAAGTCGAAAAGACCTGCAATTTTAAAAAGACTCGATCAATTCAATAAGGATAAAAGAATTATTATTTTAAAAACACCAAATGAGGTTCAACGATTCATAAAGGAAGTGCAGTAAGTATAAATTGGTGCATTAAAAACATTAAATTATGTTCCATTTTGAATGGAGGAATAATATTGAATGAAATAATTCGCTTGATTGATTCTTATATGGTAAAAATTCCAGCAGGGGAGATAGTTTTAAGAGACGATCGAATTAAAAGAGAATGGAAGGCCCAAATTAAGCCGTTTCTTCTTGCACAATATACTGTAACGATGGAATTATATTATACTGTTATAAATGAATCATCAAATTCTTTTCTAGGCAATCATAAACCCGTTGTTAATATTTCTTGGAATGCTGCGATTGCGTTTTGTAATTTACTTTCAAAAAAAGCGGGATTAAAAGAGTATTATTCTATTAGTGATGGCGGTCAAACGGTCAGTTGTAATTTAGATTCAAACGGCTACCGATTACCTTCTGAAGCAGAGTGGCAATATGCGTGTAAGGCAGGAACTACTGGATACATATATGGAGAGCTTAAAGAGATTGCTTGGTATAATGGAAACTCAGATGAACATGTTCATGAGGTCGGTAAAAAAGAACCGAATGCATGGGGATTATATGATATGTTAGGTAACGTTTGGGAGTGGTGTTATGATTTGTATGATGAAAAGGTGTATGGATCGTACCGAATTTTTCGAGGCGGTAGCTGGGCTGAGGAAGCGAGAGGGTGCGGTGCTACTTGCCGTCGTCGTAGCCATCCTACATTTCATATAGATGATCTTGGGTTTAGGCTCGCTAGGTCCATTTAGAAGAGATAGGAGTATGGGAAGTGCCTACACTCCTAATGACAACATAGAAATCATTTAACTTAAGGAGTGTTTACATTGGCACGTGTTTTATTCATTAATGCTGGATCAGAAGGTCATATTAATCCAACAATTAAAGTTGTAGAAGAACTTATTTCCCGCGGTGAAGATGTAGTTTATTTTTCAATAGAAGCTTTCAGGGAGCGTATTGAAAAAACTGGAGCTACTGTACGAACAATTGACGACCAAAAGTTTATAAAAGCTTTTCTTTCCGGTGGTCGAAATTATTTACCAGAAAGAATAAATGGTCTTTTACATACTGCAGATATTATTATACCGAGTGTTCTTGAACAAATTGAAGGAGAACATTTTGATTACATCATTCACGATTCTATGTTTGGCTGTGGACATCTAATTGCTCAAATTCTTAAACTCCCATCAATTAATTCGAGTACATCTTTTGCGCAGGATGAAAAATCATTTACAAGGATGTTAGAACATCTTTCGAAAAATATCTCAGAGGAATCTATTGGAAAAATAAAAAATGATTTTCAAAACTTAACAATAGGAATTAAAGAAAAATATGGTGTTGAAATCAAATCACCATATGAAGTTTTCTATAATCCTGCACCACTTACAATTGTTTATACAACTAGGGAGTTCCAACCTTTTGGAGAATCTTTTGATGAATCATATAAATTTGTAGGACCATCTATTTCTACACAATTAAGAAAAGAAAACTTCGATTTTACTGCAATCGAAGGAAAAAGTCCGATTTATATTTCACTAGGTACGGTTTTTAACGAGGCCATTACTTTCTATAAACTTTGTTTTAAAGCGTTTGAGAATACTGATTATACTATTGTTATGTCTATCGGTGAAAAGACTAAAATAAGTGATTTAGGTGAGATTCCTAAAAATTTCATTTTGAAAAATTATGTTCCACAAACTGAGGTGCTTACATATACAAAATTATTTATTACACACGGCGGTATGAACAGTACGCATGAAGGGCTATATAACGGTGTTCCGCTCATTGTAATTCCGCAAAGTGCAGATCAGCCAGTAATCGCGAATCAAGTGGAGAATCTCGGGGCGGGAGTCACATTACAAATGCAAGGGTTAACTGAGAGTCGACTACATGAAAGTGTGGATTTTGTGTTAGGTGAATCATCATTTAAAGAAGCTGCGCTGAATATGAAGGAATCTTTCCGAAAATCCGGTGGGGATAAGCAAGCTGCTGATGAGGTTTTCAAGTTTAAAAGTCAGTATGATATGTAATTTTAAATCTAAACGTAAATATGAGGGGGAATGTCTATATTACATGCTATAGGCATTTTTCTATTATATAAACGATTTCATGTTATATGAAGGAAGGGCATTATATGGAAAGAATAAAAAAGATTAAAGTGAATTTTGAGGATATGAGCGCAACACCATTTTTTCAAGTGCAAACAAATTACAGAATTAGGTTTGGTAAAGAGTCGATTGAAAATAATCTGAAACTATTACGAGAAATATTGGGTGAAATATTTAAAGAAAATGATAGAATCGATGTTTCATTTATTTCAGGTTATATAGCGTACGATAAGAGTAAGAGAACTTATGAAAAAACAAGGATAGGCAAGTTTGTTGAAATTCAAAATTGGAAAGAAACACAAATAACAGATGATGATCTTGAAAATACAGTAATATTTACTACGATAAAAGGTGTACATAAAGATGAAGTATACAAGTATTGCAAGTATGTCGTTAATGGTGGTCAGCAAGCGTATATTTCTTTTTATAACGATACTTATTTGTTATATATAAATTCAGATGTAATTGATATTATTTCAGCAGATGCAAGTTTAATAGAAAAATTAAAACTTCAATACAGAGAAGAATATGATAAGTTTTATGAAATAGAAGAATTAGAATAGGATACAGAAAAGGTGTTATATAAATCAATAATGCAGATTTATATAACACCTTTTCTTATGATAACACTTTCGTCATAAGAATATGTGCAATTCCATCTTCCATAAATACGTCGGAAGAAGTTTGATAGCCTAATTTTTCATAAAACCCTTCAGCTTGTGTTTGACCGTGTAGTTTAACTTTGTTTGCTTCTTTGTTACGAGCAATCTCTTCTAGTGCTTTGATTATTATTTTTCCTAATCCGTATTTGCGATAGTCTTTTAAAATACAAATTCTTTCTAGTTTACCCATTCCGTCCACAAAACGTATACGGCCAGTTCCTACAGGAAGTTCATTATAATAAACTAATATATGTTTGCATGTCTCACCAATTTGGTCAAATGCATCGAATTCATCTTCAAGGGGGACACCTTGTTCTTTTACAAATACTTCTTTTCGAAAGTGAAAGGCAGTTTCTAAATCAGTAAGTTCTGTTATGAGTTTGGATTGCAAATTGTTCAGCCCTTTCTAGTGTGATATGAATGTGTTTTCATAGTATATCATAATGTAATGCTATAAAAGAAAAAACTGACTTGCAAAAGTCAGTCTTTAAAATGGTTAATATTCTTTTATACCGTTTTTTGTTCCGATGATTGCTTTGCTCGTCATATTGATAAATAATCCAGTTTCAACTACACCAGTAATCATCTTTAACCCTGTATGTGTGTCATTTGGATTCAGTATTTTGTTTGGAAAAATACAATCAATAATTAAATTGCCGTTATCAGTTATAAATGGTCCGCCATCATTCATACGCAAATGTGTTTCGCATCCTAAAGATTGAATTCTCTTTTCAGTTTGCTTCCAAGAGAAGGGGATGATTTCAATAGGAAGTGGAAAGGCACCTAAGTGTGAAACGAGCTTAGATTCATCTGCAATAATAATAAGTTCTTTAGAGGAGACGGCAACAATTTTTTCGCGAAGTAACGCACCTCCGCCACCTTTTATTAATTGTAAATCATTATTGATTTCATCTGCACCATCGATGGTAAGATCGAGTATGTCGGCTTCATTTAAAGAGATTAACGGAATAGATAGTTGTTTAGCTAATACTTCAGTTTCTTTTGACGTCGGTACAGCTTGAATGGATAAACCTTCTTGCACACATTTCCCTAACTTTTGTATTGTCCAATATACAGTTGAACCCGTACCAAGTCCAACCTTCATTCCATCTTTTACAAAGCCAGCAGCATATTCACCGGCTAACTGTTTTAAATTCATCATTTTACTCCGCCGGGCGTGGTCCAGCATCTAAACCGGAACTTTCAACTGTAAGTATCGGGCGAACAGTAATATCTTTATGTACACGCATTTGGCACGATAATCGTAAGTGGTCTTCAATTCCTTTTTCCGTAATAGCTTGTTTTTCATCATTTGTAGCCTCACAAAAATCACCTGCAATGACTTCAACTCTACAAGTTGTACATCTTGCTTTGCCACCGCAACGATGAAGAATGTGTACACCGTTATCTTCAAGTGCTAATACTAATTTCGTTCCTTTTTTTATATCGAAAGTTCCGGTACCTTCCACTGTTAATTTTGGCAAATTGATTCCTCCTCATGTAAAATGCTATATAACATATTTATGACCCGTATTCATGAACATAAACATAAAATTAATTATAAGCCCCGTAACTTTTTTCTTTGTTCAATCGTTTAATAAGTAAGCGCTGAAAAGGAGTGGTTATTTTGTGCACAAAAGTAACTCAGGTTTTAAAGGATCATATTGATATGAATCATTCAAATATAAATTTTTTAATTGAACATTATGCAGAGGTAAAAAGATACTGTACGTTTTTGACGAAAAACAAATGGGATGGGGAAGACCTTGCCCAAGAAGCAATTTGCAAAGTTCTTCAAAAGTATAGTGAGAAGGAAATTTGTATAACGCTTCTGTATAAAATTGCTCGAAATCAATGGTTAGATCAAATGAAATCAAAATCCGTTCAAGAAAAGTTAGAACAGCAAAATACATTTGAAGAACCACATGGGAAAATTGCAGATTTGCATGAAATGGTAGGGAAAGTATTGTCTTCGTTAAATGTGCAACAATCTGTAATTTTATTATTGAAGGATGTTTTTCAGTATAGTATCGCGGATATTGCTAAAGTGTGTTCGGTATCAGAAGGTGCAGTGAAAGCATCGTTATTTAGGAGTAGAAATAGGCTGAAAACTGTAAGTGAAGAGGGTATTGAAATAGTGGAGTACACGGATGATATTGAAATCGTTGTAACTTCTATTCGTGAAGAAAGACCTGAATTGTTGACGAAACTTCTCTCAACAATAGATTTCACTAAGTTACCATCAATACAACCGGTGTTATTATTCAGTATGAAAAAGCCTTCTTCTTATAGTTGTATGCTTAGTGCGGCATAAAATAGATGGAGGGATTTAATATGAATGCAATTCCTTACGTAGTTGAACAAACGAAATTAGGAGAACGCTCCTATGATATATACTCAAGGTTATTAAAAGACCGAATTATTATGATTGGTTCAGAAATTAACGATCAAGTTGCAAGCAGTGTAGTAGCACAATTATTATTTTTAGAAGCGGAAGATGCAGAAAAAGATATATTCCTTTATATCAATAGTCCTGGCGGCTCAACTACAGCAGGATTTGCAATATTAGATACGATGAACCTTATTAAACCAGATGTGCAAACGCTTTGCATGGGCTTTGCAGCATCATTTGGTGCACTTTTACTATTAGCTGGCGCAAAGGGAAAAAGATTTGCGCTCCCTAATAGTGAAATCATGATTCATCAACCGCTCGGCGGTGTAAAAGGGCAAGCAACGGAGATTGAAATTACAGCAAAAAGAATATTAAAGTTAAAATATGATATTAACAAAATCATATCTGATCGAACAGGGCAACCAGTAGAAAAGGTAGCTCATGATACAGAAAGAGATTATTTTATGACGGCAGTAGAAGCGAAGGAATATGGAATTGTTGATGCAGTTATTGAGAAAAAATAACATGAAACAGGCTAGAGAATATGATAAATTCCCTAGCCTGTTTTTGTCATTCTTTTATCCATTCATCAACTAAAGCTTGATTCTTTTTAATCCATTTTCGCGCGGCTTCTTCCGGATCTTTCGTTTTATTTAGCATAACCATTAAAGTACCAAGCTGTTCATCGTTCATTTTCCATTTATCAAAGTATTTCACAATATCCGGATGATCATTTTCGAAACCTTTGCGAACTGAGTAATAAATATCATCTTTTTCACCATATACTTTCTTAGGGTCTTTTAAATATTTTAAGTCAAATTCTGAAAAACCCCAATGTGGATTCCAAAGCGTAACAGCGATTGGTTTCTTTTTCGTATATGCCTTCTTTAGTTCGCTCATCATCGCAGCTTCTGAAGATTGGACAAGTTTTAGTTTTATATCATATTCCTTCATTGCTTTATTCGTTAAATTCATTAGGCTACTACCAGGTTCAATCCCAACAATTTTATTATCTAGCTCATCTTTATGTGCATTTAAATCTTCAATACTGTTAACGTTTTTCACATAAGAAGGGACGACTAAACCAAGCCCGGTACCTTCATACCATTTTGATTTTAAGACGAAGTCATCTTTGTAACGGGCATTTAATGGTTTATCCGTAACAGGAAGCCATACTTCTAGATTCGCATCAACATCACCACGTGCGACGCCAGTCCATATCGCAGCTTTTTCTAAATACATGAGTTCAACTTTATAGCCTTTTTCTTCTAATAAAACTTTCCACATATTTGCGGTTGCGATATTTTCTTTCCAACTTGTTACACCAAGTTTAATTTTTCCTTTCGAATTTGCATTTGTTGCATTACAAGAAGTGAAAATCATACTAATAAATAGTAACAGACTTATAATCCATATTTTTTTTCGCATTCAAAACCTCCTGTGAAGCTTTTGCTTTTTATAAATTAATCTATAAGTGAACCTTCTTATTATGAACGGAAACAAGAATTTTTAAAGAAATCTTATATATGTCATTTTTATGTAATATTTCTCTGTAAAATCGCAACACTATGTAAATAGATGGGTAGAAAAGGAGTAGTGACATGGATAATACAAAGGTACGTGTTGAAAATGTAACAAAAGTCTTTGGGAAACATCCGCAACGAGCGCTTACCTTATTAAAAGAAGGAAAAAGCAAATCCGAAATTTTAAAGGAGACAGGAATGAACGTTGGTGTGAAAAAGGCAACGTTTGAAGTATACACTGGAGAAATTTTCGTTATTATGGGTTTGTCTGGTAGTGGGAAATCTACATTGGTTCGAATGTTAAATCAATTAATTAAACCGACAGCGGGGCATATATACATAGATGGTGAAGATATCGCGACGATGGGAAAAGAAGAGTTACGAAGAGTAAGAAGAACGAAGATGAGCATGGTGTTTCAAAAGTTCGCTTTATTTCCGCACCGTACAGTGATACAAAACGTTGCGTACGGGTTAGAAATTCAAGGAGTTCCAGTAGAAGAACGAGAAAATAAAGCGTTAGAATCGCTACAGTTAGTAGGACTTGATCATCATAAAGATAATTATCCAAGTCAACTTAGTGGCGGGATGCAACAACGAGTTGGTATTGCAAGAGCGCTTACGAATGACCCAGATGTTTTACTCATGGATGAATCATTTAGTGCATTAGACCCGCTTATTCGAAAAGAAATGCAAGATGAATTATTAGAGCTACAAGACAAAATGGAGAAAACAATTATTTTTATTACACATGATTTAGATGAAGCTCTTCGAATTGGTGATCGTATTGCATTAATGAAAGATGGAGAAATTGTCCAAATTGGAACACCGGAAGAAATTATGATGAGCCCTGCAAATGAATTTGTAGAGAAATTCGTTGCGGATGTGAATTTAGGAAAAGTAATTACGGCAGAATCTATTTTAAAAAGACCAGAAACGTTATTGATCGATCGTGGACCTCGCGTAGCACTTCAAATTATGAGGAATGCGGGTGTTTCTACAGTATATGTTGTAAACAAAAAGTATGAGTTTTTAGGTATATTAACCGCAGATGATGCAAGTAAAGCAGTACAAAAACAGTGGCCAATTGCTGATTTATTACTTAACGATATTCCGCACGTATATTTAGATACATTACTGGAAGAAACGTATGCAAAAATGGCGGAGATGAAATATCCATTACCCGTAATTGATGAAAAGAAAAGGTTAAGAGGAATTATTAAACGTGAAAGTGTCATTCAAGCTCTTGCAGGAAACATCGAGGAAGAGGTGAAAGACGATGAATAATATTCCGCGCATTCCGTTAGGTGAATGGGTCGATTCATTTGTTGCGAGTTTATATGAGAACTTTGAAGGCTTGTTCCGAGGGTTTTCTTATATTATCGGTGGATTCGTTGATTTGCTCACTAATTTTTTAATAATAATACCAGCTATATTGATGATTATTATCTTATGTTTCCTCATTTGGTACACAACGAGAAAATTATCTTTAGTCATTTTTACGCTCATCGGATTATTATTTATTTTAAATATTAACTACTGGGCACAAACGATGCAAACATTAGCACTCGTACTTACTTCCGTTATTATTTCAATCATTGTCGGAATTCCAATTGGTATATTAGCATCGCAAAATGAACGTTTCTCAAAATTTTTAAAACCGACATTAGACTTTATGCAAACGATGCCCGCATTCGTATATCTCATTCCCGCAATTACATTTTTCGGAGTAGGTGTAGTACCTGGAATTATTGCATCAGTAATCTTTGCTATGCCACCGACAATCAGATTTACAGACTTAGGAATTAGACAAGTTCCAGAAGACTTAATTGAAGCTGCGAATGCGTTTGGTTCTACCGCATCACAAAAATTATTTAAAGTACAATTACCGCTCGCAACCGGAACAATCATGGCTGGCGTGAATCAAAGTATTATGCTTTCGTTATCAATGGTTGTAACGGCTTCACTTGTAGGGGCACCAGGACTTGGAGTCGATGTATATCGCTCAGTTACACAAGTAAATATCGGAATGGGATTTGAAGCTGGAATAGCTATCGTCGTCATTGCGATTATATTAGACCGAATTACACAAGGGTTTCATACAAAAAGAAAATAATGCAAAAAACACACTTTATACTCCAAAGTGTGTTTTTTGCATTTGAATTACATACGTACAATAACAGAACCTCCAGCTGGTGCACAAACTTGGTTTTGCTGTTGTTCCATTGATTTTATTAAATGATTGTTTTCTTCGATTAAAGAGATCAATTTAGCTAATTGGCTTTCAAGGCTTGCGATGCGCTGCATCATATATTGCGAATCATAATGCAGTGTATTTCTTACGGGATGGGGGGAGTAAGCATATTGTTGATTTATATTTGGATTCCAATGAGGATGCATTTGAATCGTTCCTCCTTCAATGAATTACTGATCTTTCTTATAGTAAATGCCCATGTATATGTAATGGTGACTTGAAAATCCTTTCAAATGAAGAGGATTATGTAGGGGGAATGGAAAAGTAATATATTTAAAGTTTAAAGTACATTTTTTGGAAATATTCAAGAGGAATAGCGAATATATTATAATATCAATACATTTATGTAAATGGATATTATATAAGGAGAAATGATGAGAGGAGATACAATTTTGTCTAAAAATAAAAAAAAAATGATGCAATGACAATTGGTGTCGCTATAGGTGTTGTAATCGGCGTAATTCCTGGTGTATTTACTGATAATATAGCAATCGGAATAGCGATTGGGATTATAATTGGTATCGGGATTACAGTTTTGAAGAAATAATGAGTTGCAAATTTAAAATATGAAATTTGATTGAATCGTATATATGATTTTAATGGAATTGTAAAGTTAAGTGAGTGAATTTTCGGAATATAAAACCTATTTTTCCTTTTTTTATGATATTATATATGAAAAGGATGGTGATGGATATGCCAATAAACAAGCAAGCAGAACAAAACTGCTTTATTTGCGAAAAACATAAAGGAAACATTATAGTTCCAGGTGGTGCTATTTATGAAGATGCTCTCATATACGTTGGGCATGTCCATTGGGATAAAGAAGAAACATATCTTGGTTATGTAATGATTGATATAAAAAGACATGTACCTGGTCTCGCTGAATTAACTGAAAATGAGGCAAAAGCATTCGGGCTGATAACAAGTAGAGTAAGTAAAGCGCTAAAAGAATGCGAAGGTGCAGAACATATTTATACTTTCGTTTCAGGAAATGGTGTACCACATATGCATATGCACATTATACCGCGTTATCCAAATACACCAAAAGAGTTTTGGTCACCGACTGAAGTAGCAAATTGGACTGGTGCACCACATGGAGATTCAGAGAAAATTAAAAAACTATGCGAAAGAATACGAAAGTATATGGTAAATGAGTATGCATACAACAAATAATACACAATATTCATGGGTTGGAAGTAGGGAAATGTGTTTAGACGAAGTTTCAGTAAAGCAATATGGTGATATCGTACTTGGTAAATACGGCGGGAATATAAGTGCCGGAGCAAAAAAGAATGAAGACGGTGCATTAGTTTGGTCGAATGGTGATTGGGAATTCACCGTTATATTAGACGGACATAATAGTGCAGAAAGTGTTGATTTAGTAGTAAATACAATCCAAAAAGAATATGAAAATATAAAAGCGATTATGAAAGAATCAATTGAAACCGTATTTCGATCTGTTGAAAATTATATACTTATGATTTTTCAATCCCTCTCATTTAAAGAAAAGTGCGAAAAAGTAAAAGGTGAAACTGCTTGCTTAATATGCGTAAGAAAAGAAAATTACATATGGTGGCTTTCGATAGGTGATTGCTTGGTTTATGTATTTCATGAAGAATTACATAAATTAGGACAATATACATTGAATCAACGCCACTTTTACGAATGGATTGGAAATGTAAACACATTTGATTTACCCGTTCCTTGCTATTCTTCAGGAATTCGTGAATTACGTACTGGAAAGAATCGAATTGTAATGGTGACAGATGGGGTATTAGAATGCGGGGAACGCTGTTATGAAACACCATTAAATCTTTATAATGATATGAATGGAAATAATATTGGGCTAAAAGAAAATATTCATAATGTGTTAGAACACGTTCATCATCAATTAGGACGAGATAGTGCTACCATTATTAGTTGGGATTATGAAAATGATGCATATGCTACGTATCCGAGTGATCAGCCGGAGAAAATTAAAGTAAAAAAATAAAAAGGAGGGATTTTCTGTCAATTACAAAAATAGCTTTATTAATTTTATGGGTGCTATCTTTATTGGTTTTTGAAAGAATAGCGAGAAGACAGTTAAATATACCGAAACAAAAAGGATGGAATAACCAATATGTGAATGATACACATAAGTGGGGAAATAGAATTATCATTTTCTCTTATATAGTTGTTATTACTATAAGCACTTTTCTTCCAAATCGTATATTTATGGGCTATGTACCTCTTTTATTTTTTATTACGTTATATGGATTTTAATCATATATGGAGTGGAAATATGATAAGGAATCGCGTGAGTTTTTGATTTCATTATTAGGAGTTGCAGCATTAATAATAACAGGGTTCATACTATATTTCTTCCTTTAATATAGTATAAATTTAAAGTAAGAGGGAGAGAAGAACTGAAAAGACCTTTCTTACGTGCAGAAGCGATCATTTTTAATGAAGATCATTCAAGAATACTCGTTCAATAACCGTTAATATAGTTCACTTTATTTTAAACAATTCAATGAAGTAATAGGAGGAATGATATTGAGGACCTATACATTTTGGATTATAATTTTTGTTTTTTGTATAGCGGGCTACTTTTTGGATCGATTTTTAAGAAGAAAATTGAATATGCCAAAGAGCGGGTTTTGGGGATATAATAAATATGTAAATAGCTTACATAAAAAATTGGAAATAGGACTGTTTTTTGTTTATTTAATAATTAGTTTTATTTACATCTTTAAATTCGAAAGCACTAATATTTGGTTTATCATTTTCACTTATTTAGGGGTTACGTGGATCCTAAGGACATGGATGGAATGGAAGTATGATAGAGAATCGAAAGAATATATTTTTTCGATAATTGGATTATTTGCATTTATTTGTATGACTTCGATGCTATTTTACTTCGTTCCACCAGCTACATAATAAAAAAATATTGATGCGAGAGATATAAGAGGATGGATTATTTTGGATTTTACCGTAATTTTAAAATGGATTCGTGAAAAATATAAAGAGCAATCACTTATAATAATAGGTATTGATGGTACAAATGTTGAGATCATAAAGTAAATAGTAACCATTTATCTGAAAGATGATAAATGGTTACTATTCGTGTTAAAGTTGCATCTTCTTAAAACTCCTCAAAACAAGAAACTCCCACAATCTCCAAGGAAGAACCTTCTTCGCAAAGATCATAAATTTTACACCTTTTCCAATTGGATATCGTAATGTAGTACGTTTCGCTTCAGCAATTTCAACGAGTTTATTAGCAACATCTATCGGATTACCAAATGTATCACTGCCGCTATTAATATGTTTTTGAATTTTATCCATATATTCCTTATAAGGAGAGGCAGCTTCGGAGGAATTCTCAGCTAGTTTTTTGCCAACTTCCCAAATGTTCGTGTTATAAGAACCAGGTTCAATTAAAGTAACATCTATTCCGAAAGGTTTTACTTCTAAACGAAGGGATTCACTCCAGCCTTCTAATGCATATTTTGAAGAAACGTAAGGGGATAAACCAGGGAATCCGATTTGGCCGCTAATGCTGCTTATATTAATGATTTTTCCGCTTTTCTGTTCTCTCATATATGGTAAGACAAGCTGAGTGATTGATATAGCTCCAAAAAGGTTCGTTTCAAATTGTTTACTGTATTCCTCTACTGGAATTTCTTCTACAAAGCCCCCATTTGCATATCCTGCATTATTAATGAGAAGGTCTACTCTGTGTATTTCTTTTAAAAATAATTGAAAGCTATGTATAGAACTTTGGTCTGTTACATCTAATTGTTGAACTTTTATATTTTGTTGTAAGTTGAGTTTCGCAGCTTGAGATAGTAAGTTTACTTGCTTTTCAAGGTTTCTCATTGTAGCAATGACTAAGTAGTCTTTTTTTGCAAGTTCAAGTGTTGTTAAAAGACCGAATCCACTTGAAGCACCGGTAATAACTGCAATTTTTTTATTCATTTTTCGCTCGCTTTCTTTTTCTTTAATCATAACGAGTTATAAAGAGAAAATCTATTTATTGTATAAAGATATTTGTTATAATTGAAATCGATTATCAATTAAATTTTAGTTTTTACATAAAAGGAGTGTGGATTTCATGGAGACTAACGGTTTTCATGATATTTTTCATAAATATTTTCAGGGTTTACAAGTTGTAGAGGAAAGACATATGAATGTTCCTAAAACAATAGGTAAGGGTAAAATACGAAGATGGACTTCATTTTCAGGGATGGAAATTGTGTTATCAAATTATCAATTTTATAAAAATCATCGCATCCAGTTTGCATCTGATGCAGCAATGGTGGAGCTTAATTTTTGTTTGAAAGGGTCCGGAGAAGTGCAAATCGGTCATTCTTCGTATGAATTAATGTCTGGAAATAGCTATTTATATTTTATGAATGATTTTGATGTTTTATTTGAATATGAAAAAGAGAACCCTCTATATTCACTAGCTATTGGAATTCCTGTACCATTGTTTAATCATTTTATGCTGAATAATGCTATTGAAAAAAGTCTTGATTTTCATTCTATATTAGGAAATCAATCTTTTAAAAAGTTTCAAAATCCAATTGATACTATAACATCTAATCTTATTAAGAGAATGATAGAGCATCCCAAAAAGGATCGTATTAGTCAACTAGAAATAGAAAGTAAAGCGCTCGAATTGCTTTCTATACATTTTGGGAGAGTGTTGCTTAATGATCGTGACGCAAATAAAAGGAGTCAATTATCAAAAAAGGATTTGAATAAAATAAAACTGGCCGAAGAAATTTTACTGCAACGAATGGAGTCACCCCCATCATTATTAGAATTGGCTAAAATAGTAGGATTAAATGATTATAAATTAAAAATTGGGTTTAAAGAATTATTTGGGACGTCCACATTTGCATATTTACGAGAAAAACGTATGGAACATGCGATAGATTTATTGCGTTCGGGAAATAGTAATGTGACCGAAACAGCAGTTGCAGTTGGATACAATAATGTCAGTCATTTTTCAGAGTTGTTTCGTAAAAAGTATGGAATGAATCCATCAGAACTTTTACGTATTTATTAACGTAAAACAGGAATAATCCGCTATACCGTAAATTCCTCCGTCATTTGGTAGTTGCTTTTGGTAATGGTCATTATAATTACAAACAACATCCAATTGGAAATAACTTTTTATGGAGGAATTTAAATGAAAGAGCGGAATGAAAGACATTTTTGGATATTTGTATTAACAGGGATGTTTCTTATTATAACAACGACTGGGTTTGCTCGTATGGCATACGGGGTTATATTACCTTTTATGCAAGAGGGACTCCAAATATCTACTTCACAATCAGGCATGTTAGGGACAATACTCTTTTTAGGATATTTATTAACAGTCGGAACATCTGGAATACTCACCATTCGTTTTGGAGCAAAATCAGTTTTATTAATAGGGAGTTGGCTTGTCGTTATAAGTTTAATAGGATTGGCAGTTGTTTCTTCATTTTTGATAGCTTCTATTTGTATGTTATGTGCTGGAGCAGGTAGTGCTCTTGTATATACACCACTCATGTCAATAACTGTAGGATGGTTTCCAGACAAAAGAGGAACTGTAATGGGACTGTTATTAAGCGGTGCTGGCATAGGCATGCTATTTAGTGGAATAATTGTTCCTTATGTAGTACGTACATTTCCAGAGTATAGTTGGCGTAGTTCATGGTTTTTGTTTGGCGTTATTACATGTATCGTTGTATTCATTGCCTCAATTGTATTGAAGAATCCAGAAGTTACTGAAGATGAGGGGGAAAGGAATGATAAGTCGTTTTTATGGAAAACGAAAGAGTTATACATCATTGCATGGATGTATTTTATTGTGGGCGTTGTTTATTTAATTCCAAATTTATATCAAACTAGTTTTATGATTAATAATGGTATGTCGGCATCAATTTCGGGAACTGTTTATGCGATTGCTGGTATGTTTTCAATCGTAGGAGCTCCTGTCTGGGGATTGATTTCGGATCGGATTGGTATAAAGAGGGCGTTAAGTATTGCGCTTTTATTAGCTGTAATAGGTGATATGATTCCAATTATATTGGGAAATATAACTGGCTTTATCATATCGGCAATTATTTGGGGTTCTAGCCTCGGAGGAATCCTTTTATTAATTCAAGTTGCAGCAACAAAGCAAGTATCCCCCAAATATGTCTCAATGGCAATTAGTTTTATATCCGTTTTCTATGCAGTTGGTCAAATGATTGGACCAGGACTTGCGGGATGGATTATTGGGGAAATTGGTTATACTGCAGCGTATGGATTAGGTGCTTTCGGTTTCTTTATGTGCATATGTATGGGATTGAGACTAAAAAAAGGGAATCTTGCAAACTCAGCGTATATAGAGAAGTGAGTATTGTCATGAAATGAATCTTTTTAACGGGGGGAAGCAAAGTGTTCCATGTTAAAGACGTTTTAGCAGATCAGTTATTAGCAAATGCGAATGATCCTAGTTGGTATATTCCATTTTCAGATGCAGTTAAGGATTTATCTGAGAGAGAAGCTTTCTGGAAACCGAATGAAGAGAGTAATAGTATAGCTGAAATTGTACAACACTTACTGTATTGGAACTCGACGTGGCAAACTAGGTATAAAGAATCAAATGTTAATGCCGTGCCCGCTATTGGTGATAATAACAAAAGTTTTATGCTATCTGATAATCAAACATTTGAAGAGTTAAGAGAAAAACTATTAGAGAAACTGTTACAGTGGCAAAGTCTAATAAATGAAGACAAGGTTGAAAGTGATGTAATTGGATTTCCTGTATCTGCGAAGTGGTGGGAAGTATTAGCTAATGTAACGACTCATAATGCGTACCATATTGGTCAAATTATTTACATTCGGAAATTGCAGAAGAGTTTTGATAGTGAATAATGTCAGGATTCTCTAATTTATTTGAATCGATTTATGAAGCATTATTGTAGGCCGTAAGACACGCTGTACATGCTTGAAGGGTGAAAGACCAGTCTAAAATGACTGGTCTTTCAATTATCTAATAATATTTAAGTAGCAATTTATGTGAAACTATATAAAAATATAGTTCCACCTATTCAATTGAAATGCCCTGTTACTATTTAATTTCAATAGCTGAAGTTATATCGTTCCAATCTGCAGCTAAATTAGCAGTTTGACCATACCAATCAGAGTGTCTAAAGGAGACACCTTTTCCATATCCTTGTGTTGAAGTATGTTCCCATAGCGTTGTTGAATAACTTGCAGAAGGTGAAGCTGTACTTACAGAAGAAATTCTGTCGTTCCAGCTAGAAGGTAGGTTTTTAAAGCCGCTGCTCCAATAAATATACTGTCCACCTTTATTTTGATGCTCATAAAAATCGGTACTACCAGCACCACTACCTAAAGGGTTAATTTGATTTTTAAGTGCCTTTTTATCCTTTTCAATAAAAGCATTCAATGTTTCTCTGCTAGTAAAGCCATAAGCTAACCAATCTCCATTTTCATTTTGCTTAGGTAGTACCATAGTAATTTGGATGTCTTTTTTTGATTGATCGCTTAATTTTGTGAATGAATTAACATTCTTTTCATCAACTTTTAAATAATCAAATGATTTAATTGTATTATCTTTTTCTGCAGCACTTACTACTCCTAATCCTCCAGTTAATGCAAAACCTGCTACTAATGTCCCTGCTACTAATTTCTTCAACATATAACCATCCCTTTTTGTTTAGATTTTTGTACAGGTAAAACTTGTACATGTAAAATGTATTCTAATTTCACATTTCTGTAAATATTCTGAAGTTTTAGAAATAATAGGCGGAATATTTACAGTTTTGCATTTATTCTTTAGAAAAAATGGTTATTGGAATGATATAATAAGTGAATGTATTGCTTTTCTTGGATGTTAAAATGTTTTAGGAGAGATATCATTGAAATATTTCACAAGAGATTGGTATAAAGAAATGCAAATTTGTATAGTAACTTATAATAAAGAGAGTTTCTTTTGCTGAAGTTTACAAGTTCGATAACAAAAAAACAGTCATTTAAGACTGTTTTTTATTTTGATACTAGATTATCAAGCTTCCAATATGTATTTGTTAATGGAGCAACTTTACTATCTATGTACAAATACATATTATTTAAATCTTTTGGTGAATTTTTCATATTAAATACAATGTCAGTAGTTAAAGAGAACTCAGATGGAACCTTTTCAGCGTTTTCATTTTGTATAAATTCACCTTCGTATTTTTCACCAGTTTTTTCATCTTTTATGAAATATTTTATTTCTGTAAGATCTATTGTTTGTCCGTCAGCACGAGCATTATTAATTGTAACACGAGCTGTAAGACGCCACTCTTTGTCTATTTTTTCAAATTTTGCGTTTTCAACTGTTGCTCTATAGTATCCGTTTTTAAATATTTCCCCATAATGCATTGCATTCTTTTCGAGAGCGCTCTTTTCTTGTTTTGGTGCAGTACTACCATTACATCCTGCCATTATTCCTGTAAATATTAATGCTGTACAAGTTACTTTAATTAAAGATTTCATAGTAATTCCTTTCTGTATTAAAAAGTAAAACATAGGAATAATTTTACATCATCAGGGAAATAAATGGGAGTCTTTTTGTGGAATATGCAAATATGCATGTATTTGGTATTAAAATTAATGAAATAGAAAGAGAGAAAAAACTCGCATAAAGCTGGGGAAATAAGAATTGAAAATATTGTAAAACGGAAGAAACGTGCATATAATTAATATGAAGTTTAAATTTCTGAATCTTCAATAATGGTGGTGAGAACATGTTTACTGAAGAGCGTCGAGAGAACATTTTAAAATTGCTTAAGAAAGATGGAAGAGTAATCGCAAAGGATCTTGCGGAAAGCTTCGACATGTCTATCGATTCTATAAGAAGAGATTTGTCTATTATGGAGAAGGATGGTTTATTAAAAAGAACTCACGGAGGTGCAATTGAACTTACGCGAGTGAGAAACTTAGCTGCTGAACCATTTAAACGTTTTAGTGATAGTTCAATATACGAAGAAGCAATTGCTAAAGTTGCTGTATCTTATATACAAGAAGGAGATTCCGTTTTTATTGGTGGGGCTTCAATTCATTGTGCCATGTTAAAATTTTTACCTGAAACATCATTTACAGTTATAACGAACTCTATAGAGATAGCTAGTTCGTTACGAGAATATAAGAACATAGAAGTGTATTTAATTGGTGGTAAGGTAAAACCTTCAGGAAATATGACAGATACACTTGCCTCTGAATTGATAAGTAGATTATCTATTGATCTTTATTTCTCTACAGGTGGAGGCATTTCATTACATGGTATAAGTACTGCAACACCGGAAGTTGCTTATTTTGGAAAAACAGTAAGTAAAATCGCTAGAAGGAATATTTGTTTAGCTCCTCATAATAAACTCGGAATAGACTGCTTTATAAAAGGAGAGTCACTGAAAGAAATTGCCCTTATAATAACAGATGAAGAGGCTAGTAAAGAGGCAATTCAAGAATTTGAGAAACAAGGTAAAGCAATTGTAATAGCGCCAATAGACTGCATTTAAAAGGAGTTTGAAATGATTATAAAAGGACAAGAGTTTCATATAAATGGATTAACTTATACAATTCGATCTGCAGCTGAAACAGACGCTGAGCAGTTATCAGAAATTAGAATTCAGATCGATGGAGAAACTGAAAATATGGATAGAGAAGCTGGAGAGGGATTTATAGATAAGATAGGTTTTCAGGAAATAATAAAAACAGATAGTGAAAAAAGGAAGAATCTCTTTTTAGTTGTAGAAGTTCACAATCGAATCGTTGGATTTTCAAGGTGTGAAGGATCTGATTTAAAGAGGTTGTCTCATAAAGTTGAATTCGGTGTTTGTATTTTAAAAGAGTTTTGGGGATACGGAATCGGTAAGAGTCTATTACAACAATCTATCAATTGGGCTGATAAAAATGAAGTGAAAAAGGTATCATTACAAGTGTTAGAGACAAACGAGAAAGCCATTCAGCTCTATGAAAAATTAGGTTTTGAAGTAGAAGGCGTTCTGAAAAATGATAAAAGGCTATCGGATGGTAAGTATTATAATACAGTAATAATGGGGAGGTTTACTGATACTTTTCATAAAAGAGGTGAAGAGGTATGTTTTACAGAAGGAAGTATTATATAGTAAAAGATGAATTCATAGAAATATTTAATGATCATTTCAATAACACGAATTTACCTAATCAAATAAAATATGGTTCTCGTTTAATAGGACGCTGGATGAAAGATAATAATGATGGTACGAATGAAGTATTTGCAATATGGGAATACGATAGTTATGAAAATTATGAAGAAATTGAAACTAAAATTAGAAGTGACAAGATGCATGTTAGAAGAATACATGATTGGTATGAAAAACATGGAGGGAAAGAATATGTTTTACGAGAGTACATAATAGAGATGAAAAATGAAGAGTTACTATGTACTGTAAAATGATAGGGAGTGAAGCCTAATGGAGATTAAAACGAAATTATATATTAGCTTAGCATCCACTATTTTATTCGCAATAGCGATGATAGTTTTCTTTATAAATAACAATCCGCAAAAATGGTTTTGGTTATGTATTTTCTTTGGATCCATTATACAAAATATAGTGCTACTAAAAAAGAATAAAGAAGCGCATTAAAATATTCGAATTTTTAACATACTTGTATCTTTTTCTAATTATGTTGAAAACACTATTTCTCCTGTTCGATTGAGTCTTCACATCATGGTAACTTCAATTGCCCATGCGATTGAACGTGAATTAGCATTCAAATACATCAAAATAAACTATATTTAATTCACCGCTTTTTAGATGAAATTGATAGTGATGGAGAAATTGTTATTTGTAATCAATTTTCAAAATATAAATGGACGGGAAATATGCGAAACGTAAATATCATTTTATTACAGACAATGATGGGAAATCAAAATAAATTGAGTTACAAAATGGAAATGTTTCATTAGCTGCCAAACTATTAGATGTGCCACGCAGTACATTTTATAAACGTATGCAAAAAATTAGGCTATAAAAGTAGATTTTTGTAATCTACTTTTTCTTTGTGGGCTCACGTTCTGTCGGAATGTGCGCTTCCCAGGGAAATAATAGAATAGTTAGAAAGAAGATTTCCTGAAGGGGGTTAGCATGTGAAGTATATTGAAATTGGAATCGGGAATAGATGGTTCGTTCGAACAGAAACTGAAAATAAAGATGGAACTGAATTTGAGGAACGAGGAATTATCAAACCTATTTATTTTGAGTCTTTATATGTACGAATTTGGTTTCGGAAAACGTGTTTTATTTTTGATACGAAAGAGGGCTTTAAGAAAGTAAGAAAAAATAGAGCTGAGTATAAGTTTATTGTTGGAATGGTGAGTAGGTTAAAACAATAGAATCAAACAGGGGGTGCTTTTATGATTAGAATTATCACATTCATACTCGCAATTGTTGTAATGGTCTATTCCATCTATAGTTGGAATAATGATTCGAAACAAAGTATGCTTATTTTACAATTACTGTTAGGTTTCGTGGTTGCTGGTATGGGGATACAAAACGTTAAGAAGGATGAAAAAGAGAATAAGAATATGGGGCTGCTGCTTTTACTTACATCGCTATTTTGTATCATCGTATCGTTAATAAAATATTTAAAATAAACTGTTACTTAACATATTGAGTAACAGTTTATTTTTTTGAAGTTTTCTCATTAAAAATTTCAGTAGCTGTTTGGTACATTTTTTTATTAATACAAAATTTTTCTGTTATCCAATAAGTAAGTTCAAAAGAGGTAAGGTTATGCTCTCTTTTCTTACCTTGGAAATATCGTTTTAAAATATTATCATTAATAGAAGTTGGAATGCCATCGATATAACCGAAAATTTGAATTTTCTTTAATACAGGAGAAGAATGCCAGTCATTAGACTTTATAATGAGTTCTTTCATACTTGTTAAATGTATTGGCTCTGTATTTAAGATTTTTGCTGGCCCTGGATCTCTAGTAATTTCAATTATGTTATTTGAGACTTGATAAGTAAAAGTTTCTCTTACATTACTTACTTGAAATGATTCATAAAGTGGATATGCTTGAAATAAAGGTGCACAGTAACCAACATCGACATTATAAGGTTGCTCTAAGTTAACACGTAAGCATAAATGTCCAGGATCCATATACATAAACTGCACAGAAAAACCTAGATTTGATAATAGCCAATGAAATCCAATAGAATGAGTCCAACAAGTACCGCCCATACCTTTAGTTGTAATTCGATTTATGTATGTCTTGATGGAAGGAAAGTAATTACCTGTTTTATTACCTTTTTCCCAGTCAATTATTTTAGTAAGAGTTTCCCACGTTACTTTCTCTTGATGAGCTTTAACAAGTTCATTTAAAAAATTTAAACTTACAGGCTTTTTTGTAACGGATAAAAATGATAGAAAATGATTTATTAGTTTTTCTTGTGACATTCGATCTTCCTTTCTAGATAGAAATTGATATTAATAATATTATATAATAATTATCGGAAAATACAGTTATTTATTGCGAGGGAGAAAATCAAATGCCGATGTCAATATATTATAAAAGACTTCGTGAAAAATTAGGATCTGAACTTATTTTTATGCCGAGTATAGCTGCTGTAATTAAAAATGAGCAGGGGGAAATCTTATTTCAATATCCTGGAGGAGAACACTGGAGTTTGCCAGCAGGGGCAATCGAACCAGGAGAAACACCAGAAGAAGCGGTTGTTAGAGAAGTGTGGGAAGAAACAGGATTAAAAATAAAAGTGAAAAAAGAAAAAGGGGTATTTGGAGGGAAAGAATTTCGTCATACATATTCGAATGGAGATCAAGTAGAGTATATTGTTGTTGTATTTGAGTGTGGAATTATCGGAGGCGGGTTAAAAGCAGTTGATGGAGAATCTGTAAAACTAAAATATTTCCCTTTATCTGAAAAGCCACCTTTAGCATTACCGTATCCCGATAAAATATTTTTATAGATGAAAAATAGCACACCTTATGAGTAAAGGGTGTGCTATTTATATAGACCTGCCGTATACATCACTGTCAATGTATGTACAACTTCTTCTAAATCTAGCTTTTTATCATTTTGCACAATTTCCCAAAGAAACATTTCATTCATCGCGAACCAACCACGTGCTACAATCTCTTTATTTAATTCAGGCTGCGCCAATCCACTTTCTTGAGAGTAAGTAATATCCTGCATAATACTTTTTATAAAGCGTTCACGAATCTCATCCCATTTTTGACTTATCTCTCTTGATAATCCTATTGCTTCTTCGACAACTTGCAAAATATCTCGTTCTTCTTCCGCTAATTGCAAAAAGGCTCTAACTTGACTTTGGATCATATCACATGCGTCTAACTTTGTTTGAGGTGAAAAAGAGCGATCAGCAATATTATAAAAGCGATTCATAACATCTTCCATCAAAACGACGAGGAGAGCATCTTTGTTTTTAAAATATACATATGCTGTTCCATAACCAGTTTCTGCATGTTTAATAATTTGCGTGATTGTAGTTTTCTGAAATCCGTTTCTTATAAAAATAGTATAACCGGAATGTAATAGTTTCCTTTTTGTTTCTAAGGAGCGGTGTTTTCTTGTTGAAAGAGTAGAATTTTTCAAGGAATCACCTCTTTATACTGAAATATCTGAAAATATAATTGTATTGTAAAAGAAGTTCGTATATAAAGTCAACTGACATAATATCATTGACGTTATATCAATTTAAGTGATATATTTCAATTAGTTAGAATAAAAAGAAAATTAAAAGAAGGTGACACCATGTATAAAGAACCATTTCAACCAACTTATGAGTATGCGCTTGAATGTGATAAACATGATGAACTGAAAGATTTTCAATCTGAATTTTATAAAAAAGAAGGAACAATATATTTAGATGGTAACTCTTTAGGGTTACTTTCAAAAAGAGCAGAAAAATCGTTACTTACCTTGCTAGATTCATGGAAAGAGTTTGGAATTGATGGATGGACTGAAGGTGAGCATCCGTGGTTTTTCCTTTCGGAGAAATTGGGTGAATTGACAGCACCTCTTATTGGGGCTTTACCGGAAGAAACAATTGTAACCGGTTCCACAACTACGAATATACATCAGGTTATTGCAACGTTTTATGAGCCGAAAGGAATACGAACAAAAATTCTTGCGGATGAATTAACGTTCCCATCAGATATATATGCGCTTCAAAGTCAAATTGGTTTAAAAGGATTAGATCCAGAGGAACATCTAGTTCAAGTGAAAAGTAGAGATGGTAGAAGACTTTCAGAAGAAGATATTATTTATGCGATGACCGATGATATCGCTTTAATTTTATTGCCTTCTGTACTATATAGAAGCGGACAAATTCTTGATATGAAGCGATTAACAGCTGAAGCTCATAAACGTGGTATTCATATCGGTTTTGACTTATGTCATTCAATCGGTTCTATTCCGCATCATTTTAAAGAGTGGGATGTAGATTTCGCTGTATGGTGTAATTATAAATATTTAAATGCAGGTCCTGGTGGTGTTGCAGGCCTTTATGTAAATAATAAACACTTTAATAGACTCCCAGGATTATCTGGTTGGTTTAGTTCTAGAAAAGATAAGCAATTTGATATGGAGCATTCATTAACTGCGGCTGACCATGCTGGAGCTTATCAAATAGGGACACCTCACGTATTAAGTACTGCACCATTAATCGGTTCTCTTGAAATTTTTAAAGAAGCTGGCATTGAAAAGTTACGTGAAAAATCATTACATATTACGAGATATATGCTCGATTTAATTCAATTAGAGTTAAAGGATATGGGATTTACAATCGGAAATCCGCTAGAGGATGAAAAACGAGGCGGGCATATTTATTTAGAACATGCTGAGGCGGCACGTATATGTAAAGCGTTAAAAGCAAATGGAGTGATTCCAGACTTTAGAGCTCCAAATGGAGTTAGACTTGCGCCTGTTGCTTTATACAATACGTATGAGGAAGTATGGAACTCTGTACAAATCTTAAAGAAAATTATGAAAAATGAAGAATATAAAAACTTTGAAAATAAGCGAGAGGTTGTGGCGTAAGCATGAAAACATCGCAGTGGATTGATATTTCACAACCGCTAAATAATGATATCGCGACATGGCCAGGGGATACACCGTTCTCGTATGAAGTTTCATGGTCAAAAGAAGACAGTGGTTCAGTAAATGTCGGAAAGTTAACGATGAGTATCCATACAGGTACTCATATTGATGCACCATTTCATTTCGATAATGACGGTAATAAGGTGTTAGATTTAGATATACACGTATATGTAGGCGCAGCACGAGTTATCGATGTGTCAGGGCTGGAGAGTATCGGTAAAAAGGAATTAGAACGTTTTAAATTAGAAGGTGTAGAGCGATTATTATTACGTACATCTTCACATGGTAAAGCAAATGAATTCCCAGATGTAATCCCGCATTTACGCGCAGATATTGCACTCTTTCTTTCTGAAAAGGGAATTCGTTTAATCGGGGTGGACGTACCATCAGTTGATCCTTTAGATGATAAAGAACTAGCAGCACATCATCAATTATTTAAACATGGAATTCACATTTTAGAAAATGTCGTACTCGATCACGTAGCAGACGGCGATTACGAACTTATTGCCTTACCACTTGCATTAACAGATGCAGATGGAAGTCCAGTTCGCGCTGTTATTAGACCAATATAAATAGAAATGTTAAAAGGGGCGTTTGACTAATATGAAAGAAAACGAAAAGGTAATTATGGAAAAAGGGATTCACACTGATTTTAAGGAGAATATGACGTACGGAGAGTATTTACAGCTAGATAGCTTATTATCTAGTCAACAAAGATTATCAGATCATCATGATGAAATGTTATTTATCGTTATCCACCAAGCGAGTGAGCTTTGGATGAAACTAATTTTACATGAACTAAATGCAGCAATTGAATCTATTAAACAAGATAAATTACCACCAGCTTTTAAAATGTTAGCACGTGTATCAAAAATTCAGTCGCAAATTATTCAATCTTGGGATATTCTTGCGACATTAACGCCATCAGAATATATTCAGTTCCGTGATTCACTTGGTCAGGCTTCAGGTTTTCAATCGTATCAATATCGAATGATTGAATATGCACTTGGTTATAAAACACCACATGCATTAAAGATTTATGAAAAGGACCCAGAATTACATGCTCGTCTTCATAAAGCACTTCATGCACCAAGTTTGTATGATGTGGCGATACAAGCCCTTGTTAAAGAAGGATTCCCAATTCATAAAGATGTGTTAAATCGTGATGTTACGCAGCCTTACGAAGAGGATGCAACTGTAGAAGCGGCTTGGATAGAAGTATATGCGGACGTGCAAAAATATTGGGATTTATATCAGCTTGCAGAGAAATTAATAGATATTGAAGACTGGCTACAACAATGGCGTTTCCGTCATATGAAAACGGTAGAACGAATTATTGGTCATAAAATGGGAACAGGTGGCTCTTCTGGCGTATCTTATTTAAAGCGAGTGCTTGATCAATGCTTCTTCCCAGAGCTTTGGAACGTTCGAACGAAATTATAAAAATAAACTTGTCAGCTATTAAATGCTGGCAAGTTTATTTTTTTGTTTTAAAAACAAATATGATTTAATAGAGAGAACGAGATAAAATGAGACAAACAATAAATACAATATAAGCATTTAGATGGAGGAAGATTTCTTGAATTTCGAGCAATTACAAAATAAATTTGAAAAGAAAAAGGTTAATACATTTCTTGTTTATCAAAAGGGGGAATTAACGACTGAGTACTATAAAACGATAGACTGTGCAAATGACTTATTTAAAATTAATTCGATTACAAAAAGTATCGTATCTATATTAATTGGTATCGCAATTGATAAAGGATTTATAAATGATATACATACACAAATCACAACATGGATTCAAAATGCACCGGAGAAAAAGAGGGAACTAACGCTGTATCATTTATTAACGATGACAACAGGAGAAGATTGGCAAGAGTTCGGAAATGGGGTTATTTTCCCAAATGACTTTGTGGAATCAGACAATTGGGTGCAATACATTTTAGAAAAGCCGCTCATTGAAGAAATGGGTACGAAAATGAATTATAATTCAGGCTCTTCTCACTTACTTAGTTACATCATTCAACAAGCAACTGGAATGTCGACGGAGCAGTTCGCGAAAAAATATTTATTTGAGCCGTTAAACATTACGGAGTATGAGTGGCAACAAGACCCGCAAGGTATATATGTTGGCGGATTCGGTATGAAAATGAAATCTATAGACTTATTAAAGTTAGGAAAATTATGTTTGAACAATGGATATTGGAAGGGGAATGAAATTGTATCATCGAAGTGGTTAGCAGAATCAAATACAGCTCTATTTGAAACGTATGAACATGTCGGGGCATATGGATATCACTGGTGGGTATTACATAACGAAAGATTTCACATACCGTATTGTATGTATTTTGCTATGGGATACGGAGGACAATACATTATTATCATTCCGCAGTTAGAGCTCATAGCTGTAATTAGTAGTCACATGCCAAAACGTGGCCTCGTACCATTAAAGTTATTTATAGAGCATATAAAAGAGAATTCCAATCATAAATAAGAAGAGAAATGAGGTGTTTTATGAGAAGTGCAAAAATGATAGCGATTTATAGACTGTTATTAAGTCTTCTAGCGTTTAGTGCACTTATTACTCAATTTGTTACAAGGGCACAAGTGAAACCGTTCAATCCAGTTAACTTTTTTAGCTTCTTCACAATTGAAAGTAATATTTTAGTGGCGGTAATTCTACTATTAAGTAGCTTGGGGACAGCCACATTCGGACGTTCCGAGCAGTTTGGAGTTCTTCGCGGCGCAGCTACAGTATACATACTGACAACGGGACTTATTTATTTTTTGTTATTAAGGGGATTAGAAGAGTCACTTCAAACGCCGATACCGTGGGTAAATACTGTGCTCCATTACATCATGCCATTAGCAATGATTTTAGATTGGGTTATAAATCCACCTACGAAGGCCATTACATGGAAACAGGCTACGAGTTGGCTTGTTTTCCCGCTTTTATATGTTGTATATAGCTTAATCCGCGGTCCATTCGTGAATTGGTACCCATATCCGTTTCTCGATCCGAGAATAGGTGGATATGGGAAAGTACTTTTATATAGTATCGGAATAGCGGTTGTAATTGGAGTTATTTGTGGATTGGTGAAAATGTTAGGGAATCGATCTTTAAGTTTAAAACAATAACTTTCATTATTAAATGTGTATGAATAACCCCCTCTGTTTTACTTAAAACAGAGGGGGTTATTTGTTCTATCGACTTGTTTTCTGAAATGACATCTTTAAAAACTTCTCTGTTTTCGTATCGAATTCTACATCAACAAAAACACCATATTCTTTTCCATTCTCACGAAGCCACAATTTAAATTTTTCAACTGTTATTTGAATAGTTTTTGGTTTTCTACCTATATGAAGGTAATCAATAATCTCTGCTTTCGGATATTGTTCTTTCGTTTTTTCAACGGCCAGTTTACCCCATTTTGCATAGGGCGGCTGTGCGTGAACTATAGATGGACCCGTATATATATTTGAACATGTTGTTATTAAAGAAATTATAAATGCTGTACGTGTAATGAGTTGCTTCATAATAAGCTCCTTTTATTCTTTTTGTATATTGTTTACATATTTCTTTAAGCATATAAGTTTGGATTTTTTTGACTTCTTTACATAAAAGCGAGGGTTTTACAAAACATAACCATGAAATCATTTCCGTAATTAAGGAGGGAAATACATGCATCAAAAGACTGTCTTTAAGATAGCGATTTTACTCGTCTTTATCGGGCTATCTTTAATGGTAAGTAGTGTACAAATGAAAAATGTAGAAGCCTTTTCGAATCAAGTTATTCAAAGAGGGGCATCTGGTGAAGATGTTATTGAACTGCAATCTCGTTTGAAATATAACGGATTTTATACGGGAAAAGTAGATGGTGTTTTCGGATGGGGTACATACTGGGCACTTCGGAATTTTCAGGAGAAATTTGGACTACCTGTTGATGGTTTAGCGGGTGCTACAACGAAGCAGAAACTTGTTAAGGCAACGAAGTATGATAAGTCCACCGCTAATAAAGGTACTACAACGAATAAAGGGAATAGCGGCGGTACTGCACAAGAAAATAAACCACCACAAAGTAAAGGGACAAATGTTCCAAACGGTTATTCTCAAAATGATATTCAGCTAATGGCAAACGCTGTTTATGGAGAGTCACGTGGTGAGCCATATTTAGGACAAGTAGCAGTGGCTGCTGTTATTTTAAATCGTGTTACAAGCGCATCGTTTCCAAATACTGTTTCAGGTGTAATCTTTGAACCGAGAGCCTTTACAGCAGTAGCGGATGGACAAATATATTTAACGCCAAATGAAACAGCGAAAAAGGCTGTATTAGATGCGATTAATGGATGGGATCCAACAGGGAATGCACTTTATTATTTCAATCCAGATACTGCGACAAGTAAATGGATTTGGAGTCGTCCACAAATTAAAAAAATCGGTAAACATATTTTCTGTAAATAGAGCGGAGGTGGAAACATGTTACGAGGTATTATCATTGTACTATTAACAATAGGTGTAGTCGGAACAGGATATTGGGGCTATAAAGAGCATCAAGAAAAAAATGCAGTATTAATTAGAGCGGAAAATAGTTATCAGCGCGCGTTTCATGATTTAGCGTATGAGGTTGACTTATTACACGATAAAATCGGGACAACACTTGCGATGAATTCACGTGCGTCTCTATCGCCAGCATTAGCAGATGTGTGGCGTTTAACATCTGAAGCTCGTTCTGATGTAGGTCAACTACCATTAACATTAATGCCATTTAATAAAACGGAAGAATTTTTAGCGAATATCGGTGATTTTAGCTATCGTGCAGCGATTCGTGATTTAGAAAAAGAACCGCTAAATGATCAAGAGTATAAAACACTGCAAACGTTATATTCAAATGCAGGAAATATACAAGATGAACTAAGAAAAGTGCAACATCTTGTGTTGAAAAACAACTTGCGCTGGATGGACGTTGAAATGGCACTTGCATCAAACCGAGATCCAGCAGATAACACAATTATTGATGGATTAAAAACAGTTGAAAAGAATGTAACGTCGTACTCGTCTACTAATTTCGGACCTACTTTTACAAGCGCACAAAAAAATAAAAAGGGCGGATTTGAAGCAGAGGGTAAAGCGATTTCTAAAGATGAGGCTGCAAAAATCGCAAAATCATTTTTAAATTTAAAAGGAAATGAAAAAGTAGAAGTTGAGAAAAGCGGAAAAGGCGCAAAAGAATCTTTCTACAGTGTGAAAATTAAAGATCCAGCAACAAACAACGAATATCACATGGATATTACCGGAAAAGGTGGATACCCAATTTGGGTAATGAATAATCGAGAAATTAAAGAACAAAAAATTAGTTTAAATGATGCAGGAAGTAAAGGATTAACGTTTTTAAAGGATCACAAGTTTACAAATATGGAGCTATTTGATAGTTCTCAATATGATAATATCGGTGTGTTTACGTACGTTGTAAATGAAAATGGAGTGCGTATTTATCCAGAAGCAATTCAAATGAAAATTGCTTTAGATGATGGATCGATTGTTGGTTTTTCGGCAAAGGAATATTTAGCATCGCATCAAAAACGAACAATTCCGAGTGCGAAGCTAACTGCTGCTGAGGCGAGAAAGAAAATTAATCCCGATGTAAAAGTTATGGAAGAACGTAAAGCTGTAGTAGTAAATGACTTGCATAATGAAGTACTTTGTTATGAATTTATTGGTACTTTAGGGAAAGATACGTACCAAATTTTCATTAACGCAAATAGCGGTGCAGAAGAAAAAGTGAAGAAGATGCAAGCTGTTGAAAAAATTTATGATTAAACATCAATGATAAAGTGGTGAAAATAATGAAAATCATTATATATATGTTAATGCTTTGTTTCGTCATTACTGGATGTAGCATTGGAAAAAAAGACAATCCTAATGAAAAGCCAGAACAAAAAAATGTCTCGATGAAAAATGTTAATTATACAAACAAATCAAATAAGCCAAACGAAAAAGCTGCTGATCATTTAGCATCTTTAGCCGCAAGTGTACCAGGTGTGAATGATGCGACAGCGGTAGTAGTGGGGAAATATGCTGTTGTAGGTATTGATGTAAAAGCGAAACTTGATCGAACTCGTGTTGAGTCAATTAAGTACTCCGTAGCAGAAAGTTTGAAAAATGACCCAAATGGTGCTAATGCAGTCGTTGTAGCAGATGTTGATACGTATGAAAGATTAAAACAAATAGGTAAGCAAATTAAAAAAGGTAAAACTGGTGAAGGTATACTTGATGAACTAGCAGCAATTGTTGGCCGTGTAATGCCGCAAGTTCCAAATGATATGATTGAAAATAGAGAAACAAACCCAATTAAAGATAATGATAAACAATTACCAAAAGATGAAGAACAAGAACTACGAAAAGAACAAGATGATCAATCAAATAATCATTTGAAAAAATAGTGGAAGTCCCGTACTAAATTGTACGGGATTTTTTTATAAGATTAAATATTCAGTTTATTTTTAAGGGAAAATATGGTTTAATAATGAGGGGAGGGACAACCGTTATGATGAAAAAAAGCACACTCATATTGTGTAGTTTATGCATAGGTTTTAGTATGACAGCGTGTGACCAGAAGAAAGAAGTGAAGAAGAAAACTGCTACATCTTCTACTATAACGGAAAATAGAAATCAAAAATCCATTAATGTAAATCATTTCTCAAATATTAATGAAGGAATGACATATTTAGAAGTGAAAGATTTAATCGGTTTTGAAGGGGATTTACTCATAGAAGAAGGGGAAGAACATTCTACACGAATTAAACAAATTTTTGCTTGGAAAGGCAACGATCCAAAATCATTTGCTGAAATTACATTTTTGGATGGAAAAGTGCATTCTAAAACACAGCAAGGTTTAAGTTAATTTGATAAAAAACGGGAGAGTTAAGCATGAACATACATACAGGGGAAATACAATTAGTTCCGTATAAGGAGCAGTATAAAGAGAGAATAGAATCATTTAGTTTACCAAGTGAACAAGTGCGATTCACAGCGAATCCAGGTGAATTACTGGAGAAAGCGAAAAATGATCGAACTAAAAATGTAGTTGTTATTTTGGACTTTAGCGGAGTACCTGTCGGTGTTTTTGCATTACAAACGGGTGACAGAGTACAGGAGTTTACAGAAAATAAAGATGCTATACTTTTAACTTCTTTTTCTATCAATCACAATAAACAAAGGAAAGGATATGCTAAAAAATCATTGGCGTTATTACAAGACTTTGTAAAATATTATTATCCAATAAAAAATGAAGTGATTCTTGCTGTAAATGAAAAAAATATTCCAGCGCAAAAGTTATATGGAAAAGTTGGGTTTCAAGATAAAGGGTATAGAAGAATGGGACCGATTGGACAACAATTAATATTACATTTACCGATAACCAAATAATTTAAAAAGCTTACTCTTGAAAAATCATGTAGTAAGCTTTTTTGTTTGAGATATTGCCCATGCATGATATGTTAGAAGAATTAAAGCCAGTATCCGAGAAATATGAAGGTGCAAAACAAATCGATTGCTAAGCATTTAAATACGTGAGGGGTAATTATATGACAATTTATATTGCACTACTACGGGGAATTAATGTAGGTGGACATAAAGTAATCAAAATGGCAGATTTGAAAAAAATGTTTGAATCAATAGGGTTAAAACAAGTGAAAACATATATTCAAAGTGGAAATGTAGTATTTGAATCAGAAGATGATATAAGTTTTCTAAAGGAACGGATTGAATGTGAAATTAAGAACGTTTTTGATTTCGATGTTCCGGTCATGTTAAGAGCAAATGATGAATTTATTAATAATATTAAAAAGTGTCCTTACGAGACCCATTCGTTATTAGAAGGAGAAAGTGTACATGTGGCCTTTTTAGCTAATCCACTTTCTGAAGAAGACAGTAAGCGGTTACTTATGTACAAAAGTGACATAGAAGATTGCCATATCGAAGGAACATTAGTGTATTTATTTTTCAAAAAAAGCATTCGGAATTCTAAACTAATGAACCAGTTTCAGAAGTTACATACACCAGCTACAGTAAGGAACTGGCGAACTGTGAATAAGTTAAAAGCAATAGTAGAAGAGGTCCAAATATAAAAAATGTGGTTTTCTGCATATAGAAAACCACATTTTTTTATTTATATTGTTTGGCGACAATGAGTTCAACAATAGGGAAAATAAGAAAGGATGAACAGAGTGCAATAAATAGTGGAAGGTTTTTTACACCATCCAAATTGGAACCCATAGAAAATCCTTCTGAGCAGAGTAATATAAGGAACATAACAACTACAAGCACAAAATATGCGATTTTAAAGCTTTTATATGTGATTTGTTGTCCCATTTCATCTTGACTTTCTTTTGATACTCCGTTTGGATCTCCCCATGTAATATGATTTATTAAATTACTAAGTATTAAAGAAGCGGCGAAAATTGTCCCGCCCAAAATCGAGCCTTCAGTTGCATATTTGTATGCGCCATGTCCGAGTATCGCGATTAACGATAAAACAATGATTACAAAAATAATCTTTTTAGTATTCAATATATAATTGCACCTCCACCATTGTAAAAAACTCTTTACAACCATAGTATAAAATTGGAAAAGTTTTATGTCAAATATTTTTTACATATGAAGTGAATGTTTATGATATTTTGTTTAAAGGATGAAGAAAAAATTACATTACATTTGAATGTAAAAGAATGGGCTCGCATATATTTGGAAGGGATGTCAGATTAATTTAGGGGGTAGTTATGTCTATTCTTTTAAAAGCTGGTGCAGATGCAGGAAATAATGGTTTGAAGTTAATGGTGAAAGGGCAGGAACCCATTTTTATTCCGAGTATTTATTCTTTATATATAGGTGAGCCTACGGGGTTGTTAGATGAGGTTGATGTTTCATCGTCAGAATTAGAGAATCACATTGATGTGACCATTAGTTCTCCATCGCTAATGTTAAATAATGTACGATACATCGTTGGAGAAAAAGTGATTCAAGATCAATTAAAAGGTACTGAAGTGGAGAAAAAATCAAATAAATCTACTGATGAGTTAATGGTTATTACAATCCTTTCAGGTTTAGCGATAAGTGCTATGCGTCAAAGCCCTACTTCAAGTCATATTAATATTCGTTATGATTTATCGGTGGCTCTTCCAATGCAACTTATTACACAGGAAATCGCTGCTGAAAATGCGAAACGGTATATGGGTAATCACAAGGTCATATTCCATTATCCAAATGGGCGCGATGTTACGATTAATGTTTCTATTGAGTTTTGTAAATGTCTACCTGAAGGCGCTTCTGGGACGTGGGGAATTGTATATGATGAGGAAGGAAATGTTGTGAAACATAAAATAGAATGTGAACAAAATCAAGTTTCAGAAATTGATTTTGTTGATAAAACTTTATTGTCTTTTGATATTGGCGCAGGGACAACGGAAGAAGTTGTTTCATTAGGGGTAAATTTCCGTCCGCAATTAAGTAAAGGATTATCGTACGGTGTAAAAGAAACGTTACTACAAATTATTACGAGATGGAATCGGAAATATCCTACGAAAACGATTGATAGTATTACAGAATTTAATCAAATTTATTTAAATGAAAAGCACCCAAGAAATGCATTGTTAGTTGAGGAATCGCAACCAGCGTTTTTAGGTTTAGCAGCACGTGTTGCAACGGATATTATTAACAAAATTGATGATATGAAAGACGATCCATATGTATTTATTTATGGTGGGGGTGCAGTTATTATTAAAAATAGCTTGAAAATGATTTTAAAACAAAAAGGACGTTTGAAAAATGTAATTTTTGTAGATAACCCGTTATTTACAAATGCACGTGGGTTATTAGTATATACATGTTCACCAAAATATAGAGAGCATAAGCAAAAAGAGTTAGGGTTTACAAACTTAACGATAAGTTAGTTGGTGGTTGTATGCGATCTAGGCGATATAAACGTGGTGATCGAGTGAAAATTAATATTAATAAATCAGTATCGCCTGAAATGATTGCTTGGCTTAATAAACAATCCAATCCAACTAATTTCTTTTTCTTTGCAGCCCAGCAATTATTTAAACAGGTAGGAGATATTGATGTATCGAAAACCTTGCCAAGTAGCCATGTTTTTTCTTTATATGTAGAACCATCATCTCTACTAAAAGTTGAAATGAATCCATTTAAAAACGTATCACTAGAAAATAGTAAATCCACCGAAAATGTAAAAAAAAAATCGTGGGAATCTGTTGATCAATTAGATTGTCCATTCTTTTGAACATAGAAAATCATATGTAGAGCCCATCACTATACATAAGGATGAAGTGATGGGCTTTTGTTATTGTATCGTAATATCTATAAATAGAAGGGGACAAAACAATTTGTGCCCCTTCTAAAAGTTATCCTTATCTTATATAGGATATATGTTCTGAAATTGCTTTAATAATTTTATCCCAGTCATCGGGGTGATTCTCATGTCCTGTACCTTCAAGGGTTAATAGTTTTGAGTTCGGAATTTCGTCAATAAGTGCGAGGCCATGTTCAAGTGGAAGAGCTCTATCGTCCGTACCATGAATTACTAAAGTTGGTACCAGAATTGATTTAAGTATACCCTCATAAGAATCATCACCTGTTAGGAGGGCGTGATTAAACATACTTAATAGATTGTTAGCACGTTCTATTTCTTGTTTTACTTGTTTCAAAGTTCTTGCTTCATCAAATATACGCTTTGATCCACAGAGTAGACGTGATCCTGTAACTAAATATTTCGCTATAACATCTTTATTTGTCCAATCTAAATTCGCACCATTAGCATGATGTGTCAAAATTCTTTCATCCATTGGAGGCAAATCACGAGTATTGTTATCAGATCCAATAACGCTTGTTGCTAGTAATGTTAAGGTTAATATTCTTTCTGGGTGTTTTACTGCAGCAATTTGAGCAATCATACCTCCTAATGACATGCCCAGAAGGTGTGCCTTGTCAATATGATACGCATCGAGTGCCCCGATTGCATCTTCAGCCATGTCTGCTACAGTGTAATTGGAAGTCCCAGGCTCATATGTAATAGAGCGCCCAACATCACGGTTATCATAGCGAATGACAAATCTTCCTGTGCTAGCTAACCTTTCACAAAATTCTTCATCCCAATAAACCATTGAACACGTAGCTCCCATAATTAATAATATTGTTGGGTTATTAGGATTGCCAAAGCTTTCTGTACATAAATCAATACCGTTCACTTTGAAAACTTGTTCACTCATAGTACACTCTCCGTTTCATTTAAAGTTCATTAACAAATAAATAAAATATAACTTTGGTTGTTTCTTAAACTTATACTAGATAAAGTAAGGTTAATGTTTTTTGCACTCATGATGCTTAATTAGTAGAGTAGCATAAATATCACCTCCAAATATAATTATTTTCATTAAAAACAAAATATTTTGAAAAATAAGTATAAGTTACTAAAATAAACAACAAGGAGGAGTGGAAATGAAAGCAATTATTATTGATCAATATGGTAGTGATGAAAAATTACAAGAAAGACAAGTTCCAAAGCCGGTTATTAAATGTAATGAAGTATTAATACGCATACACGCGACATCTGTCAATCCTGTTGATTGGAAAATAAGAAAGGGAGAATTACAAGAGAAGCTGCAATTTTCATTTCCAATAATATTAGGTTTAGATGTTGCTGGAGTAATTGAAGAAGTTGGAGAAGATGTGGACCATTTCAAAATAGGAGATAAAGTGTTTACGAAACCAGAAAATATAGGGAAAGGCTCCTATGCTGAATACATTACAGTAAAATCAGATTTAGTAGCTTACATGCCAAATAATCTTAGTTTTGAAGAAGCTGCGTCTATACCTCTTGCAGGACTAACAGCTTGGCAAAGTCTTGTTGATTACGCACAAATAAAAGAAAATGATCGAGTATTAATTCATGCTGGAGGGGGCGGAGTAGGTAGTTTTGCAATTCAAATCGCGAAATCATTTGGGGCCTATGTCGCTACAACTGCAAGTAGTAAAAATGAAGAGTTTTTAAAGTCTTTAGGTGCTGACCTCATTATTGATGATAAAAAAAATAAATTTGAAGAGCTACTATCGGATTATGATATTGTGTTAGATACAATCGGCGGTGAAGTACAAGAGAAAAGTTTTCAAATTATTAAGCCTAGTGGTGTTCTAGTTTCTATCGTTCATGAACCACTGCATGAAGTACAAGGGATAAAATCAGGATTTTTATGGTTAAAACCAAGCGGAAAGCAATTATACGAATTATCAGGTTTGATTCAAGCTGAAAAAATTAAACCAATCATTAGTAAGGTTGTTCCGTTTAATGAAAAAGGAGTTAGAGAAGCTCATATTTTGAGTGAAAGTCAGCATACTAGAGGGAAAATTGTAATTACGATGGAATGATATTTACATAAATATACGAGTGGTGACTTAAAAAGAAAATTGTCACCACTCAAATAAACTACAATTTTTGCATGACAAAAGTAATCGCATTCGTATTTAATTGAATGTGTGTACCGTTTCGTACAATATCATACGCTAAATTTTTTATTTCAACTTTTACTTTTTGGCATTCGGTATAAACGCCTTTTAGTGTACGTATCATTTCTTCCGTAGAAAGGTTAATTTCAATTAAAGCATCTAATTCTTGATTCGTTTCCAAGTCAATTTCTTGAATGTTAGAGTTAACTATTAAACAATTGATACCACCACTCTTTGTCCCATTTTTCATAGAGTGCAGCACTTTTTTAAAATCGTCTATTGATCGGACATGCTCTAAACTTGATACCGCAACGATGTAGTTAAAGGTCTTAGAAGGAATATAGTAGTCTTCAATTGCTGATTGTTCCGTTTTTATGTATTCAAATACACTATGTTCTTTGCTATAAACTTGTAACTTCGTTAAAGCCGAATCAAGTAGATCGACACAAGTAACAGTGCCGCCACTATTCATGATTTTTTTATGCAATCTGAATACTGTTTCTACCGACACCAGAGCCAAGGTCAAGTATTTGTAGGTCTTTCTGTCCTTCAAAATAGTTCAGCATGTTCATAATGTTTCAGCTCCAATAGTTTCATGGCGAAATGAATAGGTTGGACAACCTTTAATATTTGTTTGAATTCGAAATATACCACCAGCATGTGGGTACTGTTTTAATTCCGCATCCGTCATTCTTGTTCGGGCTGTTGTGATGTATAAATCGGTCAAATTAGGTCCTCCAAATGTACACGACGTTACATATAAAGCAGGAATCGGAATACTTAAAATCTGTTTTCCAGTAAAGGGATTCCATCTAGTAATCTTCGAGCCTCCCCAATGTGCAATCCATAAACAACCTTCTACATCAATTGTCATACCATCGGGTATACCTTCATTTTCAGGGAAGATGATAATATCTGTTGGATTGCTAATTACACCAGTATGTATGTCATAATCAAAACGAACAACTTTTTTAGTAGGCGTATCAATGAAATAAAGAAATGTATGATCAGGGGACCAAGCTATACCATTTGATGTATTTACATGTGCAACTTTTTTATCTACGTTGAAATTATTGTTTAAACAATACAAGGAACCAGCCGCATTAATACCATATAAGTCTGTAGTGCCTGCCCAAAAGCGGCCAGCTGGATCGCATTTTCCATCGTTAAAGCGGTTTTCTAATAAATCTGGTTCAGGGTCATAAATATGTGTAAGTTTTTCTGTATTTAGATTAAGAGAGTAAAAGCCTTTTTCTACAGCTAAAAGTACTACATCATCTAAATATGGAACGACACAACCGATTTGTTGATCGAGAATAATCACTCGGTTCATATTACTAGTAGGACTGTAGAGGCATAATTTCTTCTCTATAATATCAACCCAATATAATATTTGTCTTTTTTCATCCCAGCAAGGACTTTCACCTAAACTCGCTTTTGCATCTACGACTAATTCAATATTTCTGTGCAATCTGTTTCACCTCAATTCATTAGAGATACATATAAAGTTCGATAAAAATGGAGGTAAACCTTTTGTTTGATTGGAATAAAGATGTACTACAAAAAAACGAAGACCTTCTCATGTAACTCGAAAATAGCATAAAACTATGGGGAGAAAGAGCTATGTGATGTTTCATGTGAAAATGTATTCCAAGTATATGAAGGGAGTGAAAAATATAAGCGATTTAAAGAGAAACCGAAAGTGACATATTATTGTGATGGTGTAGTCACAAAATTCAACTTGAAGGAATAATATATTTTTTAGATAGGGAAAATATATGTTATTAATTTCTGTTCAGAAAAATTTGACAATACATCTGTTATAAATTATCATATGTAAAAAACTAATATACAATTTGGCATTGAAGAGAAGAGTAGTTAAGAATGAATGCATACAGAGAGCTCTGGTAGCTGAGAAAGAGCGGTTAAACATCTTAACGAAAAAAGACTTGGAGCTGCGCAAAGAACTAATTTATTTAGGGATGGTGCGACGGATTCTCCCGTTATAGAGATAGGGTATAAGCATATTTGGCCGTACCTGAAGAGGTTAATATGGTGACGTATTAACAAACTGAGGTGGTACCGCGAAGCTAATAACTCTCGTCCTCAAGATGAATAATCTTGGGGGTGGGAGTTTTTTTATTGCATAAAACTGAAAATGTGAAAACAAAAAACAATTGAGGTGAGTATATGCATTGGGCGTATGAAGTAGCACATGAATTAATTAGAAAACATCCAAATAAAGAAACTTATGTTTGTGCATCTGGAATTAGTCCATCTGGTTCTGTTCATATTGGGAACTTCCGTGAAATAGTAACGACTTATTTAGTTGTAAAGGCTCTGCAAGATTTAGGGAAAAAGACTCGTTTTATCTTTTCATGGGATGATTATGACAGGTTTAGAAAAGTTCCTAAAAATATTGATCCATCTTTTGGAAGATACATTGGTATGCCGTACTGTGATATCCCTGATCCACATGGGTGTCATAACTCATATGCGGAGCATTTTGAAAAAGAGTTTGAAAAATCGCTCCAAGCATTTGGGATTGAAGTGGAATTCATATATCAACATGCTGAATATAGAAGCGGAAGGTATAACGGAAACATATTAGAAGCTTTGTGTAAAAGAAAAGAAATATATGATGTTTTAATGGATTTTAAAACAGGAGTACACCGAGAAGAAGATAGAGAAAACTTTTATCCAGTTACGTTATATTGTGAGAGGTGCGGGAAAGATGCAACAACTATTACACATTTTGATGAAGTATTAAAAACAATTCGGTATGACTGTGAATGTGGAAATCAAAATGAATTATCGGTATTAAATACAAATAAAATGAAACTGAATTGGAAAATCGATTGGCCGATGAGATGGATGATAGAGGATGTTATTTTCGAACCGGGCGGAAGAGATCATTCATCGGAGACAGGTAGTTATAATGTATCAAAGGAAATTGCAAGGAAAATATTCAATTGTGAAGCCCCTCAATACGTTGCTTATGATTTCATTGGAATTAAAGGGCATCATGAAAAAATGTCCAGTTCTTCAGGGAATAGTATTACACCTAGCGACTTATTAAAAGTGTATTTACCAGAAGTAATTCTTTTTATGTTTGCAAAATATAAGCCTGATGCAGCTTTTCATATTGGACTTGATGAAGATGTGATTCGCAATTATACAGAGTATGAGAGATTGAAGGATAGTTATGAAAATAAAACACTCAAAAATGAAGATTTATTTGATGCAATTAAACTTTCTAGACTTGATAGCCGATTTAAAGAGCATCCAAAGTTTAATCAAGTAGCAGGAACTTTACCGTTATTAAATTTTGATTCATCTATTTTACAAGATATATTAGAGAAAATAGATAGGAGCTATGCATTACCTGAAATGATAGCGATAAGTAATCGTGCTGAGTATTGGATAAGAAACTTTCAATCTAAAAAATTAATTGCGGTAAATAAAGAGAAAAATACGGAGTTTTATAACACATTAGATGAACGGCAGAAAAAATGGCTAGTAGAAGTTTGTAAAATAATTCGTTCTAATAACGATCATTCTAAACTAATGAAGCAATTGTATACGATTTGTCATCATGAAAATAAAAAAATAATGAAAGAAAATCAAAAACAATTATTTATCATTTTATATAGGCTCATTATGAATCAATCAAGTGGTCCACGTATACCATTATTAATACATGTGGTAGGCGCCAGAAAATTCATCACATTATTAGATTTCTAAAATATAGTTAAAAGCAACGCAAGTACTCAATAGAATAAGTACTTGCGTTGCTTAATTTTTACTATCGTGAATACATTTTTGGACATTCATCACCACGTGGTTCGTAAAAACAATGGCTTTTAAATTGCCCTGCAAACGGCTGATTATACCATTCAGGTGGACAAGCTCCAACTGGACGGAAATACCAAAGAGCCCATCGTGCTGGCCAGCGCCATTCACCTTGTAAAACTTTTCTTGCGATTTCTTTTTCTGATTCACGGGCACGTTGATAAAAGTATCCGTATTGAACCGCTTCAAATCCGCCAGGGCTTTGATATACTGCATCACGCACAGATCGAAGGTCTTTAAAATCTAAGCAATCACAAAATACACGATTTACTACAACACATCCAACAAGTTGTTCACCTTGTCGTCCTTCGCCCTCAGCTTCAGCACGGATTAAGCGTGCTAGTAAATCAACGTCACTTTCGTTGTATGGAATAAGGGGCATTGTAATACCACCTTTCTATAACTGTTATAGTAAAGAGTGTATGTTTCAAAATGAGCTAAGTGCTTTTGTAATCTGAAAATAACTTTTAATTTTAACAAGGAGCTTGTATGAATTAAAGCTAATTAGTTATAGAAGATAATAATGGAAAGGGAGAGGTACTATGCATCGTATTCATAAAGAACATATCATTTACGCAATGTCACCAGAAAATAATCCATGTATTGAAGTAGAAATTGGGAGTCGTCTTGTATTTGAAACATATGATTGCTTTGAAAATCAAATTCAGTCTGAAGATGTTGTGTTTCAAGAATTAGATTGGAACCGAATTAATCCAGCGACTGGGCCTGTATATATTAAAGGCGCAGAACCTGGCGATATTTTAATGGTAACGATTGAAAAGATTAAAATTTCAGAGCAGGGTGTTTTAACGACAGGTGCGAACCTTGGTGTAATGGGGGATGAGCTAAATGAAAATACAGTGAAAATTGTCCCAATACATAATGGATATGTTTCATTATCAAGTGAACTACAAATCCCGATTAATCCAATGATTGGGGTAATTGGTACTGCACCGAAAGAAGAGAGCATTTCATGTGGCACACCGCATGATCACGGCGGAAATATGGACTGTAAAGAAATTAAAGAAGGAACAACATTACTACTACCAGTTAATGTCCCAGGGGCACTATTAGCATTAGGTGATTTACACGCAGCAATGGGTGATGGTGAAATTGGTGTTAGTGGAGTGGAAGTTGCTGGAGAGGTAACTGTAACTGTTCAAATTATAAAAGAAAAGAAATGGCCATTACCAATGGTTATCCAAAAAGAAAAAATAATGACGATTGCTTCAGAGAAATTGTTAGACGATGCAGCGAATCGTGCTGTACATAATATGGTGACATTTTTACATGAGGAATTAGAAATGTCTAAAGCTGATGCAACCCTTTTATTATCAGCAGCAGGTAATTTAAAAGTTTGTCAAGTTGTGGATCCACTAAAAACGACGCGGATGGAACTAAGAATGGACTATGTGGAGAAGCTGGGTTTTAATTGGAGTAAATTTAATATTAAATAAGAATAATAGAAGAAGGATGCTGTTTTATAAAAGTATCTTTTTTAATTTACGGATTAAATAAAAAGAGATAGTATTTATTTTGTATAAGTATATTTGAGATTGTGAATTAAAAGGAGTTTAAGAATGGTTAAAATTATGATTGTAGAAGATGATATGAAAATTGCGGAGCTATTATCAACTTATGTTGCGAAATACGGTTACCAAGGAATTGTTATATCGGATTTTCAAAACGTGTTAGAAATATTTTTAGAAGAACAACCAGAGTTAGTTTTATTAGATATTAATTTACCAAGCTTTGACGGTTACTATTGGTGTCGTCAAATTCGCGGAGTTTCCACGTGTCCAATTTTATTTATCTCGGCCCGTGAAGGTACGATGGATCAAGTTATGGCGTTAGAAAATGGTGGCGATGATTTTATTCCGAAGCCTTTTCATTATGAAGTTGTAATGGCAAAAATTCGTAGTCATTTAAGACGTGCTTACGGAGACTATGCACCGAAACTAGAAGAACGAATGGTTGAGCAACAAGGTCTTTGTTTATATCCAGAAAGACTTGTGTTAAAACTTAGGGGGCAAGAGATTGATATAACGAGAAACGAAGCTATTTTATTAGAAACGCTAATGAAAAATTACCCGCGTGTTGTGAGTAGAGAAGTGTTACTTAATAAATTATGGGATAGTGAATCTTACGTTGATGATAATACATTAAGTGTAAATACAACACGTGTGCGTAAAAAGTTAAAAACCTTACATATTGAAGATGCGATTGAAACAATTCGTAGTGTTGGATATAGGTTGCATATTACTTGGGAAAATGGTATGGAAAAATGATAAGGCTGTTTATACGTGACCATATACCACTTATTTGTTTTACAGTGCTCCAACTATTAGCCATATTCCTCGTATATTGGTTTGATGGACATAATCATATTACAACAGCATTATATGCAATGTTTTTAGGTGCTTTTTTTATGGTAAGCTACTTAGTATTTCGTTATTTTACACATCGTTCTTTTTATGAGCGTTTAGCAAATCCATTGCAATCTTTGGATGAATCCGTTCAAAAATCTGATTTTGCAGTTTTATCTACCGCACTCCAAGATTTGCTTGATGCACAATATCGTCATTATCAAAATCAGCTGCAATTACAAGAGAGAAAAAATAATGATCATTTAACCTTTATGAATCAGTGGATTCATCAAATGAAAACACCTCTATCTGTAATAGAATTAATTACACAGGATGAAGTGGATTCGCGTTTTGAAAGTATTAATGAGGAAACAGATCGGTTGAAAAAGGGATTAGAGATGGCATTATATGTCGCGCGTTTAGAAGCATTCACACAAGATTTTTATGTAGAAAGAGTACAACTACATAAAGTAGTAAATGATTCCGTGCATGAACATAAACGCTTCTTTATCCGGAGTTTTGTATATCCAGAGCTTGAAATTGATAAAGGTATTACTGTAGAAAGTGATGCGAAATGGTTGCAATTTTTAATTGGACAAATTATATCGAATGCGATTAAATACTCATCAGGTAGTAGAGAAAAGATTAAAGTGAAAGCATGTAGAGAAGGTAATACAGTTGTACTTGAAATTGCCGATAGTGGCGTCGGGATACCGAAGCAAGATTTACCAAGAGTATTTAAACCGTTCTTTACAGGAGAAAATGGTAGAGATTTTAAAGAATCAACTGGAATGGGGTTATATCTTGTATATGAAATTACAAAACAATTGGGACATAGTGTAGAGATCCATTCAGAAGTTGATAAAGGTACCGTTGTACGAATAATATTTTTTAATGTGTAACAAGTGATCAAGGCTAAAGAACTTTGGAGATAAGTTTTTTTAGCCTTGTTTTGTACCACTTGAAAATAAAAAATTATTTACCTTAGAGAAGTAAAAGCGAAGTGTTTATTATTTGTTTATGGTAGGGGGGATTGTAATGGATATTCGTAAAATGAGATATTTCATAACAGTGGCAGAAGAATTAAACTTTAGTCGTGCAGCAGAGCGTCTTATGATGGCACAACCGCCTTTAAGCCAAGAAATTCGAAAATTGGAAGAAGCATTAGGAGTTCAACTTTTTTACCGGACAAAAAGAATGGTTGAACTTACCGATGCGGGGAAAATCTTTTTAGAAGGTGCTCGGCAAACGTTACTTCAAGTAGATAGAACCATTAAAGAAACACAGCTCGCGGATGAAGGGAAGATTGGGCATTTAATCATTGGTTTTGTCGATTCTACAGAAACAGTTATAGACATATTAAAAACATTTCGAGAACGATTTCCTAAAATTCAGCTCATATTACGTGAGATGACAACAGACCAGCAAATAAAAGCGCTCTATGAAAAACAAATTCATATAGGATTTATACGTTCCGAGCAAAATAATGAAATATTATCTTCTGAAGTTTGTTCTGAGGAGTGTTTGAAATTGGTTTTGCATGAAGAGCACCCTTTCGTTACGTTACGTAAAATTTCAATCAAATCATTAGTGGATGAACCATTTATTTTATTTCCACGTCATTTTGGTACAAACTTTTATGATTTAATTATTAGTTACTTTTGGGAACATGGAGTAAGTTTAAATATTGTTCAAGAAGCGATTCAAATGCAAACGATTGTGAATTTAGTTGCAGCAGGAATAGGGATTTCTGTCGTTCCATCATCAGTGGAAAGTTATAAAAAATCGGGAGTTATATATAAAGAAATTCAAGAAAATACACCAAAAATAAATTTATATGCTGGATGGAGACTAGATGAAAAGTCTGTTGTGTTAGAGAACTTTTTAACAGTTGTTAGAGAGGTTTATACGACTTCACAATGTGAATGTAAAAGATAAAAGCCCATCTTTATAGAATGGGCAGTGTGGATTTGGAAAGGAAAGCTTCTTTATAGGGAGAATTCACTGATGTTTTAACCTGTTTTGCTCGTATCGTACTCAATGAAACCTTTTAGTACATCATCAATTTGATTCATAATTTCAGGTTGTAATTTAACATTAGAAGCAATTACGTTTTCTCTTATTTGCTCCGGATTTGATGCGCCAATAATTGCAGAGGAAACAGCTGGATTTTGTAGTACCCAAGCAACTGCGAGTTGAGATAAGGTAAGATTAGTTTCTTGCGCGATGGGATTAAGTTTCTGAATTGCAGTGAGTACATCCTCACTCATCCAACGTTGCACGAGTTTTTGGAAAAATGGTTTACCAGCATCAGAGTTAGCACGTGATTGATTCGGCAAGGGTTTACCAGGTTGATATTTTCCTGTGAGAATACCTTGTGCAAGGGGAGACCAAACAACTTGACCAAGTCCCTCACGTTGACATGTTGGTATTACATCAGTTTCAATAACTCGCCACAACATCGAATATTGAGGTTGGCTAGCGATAAGTGGAATGTTCAATTCTCGTGCAAGTGCTGCACCGCGGGTAATTTGTTCTGATGTCCACTCACTTACGCCTAAGTAAAGGACTTTACCTTGTCTTACAAGGTCAGCAAAAGCTAACATCGTTTCTTCAAGGGGAGTTGTTGTATCAAATCTATGTGCATAATAGACATCAATGTAGTCTGTCTGCAACCGTTTTAATGAGGCATTACAATTTTCTATAATATGTTTTCGCGATAATCCACGATCATTTTTTCCAGGTCCGGTCGGATGACATACTTTTGTACATAGTTCTATACTTTCTCGGCGTATACCTTTTAAAGATCGGCCAAGTACTTCCTCGGCTATCGTGTCCGAATAAACATCAGCAGTATCAAACGTTGTAATTCCGACATCTAGTGCGGTTTTCACACAATCATTTGCAGTATTTTCATTTACTTTTCCACCATGGTTTATCCAGTTTCCGTATGCAATCTTACTTACTGTTAATCCACTGTTTCCGAGTTTGCTAAATTCCATTGTAGAATTCCTCCTTAAAAATGATAACTTTATTATAAGAACAGAAATGTAGTATGTATAATATATAATTAAACATAAATTTATATAAAAATTATATAAGAGGGAGTGCTTGGAAGTTTATTACTAGGGAAATATAAAGCAAGAAGTACAACAAATGTTGTTTGTGCTTGATCGATCTGAAGTGTAGAAATGATAAATAGACCTAAAAGAGAGCAATCTTTTTAATAGCACATATAATTACATTTACTCATACAGTACCACTATGGTACAATATGGTTACTAACGATGGAAAGGAATGATGGGTGGACGATGATTAACTAATCTTATTTTTAAATGTTGAAATTAAATAAATTTCAATTTACAAAAAATAGGATTAGTCTACCCAATTCCATTCAACGGTTTTGCTATTTGATTTGCGTAATAGCTTATTTGGGTATAAATAATGTAACGACTAATCCTGCCAAAATTAATTTGGGAGGATTTTTTTGTTCTCCCTTAATGAAAGGGATCGGTAATATGAAAGAGCTTTTAAAATTAAATGATGTTTATGTTGAAATAAAGGAAAATACTTTGTTAGAGAAAATGAATGTTACAGTAAAACAAGGGGATGTTATCGGATTAATTGGTAAAAATGGTGCCGGTAAATCAACGTTACTTCAATTAATAAATGGGAAGATTGAGCCATCAAAAGGAATTGTTGAATGGCAGCAAATGAATATGACAACGGCATATGTTGAACAAGAAATAGAATCTTTTATTAGTAATGATGTGATTGCAAAAGAAGCAGAACTTCTTGCGAAATGGGGCGTGCCAACGAACGATTTTCTTACTTTAAGTGGTGGTGAAAAGCTGAAAATTCGACTAGCAAAAGGCTTTGCTAGAAATCCTAATGTTTTAATATTAGACGAACCGACAAATCACTTAGATGAGATGAGTACGGAATTTCTCATTAAACAAATAAAAAATATGAAAGGTACAGTTATAGTTGTATCGCATGATCGATATTTTTTAGATGTTGTCGCAACAAAAATATGGTCAATTGAAGATAAAAAATTAATTGAACATAGCGGTAATTATACGAGTTATATGAAAGCACGTGAGCAAAGAAGATTGACGCAGCAACGTGAATATGAAAAGCAGCAAAAAAAGATAGAACAAGTAGAAACACATATAAAAGAATTAACTTCCTGGTCACATAAGGCACATGCACAATCTACAAAACAAGAAGGTGTTAAAGAATTTTATCGTGTAAAAGCGAAGCGAATGGATGCGCAAGTGAAGTCAAAACGAAAACGTCTCGAAAAAGAGCTGGAGAAAACGAAGGTAGAACGTGTGAGAGAGGAGTACTCAGTTGAGTTCTCTATCCAAGCGAATAAAAAAGTAGGAAAACGCTTTTTAGAAGTAAAGCAATTAAAAAAAGACTTTCATGGAAAAACATTATTTGAAAACGTTAATTTTACAATTCAGCACGGTGAGAAGGTTGCGATTGTTGGACCAAACGGTAGTGGGAAAACAACATTACTGAAGATGATTATGGGAACGGAAACTGTGCAAGGAGAAATATGGATTTCACCATCTGCAAACATCGGTTATTTAACACAAGAAGTATTTGATTTACCACTTGATAAAACGCCAGAAGATTTATTTTTTAAAGATTCATTTGAAGAAAGAGGGAAAGTTCAAAATTTAATGAAACATTTAGGGTTCCAAGCTTCTCAATGGAAAGAGCCGATTGAACATATGAGCATGGGAGAACGAGTGAAATGTAAGTTAATGGCTTATATTTTAGATGAAAAAGATGTACTTATTTTAGATGAACCGACAAATCACCTTGATCTTCCTTCACGTGAACAGCTTGAAAATACATTAGCGGAGTATAATGGAACACTAGTTATAGTTTCTCACGATCGATATTTTCTAGAGAAAACAACTAATACGAAACTTGTGTTTTCAAATCATATGATACAAAAGCAGCTAGAGAAACCTATTAAAACAAGAGATGATATTGAAGAGCTACGTTTAACGTTAGAAACAGAGAGACAAGAAGTATTAGGTAAATTAAGCTTTTTAACTTCTAACGACAAAGGATATAAAGAACTTGACGAACGCTTTATAGAACTTACGAAGCAGTTAAAGGAACTTTAATGTAATTATGGTATGGGTACCTCTAGCTAGGAGGTATCTATATTTACTTTCAATTTCAAACGTAATTAAGGGGGATTAACATGGGAGAAGAGAGTTCGACTAAGTTATTTAGACTAGATTGTGGTGATATTTACTTACAAGAGTTTTCCACCAAAGATGCGGAGAGTATTTATAAAATATCGAATCAGCCTGAAATAGAAAAGTTTTTACCAGACTGGAAATCAACGAAAGAACAGAGGGTTCATTGGATTATAAATGATGAAATACCAGCAAATCAAGCATTTGTTGATGCAGTGGAAAATACATCCAACATTGATGGTCATTTATTAAAGCTAGGAATATTTATTAAAGATACAAATGAATTTGTTGGATGGTGCTGTACAGGCATGAAAGAAGAACTTCCATCACCGAATAGAGAAATTATGTATGCCATTTCAAGCGAGTATCAAAATAATGGATACGCTACAAAAGCGTCTAAAGAGTTGATTGATTATTTGTTTAAAAATACAAATGTAAATATTCTTAATGCAGTGGCTTTAATTAACAACGTACCGTCAAATAAAGTTATTGAAAAATGTGGGTTTACTTATAAGAGTCAACAGACGATAGAAAACCAACTATATAATCATTATCTATTGAGTAAATCAGAATGGATAAAAAATATAGCTCTTTAAAAGGAGTTATTATGGAATGCAATCAGTAAAAAATCTTAGAGTTAAAACTCTAAGATTTTTTACATTCAAGTGTACCAGTTATCATATCAAAGAGACAATTTGGATGGGGTCTTGATGGATTTGCTTTTTACCAAAAACAGGGACCCAAGCTGTACATGCGAGACCTCTTTTATAAAAATCATATACGAAAAGGAATTTGGAAGATTTTGTCGAATTTGTGTATCTATGAAAACACCACTCTTTTACTCAAATCATCCTGCAAATGAATCACTTTAAGTTTAAGTAGAAGAATGCATGGCAAAAGTGAAGGCGAGCGAAGATTTACATATAAAACTAACGGTTGAGTGTTAGTGGGTTAAATGTTTTAAAATATGAAATAGTTTAAATGAGGGAGGGGAACGCATATCATAATTTGGTTTCGACACTTGCCACAGATAAGTATGGATTTTTCAGAATGGACTCCTTTTATACAGAATAATTGGTATCGAAAACATTATATGAAGTTTGTATATCTACTTCAGTTAATTATTTTTCTGATACCTTATTTCTTTGAAACAGGTTTCAATCATATTAATATATTTTATCTTATCATAATAGGTATTTTTGTCTTTATCATTCACGAATGTCTACACATTTTGGTCATAAGTAAAAAAGGTGATATTAGTTTAACACGTAGTGGAACATTTTTTTGGCTAAATACAAATGCAATCTTATCCAAAACGAGATTTTGGGTCTTTATGAGCTTGCCCATTATTGTATTATCGGTAGTCCCTACCGTGATGTCGTTCTATGTATCAGGAAATACGAAATCAATCATATTATTTATATGTTGGATAAACACATTCATTTCCACCTCAGATATCTACAATTCATTTTTAATTGCAATTAAACCGAAGAACTCAGTTTTTTACAGAGGTTATTATCAAGTGAAATAGTATTAAATAGGTTACTCAAATAAGTTTCAACTAAAGACATTAGTTCAAAATATGGTATATGAAAGTAAAAAGACCGATAAAAAAATCGGTCTTTTCTCATTCATATAATAACGATTAGAAATAAATAGCATTGTATTTCATGCCGCTATGCAAATATTATAAGATAGATATACATCGGTTATAGCTTGGAAATAGGTTTGTTATTAGTTTTTTTAGAAATCTTACAAGCGTGTAAGATAAATGAAAGATGAATCAATATGAGATGTTAGACAATTCCTTTACACTTTATAGTGAGCAGTACAAATGAAGGGAGAATACAAATGGAAATTTTACATGCAAAAAGTATTAGTAAAGTATATAAAGGGAAAATACCTTTTAAAGCATTAGTAGATATTGATTTATCAATTCAAGAAGGTGAATTTGTAGGAATTATGGGCCCGTCAGGTAGTGGGAAAACAACGTTATTAAATATGGTATCTACTATTGATTCTCCATCATCGGGAGAAATTTTTATTAATGGCACAAATCCTTTCCAATTATCATCAGAAGATTTAGCGTTATTCCGCAGGAAACAATTAGGATTTGTATTTCAATCATTTAATCTTCTTAGCACACTTACTGTAAAAGAAAACATCGTATTGCCGATGACTTTAGATGGTGTTTCTGTGCAAGAAATGAACACACGAGTGGAAGAAATTGCAGAGAAATTAAACATTACAGATATATTGAGTAAAAGAACTTTTGAAATTTCAGGGGGACAAGCTCAAAGAACAGCAATCGCTCGTGCTATCGTTCATAAGCCGCAATTATTACTTGCAGATGAACCGACAGGGAACTTAGACTCTAAATCTTCAAATGATGTAATGGAGATGTTAGATACTCTTAATAAGGAAGAAAAGGCAACGATGATGTTAGTTACACACGATCCGTATGCAGCGAGTTTTTGCAGCAGAGTCATATTTATAAAAGATGGTCAACTATATAACGAAATTTATTGTGGTGAAAGCAGGCAAGCATTTTATCAAAAGATTATGGATGTCCTTTCTTTGTTAGGGGGGAAGAGGCATGACTTTTCGTCAGTTCGCATTTAATAATATTTTTCGTAATAAGCGTACATACGCTGCCCATTTTTTAAGTTGTGCATTTTCTATTATGATTTTCTTTACGTATGCCCTGTTATTATTTCATCCTGATTTACAAGGGGAATTAAAATCGACGAGTACAACAATAAGTGCATTTGGAACATTAGGATTTACAATTTCGCAAGGCTTGATTTTTGTATTTTCATTTTTCTTTATTCTATATTCAGTAAGTTCATTTTTAAAAACACGTAAGAAAGAATTTGGCATTTTAATGATGCAAGGTATGTCAATGAGGCAACTTAAGAAATTATTGTTGATTGAAAATATGTTAATTGGAATTGGATCAATTTGTATAGGAATTATCATTGGTCTCATATTTTCTAAATTAGTTTTATTGATAAGTGCAAGTGTATTAATGATCAATAATGGTTTGCCTTTCTATATACCGATACAAGCGGTACTATTAACAGTCATCACGTTTCTTTTCTTATTTTTAATTGTTTCGCTTGTTACTTTTAAAATGGTAAAAGTAACAGAACTTGTAGAACTCATTCAAGCAGAAGAAAAACCAAAACCTGAACCGAAATCTTCAATTTTATTATCGCTACTTTCTTTAATTAGTATAGGGTGTGGATATATTTCAGTATTTCGATTTATCTCAAGTCACAGTTTTATTATGCTTGGAATTGGTGTACTCCTTGTAATTATAGGAACGTACTTTTTATATACACAGTGTAGCGTTTATATATTGTATCTTGCGAAAAGGAGTGAATCTTTCTTTTTAAAAAGAACAAATATATTAACATTCTCAGAATTAATTTACCGTATGAAAGATAATGCAACCATGTTTTTTATAGTATCTATTATTTCAGCAGTTGCATTTACAGCAATTGGTACGACAGCTGCTCTCGGTAATAGGGATCTGGTAAGAATGACAAATCCGTATACATTTCTGTATGTAAGTTTTGAAACAGACAAAGAGGTAAATAAAAATCTCTCTACTATAAAAAAACATCTTGCTGATGCTAATATTCCTTATCGAATGGCTTCGTCTTCAAATAAATATACAGAAAGTAACGTATATGTAATAAAGTTAAGTGAATATAACGAACTTGCGAGAGCACTCGGGTATCAACAAGAAACGATTGAAAAAGAAGATGAAATTTTACTAATCCCTGGAATGGTATCCCAAAAACAAGAATTTAAAAATGGTGACTATAAAAAGAATATTGAAGTCATTCAAGGAGATTGGACAAAGACATTTCGTGTGAAAAAAGCTGTAGAAAATTTAGTTTTACCGCATGATACTAGAAGTATTTATATTGCTGTTCAAGATCATGTGTATGATGGAATCCCTGTTTCTCCTGACCAAGATGATATAGGTGATCAAAATCGTACTTACGGATTTGTTGTAGATGATTGGATGAAAACGAAAGAGATTTCAAACCAATTAAATAGTATATTTGAAAAAGATGTTAGCAAAGATAATTTCTACTTTCAAGCTTTAACATTAGATTTGTTAAGTGCAAAGCAAACGAATGGATTATTACTTATGGCAAGTGTTTTAGTCGGAATCGTCTTCTTCACATTCGCTGCTAGTTTTATCTATTTTCGATTATATACTGATTTGGATCGCGATCAACAGCAATATAAAATGATTTCGAAAATGGGATTAAGTAAACGAGAATTAAAAAAAGTTGTAACGAGACAGTTATTATTAATGTTCTTCTTACCGATTGTCGTTGCAGTGATTCATACTGTAGTCGCTTATACGGCATTACAACAATTAGTCGATTTTTCTATTTTAAATAGCTCTATCGTTATTTTAATTTCATTTATATGTATACAAGTTTTATATTTCTTTATAACTCGTTGGCGTTACCTACAAAAGCTGTATAAAACTATGGAACAATAGAGGATATCAACTATTAAGATTACAGAAAATCATGTAAAAAACAAATTGAATTATGAAAGGAACCGTGATGAAAAGAACACTAACTATCTTCATGTTAACTATAATAATTTTAATAAGCTTAAGCGCATGTTCTAAAAATGAAGACTTATTCCCAGCTAACGGTGTACTAATCATTGGAGATGAGAATAATACTTCACCAATTATTAATCGTTATAAGGAAAATACGAAAGAAAATGAAGTTTATTCAGTGAAAACAGGTGAATTTGGAAAAGGGAAGGTACTAATATTAAATGAATCTACTGCGCAAGCGATGATTAAAGAAAAGATTTTTTGTAAACGGGATAATGTATCCAGTTCTATGCCTATAGACACATTACCGAATTTTCCAAAAGAAGGCTCACTATTATTTACGCATGAAGACGAAAAGACTATACAAAGTATTGAAATAGAAGGAAGAGAGATTCCTGTTAAATATGATAGTAATGCTTGGATTGGTAACACTCGTAATTATGGGTTTCAATGGTATGTGATTGTAGCGAAAAATAGTGTATATAAAGAAATAAAAGCAAATGAAACGAAAATGCAACTTCTTCATCTGAAAAAATCTTTAGGTGACGAAAAACCTAAAATGTCGACAGATAATACATTGATTAATGAAAATGTAAAAGTAAGAAAGCTAATTAAAGGTTTAGAAGGAGAAGTATCTTTTCAGTTTGTAACGATTGGAGAAAAATCTTAAAAAAAGAGTTCGAGGTTGATAATATTTTTATCAACCTTGAACTCTTTTTCGTTTATAGATAACTCATGTAACATAGTTTACATTACTTCATTTAATTGGGTCTCGCTTGTTTCTTCAATCACATTTGAACTTTGAACCGAACTATTTTGAGCTTCTTTTTCTTTACGGGATTTTTGTAGCATTTCAAGTATGATCCATAAAGGAACACCTTTATCTTTCAACACGCCCCATAAATCTAATTCGTTAAATTTATGCTCAGGTTGTTTCATTTCTTTTCCAGATGAACGAATATCAAATTTGATTGGATCATTTGATTTCTTATCTTCAAGTTTAGTAGAAGAGATAGTATTATGCTCAAGATTAGATGGAGTTATTTTAGTAGGTTGAGATAATGTATGAATGTTTGATCCGATTTGCATGCTTTTTTCCTCCTTTTCAAGCAATGAAATTAGTTTTCTTATGAATATTAAATCCATTTAACATGAGGAAACTACATTCAATTATAAATTCTAATAATAAGATTTACAAGTTGTATTGTAAAAAGTAAATGTTTACTTGAATTAATATTTATCAACATTTGTGTATGTTTTCTATATATACAATGTATATAAAATACTTTACATTATGTTTAAGTTAAAAACGAATTGTGTAAATCTTTTTCACGGAAAAATGTAAACGTTTTATTAGGGGGAGAAAGTATGGGGAAGCTATTTTTAAAAATATGTTTTTTTGCATTAGTGACTGTTTGTTCATTTGTAGCGAAAACAACTTACGCTGAAGAGAGGCAACAAAATAATTATCCTATCATTTTAGTGAATGGATTTGCTGGATGGGGTAGGGAAGAAATGCTAGGGGTAAAATATTGGGGTGGTGTTCATGATATACAGGAAGATTTAAAAAGAAATGGTTATACAGTTCATACGGCTGCTGTTGGCCCTGTTTCTAGTAATTGGGACCGTGCATGTGAATTATATGCGCAAATTAAAGGTGGAACAGTAGATTATGGTGCGGCGCACGCTGAGAAACATGGACATAATCGTTTTGGTAGAACTTATAGTGGATTTGCACCGAATTGGAGTGAAACAAATAAAGTACATTTAGTTGGGCATAGTATGGGTGGACAAACGACGCGAACATTGGTACAGCTATTAAAAGAAGGAAGTTTTGATGAAAAAAATTATATGAAAAATCATCCAAACACAAAGGTATCACCACTATTTGAAGGTGGTAAATCGTATGTTCATAGTGTTACAACATTAGCAACTCCTCACAACGGGACAACACTTGCGGATGGTAGTCTATTGCTTCCGTTTGTTAAAGATCTACTCATTACAACTGCAAGTTTAGGAGGAAACAATAATTTATCATTATATGATTTTAAATTGGATCAATGGGGAATAAAGAAGAATGCTGGAGAGTCCTTTTTCCAATATACTGATCGTATTCTAAATAGTTCACTTTGGAAAAATACAAAAGATATAAGTCAATGGGATTTAAGTACTGATGGTGCAAAGGAGTTAAATAATTGGGTACAGACGCAATCGGATGTGTATTACTTATCCTATAGTGGACATGCATCGCAAGCAGCACCAATAACAGGTTTACATTTACCTCATATAACGATGAACAAAGTGTTAATGGGTAATGCATTTTTCTTAGGTTCCTATGCAAGATATGAAGAAAATCGCCCATTAATTGATACATCTTGGTGGCAAAATGACGGTGTAGTAAATACAAATTCTATGATTGCGCCTTCGTCTAATATTGCCGTAAATAATAATGAGTCTTTACAGGTTGGAAAATGGAATCATATTGAAACGAAAGCAAATTGGGATCATCTCGATATGGTAGGATTAAGCGTTTCAGATACGTTAGGTTTTTCTAATATTCAAGAGTTTTATAGAACAATTGCAGAAAAATTATCACGGTTACCGAAATAGATAATAATAAAGCGCTCTCGATGGAATTCGAGGGCGCTTTATATTATATTGAAAGAGGGATTTGGTAGAAAAATATGGGGGGATATTATGAAAATTCAAGTTGTTTTATCAGGATATGGGACAGTTGGTAAAGAATTTATTAAATTGTTAAACGAAAAATATTTATATATAAATGAAACATATGGAATTGAGTTAGTTGTTAGTGGAGTGATAGGAAGAAATATTGCAATACATAACGGGAAAGGTTTGCAGATTAATGATTTATTGACGTATGGTGATGGTTCTGCGGCAATTGAAAAATATATCGCCCATTATCCAGAGGAACGCGGAACGATTAATATAAATGGTACTGTATTGGTTGAATCAACTGCTACAAATCTTAAAAATGGAAATCCAGGGAAACAGTATATGAAACAAGCTATTGAAAATCAAATGGATATAGTAGCTATTTCAAAAGGTGCACTTGTTACAGCTTGGAGTGAACTAAATGAGGCAGCGCGTATTTCAGGCTCACGCATACGGTATAGTGGCGCAACTGCGGCTGCGTTACCAACATTAGACATTGGACAACTAAGTTTAGCTGGCTGTCATATTGAAAAAATAGAAGGAATATTGAACGGGACAACAAATTATATTCTTACAAAGATGTATGAAGAAGATAAGACGTTTGAAGAAGCATTGCAAGAAGCACAAAATAAAGGAATTGCGGAGACTAACCCGTTATTAGATATAAGCGGGATGGATAGCGCTTGTAAATTATTACTTTTGACGAATAGTTTAATGGGAATAGATTATTCACTCGAAGATATACAAATAAACGGAATAGAGCACGTTACAACGCAACAAATTCAAAATGCAAAGGAACAAAATAAATTTATTAAATTAATTGCATCAGCATATAAAGATGATAATGGAAAAGTAAACCTTAGTGTACAACCTTGTAATTTAGAGAAAGAACATCCATTGGCAAATATAAATAGTACCGAAAAAGGAATTACATTCTTTACGGATTCAATGGGACAAGTGACAACGCTTGGAGGGGCCTCAAACCCACGTGGGGCAGCAGCAGCCGCTTTGAAAGATGTAATCAATCTATATCGAAAGGATTTATAGGCTCTATAACCGTACCGCTATTCATAAAAAATACATATGTAGTGGACCTTTTGAGAAAGAAATAAATATGCAAAAATAATTGCAGGGGGTAAGAAATTGTTTAAAGATTTTAAAGTTGTAAAAGATCGTCCCGTTTATATTCAATTAAAGGATTATTTAAAAAAGATGATTATGAAAGGGCATTTGCTCGGTGATCAAAAAATCCCATCAACAAGGGAACTGAGTGAATTATTATCAGTGAGCAGAAATACAGTACTCTCTGCTTATGCGGATTTAGAACAAGAAGGACTCATTTATGCAGTTAAAGGAAAAGGAAATTTCGTTGCGAAGGTGGATATATCTAACACCTCGTCTGTTGAAATAGATTGGAAAAATAAACTTAATACTGTTACCATATTAGCGGATGAATTAGACTTAATGAAACATGGAGTTCGCTGGGAAAAAGGAATGATTGTTTTTAATAGTATAGCCCCGGACGAAAAGCTATTTGATGTTGAAAATTTCAAAAGAGCTTTTCTTACTCGTATGTCCATTGAAGGGGATATCGTATTGAACTACGGATATGCAAAAGGTTATCGACCGTTAATGAATTATCTACTTCATTACATGGAAATGAAAGGTGTAGATATTTCGAACAAAGATATTTTAATTACAAATGGATTTACAGAAGGGTTAGATATTGTACTATCTTCTTTATCGAAAAAATCAGGGCGTGTTATTTGTGAGAATCCAACTCACCATGCTGCATTGAAACTTTTTCGCTTACATGGACTTGAAGTTCATGGGATAGATATGAATGATGATGGTATTGATACGACTGAAGTAGAAAAAAGTTTACGTGAAAAGGATTTTGATTTTGCGTATTTAATTCCTTCTTATCATAATCCAACTGGTATTGTTACGAGTTCGGAGAAAAGAACGGAATTGATGAGGTTATTTTCGAAATATAAGGTTCCTATTATAGAGGATGGATTTAATGAAGAATTACGTTATTCAGGTTCACATTTATCGCCATTATTAACTTTTGCTGGTGCTGGTAATAATGTGATTTATATTAGTAGCTTTTCGAAGGTACTTTTCCCTGGTTTACGTGTAGGGTGGATTATTGCCGATAAAGAACTGATTCATTATTTAGAAAGTGTTAAAAGAGCAAGAACCATTCACACATCTACGTTAGATCAAGCTGTTCTGTTTCAATATTTACATGAAGGATATTTTGAAAAATATTTAAAAAAGGCAAGATCTGTTTACAAGAAAAAATATGAGTTAGCTGTTGGGGCTTGCAATCAGTACATTCCGTTTAAAAGGATGACTGGAGATGGCGGACTTCATTTGTTTATAGAGTTGGAAGAAAAAATTCATGCTCGCACACTTTTACAAAAGTGTTATGAGAAAGGCGTAACGTTTTCTCCTGGAGATGTTTTTTATTCTGATGGAGGGGGAGCGAATACATTCCGCTTAGGTTTTTCACGTTTGAAGGAAAAAGAAATAGTTAGTGGGATTCAAATAATTGGTGAAACTTTAAAAAATGAAACTTGGAGTTGAGAAAATGAGAATTGGCGTTATTATGGGAGGAGTATCCTCTGAAAAACAAGTATCAATTATGACTGGGAATGAAATGATTGCACATTTAGATAAAAATAAGTATGAAATCGTTCCAATTATGTTAAATGAAAAAATAGATTTAATTGAAAAAGCGAAAGACATTGATTTTGCATTGCTAGCATTACACGGAAAATACGGAGAAGATGGTACGGTTCAAGGGACGCTTGAGAGTTTAGGTATTCCATATAGCGGAAGTAATATGTTATCTAGCGGTATATGTATGGATAAAAATATTTCGAAAAAGATTTTGCGTTATGAAGGAGTAGAAACACCAGATTGGATTGAACTTACAAAAATGGAGGATCTAAAGATTGATGATTTAGATAAGTTAGGATTTCCGTTAGTGGTAAAACCAAACTCTGGTGGCTCGAGTGTTGGCGTAAAGATCGTCAATGATAAAAATGAATTGATCTCAATGCTGGAAACGGTATTCGAATGGGATTCTGAAGTAGTAATTGAGAAGTATATAAAAGGTGACGAGATTACATGTTCAATTTTTGATGGTAAACAGTTACCTATCGTTTCCATTCGACATGCAGCTGAGTTTTTCGACTACAATGCAAAATACGATGATGTTAGTACAATTGAAGAAGTTATTGAACTTCCAGCTGAAATACAGGAACGTGTAAATAAAGCGTCACTGGCTTGTTATAAAGCATTAAAATGTAGTGTTTATGCAAGGGTTGATATGATGGTGAAGGACGGAATTCCATATGTAATGGAGGTTAATACATTACCAGGGATGACCCAATCAAGTTTACTGCCAAAAAGTGCAGATGCCGCGGGGATTAATTATAGTAAACTATTAGATATGATAATTGAAACTTCATTAAGAGTGAGGAAAGAAGAAGGTTTTTAAGATAATTATACAATTAAAACTTTTGATAGTTCCACGAAGTATGCTATGATAATTACAATACGACAACTAAATATTTATCCACTAGGGGGGCCTTTTGTAGGCTGAGATCAAACATATTTTTGAGACTCTTAGTACCTGATCTGGTTAATACCAGCGTAGGGAAGTGGGAAGACGATTATATTTAAAGAATACATTAATATTGTCTATTTCACTTTCTTTACGCCTGTAAAGAAAGTTTTTTTTGTTTTACTGATTTAATAACTGTGGATAAATACGTATATTTTATACATTATTGGAGGAATTTAAATGACTTTTTCACAAACATTACGTAAAGAAGTAGATTCTATTTGGGAGGCAAGTTTTCATCATCCTTTTGTAAAAAAACTTGGCGAAGGAACGTTAGATTTAGCTAGTTTCCGTTATTACGTACTTCAAGATTCATATTACTTAAGTCATTTTGCTAGAGTACAAACGTTAGGTGCTGCAAAGGCTCTTGAATTAGAAACGACGGCCCGTATGGCGCATCATGCACAAAATACGTATGAAGCTGAGTTATCATTACATGAGAATTTCGCAAAGAAATTAGGGATTACGAAAGAAGAAAAAGATAATTTTATTCCTGCGCCAACTGCATATGCATATACATCTCATATGTATCGTGCAGCTTATGAAGGGCATTTAGGAGATATTATTGCAGCTATTTTACCTTGTTATTGGTTATATTATGAAATCGGTGAACGATTAAAAGAATGTCAACCAGAAGAGCCAATTTATCAAGAATGGATTTCTGCATATGGATCTGATTGGTTCCGTACTCTAGTAGAAGAGCAAATCACACGATTAGATACTATTGCTGAAAAAGTAACAGAGGCAGACCGTAATCGTATGAGACAACATTTTATTTTTAGTAGTCAATATGAATATTCATTTTGGGAAATGGCATATACATTAGAAAAATGGCCGGTGAATGAAGAAATTAAAGGTGTTATTTAATAAAGAGTATATAAAAGGTATCGCTATATAAAGAGGTGATACCTTTTATTATATTTAGTTTCTGTAATTTTTTTGTAAATCATAGATAAAAAATATAAAAATAAATTATAATGATTTAGTGATGTACATAGTGACATAAGGAGGTATTTATATGTTAATAGGAACTTTTTATTAATTTGGTTTTAATAATGTATCATTTATATAATTAAATGTATTGTAGCTATTTCCTTTAATGTGCTTGGTTTAAATTTGATTCGTTTATGCTTAAAAAAATTGGTATCTTTTCTAGTATTATTCATGATCAATATAAATTAAGAGAGGAAGTATTAATAATATGGAAAAATTACGGTTATTAACATTTAAAAATATAATAGAACCCCTCTATAATGAGAAAGTATCGTATATTTACTTTCCTATTGAATGGCTTGAAATTGTAGAGATACATTATAGAACATTTTTATTAACGAGCAAATTAAAACTTGTAAATGAAAGATTGTATGATATGTTTTCTGATATATTATTCATTCAGCATAATCCATATACATTAAAGGAAGATACACCTTGGATTGTGGCTAAGGAACCAATGAGACAAGAACAGTTAGACTATATTTTCCAAAGTTGGTATGAGGTTATTCGTGATTGGAAACCGAATAAATTAATAGATCCACCACATTTAGAATGGCAGTATGATTTAATTAGTAATTTACCAGTATTACATGATAAAAAAACGTTTTCTAAATGGGTACCAGCTCTAATTACTCATATCTTTTGCGAACAGCCTTTACGTATGGAAAATAAAAATGAGGAAGAAATATATTTTTCACCACTGCGATCACAACATATTTCTGAAGCGATGTCTGAGCCAATTAAAGATGAAGAAACACATGATTATTTCGCTTATGTATATCGGTTTGAATACATAACTCGTGGAGGTGAGAATATTCCGCTATTAAAAGTATCCGTAGGGATTAGGCGGTTTTATCAACAATATAATCATAAAGATATTCCTATACTTTTAGGGCGAAAGCGGAGCCAAATACTGATTTCAACTCCTGAATTTGAATTAAATAAGAAACAGCAAAGGTTTATAAAGTTAAAAGTGCAACAAGCTGAAAAAGGAATAAAATGGATTAAACGTTTTAGAAATTTAAAAGATGATTATAGGATAGGAGGAGAAGTTAAATTAGAGCACATTCTCCAATGTCCGAAAGAGTATATTAGAGGAACTAATGTAAGAGTACTTCTTCCATATAACGAAAATATATATAAAGTTCAAGGAACAAAAATAAAATTTGGTATAAAACTAAGAGAAAAAGAGGAACTTTTTAATGAATTCCAACGAATATTCCCATACTTCACATTACTTCCAGAGTGTGAAAAAGTATTAACTAATAATGAGAATGAGTTATTACCTTTATTTGCCCCAAAGGGATTAGACACAATTACGTTAGAAGTATGGTCAGATGATATAGTAATAGAGATAGAACAAGCGTTATTAGATAGCAAAATAGTTTTAGCTCAAAATGAAGATTCCTACTATGTATTAAATGCAGACAATCCAGTACTTTTAAAAATAGTAAGATATAACATTGAAAAAGTGTTACAAAATCCATATAGAATGCAATATAGCCATAAAAACAAAAAGAAACTAGTAGACGATGTCGTAAAAGCTGTACATGCTACGGCAGGTGAGCAAAATGAAATGAAATTAGCATTAATTGCAATGAAAAATTGTGATGGTCGCGAAAAAATTAATCCAAAGCAAATCATTCGGGAAGGATTCGCTCGAACGCAACGTATTTCAGCATTCATTAATTTATTTATTGGACAAAGTATATCTAAAAAAGAAATTATTAATGCCATTCTTAGTTTATTAGAACAAAAGGGGTTTTTAAAGCGTAGTTGGAATAAGATAAAATTACCGGGTATAATTGTAAATTTATCAATTGAGAAAATGTCTAAATATGATTTCTTACCTATTTTTTCAAAAATAAATGGGAGAGAAATATTATATAAATTATGTGGTCAAGAAGAATGGGGCACAATTGATCATACTTTGTTAAATATAGGTAATCATAAAGTGTTTTTACCACAACCATCAAAAAGGAATGATATAGGAGTCCGTTTTAAACAATTTATGTTAGAAACATTAGTTGAAATTTCACAAGATGCACATAAACAAAATAAAAAAGTTTATTTTATTGTAGATGCAAATATGAGGAAATATTGGATAGAAGAATTGCAAAATGAAAGTGTTAATATTGGGGTTTCACCTGAAATAATCTCAAATTTTAAAGAGGATATAAATATAATTAGAATTAATACTAACTCAGATGTACCGAACTATATTGTTAGAGACCAAGAATATGTTATGGATGAAACGAGATTATTTGTAGATCAAATGGGAATTTACTATAGCACGGCTGCATACGAATTAAATAGTAATGAGATAGTACAGCGGTACATACTCGAAGTTATCCCGTTTGGTGTAAAATTTGAAGAAAGAGAAGAAATCGCCAAAATGATACATTACATGTGCTGTAAATCAACCTTACTCCCGGAACAAAATATTCATAATACGCATGTAATGCATATGGTTAAATTAATTAAAAATTATACTACCGATATTGATTCAAGGGAGTTTAAAGAATTCAATGACGAATTAGATGAAGATGTAATAATTTTAGAAAAAAAAGATGCATTAATATTAATATAAATAATAGTATACAAATCCTGCTAGTAATAATGAGCAGGATTTGTCATTTTTCATTGTAAATATAGATATGATTTGTCATGTATATTTTCGGTTTCATATTTACTTTATTTACTTTCGGGATTAAGATGTTTTTTAGAAATACAAAAACTGAATTACATGGAAAATTAATTTTAAAACTTAATAGAAATTTGAAAGGAATGGGGAATTGTGAAGAAATTAGATGTATTATTAATGCTACTGAGCGGCCTCTTTCCAATTGCAGGAATGTTAAAGCAAATCCCTCTTGAACAATCTTTATATATTGGAGGACTTTTATTTTTTACTAGTTTCGGTAGTTACTTTGCGAAAAAGATATATTCACGTATATGTAGCTGGATAGCATATGCACCATTTATAACACTACTGTTAGTTATTTGGAATCAGGATATTTCAACAAGTGCTATAATAGCAAATGCCAAAATTGCCGCCTGTATCGCTTTAATACCTTGTATATTCCGCTTTCGTACATACGGGCTTACTTTAGGTTTATTCTCATTATGGGCCGCTTTATTATGGGATATAAAAGAAGTACAGTCGTTAGTCATACTTGAGCGTATGATGAATTTAATGACAAGCCATTATTTATATATTCTCCTTTTAGTTGGAGGACTTATATTAGGTGGATTACTTGCGATGTTATTACACCGTAAAGAGAAAGAGGCTAATAAAGAAAATACTAATTTATTTAAACAAAAAAAGAAGCGTAAAGGGCTATCCTTTAAGGTTCGCCTTCCAAGATTACCGAAACTTAAAATGAAATTATTTAAGTTTAGTGGAAAAGCATCTAAACATAAAACACCAGAAAGAGTCCAAGAACGTAATTACGAAGAACCAGTTGCGAAATATGAAATGACAGAGCAAATAGATCAATGCAATGAAGGCACTGTTCAAGGGCAAACAAGGATGGAACGCCGCAGAAGTAGGTATAATGCATAATGAAATTTAGTAACCCCTTAATGATTAATCATTAAGGGTTTTTTTTATGTAATTAAATTTAGGTTGCTAATGAAGGATTCATAGCATATTTTAAAGGTGGGGACCTCAATAAAATAATGGGAGGGTCAAAATGCTTATTATATATATATCTGCTTGTATATTATTCTTAGTTAGCTTTTTACATGTCTATTGGGCTTTCGGAGGTAAGTGGGCGACAAATAGTGTCATTCCAACTAAAGCTGGAGAAAAGGCGTTTACACCAGGTGCAGGAATGACATTGTTCATTGCGTTATTATTAAGTATGGCAGCAATGATTTTATTACAACAAGCAAATATTGTTCATTTCGCAGTTCCAAATGTTTTTGTTCAAATAGGATCCTGGGTTTGTATGGTTGTTTTTTTCATAAGAGTAATTGGTGAGTTTCATTATTTTGGTATCTTTAAACGAAAAAAAGATACGCAGTTTGCTAAAATGGATACTGTTTTATATGTACCACTTTGTGCATTTTTATCTTTATCCTTCTTATTAGCAATAATAACGTGAATATATAAAAGATAATTATGTGGTAAATTCAATATAAATAAATATACATATATCAAATAAGCGGTTTCTGATTACACAGAAACCGCTTATTTTGTATGATTGCATTTTATTGCAAGTGACACATTATAGCGTATGCACAGCTTTAGAAGTATTAGTCAATTAAATAATAACTTCATGTATATCTTGAGGTATGTATTTGTGAAGATAATTTCTTTTTCAATCATATAATACATTAGGAGGAGGGAGTATCTTGACCGAAATAACAATTAGTTTATGCATGATTGTAAAAGATGAAGAGCAAGTTATCGCAAGGTGTCTAGATTCAGTAAAACACATAGTTGATGAAATAGTTATTGTAGATACTGGATCTACAGATAGAACTAAAGATATTGTTCGAAAGTATACAACTAACATTTATGATTATAAATGGAATGATAATTTTGCGGCGGCCAGAAATTTTTCATTTTCTAAAGCGAACAAAGATTATGTTTTATGGTTGGATGCTGATGATGTTTTATTTGAAAAGGATCAGCAGAAATTTTTAAATTTAAAACAAGAAATGGATAATGATATTGACGCGGTATTAATGTTTTATCATTTGAATACTGGATTAAGTATGGAGCCAATGTATATTACAACACGTTATAGGCTTGTTAATCGCTCAAGAAATTTTCAATGGATTAACAAAGTACACGAATTTATACAAGTTGAAGGAAATGTGTTGCACACGGATATAACTATTACTCATTGTAAAGAAAAACCAAGAATTGATCAGAATTTTAAAATTCTCCAATCCATAATTGAGACAGAAGAAGTTACGCTTACAGATTGGTTCAATTATGCGAATGAATTTATGTTTCAGCAAAAGTATGATCAGGCAATTCAATTTTATAAAAAAGTATTAGATAGTAAAGAAAAATGGGGAGAAGTAAATATTTATGTGTGCGGAAACTTAGCGTATTGTTATATGCAACTTCAAAAGTGGGATGAAGCATTAGAAACTTTTACAAGGGCTTTTCAATACGGGAATCCAAGAGGGGAAATTTGTGTTGGGATAGGGCATGTCATGATGGAACAAGAAAAATATAAAGAAGCAATTCGTTGGTATTTAGCAGCCACGAAAATTACATATCCTAACGAGGCGATACTTTATAACCCCGCAAGTTACAATTGGGTTCCGTATTTCCATATAAGCTTGTGCTACAGTCATTTAGGAAACTATGAAAAGGCGTTGCATTATAATGAATTAGCAGCAAATTATATACCTAATCATCCAGCGGTAATATATAACCAGGAATATTTTAATACTTTATTACAAAGTAAAGAGAAGGGTTAATTAAGCAAATAAAGTCAAGTTGTTTTTATTAATGATTTCATTTTCTATAGTGATATACACTTAATTATGAGGATGATTGCTTCTGTTTGGTAAGTAACTAAATAAATTATTACAACTATGTAAGGTTAATGTAATGAAAATCGATAGTAAATTAAGATGTTTGAGTGTATTGTTAATAGGATTTAAAAGTACTTTTTATCTATAAGGGGAAATAATATTTAATATGGATCGAGCACAAGTAGGTCATTTGTTCCATTATCGCAATCTTCTATTTGTCTTGCTGATTGTGTTTGTTCAACAGGAGTTGTATTAGGGTTACTAGGAACAGTGACATTTGGAGGATTAATGTTATCTGTATGTTCTCTTACATAAAGAAAAAAGGACACCCACTTAAGGTGTTCTTTTTTTAGTTACTTAGGAGAGCTTTTGAGATAGGAGGGACATGGATTCAAATCTATAGTTAGTCATTTTTATTGTGTTGTGTAACTCGAAAAGGTAAGTATCATTAAGCTGTGAATATCAAGAAATCTAGCGTTTGACTTAGTTACACAAAAAATAAGATATGAGTAACTGGAAGACATCTAATATATAATATTTTTCAAAAGGCGATTGAAAAATATTTTGTACATCGAATAACTAGTTGTGGTTCTCTATTGATTTTTTAAAATTGTCTAAGCAGTTACTTCACAACGGTTTCGTTTCAATTATAGTTTTCTTTAACCGTTGATTTTAAACTTATCTTTAACGTTAATAAATATTAAGGTTAATATAATAGCAATAATTAAATTAGATAAATAGAAATTTTGGTGAAACAGTAGTTCAAAGATGACATCGAATGTATACAATAAAGCGACGGCAGGTAATATACAAATAAATATAAGTCTCCAATTTTTTAAATAATGTTTATAATTAGTAAGTACTTTCTCCATTAATATTGCTCCTGTATTTTTTATTTTCTATATAATTATACATTTAAATAAAAAGATTTACAAATTATTTAGCAACTAATGTGATTTTGGGAGATAGATAAGGAAGAAGCGAAAAATATTATAGATCTATAGTTTGAGAGGAATATAGAGAAAGCTTTTGTTAAAAACTTAGATGGTTGCAGCAATTTGGGTAATAAACGATTTGATTTTAAAAAGACTTTTAATCATCTGGGCTGAAATGATACACTATAATCTACGCTATTTTAGAAATGAATAGAGGGATTTATATGATAGATAAAATTAAAAATGTTGTTGAGGATATGTATGAAGATGAAGCAAAACATTTACTTCAAAGTATTCTAATACAGTTAGATGTATTAGACGGAAATTATAGCGAAGATATGATAAAAAATTTAACGAGTATCCCTAAGCAATTGACGAGTCATACAACTCAGGAAAAGAATTTAGAAGAAAGTACACACATTCATATTGCCTTTGATGATTCAACAGCTGGATGTTTAAAATATATGTTGAAACAAGAAGGATTACACGAGGAGAGTGTTGTCTCATACTCTGAATTCTTTTCAATTGGCCCCATACATCAATTACATACGAATGAAGGTCAATTAGCAAGGTCACAGTGGTTATTAAATAACTTAACTTCTTATGATTGTTATTTTGAAGAAGAGTATTTACCAAGATTTAAGGAGACTTTAGAAGAGCTACATTCAATTCCGAATGAAACACCGATTACCATTTGGAAGGCGGATAATGCCCATGAGCATGTAGGGCTTTGTTTTGCAATTGCGCAATTAAAAGATAAGAAAAATATTCGTGTTATAAATACTTCTGAAGCGAGTAGAGAAATATTAAAACAAGATTATGATATTCGTGGAACTGGAGAATTATCTCCTGAAAGTTTAGCTCTTTTCCAAAAAAGTTTTGTGGAATTTCCGTATTTAACTGAAGAGAAGCGAATGAAGTTTGCACATGAGTGGGATAGATTATCGCAAAGCATGGAGTTTTTAAGAATTTGGAAAGACGATGAAGTGCATTCTGTACAAGAAGGTTATTTTGATCAATTCATTATTAAGTGTGCGAAAAATGTAGGAGCAGATAAAGAATTTCATAAAGCTCCGAGAGTAATAGGTGAAGCGCTTGGTCTTGTGGATCAATTGGTTGGGGATACGTTTTTGGAATATCGTTTGAAAGAATTAATTAAGCAAGAAGTATTTGAATATGAAGGTTCATTAGATCAAATGCGTTTTTATAGTGTGAAGTTAATAAAATAAAAAATATATCTTGTTTATAAAAAATCTCGTATTTAAAAAATACGAGATTTATTTTTTAAATGAATTTAGGCTATACATAAGCTTCCTATGAATGACGTATCACATATGAATGTTAAAAGAAACAAATGAAAAGAAGGTGATGGGTTATTATGTATAACCAACAAAACTATCCATATGATCAAGAGATGTATTATAATCCACAAAACTACGGTTATGAATCTACAAATGAAGTGAGAGATATTGAACAAGAAGACTACAGACCAGATGATGCGGAAGATGCTCCAACGTCACCACCACCGTCACAAGCTCCGTCGTTACCGTCCACATTTGCTTCTCCAGCACAAGCAGGTAATATGAAATCATGGATGTGTAACTGTCTAGGAAGATGGGGCTATTTACGTTTACATCGTCCTGGTCCTTTCGGAAGAGATTTATGGTTCTTTCCAACTGAGGTAAGAAGAAACGGGGTTTCAGGTTATACTTGGCAAGGTGGTCGCCGTCGTAAAGTAAGTTACCGATATCAACAAATTAGTAACTTTATGTGCTTCGCATAAAGAAAAGTGAGAGAGTAGAATACCTTTACTCTCTCACTTTTTTATTTTTCAATATACGAAGTAAGATTTTAAATGAAAATTTACAATTTTCACGTTTTTATTAGAGTATAATGCATATGTTGGTTGATTTTCAAAAACAAGTGAGAGTGAGGGAATGCAATGTCAATGAAAAACAAAGTGGGCCTAAGAATAGAGGATGGCATTAATTTAGCTTCAGCTCAGTTTAAAGAAGATGCGTATGAAATTTATAAAGAATCGAGAAAAGTGCAGCCTATATTATTTGTAAATCAAATTGAAATCGGTAAAGAATGGCTCATTACAAGATATGAAGATGCTCTGCCGCTTTTAAAAGATAATCGCTTAAAAAAAGATCAGGCAAATGTGTTTCCTCAAGATACAAAGAACATGTATCTTTCCGTTGACAATAGTGATCATTTAACAACGCACATGTTAAATTCGGACCCACCTAACCACAGTCGTTTACGATCTTTAGTTCAAAAAGCTTTTACACCGAAGATGATTTCACAATTAGACGGAAGAATTCAGAGAATAGCGGATGATTTAATAAGTGAAATAGAGCGAAAAGGTACATTAAATCTTGTGGATGATTATTCATTCCCATTACCGATTATTGTAATAAGTGAGATGCTTGGAATTCCAAAAGAGGATCAAGCGAAATTTAGAATTTGGTCTCATGCTGTCATTGCATCGCCAGAAACACCTGAAGAAATAAAAGAAACCGAAAAACAACTATCTGAGTTTATTGCATATCTCCAATATATAGTTGATGTAAAACGAAAAAATCCAAAAGAAGATTTGGTTAGTGCGTTAATACTTGCAGAAAATGAAGGGCATAAACTTAGTGCTCGAGAGCTATATTCAATGATCATGTTATTAATTGTAGCCGGACACGAGACGACAGTGAATTTAATAACAAATACGGTATTAGCACTTCTTGAAAATCCGAAGCAATTACAGTTATTAAAAGATAATCCGAAATTAATTGATTCAGCTATTGAGGAAGGATTGCGTTATTATTCTCCAGTTGAGGTGACAACTGCAAGATGGGCGGCTGAGCCGTTTCAAATTCATGACCAAACAATCCAAAAAGGAGATATGGTTATTATCGCATTAGCTTCAGCAAACCGTGATGAAACAATATTTGAAAACCCAGAAGTATTTGATATTATGCGTGAGAATAACCGTCACATTGCTTTTGGACATGGTAGCCATTTCTGTTTAGGAGCTCCACTTGCTAGGTTAGAAGCAAAGATTGCTATTACTGCTCTGTTTAAAAGAATGCCTGAACTACAAATAAAAGGCGATCGTGAAGATATTAAATGGCAAGGAAATTATTTAATGCGTTCTTTAGAGGAATTGCCTTTGACTTTCTAGAATAGTTAAAATGAGACATGCATACATTGAAAATGTTTTACATAGAGTATGTATGTGTTATTTAAATTCGAAACGGAAGGGTGAAAACATCCCAATGATCAACTAATTCTATTTTTAAGAGATCTTCGTTAAAAAACGAAATATTCTTCTGAATAGGATTAGTATGTACATTTATAGAAAAGGGATGTGTTTCGCACTGCGAAAAATATAGTCTTTTCATATGATTTGTGCTGCCTCCTGTTCAGAACATGAAATAGGAGGCTTTTTTATGTCGACGACTATAGAATCGAAACAAAATCATGGGGTATCACAAGTATTGAAAAACCGATTTGTACAGGGAATTCTTGCATCAGCATTATTTTTACAAATAGGAATATGGGTTCGAAACTTTGCGGTATTATTGTATGTTATGGAAATGACGAAAGGTGATGCTTTCGCTATATCAATGATTTCAGTTGCTGAATTCGCCCCAATTTTTATTTTCTCATTCATTGGTGGAACTTTTGCTGATAGGTGGAAGCCGAAGAGGACAATGATATGGTGTGAAACGTTAAGTTCTATTTCAGTATTCGCTGTATTACTTACACTTATGTTTGGAACGTGGAAAATTGTGTTTTTTGTGACGCTAATCTCTGCAATCCTTTCGCAGTTTTCTCAACCATCTGGAATGAAGTTGTTTAAACAACATTTATCGACGGAACAAATTCAATTAGCAATGTCTATATATCAAACGATTTTTGCGATATTTATGGTGTTAGGACCAATTCTCGGAACATTTATTTTTCATAGTTTTGGAATTTATATTTCAATTATCATAACAGGTATCGCGTTTTTACTTGCTGCAGGTGTATTGTTATTTCTTCCGAAAGATCTTGAAAACGAAGCAGCAAAGAAAGATATTACTTTGTTACAGGAAATGAAGGATGGTATTAAGTACGTCAAAAAGAAAAAAGTATTAACCTTACTTGGTCTATGTTTTATGGCAGCAGGACTAGGTATAGGCTTAATTCAGCCACTAGGTATATTTATTGTGACTGAGCAGTTAGGGTTATCAAAAGAGAGTTTACAATGGTTACTAACAGTAAATGGCGCAGGGATGATTGTTGGTGGAGCTTTAGCGATGGTATTTGCGAAAAACGTTGCGCCGCAAAAAATGTTAATCGTAGGTATGCTAGGCCAGGCTATTGGAATTGGTATAATTGGTTACTCCACAAATTTATGGGTGACACTTACGGCGCAACTTTTTAGTGGGTTAGCTCTACCGTGTATTCAAATAGGTATTAATACACTTATTATACAAAATAGTGATACGGATTTTATTGGTAGAGTAAATGGCATTTTAAGTCCACTGTTCACCGGTTCAATGGTAGTAACGATGAGTATTGCTGGTTCATTAAAGGAGATGTTTTCGTTAAGTATGATGTACGAGGGGACGGCTCTACTATTTATTATTGGATTATTGTTTATTTTACCTATATACAATTTAAAGCCAGTAATAGCAGTAGAAAGTGAAATGAACGGTAAAGGAAGTGCTGTGCAACATGAATCCTAATCCAAATGTTAAATACCCAATTGAAGGAAATCAAAACGTTCATTTTATAAAAAATACAATAACGAAATCTAATATACTCGTTGGTGACTATTCTTATTATGATGCGAAACATGGGGAAACATTAGAAGATCGAGTATTATATCATTATGAATTTATCGGAGATCGTCTCTTCATTGGGAAGTTTTGCTGTATTGCATCTGGAGTTACCTTTATTATGAACGGAGCAAATCATCGAATGGATGGATTTTCGGCGTATCCTTTTAATATTTTTGGCAATGGGTGGGAGAAGTTCACACCAGATTTGTCTGAATTACCGTATAAAGGAGATATAGTTGTAGGAAATGACGTTTGGATCGGTATGGATACAACGATTATGCCCGGAATTAAAATAGGAGATGGTGCAATCATTGCAGCGAAATCTGTTGTGACTAAAGACGTCGCACCATATACAATTGTTGGTGGAAACCCTGCAAATAAAATAAAAGAGAGATTCTCAAATGAAATAATAGAAGAATTATTACAAATTCAATGGTGGTATTTTGACATTGAAAAAATAACTGAAAATATCGATGCTATTGTACGAGGGAATATAGAATCATTAAGAAAGCTAAAAAGGTAATAAAAAATAGATGACAAAGAGTATCATACCTCCGAATTTTGTTAATGATAATAGAACAAGGAGGTGTGATACTATGGCACAAGACGTTTTATGTGAAGTAAACAACTGTAAATTTTGGGCTAACGGTAATAAATGTAGTGCAGATGCAATTTATGTAGTTAGTAATAAAGGGAAACAAGCATCTACAACGGAAGAAACAGATTGCAAAACTTTCGATCCAGAATTGTAAATTTTTGAAGGGTAGCCAAATCGTGGTTGCCCTTTTATTAATACTAGTATTGATAATAAATCTCATTTTCATTCATTGTTTTTAACTTTTCTTGTTATTTTTTATATTTTCTTCATAAGTGATGTAATCCAACGTAGTTCATGTTCAATACGTGATTTAGTAAATTCAACAACTTCTGTAATAAAAGGTGAGACAACATCAAGGGATTGGATGGCTGTAAGTTGTTTTTGAAGCACGTTTTGGCGCGTAGTTAAAATTTCTATTCTAGCCTCGTAATCAAGTTTGTCGAAAAGCGCGATACGTACAAGGACCTCAGCATTGTTTGTCGCGATCTTTTCGGGGAATTCTCTTAACATTTCATAAAAAATTTCTTCTCCTGTTTCTGTTATATTGTACATATTTCGATTTGGTTTTCCGACTTGTTTCTGTACATTTTTCGTTATGGCTCCCATGTTTTCAAAACGTCGAAGAGAGGGGTAAAGCATGTTATGATTTAATTCAAAATTATTGCCTAACCGATTTTGAATATTTTTCTTTATTTCATAGCCATGTTTTGGCCCTGTTGTTAATTCTGCAAGTAATAAAATATCAACATACATAAAAAAGCCTCCTCATATATTTCTCAAGTTTTTATTTGAAAAGTTTCGCTATGTATATGTTAAAATAACATATGTTAGTTTATACAACTTTGAATTACCTACCTATCACTTTTATTGTAAAAGAAAAGGGAGGAAAGAACTATGGCTTCACCTGAAAATGTTATTTTAGTTCATGAAATTTCAAAGCTGAAAACAAAAGAAGAGCTGTGGAACCCGTATGGATGGTATCAATTTATGAGGGATAATCACCCGGTACATTATGATGAAGAGCAGGATGTTTGGAATGTTTTTTTATATGAGGATGTAAATCGTGTTTTATCAGATTATCGCTTATTTTCAAGTAGAAGGGAGCGGAGACAATTCGCAATCCCTCCTTTAGAAACTAGAATAAATATAAACTCTACAGATCCGCCAGAACACCGTAATGTACGTTCAATTGTTTCTAAAGCATTTACTCCAAGAAGTTTAGAACAGTGGAAACCACGTATACAAGCTATTGCAGACGAACTTGTAAAAAATATAAAAAAGTATGATGAAGTTAACATTGTTAATCAATTTGCTGCACCTTTACCTGTTACCGTTATATCAGATCTATTGGGAGTACCTACTACAGACCGTAAACAAATTAAAGAATGGTCTGATATTTTATTTATGCCGTATAGTAAAGAAAAGTTTAATGATCTGGATGCCGAGAAAGGGATCGCATTAAATGAATTTAAAGCATATCTTTTACCGATCGTTCAAGAAAAAAGATATCATTTAACCGATGATATTATTTCAGATTTAATACGAGCTGAATATGAAGGTGAAAGATTAACTGATGAAGAAATTGTAACTTTTTCATTAGGTTTATTAGCAGCTGGTAATGAAACGACTACAAATTTAATTATTAATAGTTTTTATTGCTTTTTAGTGGATTCACCTGGAATTTATCAAGAATTAAGAGAAGAACCTAAATTAGTTGCAAAAGCGATTGAGGAAGTATTACGCTATCGCTTTCCTGTTACATTAGCTCGGAGGATTACAGAGGATACAAACATATTTGGTCCTTTAATGAAAAAGGATCAAATGATTGTTGCATGGGTTAGTGCAGCAAATTTAGATGAGCATAAATTCTCACATGCTTCTAAGTATAATTTACACCGCATAGGAAATGAAAAACATTTAACCTTTGGTAAAGGTCCGCACTTTTGCTTAGGGGCACCGCTTGCACGTTTAGAAGCTGAGATTGCATTAAGTACCTTTATAAATGCTTTTGAAAAAATAGAATTATCTTCATCTTTTTGTTTAGAAGAATGTATATTGGAAAATGAACAAACATTAAAATACTTACCTATTCGATTGGAAGCTAAATAAAACTCTTAACAAGGTGCATACATTTGCATCTTGTTTTTTTGTTTCTCAATTGTGAGTTCTCGATAATTACCTTAATATGGAATTGTATAAAACGTAGAGGAGGAGGATTCTTATGTTGACTTGTAATGGAAGTAAATCATTTCAAAAGTTTATTAAAGGTGTTACAGATCTTATGGAAAATTGTTTATTTGAAGAAGAAATAGTGTGTGGCATTGAAAAGTTACTAGAAGAACTTTTAGAAAAGAAAACATGGCTTCCGTTAGATAAACAGAAGGCGAATTCGGCTCAATATGCACGACACTTACTGTATGAAGATCCGTTAAAACGTTTTGAAGTATTAGCTCTCGTATGGAAAGATGGACAATCTACACCATTACATGATCATGATGGCACATGGGGAGTAGAAGGCGTTTTTTCAGGAAGGATAATGGTGCAGAACTTTGTTCAAACGAAGCAGCTTGGAAATTCACTTTCTTATTTAAGACATACAGGAAATCTTTATTTGGGAGAAGGCGAAACAGATAAAGTAATTCCACCAGCTGATTGTCATATCCTAGAAATGTCTGAAAATGAAAGCGTAATCACTATTCATATATACGGAAAACGTTTAGAAAAGTTTAAAGTATATATCCCAACAGAAGAAAAAAACGTATACAAGTGTGAGACAAAATATATTAGTTATAATTCATAGCTTAAAATCCAAAGCTTTTCTTTAAAAAGAACAGTTTTGGATTTTATTTTTAATTATTTCTTGACCTGAAACGCTTTTCATAAATTATAAATAAGGAGTACTTCACGAGATTCGTATGAAAACGATACCTTCTATTTAATAAAAACTCGTGTATTTATAGAAAGTGGTGAAGAAATAATGAAATTAATCGCAATTGATCTAGATGGAACTCTTCTTTCAGGGAATAAAATGATTAGTAAAGAGAATGCAGAAGCAATTCGAAAATGTCAAGAAGCAGGCCATGTTGTAGCAATTTGTACAGGACGTTCTATTGTGGATATTGAACGACTATTGTTAGAAGTTGATTTGGAGTGTCCGATTATCGCAGAAAATGGTGCACTTATATATAAAGATAAAAAAATGATGAAGAGATATCCAATTCAAAATATGCAGGCACTTGAGATTGTAGAATATCTTGAAGAGAATGGCTTGTATTATCAGCTTTATACTAATAAAGGTGTGTACGTACCGGATTATGGAGTAGAGAGTGTACGTAATGAAATCGAGTATGTGAAGAATGCAAAAGAAAATTTCGATTTGAAAGAGTTAGAAACGATTGCTGCATTATACCTTGAGCATACAGCATTTCATAGTACAGAAAGCTGTAAACCAATTGTAGAAATGGATATACATGTGCATAAACTTTTACCGTTTTCTTATGACATAGAGAAATTAAAAAAATTAAAAGAAACGTTTCTGCATAATACAGATTTAGCTATTACATCTTCCTATTGGCATAATTTAGAGATTAATCATCGAGATGCTCAAAAAGGAAATGGATTATATACTTTAGCAGAACATCTTAATATTCCAGTTGAAAACACTGTAGCAATAGGCGATGGCTTTAACGATGTTTCTATGATGGAGAAAGCAAATATATCAATTGCAATGGGAAATGCAGTTGAAGAAATAAAAGCGATGTGTCAATACGAAACGTTAACAAATGAAGAACACGGTGTCGCACATGCTTTATATAAATATGTAATGTAATAAAAAAAGAAAAAAAGAATCCAAATAGATTCTTTTTTTCTTTTTATTAGGGGTAAGGTATTCTATGAGATTCATAGAAGCCTTATTACACCTCATTATATAGAATATATTGGAATAAATGTTTATATTTTTCATGGAATTTGTGAAATTTTTGTGAATTTTATGTTTATTGTATTTTTATACTGCTACTATCAGCACGTAACACTCCCATATTATTTTCTGTTTTTAATTGAAAAATAGAATTTGTTCGAATAATTATTCTACAGCTATATACCTAGGAGCACTTTCTTCGTATAATGAAGAAGTATGAATTTTGAATTTGTATAAATTTTACATATCGAGGTGAAAAAGGAATGAATGCGCGGCTAATGGAACTTATTGATGTGAGTACAATAGAAACCATGGCAGAACAATTTTATAAATTAACCAACATATCACATCAACTTCTTGATGCTGAAAATGAATGTATATTTTCATTTGGAATTAATGAAATGAAAGTATGTAAACTTCCAAAAATTGAAATCCCCCTTTTCTTATACAATCAATATTTAGGATCTTTTGTTGTATGGTCCAAACGAAGCGAAATTTTCAATTGCCAAAAATATTTTGAAATGCTTTCTAACCTGATTATAACTGGGGTGAAAAAAGCAGTTCAAAGTAAAAATACATCGTTACGTTCTCGAAAAGAGGAAGAACTACATACGATCTTACAAAACATGCCTGTTATGGTTGATGCGCTTGACTATAATGGAGATTTTGTTTTGTGGAATCGAGAATGCGAGATTGTAACAGGTTATACTGCTGAAGAAATAATTGGGAATCCAAACGCTCTTCAATTACTGTATCCTGACCATGATTATCGCCATCAAATACAAAATAAATTTTTGACTCGTGGAAAAAATTTTAGAGATTGGGAAATGAGCTTAACATGTAAAAATGGAGAAATTAAAACGATAATGTGGTCCAATATATCAGAGCAGTTTCCTGTAACAGGATTTAGTTACTGGGCTGTTGGGGTAGATATTACACATTTAAAAGCGATAGAAGGGCAATTAAAACAACAAACCTCTGAATTAGAATTAATTTTCAAAGCCTTACCAGATTTATGTTTTTTAACAGAAGATGATGGGACAATTATAGATTATAAAGCAGGATCTCCTACAAAATTTTACGTGCCCGCAGAAGCTTTTATGGGAAAAAAGTTTTACGAAATATTACCGTCTTCAGTAGCACAGCAATTTAAAGAAGCAATTCGCCAATTGAAAGAAGAAGGAACGAATGTAATTGTAGAATATCCTCTAACAATTAATGGAAGTATCGATTTCTTTGAAGCTAGATGTTTACCATTATTACAAGATAAAATTATGATCATTGTCCGCGATATTACAGAGCGGAAAAAGACAGAAGAATTGCTAAGTAAATCTGATACCCTTGCTGCAATTGGACAATTAGCAGCTGGTGTAGCTCATGAAGTGAGGAACCCGTTAACTGTAGTAAAAGGATTTATTCAACTATTTCAAATCAACAAAGAAGATCAAGAAAAATACTTTGACCTTATGATTTCTGAAATTGAGAGAATTGAAGCGATACTTCAAGAGTTTTTATCGATTGCTAAAACAGATGAAATCCCAACTGAAAAGAATAACATTTATCAAGTCTTTAAAAATGTTGTGTCTTTAATTAACACAAAAGCAATTATGATGAATATTCAAGTTGAGTTATTTGTAGGTTCCAATGAACCTATTATTGAATGCTCTGAAAATCAATTGAAACAAGTATTTATTAATATTTTGCAAAATTCAATCGAGGCAATGCCAGATGGTGGGAAAATTTCTATTCACATGAAAGAAATGAATGAAGATGGAGTAATTATAGATGTAGTCGACGAAGGAATAGGAATACCCAAGGAAAGAATAAAAAGGTTGGGTGAACCTTTTTATAGTACGAAAGAAAAAGGTACTGGAATAGGATTGATGTTAAGTTATAAGATTATCGAAAGTCATCAAGGAACCATTAGTATTAAGAGTGATGTTGGTGTTGGGACAACGGTAACTATTTTTTTACCAAAAATTCAAAGTGAAAAATCTAAATCCAAGAGTAAGGATAGATGTGTAACGCTACGTTCTATTGCTAACTCTTAATAAATTTAATAGGCGATAAGAAAGGGCTTAGTTAACTAAGCCCTTTCTTATCGCCTATTTTTATATTTAATTTAGTAAACTTTACCTTTTCTTAATTATTTTTTAAATTTCTATTAAGTTTTAAATATTATATTAATATTTATATATTGTAATAAAAATTTAGTTGGAAGGAGATTATTACGAGGTGAAAAAGAAAAAAGAGAAAAGCAGTAGAGCGCTACCTATAAGATTAAATATTTTATTCTTTTGTGTGTTTTTATTATTTTCTGGAATTATAATACAGTTAGGTAAAGTGCAAATTTTCGATGGAGAAACATATAAAAACGAAGTAGAAAAAAGAGAGAATGCAACTGTTAGTCTTACAGTACCACGCGGTAAAATTTATGACCGTGAGGGTAATCCAGTTGTTGACAATAAGTCTTTACGTACGATTACATATACAAAGGTGAAAGGTGTAAAAGCGGAAGAAATGTTAAAAACTGCAAGACAAATTGCAGAAATAATTGAAATGCCGCAAGAAGATATTGATAAGTTAACTGAGACTGATAAAAAAGATTTTTGGATGCAATTAAATCCAAAACTTACTCAAAACTTAGTATCTAAAAAAGAAATAGATAAGTTTAGAGAAAAGAATATTACCGGAAAAGAGCTAGACAAAAAAATAGAAGAGTTAAAAAGAAAGCGTGTTACAGATAAAAATCTTCAAGAATTAACAGCAAAAGATATAGAAGTGTTAGCTATTAAAAGTAAAATGTCTTCAGGTTATCAAATGGCACCTCAAATTATTAAAAAAGATGTTAGTGAAAAAGAATATACTGTGATTAGTGAAAATTTAGCAAATCTCCCAGGTGTAGACGCATCAGTTGATTGGGAAAGGCTCTATGTAAATGATGGCTTATTCCGTTCAGTCCTTGGAAATGTTTCGAATGCTGATGAGGGATTACCACGTGAACGATTAGATTATTATTTAGTGCGGGAGTATAGCCGGAATGACCGGGTTGGGAAAAGTTACATCGAACAGCAATACGAAGATGTACTTCATGGCACGAAAGAAGAAGTAAGAAGTATTGCTGGTAAACAAGGTAATACAATTAGAACGGAGACAGTTTCTGAAGGGAAAAGCGGCAAGAATTTAACGTTAACAATTGATATGGAATTACAGAAAAAAGTAGAAGAGAGTATAGAAAAAATATTAAAGGCATATAAAGGTTCAGAATCAATGTTAGACCGTGCTTTCGTTGTAATGATGAATCCGAAAAACGGCCAAGTATTATCGATGGCTGGGAAAAGACTTGTAGAAAAAGACGGAAAAACGGAAGTAGAAGATTATGCTTTAGGTACGCTGACAAGTTCATACGAGCTTGGATCAACTGTTAAAGGTGCTACAGTATTAACCGGATTTGAAACAAAAGCTATAACACCGGGAACACATTTTTATGATGCACCTATGAAGTTTAAAGGAACTAAGGAGAAAAAGTCATGGAAAGATTTTGGAGATATAGATGACCTAAGAGCTTTACAAGTTTCCTCTAACGTTTATATGTTTAACACAGCATTAAAAATTGCTGGTATGGATTATGTAAAGAACAGTTCACTAGATATTAAACAAGAATATTTTGATAAGATGAGATATTATTTCAGACAATTTGGTTTAGGTGTTCCAACAGGCATTGATTTACCGAATGAAACAGCGGGGCAAATCGGGCGAAAAGATAATCAGCCAGGTTTCTTATTAGACTTTTCCATTGGTCAGTATGATACGTATACACCACTTCAGCTTGCACAATATATTTCAACTATTGCAAATGGCGGGTATCGTATGAAACCACAAATTATTCAAGAGATTAGAGAACAAACTGTGCAAAAAGATGAAATCGGTAAAGTCGTGCATTCAATAGAACCAGTTGTTTTAAATAGAGTGGATATGAAAGAAGATTATATAAATCAAGTAAAAGAAGGGTTTAGAAGAGTTTTTCAAGAAGGAGATGGAACGGGAGTAAGGGCGTTCCAAAAAGCACCATATAAACCAGCTGGTAAAACCGGGACAGCACAGACAGTATATGGTGGAGAAAGCGACATAGGAAGAAATGATAAAGGTGAACGAATGAAATGTTATAATTTAACATTAGCAGGATATGCGCCATATGATGATCCAGAAGTAGCATTTTCAGTTGTTGTGCCATGGGTTATAAATGATAAGTCGGGTATTAACTCTGATATTGGAAAAGAAGTTTTAGATGCTTATTTTGATTTAAAAAATAAGCGATTAACTGGCGAAGCACCAAAAATAGATGACTCTAAAGAGAATTAAAATATACGAAACGTCTCTAGCATTTATATGGACTAGAGACGTTTTTACATACGAATAGATTAGAAATGAGGTATATATGAAGCAATTGATTCTAAAAGATTGGAGAAAAATATGTAGCTATATTTTAATTATAATAGGAATTATTATTATTAATAAGTCATTTTTATTTTGTATGGTAGAAGGAATTTCGATGCAACCTACTTTGAATGAAAATAATCGCATACTAGTTAATAAGGCTAGTGTCTATTTTTCTTCTTTTCATCATGGTGATGTTGTAATAATAAAAATAGAAGACGAGCCTACATACTACGTGAAACGAATTATTGGATTACCAGGGGATAACATACAATTAAGAAACGATGTGGTATATATTAACGGTAAAAAGCGAGATGAGTTGTATATACAGTTAGATATGTCACAAGTATCAAATCGTTTTTCAAACTTTAGAGAAATGAAAGTTCCCTCGCATAAATTATTTGTATTAGGTGATAATCGAAATCATAGTAAAGATAGTAGGAATACACTTGGACTTATCGATGAGTCACATGTAATCGGTAAAGTGAAAATGGTATATTATCCATTTGATCAAATAAAGTGGTTAAAATAATTCTATTAACTATTCACGTTTTATAAAATAATTCATATATTGATAGCATAGGACAAGCAGAAAAGCTTACCCTAACCTCACAGAACACTCCTTATCACAGTTAGGCATCTACTTATGTAGATGCCTTTTCCGATGACTGATAATTATTTATCAACCTAAAGTAGTAAGCATATTGGGACTATTAGAGGAAGATTGCTTGTAATAATAACAGTACGATTAATAAGAACATTGAATTGTAAGGAGTGAGAAATACGTGTTGAATATTTTAATAGTTAATTTTCCTGCAGAGGGACATGTGAATCCTACATTAAGTTTAGTAAAGGCCTTTACTGAAAGAGGAGATAACGTACACTATATTACAACGGAAAACTTTAAGGAAAGGCTTGAAGTTTTGGGGGCTATTGTACATACTCATCCGGATTTATTAAAGGAGATTTCTATTGATAATGAAACTTCATATGGATTAAAATCTTTCTTTCATGTACATGTTCAAACTTCTTTTTATATATTAGAAATTACGAAAGAATTATGTAAAAGCATAAATTTTGATTTCGTAGTTTATGATATATTTGGTGCCGGAGAGTTAGTAAAGGAATATTTACAAGTTCCAGGCATAGTTTCCTCTCCTATATTTTTAATTCCACCAGAATTATTGGAAACCTTGCCTTTTCATCCAAATGCAGAAATACAATTCCAACCCGATGAACTCTCTGAAAAGTTGCTGTATCAAATGGAACATGAATTTGGAGTAAAGCCCAAAAATAATCTTCAATTTATGCATAATAAGGGAGATATTAGTCTCGTGTATACAAGTCGTTATTTTCAACCTAATAGCGATTCGTTCGGAGAAAACAATATTTTTATTGGACCGAGTATTATAAAGCGCAAAACAAATGCAAAGTTTCCACTTGAATTGCTTTCAAAAAAGAAAGTTATTTATATTTCAATGGGAACACTTCTTGAAGGGCTCGAACCATTTTTTAATACGTGTATTGATGCTTTTTCAAATTTCGAAGGGATTGTAGTAATGGCGATCGGTGATAGAAATGATATTTCAAAAATTAAGCAAGCGCCAGACAACTTTATTATAGCCCCTTACGTACCTCAATCAGAAATATTAAGTGAAGCAGATGTTTTTATTACACATGGTGGAATGAATAGTGTGCACGATGCAATTTATTACAATGTCCCATTTGTGATAATACCGCATGATAAAGATCAACCTATGATAGCGCAAAGATTAACTGAGCTTGAGGCAGCACATAGATTATTGAAAGAGCATGTTAATGAGCAAACTTTAAAAGAGGCGGTAACAGACGTTCTTTCAAATAAAAAGTATAAACATGGCATTCGAAAACTGAATGAAAGTTTTTTAGAGTGTGGTGGTTCCAAAAGAGCCATTGCAGTTATTGATGCTCTTTTAAATAAATAGTCCGGACAATATAAAAGCATAGAGGATCTACCTTTATGCTTTTATATTATTATCCAGCAAATTGTACAGCAGTATTTGCATGTAAAAAAGCAGTATCAAAAACAGGAACAGTAAGGTCATTTTGGGAAATAAGCAATGGTATTTCAGTACAGCCTAGTAATATACCTTCCGCACCGTTTTGAATTAATGAATTGGTAATTTGTATTAGTTTCTCTCTTGAAGTTTCTGAAATAATGCCTCTACTTAATTCGTTTAATATGACGTGATGGATAAAAGTTCTTTCTTCGTCATTTGGGATAATTGTCTCAATGTTATATTTTGCTAGTCGTGATGTATAGAAATCTTGTTCCATCGTTTGTTTTGTTCCTAATAGTCCGATACGTTTTATATTCTGTTCTACCATTTCTTTAGCACTTACATCACCGATATGAAGAAGTGGGATTGATATTGCTTGTTCTACTTCCTCAGCAAATAGATGTACAGTATTAGAACACATTAGTAAACATTCAGCCCCAGAGTTTTCTACCTTTTTGGCTACTGTGACTAACTCATTTTTCACTTCTTCATATTGATGATTTTGTAATAATGTAGTTACCTCACCAAAGTCCATGCTATATAAAACAAGCTTCGCATTTTGTTCATATTGAGAGAGGGTTAGTGTATTTATATGTTTATAGTATAACGATGTTGATTCCCAACTTAGTCCGCCAATTAGGCCAATAACTTTCATCATGTATTCCTCCCGTAACAATTTTGAATTCATTATTTCATAATTCCGATAAGAATACAATGATTTAAGTGAACTATTTATAGAAAAATAAAAAAATTAAGCAAAGTGTTGAATTTTTTAATTGTTAGTGCCATAATACAGATTACAAATACATACTTATCCAGAGAGGTAGAGGGAACGGCCCTACGAAGCCTCAGCAACCCCTATGTAAATGCATAGGAAGGTGCTAATTCCGCAGAGGACATTTATATGTCTTTTGAAAGATAAGAGGATTCTTGTACGTGAAAGAAAATGACCTCTTAATTTAAGGGGTCATTTTTTGTTGTATAGAAAGGAAGTGTCGATGCATAATTCATTTTCAAAATAAATATAGAGTATTAAAAGCGGGATAATAGGAGAGGAGAATTGTAATGAACAAATTAACGACAAAACTAGTAGTAGCAATCGGAATTGGAGCAGCTTTATACGGGATATTAGGGCTTTGGGGATTTTCTATCGCACCCAATACATTTATTAAACCAGCATTGGCTATATTAACAGTTTTTGGTGCGTTATTTGGCCCAGTAGCAGGACTATTAATAGGGCTTATTGGCCATACCGTTACAGATACAATCGCTGGTTGGGGTATTTGGTGGGGATGGGTGTTTAGTTCGGGGATTATCGGATTTTCAATGGGTCTTATACAAAAAAGAACTGGTTTCAGTGTAAAAAATGGAGCGTATAATAACCGTGATATTTCTTATTTTGCAATAGCGGGGTTAGTTGGAATTGTCATTGCCATTATATTTGCGGGTGCATTCGATATTATTGTGATGGGAGAACCGTTTGACAAAATCGTTATACAAGTACTAGGAGCAACCATTTCAGACATTATCGTATTTTTAGTTCTTGGATTACCAATCACGATTGGTCTAGCTAAAGCAAATAAGAAACATACACATTTAAAAATTGAAAAGTAGGGATGTATACATGCAACCAATTATATCTTTTGAACAATTTACCTTTCAATATGGGCATGCCGCACAGCCTACTTTAAAAGAAATTACATTTCATATATATCCTGGGGAAAAGGTACTAATAGCTGGAAGAAGTGGTTCAGGTAAGTCAACATTAGCTCATTGTATTAATGGGCTAATCCCATTTTCTTACGAAGGGATTAGTACTGGTAATATTTTAATAGCTGGAAAGGATCCGAGAGAGGGAAGTATTTTTGAACAGAGTAAACATGTAGGAACAATATTACAAGATCAAGATTCACAATTTATTGGTCTTACTGTCGAAGAAGATGTAGCATTTTCATTAGAAAACGAATGTGTAAATCAAAATGAAATGAAAAAAATTGTTAATGATTCTTTAAAAAAAGTAAACATGCAGAATTTTCATGCACAAAGTCCTCATGAATTATCAGGAGGGCAAAAACAGACAGTCTCTCTTGCAGGTTTACTAACGACAAATGCAGATATATTATTATTTGATGAACCGTTAGCTAACTTAGATCCAGCAAGTAGTTTGAATACTATAGAACTCATTAAAGATATTCATGAGAAATATAATAAAACAATTGTAATTATTGAACATCGAATAGAAGAAATTTTAAACCTTGATTTAGACAAAATTATTTTAATCGATGAAGGAGAAATTGTTGCGATGGGTTCACCGGATAAAATATTAGCATCTAATATATTACCAAATATCGGGCTAAGAGAACCTATTTATATAGAAGTTCTAAAGAAATTAAATTTTGTCAATAACAATAACCTGTTGTTCCCAATTGAAAATCTCTGTAATGAAAAAGTTAATAGCGTAATGAAGAATTGGATGCAGAAACAAGTTTCATTTGAAGACACACATAAAAATAGAGAAGTATGTCAAATAGAAAATTTATCATTTTCGTATAATAACAAACATACAGCATTAGAAGATATAAACCTTTCAATAAGAGAAGGTGAAATAGTAGCGTTATTGGGTCATAATGGAGCAGGTAAATCGACACTAGCTCATAGTCTAATAGGAATAAATAAAACAAAAAATGGGAGAATTACATTCGCTGGAGAAAACATAAATACGTGGTCTATCCGTAAACGTGGCGAAGTTATTTCGTATGTTATGCAAAACCCAAATCATATGATTACACAACGTACTGTTTTAGAGGAGGTTTCATTCACATTAAAATTAAAAAAGGTTTCTAAAGAAGAAATTAGTAGTAGAGTGGAAGTTGTTTTGAAAATTTGTGGATTATATCCATTTCGTAATTGGCCAATTCAGGCATTAAGCTACGGGCAAAAAAAGAGACTAACCATTGCTTCTGTACTTACAACAAACCCAAAACTTATTATATTAGATGAGCCGACAGCAGGGCAAGATTACTACCATTACAAACAGTTTATGTCGTTTATAAGAACATTGGCTGAAAAGGGCATATCCTTTATTTTTATCACACACGATATGAATCTTGCTTTAGAATACGCAAATCGAGCGGTAGTTCTGCATGAAGGGAAAATTATTGCGGACAATACTGTATCTGCTGTTTTAGGGGATCAAGGAACGTTACAAAGAGCTAATCTACGGGAGATTTCATTAATAAAACTAGCTAAATTAAGCGGAATTCCAACTCCAGAAACATTTGTGAAACTTTATATTGAGGCTAATAGGAGGGAGGAATATGCATAATACATATTTTCATCGTATGGATGGTGCAATTAAGTTATCTTTATTTATATTTTGTATGACTCTTACTTTTTTATTTTTTGATTTTCGTATATTGCTAATTTTATTTATTATTGGATGTGTCGGCCTCTTAATCGCTAAAATTCAGTTTCGTAAAATTATAGTTGTTTTCAGTGTTATATTTACATTTAGTTTATTAAATTCTGTTATGATTCTTGCTATTACTCCAGCACATGGATCGGAATTAACAGGAACATACACATCTTTTTTTCATATAGGTTATGCAACAATTACATACGAAACATTATTTTTTGCCGCTACACTTTCATTAAAATATTTTACGTTATTACCATTTACACTTCTTTTTATTTATACAACTCATCCAAGTGAATTTGTCAGCAGCTTAAATAAATTTGCTATTCCTTATAAAATTACATATGCAATAAATATTGCACTGCGTTATATGCCAAACATTCAATCTGAATATATAATCATTAAACATGCACAGGAGGCAAGAGGCGTACCTTTTGAAAAGGGAGAAGCAAGCTTATGGATTCGTATGAAAAATCGTATTTTGATTTTTTGGCCACTTATTATTCATTCTTTAGAAAGAATTGATACAGTTTCAAATGCAATGGATTTAAGAGGGTTTGGAAAGAAAGACAAACGTACGTGGTACTATGCAAAGAATGCTCAAAAAGTAGATTACATCACTCTTTTTGTTGGTATTATCATTTTAATTATTGCAGTGTACTTAAAAGTAAATGTATTCAAGAATTTCTGGTACCCATTTTAAAGCACTCTCAATAGAGTGCTTTTACTAATTTTATGAAGACATGCTCAAAAAAGGGAGATACACATACTGTATAATACGAACCAGTTAAAATGATCAACTACCTATTAGTTTTCAAACCAAAAGGAGGAGAAAATATGAGTTTCGGCGGTTCTTGTGGTTTTGGTGGAGGTTTCGCATTATTAGTTGTGTTATTTATTTTATTAATTATTGTTGGATGTAGCTGTTGGAGCTAAGGTTACTAATTTCTAATTAATCTCTACAAAATGTAAACTTTAAAAAACATAGCAGATACTTTTTGTATCGAAATAAATGAAAAAGGAGCTTAATAGCTCCTTTTTCATTTATTATACGAAATCTCCTCATTACTGTATTTAGGTAATGTGATGGTTAAAGTAGTTCCTTTATTTATAACACTTCGGATTTTCAATGTGCCTCGCATCGTTTCGATAATTTTTACAGCAACCATCGTTCCTAAACCCGTACCTTTCGTTTTTGTACTAAAATATGGTTCACCAAATCGATTGATTTGCTCTTGCGACATTCCAATCCCACTATCTTGAATCCGTATTATAACTTTATTATTACTAACAGATGCAGAAATAATAAGATCACCGCCATTCGGCATTGCTTCAATACTGTTTTTAATTAAGTTTAAAAAACATTGATGGAAGTGCTGTGTATTACCAATAATTGTTCCACCGGAGAACTCTTTTGTAATATTAATAGTATTCATGTTACAAAAAGGCAACATCATATTAATAACTCGATTTAACTCGTGCCCCACTGAAATATGATCTAGTCTTTCTGAAGCCGGCTTGGCAAAAGTTAAGTAATCATCAATAATTGCTTGTGCACGATTTAACTCTTCAAGAATATGTTCAATATACTCATCTTTGGATTGTTGAGTAATATTGGGTGTTTTTAAAAGTTGTGTAAATCCTTTTACAACAGTTAATGGATTCCTTACTTCATGTGAAATACTTGCAGCGAGTTGGCTGACAATCTCCATTTTTTCAACTTTTATTAATTTTGATCGCATGAATATTGCATCTTTTAAAACTTCATTAAAATAGACCATAAATAATATTAAAATAGTTGGTAATAGAATGAAATAAATAATGTACAAATTATTCACTTCAAAATCTGATAGAGTTAAAACAATTACTGTTGTAAATATTGCAAGGAAAAAAGTTAAAAACATAGATGAAGCTACTTTTATTTTCCTATTGTATGTATTAAATTTTGATGATGCGAATGCTGTAATTATTAACATCGTTCCATAAACAATGATTGTTAACAGGCTAAAACCATAAAACATAAAACGTATTATTAATAAAATCATGAGTAATGCAATACCGACAGGAAATCCACCATAAAGTGTACCAATTAAAAAGGGGATTTGTCTTAAATCGTGAATATAATTTTCATCCATATAGATGGGATACCGCATACATAAAATTAGTGGGATACTCGTACAAAGAATGATAAGTAGTTTCTTATATTTCTTCCCGAAGTACCCACTATCATAAATAAAATAAAAAACAAATATACTGCTTAAAATATAAAGAAGATTATTTAAAACATTTTGATTAATATAAACAAAGTTCATAATACATGCCCCGTTATCCTGAATTTCAATCCCATATGTATTATACATTATAAAAGTACAAGTTTTACATGTACTTTTATAATGTATGTAGTTTTTATAACTTTTCAGTGTTATAGACTTTTAACCATGCATTATTAAACTCTTCCATTGACGCATAGCGCTTACTACGATTTTCATTTACAGCACGGTATGCTACTTCATATAATCCTTCGCCAGCTTCCCATTTTATAAAGGAACGATCTTGCCCGCCACCTAATAGTGCGAAAGCCATAGCCCCCATATTAAATACATTAGTTTTCCCGTCTATTATAGCATTAAGTTGAAACTCTTCAGGTGACATAAAACGAGATGATCCCCACATTCGCCCCATCTTATTTACATACGGTTTGTTACTGTATAAATCAATATCACAAATTTTTGTTTCATTAGTTTTAAAGTTGTACAAAATACTACCGTCATAAAAATCAATAGCTACATAGTTTTTGTGTTCAACGTAAGTATGGAAATTAAAAATAGAATTTAATGAAATTAGCCTATTTTTAACGGATAATTTCTTATATTTATAAAATGGTGAGTTAGGATCATTATATTTTGCTGAGGGTGGGAAACTCCAGTGCGGGTGAAGACACTCACCGTCAAACCAATCAAAAATTAAAACATATCCATGTTGTACAGGGTAGTGATCAATTAAATTTATAAGAGAAATGTGTTTTAATTCATTGTATATAGTAACTGAGCTTTTTAATCTTTTTATAGCTTCATTTGTAGAAGCATTATATGCGAGTGTTTGTGCCCCTGCATATTTAATAAAGTTCTTTTTCCCATTCTTTTCAACACCGAAACTTATATTACCGGAATCTTGTTGGTCAAAAACTGCAAATACTGTTCCTAGTTTCGTAAGCCAATCAAAATTATGATGTTTTTTTAGTTGGAATGTTATAGTATCTAACTGAATTTTAACTGGAATATCTTTCATGATTCACCTCATATTTAGTATAATTAAGTTGTCTATTATAATATTCGACATATTTTGTAAAATCCCTATGTTAATACAATTAAATTTTATAAATATAATGATGTGTAGTTATAAGGAGGAAAGAAAATGGATGGAAAAATCTTAATTAAACCGTACGAACATTATTGGCATACAGAGTTTTTAAATGAAAAAAATAAAATTGTGCCGTTACTAAATGAAGAAATTATTGCTATTGAACATATAGGAAGCACGGCCGTAGAAGGATTAGGGGCTAAACCGCTTATTGATATGATGATTGGCGTAACAAATTTACAAATTACCGAAAATTGGAGGGAACCCCTAGCGGAAATTGGCTATGAATATGTTCCAAAAGAAACACTTAATTGGCGTTTTTTTAGAAAAGGTAAATGGAGAGCTGGTACCCACCATTTACATGTTTATATTTATAATAGTGAAGAATGGAAGAACAACCTTTTATTTCGAGACTTTCTAAAAAATCATGAGTGGGCACGTGAAGAATATAGAAAATTAAAAGAGAAACTTGCTGCTACATATCCTTTTGATCGTGTTTCATATACAAATGCAAAAGCACCGTTTATTTGCAACATATTAGAATTGGCCAAAAAGAGTATTAACAAAGTATAAGTAGTATCAATTAAAGTCCTTCCTACAAAAAAGTGAGGGGAGGATTTTGTTTTTTCATCATAATGATTTTTATTATTTTTTAGTTGTTACAATCAGATTATTTTATTTATTTGGATAATTTTAGTACACTAAAATTATTAAGGGGGATTATTAATGAACGCTATTGTACATCAACATAAAAAAGGATTAGACGGTTTAGAATATAAATTATCACCTGAGATAACTCCTAACATTGGAGAGGTTAAAGTGAAATTAAAAGCAGCAGGTTTAAATCATCGTGATTTATTTATAATGAATAATAGAAAAGAAATCGAATTACCTTTAATTTTAGGATCAGATGGTGCAGGTATTGTTACGGAATTAGGAGAAGGAGTTTCAAATATTGCACTACATACAGAGGTTATTATAAATCCTAGTATTGGATGGAATAATACTCATGAAATACCAGAGTTACCTGAAGTACTAGGTGGACCAGCAGATGGAACATTTGCTGAATATGTTATTGTACCAGCAGAAAATGTAGTGGAAAAGCCATCCTATCTTACGTGGGAAGAATCTGGCGTTTTATCTTTATCGGCATTAACTGCATATAGAGCGCTTTTTACAAAAGGTAGATTAAAACCTGAAGAACATGTCCTAATTCCGGGAATTGGCGGTGGTGTAGCTACTTATGCTATGTTATTTGCTAAAGCAATTGGAGCAAAGGTGAGTGTTACTTCAAGGATAGAGGACAAAAGAAAGGCTGCTGAAAAATATGGAGCAGACTTTTCTTTTAATAGTTCTGGTAATTGGGAAGAGTGCCTACATGGAGAAAAAGTGGATTTAATTATAGATAGTATAGGTCCGGCGACTTTCTTAAAATATTTTGATATATTAAAACCAAATGGAAGAATCGTTAACTTTGGTGCAAGTTCAGGAGATAAAATCGAATTACCGTTACGAGCATTATTTTATAATCAAATCGATATTATGGGAACATCAATGGGGAGCAGTGAGGAATTTAATAAGATGATTCATTTTATAGAGGAATATAATATTAAACCAATCATTGATAAAGTATATCCATTAGAAGAAGCAATTCAAGCTTTAAATCGAATGCAGCAAGGAGAACAATTCGGTAATATTGCCCTTCGTATGGAATGAAAATATGATTTCGTTGACAGTATATTGAAATGAACATGTTAAGTATTCTATTCATGCATAGAGTGATTACCATACTATTTTAAATGTTTTATAGCCTTTATACATATTTAGCTCTTGTAAATAGTTACACAAATGTCAAATGAATAGTAGCAAAATGAGAATTTGATGAGAAAAGCTTAAGCCCATTTTCATATTGATAGTGTATACTGTGTAAATCAAGAACACTTGTATCTTTATTTAAAGTGCAATAAAAATAATAAGGAGAGAGTAATATGAATTACACAGTATTTCAATGGGTTAATAATTTTGCTGGATCATCCAAGCTATTAGATGCACTAATGATCGCTATTACAAATAGTGTTCCATATGTCGCTATACTATTCATGCTTATCCTATGGTTCAATAATGGAAAGAAAGAGAATGCAATTAAAAAACAATATACAGTATTATATACAACACTTTCAGTCAGTATTGCATTATTAGTAAATGTTCTTGTACATGCGGTATATTATCATCCGCGCCCTTTTATTACGTATCATGTAAATCAATTAGTACCGCATGCAGCAGATTCATCATTTGTAAGTGATCATTCTGTACTTGTATTTTCTATTGCTTTCGTATTTATTCTAAGAGGAGAAAAACTTAAATATATTGCGCTTATATGGGCAATATTAGTTGGTGTATCACGCATGTACGTAGGTGTTCATTATCCTCTAGATATACTTGGTGCTGCGTTCTTAACATTTATTACAAGTGGATTAGTGATGCAAAGCGCACGTATATTTGAACCGTTAGCAAGTTTTATTTTCAAAATGTATGCACTAGTAGCAAAACGGGTGCCATTTTTAGCGAAATATAACCATATAGCTTAATCTTAAGAACCTACAAAAAGTAGGTTCTTTTTTTTGAAGATTCTTAAATTTCATTTACCGTATTTTATATTAAAAAATACAAAATTAATAAAAAACAAATAGCAACAGAACCGGTTTTCTTATTGTTATAGAGGAATTAGTGAAAAAACTTCGAAAAATATAGTATCTACTATATTAAAGAACATATTTAGTAGCGCATCTTCGCATTAATGCATTGTAAAGGAAAGGAGATTAGTATGCATAAACTTCAAACGAATAAAGGCGCTCGATATATGATGATTGCTTTTATTGTTTTGTTTCTTACTATGCTTTTACGTATATTTTATATTCAAGCAGTAGGAGTCGTGCATAATGTTAATGTAAAGGATCTTGCGAAGGAACAACAAAACAAAAATGGAGTTTTAGAGGCAAATCGTGGGACAATTTATGATCAAAACGGTAAAGTATTAGTCCAAGACTCAACGACATATCGCATCGTTGTAAACTTAAAAGGAAAAGATAAATTAAAAGATAAAGAAGATACTGCACAACGTTTAGCAGATGCGCTTGAAGTTGATAAAGAGGAGATCATGAAAAATTTTCATGAAGGACGTACGCAAGTTGAAATTGGTAAAATTGGACGTAACTTATCTAGAGAAGCGAAGGAAGAACTTAAAAATTTGAAAATACCAGGTGTATCGTTTACAACAGAAAAAGCCAGAGTATACCCAAATGAAGACTTCGCCTCGTATATACTTGGTTTTGCAAGACCAGATGATAAAGGTAATGCGGAGGGGAAGTTTGGGCTTGAAGAAAGTTTGGATAAATATTTACGCTCTACAAACGGAAATGTAAAATATGTAGGTTCACGAAATGGTATCCCACTTACAAATGATATAGGAAAAATAGAACCTGCTAAAAATGGAAATAACGTATACCTTACGCTTGATAAACAAATTAATAGTTTTTTAGAAGACGCGATGAATAAAGCTGCGCAACACTATGATCCTTCTATGTTAGTAGGTATTATTGCGGATCCAAAAACAGGTAAGATTTTAGCAATGTCTAGTAAGCCTAGTTATAATCCTAACAAAGGAGACATTGAATATTTTTTAAACGATCCAATTGCGAATGCATTCGAACCAGGGTCTACAATGAAAGTTTTTACATTAGCTGCTGCAATTAATGAAGGTGTATATAATGGGAAAGAATATTTCCAATCAGGAAAATACGCAGTTGGTTCAGCTGAGATTAAAGATCATAATGGTGGCTATGGATGGGGCTCAATTACATTTGATGAAGGGTTTGAACGGTCATCGAACGTTGCTTTTTCTATTTTAGAAGACCAGTTACTGAAACCAAATAAATTCAAGCAATATATGAATAAATTTGGTTTCAATCAAAAAACAGGGATAGATTTGCCTGGAGAAAGTAAAAATACATTATTATTAAATACTCAAATTCAACAAGTTACTACCTCTTTCGGCCAAGGCTCAACTGTAACTCCTATTCAAATCGTACAAGCGGCCACAGCTATAGCAAATGACGGGAAAATGATGCAACCTTATATTGTTGATAAGGTTGTAAATCCAACAAATAAACAAGTTATTATGGAAAATCAACCTAAAGAAATAGGGAATCCGATTAAAAAAGAAACTGCAGATAAGGTAAGGAACTTAATGGAGCGTGTTATAACATCATCTAAAGGAACGGGAACGATGTATAAAATTGATGGCTATCCGATTGGTGGTAAAACAGGGACAGCGCAAATTCCGAATCCTGAAAATGGACGATATATGGAAGGGAAAGATAATTATATTTTTTCATTCTTAGGAATGGCTCCAATTGATGATCCGCAATTAATCGTATATTTAGCCATTAAGCAACCTAAATTAAAGGGGAATGAATACGGTGCTCAGCCTCTTGCTGAAATTTTCAAACCAGTTATGAAAAATAGTCTAGAATATTTAAAAGTGAAACCATATACAGAAAAACAAATGGCAGATGCAACAAAGCAATCTGAAATAAAAGTACAAAATTATGTAAATCAAACGATGGATACTGTGAAAAATATTGCAGAAAAAGCGAAACTTCAACCGGTAGTATTAGGAGAAGGAAAAATAATAAGACAATTTCCACAGACTGGCGAGGTAATGAGTGAAGGAGATCGCATATTTCTAGTGGGAAATAATGTGGAAATGCCTAACCTTAAAGGTTGGTCAATGCGTGATGTTATGTATTTCTCCAAGCTATTAAAATTAGATTTAAAAACTGCAGGTATGGGCTATGTAACGAGTCAAAGTATTGAAAAAGGACAAGATTTACAAGAGGGTGATACTTTAGAACTAGAATTAGAACCACCGCTAGAACCGTTATCAGAAGCGAATACAAATTAATATCGATTTTTGTAAGAGTCTATAGTATAATAGGCTCTTTTTGTTAGAGTTACAAGTAATTTCACGCACCGTATTAAAAAAATAAATAAAAAATCAAGTTACAAAATTAGAACGGATGCTCACTTTTCTAAAAAACTGATTATTCTTTTTAATCATTTACAATATATAACCTATATGATAATATGGATAAAATTACATGCGATGATGAGAAGAGTAGATAAAATGAATTTTTCACAGAGAGCTCCATTTAGCTGAAAAGGAGCAAAAATTCTTTATTGAATCAAGCCTCTGAGCAGCACATCGGAACCTTTAATAAAGGGGGTGGTGTGACGGGAGCTCCCGTTATAGGGCTAAGGTATAAGCGTTATGCAGTACCTGATAAGGTTAATATGGTGACATATTAACAAACTAGGGTGGCACCGCGATGATAAATCTCGTCCCTAAGACTTTAAGTCTTGGGGGTGGGGTTTTTTTATTGGTTTAAAACAATTTAGAAAGCGGGTGCCTAAAATGAAAAAATTACTTAAAGATTGGAAATATCCTTTATTACTACTGTCCGGAGTGGGTATTGCAAATTTAGGTGCATGGATTTACTTAATAGCACTTAATGTACTTGTCTATAATATGGGTGGCTCAGCTTTAGCGGTTGCTACTTTATATGTAATTAAACCATTTGCTGCTTTATTTACAAACGCTTGGTCGGGAAGTATGATAGATCGTTTAAATAAACGAAAGTTAATGATTCACCTCGATATATACCGAGCAGTATTTATCGTCATTTTACCTTTGCTTCCATCCCTTTTGATTGTCTATCTCTTAGTATTTTTTATAAGCATGGCTAGTGCGATTTATGAACCAACCGCTATGACGTATATGACAAAATTAATTACAGTAGAACAAAGACAACGTTTCAACTCACTACGTAGTTTAATAGGGTCTGGTGCATTTTTAATTGGTCCAGCAGTGGCGGGGATATTATTAATAACTGGTACACCAGAGTTTGCTATATATATGAATGCTATAGCATTTCTGTTATCAGGGTTAATTACATTACTTTTACCTGATCTTGATAAAAAATACGATTCTAATACATCCAATGATAAATTTTCACTAACTGTATTAAAGAAAGATTGGAACATAGTTTTAAATTTTAGTAAAAAATCTATGTATATTGTTTGTGTTTACTTCTTATTTCAAGGGATGATGGTATTAGCTACCGCTATTGATTCACTTGAATTATCATTTGCGAAAGAAGTTTTATTGTTAACAGATAGTGAGTATGGCTTTTTAGTTAGTACCGCTGGTGCGGGTTTTATTTTAGGAGCAATAACAAATACAATTTTATCAAAAAAATTAGCACCTTCATTTCTAATTGGAATAGGATCATTATTCATTGCAATCGGATATTTGATTTATGCTTTTTCAAGTGAGTTTTTAATAGCTGCTATTGGATTCTTTATTCTATCTTTCTCTATGGCATATGCAAATACAGGGTTTTACACATTTTATCAAAATAATGTTCCTGTTCATATAATGGGACGGATTGGGAGTATATACGGGCTTGTTATTGCAGTCATAACAATTTTTACAACGATACTGTTCGGAGTAGTAACTCAATTTAGTTCCATTCAGTTTATAGTCATTGTAGGAGTAGTTGTAATGCTACTTACTACTATCATATTGTGTTTGTTTACTTTATTGCCGTCGAAGTCTAGGATATATTCAACTGAATCAATAGATTCGAAATGATTTTAGCATCTTTGTGGCATTCAATAAGAGGTTTTATTCCCCTTTATATTGAAAAATAATAAGGAGAACGAACAATATTGAAAGACAAGGGTGGTTGTCGTGATAAAAATAAAAGATGAAATCGAGAAAATTGTAAAAGAATTGCACCAGAAATTAGATTTTTCTGGGGTAGTTTTAGTGAAAAAAGAAAAAGACTTAGTCTATGAAGAGGCGTTTGGCTACGCAAATCGAAGTGACGGTATATATAATACTCTACAAACAAGATTCGGAATCGCTTCAGGATGTAAATTATTCACTTCTATCGGTATTTGCCAACTTGTTGAAAGAGGTGTGCTATCCTTTCATACAAAACTCAAAGATTGTTTGCGTATTGAATTTCCGAATTTTGATAAAGACATTACAATTCATCAACTTTTAACACATAGCTCTGGTATTCCAGATTATTTTGATGAAAGTATTATGGATAACTTCGAGGATCTTTGGAAACAAACACCTATGTATCTTTTAAAAAGTTTAAGAGATTTTTTACCATTATTCCAAAATGGTAATATGATGTTTGCACCAGGAAGTAAGTTTCACTATAATAACGCAGGTTTTATCATACTTGGATTAATTATAGAACAACAGACAGGGCTTAAATTTACGGAATATATAGAAAAAAACATATTTGTTCCAGTTGGCATGAATGATTCCGGCTATTTCTCTTTTGATAATTTACCAAAACATACAGCTCTCGGATATATAAAAGATGTAAATAATCAAAAATGGAGAACAAATGCATACTCTATCCCTATAAAGGGAGGTGCTGATGGAGGTGCTTATATTACCTCTCCAGATATGTTGAAATTCTGGGAAGCATTATTTAGCAATAAATTATTGAGCCAAGAATATACGAACATACTTTTAGCCCCTCATATTCTTGTAAATAATAGTCAATCTTATGGATATGGCATATGGATCGAGAAAAGGCAAGACAACATTTTTAAATACCATGTAATGGGATATGATCCAGGTGTGAGTTTTCGCTCGGCTGTTTATCCAGACTTAGGAATTACATTAGTTATTCCTTCAAATAAAGGGGCAGGACCTGAAAAAATAATGAAAGAACTAGAAAAAACTTTTTGAAAAAGTTAAAAGAGTTCATGAATATCCTTGTTTTGAATAAAGGTACTTAAGACGTACGAGTAAAAAGTACGTCTTTTTACTTTTATAAATAACACTTAAGGCTGATGGGGAATCATATTCCATATTTTACAAATTAAAGTAACTATCGTATTTCAAGTATGGTATGAACAGCGACGAATATAATTTTCAAAGGTAAACAAGTATATAGGAGGACTCTAAATGGATATTCTATTTGTTACTCTACTTGTTATTCTTATAATTGTATTAATGCAAGGTAAGGAATACAAAGTGAATATTAATCGTATTTGGCTCATTCCGGCTTTGCTGTGCTTTGTAACAATCCAGTCCATTATTCATATGGGACAATTAAATATATTGCACGTACTACTATTCGTTGCAATGCTCGGAATTGGATTGGGTCTTGGAGTTATTAGGGGAAAAGCTTTAACATTTCGATTAGATAGTGAAACAGGTCATGTATTACGAAAAGGAAATTGGTTAAGTACAATTATTCTACTTGTTATTTTAAGTGCAAAGGTTTTGATTAAGCAAAGTATGTTTCCTGGCAGTACTCACCACACATTAATAGCTGTAACGAATGCCTTTTTATGTATCACATTAGGTACTGTAATTAGTAGACGCTATTATATTTGGAAAAAATATAATGAATTAACACAAAAAGCGTAAATACATTCGTCCCTTGTTTAACAACGCTGTGAACGGTAATACTAAATAATATTGAACTTTTACAACAAGGGATGATAATATGATATTCATTTACACAGATTTCGGTGGAACGCATACAACCTCGCTAGCTGCAGCTTATCATTTAAATAAATTACCAACTGATCGGAAGTTAACGAAAGAAGAAATTTTAAATGTGGAGTACTTTAATAAATTGAAAACAGAAGATATGGGGAAAATTATTTTTCATGGACAAGATGAATATGGGAATCCCGTATATACAATTGGCTGCGGGGCATCAAAGGTCGTTGTACCTGCGATGAAGCATTTAGGAGAGATTTTGCAAAAACATTATCAAAACCATGATAAGATTATTTTTTCTAATACATCACCAACAGTTCCATTGCCAATGACTTTAGGCGGTTTGTTTTCTAGAAGATTTCATATTGATTTTATTGGTGTACCGTTACTCGTATGGGGAGCAAAGATTTGCTGTGATAACATCCAGCGGCTTGTCAGTTATACGAAAGAAGCGGGGCGAATGACGAATGATTATGTTGTTATTTTAGATAACGAAACATTTAAGTAATGTAATGTTAAAAGAAGGCCGGAAAATTTTGTGGTTTTCTTTTTTTTTGATAAATAGACAAAAAACATTCACATTTATTATACATCTACTATAGCCAAAATAATAAAGTCCTGTTACTATTACAGGGGATATTCTCTTTTCGTAAGATAAATATATAGAAAAGTCAGAAAAGAGGAACAGAATAAGGGAGGAACAACATGAAGCGTGTTGCTTGGTTTACTGATAGTACAACTGCGAGTTTTACAACAGATGGTGATAACTTTGTTATCCCAATTGAAGTTATTATTGATGGAGTGTCTTATAAGGATTGTGAAGAAGGAGTTCATAAACGTCTTTATGAAGCGTTAAATGACGGAAGAACCGTTACTACTTCGCAACCTAACATAGGGGAAATGGTAGAATTATTTACTAAATGCAAAGAAGAATATGAAGAAGGCTTTGCAGTTGCTATTAGCGGAAAAGTAAGTGGGACCTATCAAAATATGAAATTAGCTGCTGATATGGCAGGTTTCCCTTTAACTGTATTAGATAGTGAAACGACAAGTTATCCAATGGATGAACTTTTGAGAAAAGCTAAAACGTTATACAATGATGGTATGACTTTACAAGATATACATAAAACATTAGTAGATGAAAAAAGAAGGCCTTTTTATGTATTTCCAAAAAGCTTAAAAGGTTTGTATGCAAGTGGTCGAGTAAAGGGAGTTCAATTTTTACTTGGAAGTTTATTAAGTGTCAACTTAATCTTAGAAGTAAAAGGCGGAGAACTTTTACTTGAAAAGAAAGTGCGTAAAATCCAAAAATGTAGAGAATACATTAAAAATGAGCTTGAAAAAGAATTACCAAAAGTACTTCATATGTTCTATGCTAACGATAAAGATGGAGCTGAAGAATGGATTTCAGATATTAAACAAGCATTCCCTGAAATGGATTTCAAGCTTTATCCATTGCCAATTTCATTTGCTGTCCATGCAGGTGAAGGAACAATAGCAATTAGTTATTAAGAGGAAAACCCGCGAATAATTCGCGGGTTTTTTATTTTTTCTACAACAAATATGAAGTATTCATTGAATCTACCCCATACTAGATAATTATGTATAGATAGATAAAAGGATTTCCTACTATTAGAAAAGAAGTATTTATAAACAAATACTAAAATGGTAGTGATATTATGAAAATCGGTAAATTTGGAGAAAAAAATAATTTAAGTATAGATGCGATTAGACATTATATGGATCTCGGGCTAATTATCCCCGAAAAGAAGGGTGGCCATTATTTTTTTGATGAGTATTGTCAAAAGGATGTAGAGCTTATATTAGAGTACAAATGGCTAGGATTTAGTTTGAATGAAATTAAAGAACTTTTTCTTTATAAAAGTTTAGCAAAATCTATAAATTATGAAAAAGATACTTTTTACCAATCTTTATTTAAATTGAAATATGAAAAGGTGGAACATGAAATAAAAAATTTAAAGGAAAGAAGAGATAAATTAAAGGCAGTGTTAAATGATTTATCTCTAACAACTCAGATTTCTAATTCAATTTTAGGGATAGATTTAAGGGTACTTAATTTTCTTACATGTTTTAAGTGTAGCGGACATTTAATTCTTCAAGATGGAATTATTAATAGCAATCAAATTACGGAGGGGAAATTAACTTGTAATTGCGGCGCAGAGTATGTTATTAATTCAGGGATTTTAACAGCAGGTAAATCGTTTGAAACGTCTGACAGGGCTTCTTTTGAAGATCCTATTTCAAATTATATCCATGAAACTGATTCTTCTTATTTGGAGAATATACATAGAGTAGGAGAATGGGCGAAAAAGAAACTAAAACAACTAGATTTAAATGACAAGGTAATACTTGATATAGGATCGGGTCTTGGATTCTTTTTACGAAATATTTATGAAGAGCTGCCAGAGGATTGCTTATATATTGCTGTTGATCGAGATTTGAATAAACTTATATTTTTAAAAGATGTAATTGAAAAAAGAAACCCTAAAAGAAACATTATATTTATCTGTGCCGATTTTTTAAACATACCTATTCAAAATTATTCTGCTGATATTGTAATTGATCAGTCTGGTACAAGTAATTATAGTTTTGAGTATGAAAACTTTTTGTTGCATGAATTAAATCCACTTTTTAAACCAGAGTGTTATATGCTAAGCTCATTTATTTTATTTAAAAATTTCAGCATAAATAGTCATATACCAACTAGATTACGAGAGAATTTTACCTCTTCAAAAGTTAAGGGAGAAATTCAAAAACTACAGTTTCATTCCATTGATGAAAGAACTTCAGAATATATAGAACGAGGAGGAAAATACGAGGATTTCTTTGTTCAAGGAGAAGAAATTTATACATATTCATTTTTCGGAAAAAGATGGGGTTAACCCCATCTTTTTTAATTTTTCTTTTAAAAGTTTTTAATACTAGCATATTGATATTGGGTTGACCCAAGAACTTACACTATACGTAATACAAAGTTAAGTGGGAGGGAAAAGTTATGGAGAGTTTACGAATACATTTACAAAATGAAAAAAGCAATCAAGAACTAAGAAATATTTGTCTCTATGTAATTGGGAAAACAGTATCAATATTTGGTAGCTCTATTTATAGTTTCGCATTAGGATTATATGTTTTACAAATAACCGGATCAGCATTAAATTTCGCAATTACACTCATTTTAGGAACGATTCCAATGATTGTTATGAATCCATTTGCCGGCGTAATCGCAGATAAGGTTGATAAAAAGAAGCTGGTTATTTGTATGGATCTACTAAATGGATGCTTGTTAATTGCTGTTTATATAGTAAGCAGCAATTATGGATTAAACTTATTCATCATTTATGCTACTACCTTTCTTATGTCGGTATTTACAACATTCTTCGGAATAGGATTAGAAGCCGCAAAACCAAATATCATCTCTAAAGAGAAGCTAATGAGTATTAACGCTATAAGTAAAATTATCGATTCTGTATCTTTGATTCTCGGTCCTATGTTAGGTGGCATCATTTTTGCTGTATTAGATATAAAAACTTTTATAATTATAAATGGTATTTCATTTATTCTTTCGGGCATATCCATATTGTTTATTCACTTTAAATTGTTCGAGTACAACATAAAAAATGGATGTTCAAAAAGAGAAATTAATTTTATTAAAGATATAAAAGAGGGGTTTTCTTACTTAATTGAAAGGGAAAGCTTAAAAAATACGTTTCGTATTTTAACTTCACTTAATTTCTTCCTAGGTTTTGCTGTAATCGTCCCATTACCATACATAATAAACACAGTTCTGAATCTTAGTTCGAAGCAATTTGGCATGATTCATGGGACTTTTCCAGTAGGAATGATAGTTGGTGCAATATTAGTAAAAAAGATAACTGATCGTTTTTCTTATTCCTATCTTTTAAAAAAATCAAGTTTTATGTTGGCAATTTTTATGATAATTTTAGGGATTCCAATTTTATTCAAAAGTATTGAAGTAGATAATTTTGTATACGTTACTACGTATTGCATTATTATGTTCTTTTTAGGGCTAATGATAGCACTAATTGATATTCCTTTAACTTATTTCATGCAAAAAGAGATTCCCGATGAATATAGGGGAAGAGTGCTCAGTATTGGATTAAGTATAGGTAAAATGATGCAGCCAATAGCACTAGCATTATCAGGTCTATTATTAAATTATATTCCAGCCTACATGCTTCCAATTGCAGGAGGGATAGTATTTCTTATTTTGAATAAAGCTTACTCAAATAAGTTGAATTTAGAAATTCATTCAAAAGATTATAGTGTTTTGCGTAGCTAAGTGATATTGTTAAATGTTTAAAAAGCACAGGATCCACATCCTGCGCTTTTCTATCGTAATTCAGCCGTCTTTCTAATAACAATCTTATCAATATCATCCTCTTCATCACCAATAAATAATCCTCGTTCTTTTAAGTATGTTTCAAAGTATAAATCTGCTTCAGCGCGTTCATCGTACGGCTTTACAGATAGAACGAAACCTAATTTGTTTTGTTCCTCTAAATGAGAAGTAGAGATGTATGCTGGTACATTGTGGCGTAAAAAGAGCTCTTTAACCGGAATAATCATATCTTTCATTAATTTCGTTAACATACCCATTTCAAACTCAAAATTAAAGCGATCTATACTAGATAAATCCGCGAATACTACACCAATAAAACCTGTATTAAACACTTCTTGATATTCTACTTCCTCGTCACCGTAAAAATTCTTTTCAATTAAATAATTTATAAAGTACGCAACGCCATCACTTTCTTCAAATGGTTTTGTTGAAAGAACGAAGCCAATTTTCTTTTGTTTATGTAAATACACACATGACATGTATGCAGCGATATTATGTTCTTTAAATAATGCACTCGTTGCTCCAGATAGACCATCTAGTACGTGATGCACAATTTGAAGTTTTTTACGAGCGAAATAATAGGATTTCTTTTGTAACTCCAATGTATCAATAAAGACAGAGCCGATAAAGCCTGTATTTGAAATAATAGGTGTTTGCTTTTTTCTTCCTCTGCGCTTTGCTTGAGTCATTGTTAAAATCATCCCTTCATGTACAATTAAAATAAAAAGAACGTTTGTTCGTATATTTATATTTTACTATTAAAACGCTCTAAAGTAAAGGGTTTTTGACGAAAAAACAATAAAAAAGACACCTATAAAAGGTGCCTTAAACGTTGCAGGGAAGAGGTTTCATCCCATTATTTATATTAAGATACAGATACAATCTCTTCTGTATCTTCTACATCTAAATGACAGTCCATAGTACGAACATCTTGATCTTCATGACTTCCGAAATAAATAGTAATTTTCATATGTATCGCTCCTTTATTCTAGGAATACCTAAAATAATTACTAGTAATGTTAATATTTATTATATACCACTTTTTTCATTCCGACAATGTTATATCATTTTTAATTCTTATTATGCTACATCGTGTGATATAAAGGGGTTACAAAGGGGAATATCATTGATTAAGTGAAATTTCTTATATGTTATATTTAAAATAGGTGTTATTTAATTACTATTTTTTAAAAGGAGCATAATTGATGAATTATCAAAAGTTACTTATAGATAATTTTATATACAAAACTTCATATGTTGCTCGTCATGTGCAAGGGATGAGTGTAAAGAAAACGAAGGATTATATTGCCGTTAACTGTGGTTTACCTACAGATACATTTAATATAATTACTTTGTTAAACAACAACTTAACGGAAGGAAACGAAGAATTATGTGCGGAGATAGAACACTTTAATCAAAAAGGGTTCCCTATGAGTGTTTGGTGTTGGGATGCAAAGCGAGAGAATACACTTAAGAACGATTTACTAAAACTTAGATTAATAGAAGCAGAAAATAATATTGCAATGGTTGCAGATTTACAAACAATTCTTCCTACAATAGACATACCAGCAGGTTTTACAATACAAAAAGCAACTTCGCCGGTACAAATACAAAAATTTGGCGAAACATTAGCGGCTTTATTCGGTACATCAGCGGAAGGCTCTAATGTTCAATCATACTATAATCAAATCTCTTCTTTAGATTTATGGAATAGCGATGACATGAAACTATACCTAGGTCTTTATAAAGGTGAGGTAGTATCTGTTGGCTCTTTAGTATGTACGAAAGATAGTGTCGGTATTTATGATATTGCGACTAAAGAAGAAATGAGAGGACAAGGATTCGGCTCTACTATGTTTAATTTCTTGCTGCAAGAAGCTAAACAACTAAAAAATACGTATTGCGTATTACAAGCTTCACCTGATGGAATAAATATTTATAAAAAATCCGGCTTTCAAGTTGTAGGACAAATGACTGTTTTTGAAAATCGGCATTTATTTGAGTAAATCATCCAAGTCCAATTGTTTTAAATATAGGAGTTAACATACCGTTATGAAAAAAACATCTATAATTACAATCATTTGTTTCTTCACAGTAATAAGCATCTTTGTTTTTCAACAAGTAAATGAACATAGTTATATAAAAGCTACTAATCAATCAAATCATATAAAAAACATTGCGCATAGAGGTGCTTCTGCATATGCACCAGAACATACAATAGTGGCTTATACATTAGGACAACAATTAAAAGGTGACTATATAGAAATAGATCTCCAAATGACAAAAGATGGACATTTAATAGCTATGCATGATGAAACATTAAACCGTACAACAAACGGTGTGGGATTAGTTAAAGAACATACATTAGAAGAAATAAAGAAACTAAATGCAAGATCTTTTTTCAATAAAAAGCATTCCAATTTAGCAAAGAAAGAATTTGAAGATGCTACAGTTCCAACACTAGAAGCAATTATTGAAACGTTTGGACATAATGCTAACTATTATATCGAAACAAAATCGCCAGATGAATATCCTGGAATGGAAGAAAAACTATTAGAAATTATTAATCACTACCAAATAAATGATAAAGTTATTATTCAATCATTCAGTGAAGAAAGTCTGCGAAAGATTCATAGTTTAAATGCCAATATACCGCTAGTACAATTATTATCATATAAAAAAGCAGTTCAATTAACAGAATCAGAAATAGAAAAGTATAAAGCATACTGCATAGGTCTTGGTATGAATTACAAATATATTGATGCAGCCTACGTAAAAAAAATAAAGAATTATGGATTAGAAGTTCATCCATTTACAGTAGATAATGAAAAAGATATGAAAAAGTTACTAGTATGGGGTGTAGACGGCATGTTTACTAATTATCCGGATCGTTTACATTCAATATTGGATTTGAAAAATCATAAATAAAAAGAATTACCCGATAGGAAATGATGTACGGCTGTTTTCCTGATGGTAACATAATTGAATACATTGAGCTGAAGTTTAAATAACTATGCAAAAGAGAAAACAAAAAGAATCCAATAAAAATATTGGATTCTTTTTATTTAGTTCTATGCACCCATCGTGAAACAATAGGATAATGAAATTCTTTATTTTGTAATTCATATAAAATCCCTTTAAGTGGTCCTAAAATTACGGCGGCTAAAAGTATTATATATAGTGGAATTGTTCCGAAAATAACAAATAAGGAATTTGTACTCAAGTCAATGTGTAATAAGGAAAGCATGATCGTACGGATTACTACGAAGTTCCAAAGAAATACAGCGAGCCATACTCCAAATTGGAAAAGGGCTGATTCTAGATTCATCTCTTTTATACTTTGTGATTTGAAAACGAAATAAAGTATGAGCGGTATAAAGAAAAGTGTATTACCAAAGAGGAAAAAGGCCAAGAAAGATAATAAAGTAATTGCATGTATCACTAGTTTAATGTTTTTATCTTGTGATAGTATCATTAAAATCCTCCTATATTTAATTTAGATGGTAAAAAACAATATAACCTATTATATCATAGGAAATATGGAATCGAAATAATCATACTATTTGCTGTATTAAGCATAATTTTTCATAAGATTACTCAGAAAGTAATCAAAATGCAACTAATTCTTCCTCTGTTTTTTATATTTTTTTGATACACTGGCTACGAGAGGAATGCCAATTAAGGTAGGTAAAAACCAAAACCATATAGGCGGCAGTAAATTAATAATTGGAATATGAATTCCGACGTTTACTAAAAGTGCGGTTACAGCACCGATATAGGAGCCTAACATACCTCTAATATGGTGGCGAATCCAATTTTTCCAACGCTTTTTTCTTGCAAGGTAGCCATAAATCGCAAATGAATAAGAGAAAATTGCTACATAAAATAAATATGCGATTTCATCCCACTTTATAATGGCCAATATAATTGCCGTCAGGGTTATGACAACATAAGATGCATGATATATTTCGCCCCATTCCGTGTGTTTTCCTTTCTTTTTTTGAGCAACCATCGCTACAATACCAGTAATTAAACATATGGTTCCAAATAATATGTGTATGGTCAAAAGAATGTTGAAAATGCTCATAAAAGTTCCTCCTTTTTTATTTTTATAGTATTGCAGTATAGGAGAAAAGTTGAAAAATATAGTTAGTTCGCCTTAATATATTGAAATAAAGGTACTCCTAGAACAAAATGAAATGATTAAATTTTTTCTCAAATTTAGTGAGATGAGTATTACGTTAAATGAAGGAGAGGCTTCTATGTTTACATCTATCACATACTTACAATCTGGGAACGATAAACAACAAAAAGTTTACGAAGTTATGAATAAACTAAACATAATGGCGGATTTAGCTTTGTATAGTCCTGTACTTTGCGGGACAATCCCTATTAGAATTGATACCCTTCACTCTGACTTGGATATTGTAATGGAAGTACATGATTATGATGTTTTTGAACAGGAAATTAGATCTTTGTATGGTTCATATGAAGGATTTGAAATGAAAAAGAAAAACATTGGAAATATCTTAACAATAAAGGCAACTTTTCAATTTGAAGGTTTTGAATTTGAATTATTTGGTCAACCGCGGCCAGTGCGTAACCAAAATGCATATAAACATATGATAGTGGAGCACATGCTATTAATACAGCATCCCCATATTAGAAAAAAAATCATCCAATTAAAAGAACAAGGCATAAAAACAGAACCAGCTTTTGCACAAGTATTAAAAATTGACGGAGATCCTTATGAAGAACTTATTTTATTAGGACAGGAAATGAGATTGTGGTAAATAAGGTACACATAAAAATCCTCTTTATATAAAAGAGGATTTTTATTATGCCATTAACTTACGAATCAAATTACTTAATATATAAATACCTTGAGTAATTTGTTCAGGGGAAGCATATCCATACGATAAGCGTATGCACTGATCCGATTCTTCTTCATAAATACGTCCTGGGTTTAAAAGAACTCCCTTTGATAGTGCTTCTGAAAACAGTTTTTTCATTGGAATGTTAGGTACAACCGTTAGCCATATAAAAAATCCGCCACTTGGAATATCCCATGTAGCAATATCTGCACAATACTTGTCTAAAGCTTGTAACATCATTCGTCTGCGCTCTTTCAGTTGGATCCGTACGTTCGCAACGTGTTCTTCATAAAATCCTTTACTCAACCATTCTGCAGCAACTCTTTGTGATAAAGAACTTGATCCATAGTCAGTTTGCATTTTTATGTCTGACAAACTCTCAATAACAGGCTCTGGTCCGATAATCCAACCAATCCTAAGTCCTGGGCTAAGTGTTTTAGATAAACTACCGATATATAAAACATGTCCATGTTTATCCATCGACTTTAAAGGAGGCGGCGGTAGTTCATCCATCCATAACTCACGGTAAATATCATCTTCAATGATAGGCAATTGTTCTTTTTCGCAAACTTTTAGTATCTCTTTTCGTCGCTCTTTGGACATTAATATCCCCGTTGGGTTTTGAAAGCAAGGTATCGAATATAAAATATTTTTCTTTTGACTATATTTAATTCGTCTTAACAAGTCATTAGGGAAAATGCCCTGTTGATCCATATGTATTCCAGCAAGGTGAATATTAGCTGATTGAAATACGTGAAGCGAATATAAGTAAGAAGGTTGTTCAAGTAATACAGTTGATTCTCTATGTAATAGACCGATTGATATTAATTGTAATGCCTGTAATGCACCAGAGACTATTAATATAGAACTTGGTGATGTATTTATTCCAAATGATTTTACATAATTACTTATTGCTTCACGTAAAGGCAAATATCCTTTTTGTTCCTCGTATCCAAAATAATCTAGTTCCTCACATACGTTTCGCATAATGAATTGCATAGTTTCTAACGGGAAAAGATGAGGTGCAAGTTCACCTTTACTAAGATGGATAAGTTTGTTATTTGCTTCTGCCTCATTTATTTCTCGTACCATTAATTTGCTTGGCTTATGAATACCAGCCTTTACATATTCACTCCAATCGGGCGGGGGATTAGTCGCTAATAATGACCATGTATTATTCTTTACAATTGTTCCTACTCCGATTTGCCCTTGAATTAAGCCATCTGCCATAAGTTCTTCTAGTGCGGTTATTACAGTACTACGATTTACATGAAATAATTTTGCTAACTGCCGCTGACTAGGAATCTTACTTCCAATCGGCCATTCTCCGTATTCGATTTTTTCTTTCATATGGTCTATTATCTGCCGATATTTAGGCAGCTTTTTATCAGTAGACATATTAAAAACTCCCTCATTCATTTTAAAAATGCAAAGTGGTTGGTTTTTTCCAGGAATAACTGGTTGAAGACATTCTATCAACTATTAAATATGATGAAAAGAAATAATTGGTAATTAGAAAATAGCTGATTTATTGGAGAGGGAGAGAAAATATGTACAATAAAAAATGGAATCCTCATATTGTATGTGCTCATGCTTTTACGATTCTTATATGGGGAACAGCTTTTCCAGGAATTCGGATGGGGCTTGAAGCTTATACGCCTGAACACCTTACTTTGCTACGATTACTAATTGCTTCTTTGATTCTTCTTCTGTTTTCACTTATATACAAATTACGGTTACCTGATTTAAAAGATATTCCAGTAATTTTTATATTTGGCGCTTTGGGATTTACGATTTATCATATTGCACTAAACTACGGTGAAAAGAGTGTGAATGCTGGACCTGCTAGTTTCATTGTTTCAGTAACACCGATATTAACAGCAATTCTTGCTTCTGTTTTTTTGAATGAAAAAATGAAATTAAATGGTTGGATCGGTGGTGTAATTAGTTTGGTAGGAATAGCTTTTTTATCATTAAGTCAAGGAGATGCTGTTCATTCGAATAGTGGGGTATTACTAATATTATTAGCTGCAATTTCAGAAAGTCTATTTTTCGTTTTTCAAAAACCATATTTAAAAAAGTACGGTTTCTTGCCATTTATAATATATACAATTTGGTCTGGTACTGTATTTATGCTTATTTTTTTGCCAGGGATTTATGAAGAAATTGTAGCAGCTCCTATTGGAACTACTTTGAGTGTAATATATTTAGGTGTGTTTCCGACAGTACTGCCGTATATTGCATTAGCGTATATTACATCCCATTCCGGTGCTTCTGAGGCAACAAGTTCTCTATATTTAACACCAGTAACTGCTTGTGTTATTGCTTGGATATGGTTAGGCGAGGTACCAACCTTTGTTTCGATTGTTGGAGGGATAGTTACTATACTTGGAGTTGTGATTGCTCATTTAACATTTAAAAAAGATAAATATAAGCAAATCGAGAGCGAAAAAGTATGGTAAGACACTTCTGCGAGTAGTTGCAATTTGAAAGTAACAATATTGAAATAATATGGGATTTTTAATATAGATATAACGGGAAATATCTATATTAAAATGCACTAGTCCAGCATTTGTACGGAATTAAATTATACTGTTAGATGATCACCAGAGTAAGAACTAGTATAATACTAGTTCTTTTTTATCGACACACTACTCACCATTAATATTTGCTTAGAATTGTATAGATTTAAATTTTTTCCACATATACATAATTATCTTACCTATGAAAGGAGTGCATTTCTTGGAGAAGGTTTTATTTTTTGGAGACCCAGGTATTGATGATTCGTTTGCAATTATGTATGGCTTACTGCATCCTGAAATTGAAATTGTTGGTATCGTAACTGGATATGGAAATGTTGAACATATACATGCCACTCATAATGCCGCATATATTTTACAGTTAGCAAACAGACAAGATATTCCTGTAATTAGCGGGGCAACAAAGCCACTTACAAATGAAATTACAATGTATTACCCTGAAATTCATGGACCAGAAGGATTAGGACCCATACATGTACCGGAAAGTGTGTTATCCATTCCGATATACAATTTTGGCAGTATTGCTGCGATTCTTGTAAAGTATGGAGAAGATTTAACAATTGTCGATGTAGGAAGATCTACCTCTTTAGCAATTGCGTTTAATTTATGGAACGACTTGATGTTAAATGTAAAAGGGATTTATTTTATGGGTGGTGTCTTTTTAGAAGCAGGGAATGTTACTCCATTAGCAGAGGCAAACGTGTACGGAGATCCTATAGCCAGTCAAATTGTGTTTCAGCAAGCGGAAAATTTAACGTTATTCCCTTTAAATGTAACAAATAAAACAGTTTTAACCCCAAATGTATTTAGTTATATTTTAGCTAATACAAAAAATCCATTTAAACCGATTATGAAACCCATGTACGATTATTATTTATCAGCATACCAAAAGCTCAATCCATCTATTGAAGGGCCATTATTACACGATGTACTTGCTATAAGCGGTTTAGTGAATCCTACATTTTTAAATTATACATCCCGAACAGTGACTGTAGATATATGTGGCGAAACGAAGGGACAAACTTTTGCTGATTTTCGCCCACACTCTAAATCTGAAGGGGCGCGTATAGCGTTACAATTAGATGAGGAAAAATTTATTCAGGATTTTATGAAAATCATGTTATAAGGTGATGTCGAAAAAGGGAATTATTTCACTCCGTTGAATATAAAAGATAAATTCTCTTTTTAAAGGAGCTTAAAATAGTGAACGTCCAATTAAAAATTGTTACGAGAGAAAATTGGGAAGACGTATTAAAGTTACGAGTTAAAGAAAATCAAATGCAATTTGTTCCGGCAGTGGCAGTATCACTTGCTAAAGTATACATAAAACCAGATGGTGAAAATGTCGAATATATTCCATTCGCTATATATGATGGTGACCTTATAGTCGGTTTTATTATGCATGCTTTTGTACGTGAGTCAACAGATATGTACTGGATTAACGGATTTATCGTTGATGAAAAAGAGCAAGGAAAAGGATATGGAAAAGCAGCATTAAAGGAAATCATTAACTTAATAAAAAATAACTTTAAAGAGTGTGAGGAAATTAGATTAACTGTCCATAAAGATAATATTTCTGCAAAGAAACTATATGAATGTTATGGTTTTAAATCATTAGGAAATGTATATGACGGTGAGGAAGTATATCGCTTATTGTTGTTGAATTAAAGATGTGCGATTTTGAATAAAGTTATATCGTGTATTTATTGTGAAAAGGTAAAGGACATCTAGAATTGAAAGATCGATTAAGAAACTGTTTAGAAACAATAAGTTGTTCCGTTAAAGGGCCATATTGTGGAGAATTGGTTGTACTAATTCATATAAATTATCGCAAATTGAATTCACGCAATTATTTAAACATTTTATTATAAAACAGTATTTATATATACTTAAACTATCATTAATAAAGACATCAAGGGAGGAACTAATATGAAAGAGAGCAATAAAAAAGAGTTGTCAATAGAGCAACGTGAAGAATTACTACAAACATTGAAAGATCGTTTTGAGAATAACATGAACCGTCATAAAGGGCTAGAATGGGCTAATGTTCAATCAAATCTGGATGCTAATACTGAAAAGTTGTGGTCGCTTAATGAAATGGAAAGAACTGGCGGAGAACCTGATGTTGTTGATTTTGATAAAGAAAAAAGCGAATACATTTTTTATGATTGTTCAGCAGAAAGTCCTAAAGGTCGTAGAAGTGTTTGTTATGATCTTGAAGCGCTAGAATCAAGAAAGAAACATAAACCAGAAAATAACGCTATCGATATGGCAACTACTATGGGCATTGAACTATTAACGGAAGAAGAATATCGGGCGTTGCAAAATCTTGGGAATTTCGATTTGAAGACATCGAGTTGGGTGCAAACACCTTCTGATATTAGAGAACTTGGTGGTGCCCTTTTTTGCGATTATCGCTTTGGACACGTCTTTGTATATCACAATGGGGCAGAATCTTACTATGCCGCAAGAGGCTTTCGTGGTTCGTTAAGAGTCTAAAATTTGTACAGGCAGGTAAATTTGAAATAGAGAATAGATTTGCTTAGGGAAAAGTAGTGATTGCATACTTTAGCCACGGCTTCGATTTTGAGGCCGCAAAGAATACAAACCTTATTGTAAAAAAATGAATCAGCTAAAAATATTAAGAGTATGTTTCGATGATTTATTTTCATAAACATACTCTTTTTTAGAATCGTTTATCAAGATTATTAGTTTTAATTAAATTGTAAACGAGAACATGTAAAATGTTATTTAAATAAAAATTTTCGAGCAAGTATAAAGTGAATGATTAGGAGGAATACAAAATGAAAAGTAAATTCCATCATATTGTACGAGCTATCATGATAAAAGATGAAAAATTACTAGTTGCTGAATACATAGGACATCATTATTTTTTACCCGGTGGCCATGTTGAAATTGGGGAATCAGCAGAGAAAGCACTAATAAGAGAGTTGCGAGAAGAACTTGGAGTAACTTGCAGTATAAAACAATTTTTAGGCGTCATAGAAAATCAATGGCAAGCCAAAGAAATGCTCCACCATGAAATTAACCACATTTTTGAAATAGATTCAAATGAGTTAAAACCCGATTCCACTCCAATATCTAAAGAGTCCCATTTAGCATTTCACTGGATTGATTTTAATAAAGAAAATATAAACTCCTATACAATAACGCCAACACCTTCAGTAAAAGAATTACTAGAAAGAAAATTAAGTGATGAACTATTAACTTGCTGGATTAGTAACTTTTAATCGTCTCTATTTATATTAATTCCGTCCACTAAAAGAATATAAAGAAAATAGGCTCATAAACAAGGTACATCACCTAGTGTAAAGTCATATTTTGTTGATGTACGCATTTAGTCTATAGCCTTATTTCTACTTTATTTTTAAAAGTAAATAAACTTGAAAATTTGGACGGAATTCACATTTGTAAATGGAGGGTTTCATAATGAATGAGTTTCAACAAGAACTACAAGCGTTAAACCTTAATGATTATCAACCTGGTAATGTTGTTTATTGGGATCAGCAACAAAATCAATATCCATATTATTACATTCAAGACGATGCACGTCGTTGTGGCGGATGCGGTGGTTGTGGCGGACGTTGTGGTGGCTGTGGCGGTCGCTGTGGTGGTTGTGGCGGCGGACGTTGCGGCGGTTGTGTAGGTTGCGTTGGCTGCGTTGGTTGTTTCAGCTGTTCTAATTGCTGGAACTGGTGGTTTATTTAAGTACAGAATAATATTTCACATGAAAGAAAAGTGTAAATACCAGTTTATGTTGTGTTAACGCTTTTCTTTCATGCTGTCATTTTTATATGTTTTAGGGGGATATTTATTTGTACAAATATGAAAAATTAATTTCATGGGTAGAAAGCATTAAAGAGACCAATCAAAGTTCTACGGCAGCACTTTGTATTATGAAAGATAATAAGATTGTACTAGAGCATTATAGTGGAACGCATTCAAATACTCCTACTAGTAAAAAAGTAACCATATCTTCACAGTTCAATGTCGCTTCCGCAAGAAAAAGCTATTTAGGATTAATGGTAGCTTATGCAGTTTATGAGGGGAAAATAAAATCTCTTGATGACGAGGCAGTAAATTATTTTGAAAACCATGATCCTTCATTACTCGGTAAGACAACGATAAGACATTTAGTAACTCATTCACACGGTTTAAATGAAACCGATGATGGGACAGTTTTTCGTGAGTTTGAGCCGGGACAAGCTTGGGGGTACAGAGATATTAATGTAAGAATGGTCACGAAGCTTATTTATCAGCTGTATAATAAGAGTTTTCCTGAATTATTAAAGGAGCGTGTATTCCTACCTGCCAACTTCAATGAAACTGGATGGAGAATAGAACATGATGAAAATTTAGTTAAGGTTATTGTAAATCCAAATGAAGATGCTATAGAAAGTGTCGGTGCAGTAGATGACGGCTCCGAGAAAAATTTGTTTGTCTCTGCGAGAGAATTTGCATACTGGGGGAATCTGCATTTAAATAACGGGTTCTTAAATGGTAAACAAATTGTGCCAAAAGAAGTTATAGCACTTGCTACCAGCTTACAAAGTCCAGAGTATAAAAATAAAGAACTACCTCAAAACGGGTTATTTTGGTTCGTTCAAAATGAACCTGCTTTATTTAGCGAACTTGGTGAGCGAGTTCCGAAAGGTTCCTATCAAATATTAGGAATTACAGGACCAACGATATTAGTCATTCCAGAATATAATGTCGTCGTTGCTAAAATGTACAATAAAAGATACAACTATGGTGGGGATAATTATTTATATTATTTACGTGAATTTAGCAATTTAGTCGCTGATACATTTAGTAGCAGTAAAAATAATATGGTTAGGGCATAACTACTCCTATAATAAAAAGGAGTGAACTTTAATGAAAAATGAAGTGAATAAAAATAAAAAGCGAAATATAAAGGATGTAAACACAGAACAAAACGCGATTTATAGCGATCCGAAAGATGCAGCTAACATGCAAACTGTACCGCAGCCGAAAGACTTCGAGGAAATTGAATATTAATTTTCTCTCCGACTTATTTATGAAAGAAAAATACGTCTTAAGTCTCATCACTTTCATCAAATTATTTGATAACATATGTACATAAGCATTCGAAAATGTCTTATCTTAACAAAGCTTTCTTTAAATGCTGTATATAACCTACAAAAAGGCACTTCTTCAATGAAGTGTCTGTTTGTGTAAGCTAACTTAATTTCCATTTTCCGTACAGTATCGTGCAATTTATCATGGATATACTAACTGTGAAAATTCATGTCATGATAAAAGAAGGGGACAGTTAGTATGAAACAATCATCTATAAATCCGTTGCTAATTGTTCTAGGTACAATCATTGTTCAAATTGGCCTAGGAACAATTTACACATGGAGTTTATTTAATCAACCCCTTGTAAGTAAGTTTGGATGGAACCTCAATTCAGTCGCGATTACTTTCTCAATTACGAGTTTTTCTTTATCATTCTCAACTCTATTTGCAGGAAAGCTACAGCAAAAATTTGGACTCCGTAAACTAATCGCTACTGCAGGAATTGTTTTAGGACTCGGTTTAATACTTAGTTCACAAGTTTCCTCATTACCATTACTTTATTTATTAGCTGGTGTTGTCGTTGGATATGCTGATGGAACAGCGTATATTACCTCACTATCTAATTTAATTAAATGGTTTCCAAACCGTAAAGGGCTTATTTCTGGTATATCTGTTTCGGCATATGGAATGGGAAGCTTAATCTTTAGATATATAAACGGAAATCTTATCAACAGTCTTGGGGTATCACAAGCATTTTTATATTGGGGTATTATCGTCTTACTTTTAGTGTTGACAGGATCATTCTTCTTACGTGAAGCAATTGTAAGTAACACTGTAACTGAAACATTACACAATGATTATACGCCGCGTGAAATGATGAAAACAAAACAAGTATATCTCTTATTTTTCATGCTATTCACATCATGTATGGGCGGACTGTATTTAATCGGTATGGTAAAAGACATTGGGGTGCAGCTCGTCGGTCTTAGTGCAGCGACTGCCGCTAATGCCGTCGCAATGATTGCAATCTTTAATACAATAGGTAGAATTATTCTTGGAACGTTATCAGATAAAATAGGCCGATTAAAAATCGTCTCTGCTACATTTATTATTATTGGATTGTCCGTCTTCACTTTAAGTTTTATTCCACTAAATTACGGGATTTATTTTGCTTGTGTAGCAAGTGTTGCCTTTTGCTTTGGTGGTAATATCACTATATTCCCGGCCATTGTCGGGGATTTCTTCGGATTAAAAAACCATAGTACAAACTACGGGATTGTTTACCAAGGTTTCGGATTTGGTGCACTTGCAGGATCATTCATTGGAGCACTACTTGGCGGATTTCAACCAACCTTCATTACAATAGGTGTTCTATGTGTAATATCTTTCGTTATCTCTATAGTAATCCGCCCTCCAAATGCAGAAAAGGAGAAGGAAATACAATCGTTAAATCGAAAAATAGCTTAATGCTAAGAAAGAGTCCTTATGCTAGGGCTCTTTTTAAAAGGTTATCTCATTATAAGATAATGTGTAAACAATGTACTCCACATCAAAATAAAACCACGTAAAAAGGATAATTACAATTAGAGTCTCCACTCGAAATATCTGGACTTCAGCCTTTACTTATTACGTAACCTACTATTAATAAAGACAGGATAATTTAATTATTAAATTGAATAGATTACGTAAATATAAAAAGGTGCGTGATACTGAAAATGAAAATTCAAAAACAATGGATTCAAGAAGATAGTGATTACATAAGAGAGAAAGTAATTGAATATAACCAAAAACATCTTTCAAATGAAGAGAAAACACCTTCAGAAAAGGTAAGTTTTATAGTAAGGAATGAAAAAGAAGAAATAATCGGAGGGGTAACAGCGATAACTTTTTGGCATCACTTGCATATTGACTTTCTGTGGGTGTCTGAAGAATATAGACACGAAGGCTATGGCAGCAAATTAATGAAACTTATTGAAGAATTTGCAATCGAAAAAGAATGTCGGCTGATAAACTTAGACACTTTTAGTTTCCAAGCTCCAAACTTTTATAAAAAACATGGATACAAAGTGATCGGAGTCAGTAAAGATCATCCTAAAGGACATCATCACTATTATTTAGAAAAAAGGTTGTAAAAAACATATTAAATTTATAGTTGCTATTGCTTGGTATGTTTTAACCGAATCGATTTTTTAACATTTAGTGGGCGTGTTTTGATTATTCTTTTTCAAAACATGTTCTTTTTCTTTTTTGTGAATAAAAACCATTTAATGATAGAATGAAATAAAGACAGAAAATTCGTATCATTGAAGGGGATTAAATATGAAAAAGGTGAATGTTACATACGCGCTTTTATACGATGAAACTCACGAAAAGCTCTTAATGGTTAAAAACAAAGGGAAAAATGGCTCTTATTACACTTTACCAGGTGGAGCAGTTAAATTAGGTGAAACGTTAGAAGAGGCAACAATTCGTGAAGTAAAAGAAGAAACTGGACTAGATATATCCGTAAAAGGGGTTTGTTCCATTAGTGAAGCGTTTTTTGAGGAAAGGGGACATCATGCAATCTTCTTTAATTTTTCAGGAGAAATAATAGGAGGAGAGATATGTATATCGCGTCCAAAAGAGATTGAAGAGATTACCTGGATGGAATTACATATAGCAGAGCCTTATTTACGTATACCAGAACACTTAAAAGGTGTTTTACAAAAGAAAGAAACGGTTCCTTATATTTTTAATGGAACTATTATTCATCAATCTTCATAAAGATAGTATTTCATTTAAGGCGGGGGAAAAATGGAGTTTATCGTTAATCACAAACAATTTACACAAGCTCTTTCAGAAGTAAGTAAAGCTATCTCAACAAAAACTTTAATTCCTATATTATCCGGAATAAAAATAACAGCAGATCAATTTGGAATTACTTTAATCGCAAGTAATTCGAATATTTTCATTGAAAAATTTATACCTATTTCAATTGAAGACGAACAAATTGCAACTATTTTAAAAGCAGGGAGTATTGTTGTACCAGCAAAGTATTTCATTGAAATTATTAAGAAAATGCCAAGTGAGATTTTAATAAAAAGTATGAATGAGCAGTTGATTACAATTCAATCTGATGAAATTACTTTAAACTTAAATGGATTCTCGGCGAACGACTTTCCAAATGTACCATTTATAGACGAACATGGAGAAATACAAGTAGAAACGGAACAGTTGATTGAAGTCTTTAAACAAACTGCCTTTGCAGCTGCTAAAAATGAATCCAGACCAGTTCTTACTGGCGTACATATCGTATTTGATCACAATAAATTAGTTTGCGCTGCGACTGATTCACATAGACTGGCTTTACGTGAAATACTAATTTCATCTCATGCGAAAGCAAATTGCATTATACCAAGTTCAACTATTAGTGAACTTCTAAAATTAATGAACAACAATTTAAATTTTGTATACATATATCTTTCAGAGAGTCACATTATTTTTAAATTCGGTACAATTACGTTGTATTCAAGACTAATTGAAGGAAAATACCCTAATATATCTAGCCTAATACCACGTGAATTTCAAACAGTAATTAACATAGATAGAAAAAAGATTTTACAAGGTGTAGATCGATCCAGTTTATTAGCAAGTGAATGGGCGAATAACAACGTAAATTTAGAAATCATCGATGAATCCACAATAAAAATCTCTTCTAATGCTTCTCAGGTCGGTAAAATATCAGAAACACAACAAATAGATACCATTCACGGACAAAAGCAATTAAATATATCTTTCGATGGACGCTTTATGGTTGATGCTTTAAAAGCAATGAAAGAAGATATAGTTACTTTAAGTTTTGGTGGTTCTATGAGACCGATATTAATTGAAGCAGGAGAACAATCTGCAGCAGTACATCTTATATCACCAGTTAGAGCTTATTAAGAGAAATGAAAGAAAAAGAGTTTGTCATTTAATATAAGAGAAACAATCAATATAAGAGAAACAATCTAGAAAACACAGCAATGAATTCATAATTTAGAGGAGAGATTCATTATGTGGAAAATAAATCAAATTGAAACATCACGTGGGAAGTTTGAGTATTTTCAAAAAGGAGAAGGGGCTCCTTTATGCGTTACACATTTATATAGTGAGTATAACAATAATGGAAATACTTTCGCGAATCCATTTACCAAGCACTATAGCGTGTATTTAATTAATTTAAAAGGCTGCGGTAATTCAGATCCAGCAAATGACGATGCGGAATATAGTATGGCAGAAGCCGTAAAAGATTTAGAAGCGATTAGAGTAGCTTTACATATAAATAAGTGGGCTTTTGCGGGTCATTCTACAGGAGGTATGCTAGCTCTTGTTTATGCAACTGAAGCACAAGAAAGTTTAACAAAAATTATTGCTGGTGGCGCATCGGCAAGTAAAGAATATGCATCTCATAAAGATTGTATATACTGCAGTGAAAATAAAAATTTCAATAGAATCGTTTCAATTATGAATTCTTTAAATGACCCTAATACACGACAAGAAGAAAGAAAAACATTAGGTAGAGAGTGGGCACTTATGTCTTTTTATTCTGAAGAAAAGCTTGAAGAATCATTAAAACTGCCGAATAGCGGGAAGGTAGTTGGAGATCGGTTAAATTATTTTAGAGCAGTTGAATATAAAGACTATGATGTCCGTCAGAAACTTAAACATGTTAAAATACCAAGCCTTATATATTGCGGGAAGCATGATGCACAATGCCCATACATATTCTCACAAGAAATAGCAAATCTAATCCCGAACGCAACGCTAACAACATTTGAAGAAAGTAATCACAATCCATTTGTCGAGGAAATGGATAAGTTTGAAACATTTGTAAAGGATACTTTATATTAAATATATGTTTTAGAGCTTAATAGGGGGGAGATGTAAAGAAAGGAGGAGTTCATGAAAAAAGAAAAGCTTTTATTTTGGATTAATATCACTAGTATGATTACTATATTATCCTCAATTATTTATTTAGCTTTTGCAGCATCTATCAAAAAAGATACTCTTACTCAATTAAAAAAGCTCCAAATATCCCATCTACAATTTAAGACTCAAACAATACAGAGGACTCTTCAGGATATTGGACAAAAGAAAAGATGAAAAATGCACTTCCAGTAGATATAAGAGAAATCCATAATAAGTGAATTAACAAAAAGCGAACTATATTAAATCAGTTCGCTTTTTATAATGATTAAACTTCTCGCCACCAAGCTGACGTAGGATATTCTCTAGATTTTAACGGAATAGCTTCACCGATTTGTGGCATTGCAATATTAACCCCTAAACGATTTGCTTCTTTCGTAATTCGCTCAATTGGATCACTCCATTCATGTAACGCTAACGTAAAAGCACCCCAATGAATAGGAACAAGCCATTCTCCTTTAACGTCAATATGAGCTTGTACTGTTTCTTCTGGCAACATATGAATTGCAGACCATCTCGCATCATATTGTCCACATTCCATTAAAGTAAGATCAAATGGACCGTATTTATTACCAATCTCCTTAAAGTGCGGAGCATATCCACTATCACCACTAAAGAAGACTTTCGTTTCTTGACCAAGGATAACCCATGAACACCATAACGAATTATCTCTATCTGTCATACTTCGTCCAGAGAAATGCCTTGCAGGTGTACAAACTAATTTAATATTATCAAAAGTAATTTCATCCCACCAATTATGCTCACTAATTTTACTAGGTGAAACACCCCATTTAATAAGATAACGTGCAACTCCAGTCGGAACATAAAAGTGCTTTACACGATCTTTTAACTGCATAATACTTTTGTAATTTAAATGGTCATAGTGATTATGCGAAATGATAATCGCATCAATTTCTTGAAGATCTTCACGTTCTAAAGAAAAAGCACCACTATAACGTTTACTATTAAAAACAGGAAACGGGGAAGAGGCGTCGCCAAACATAGGATCTAATAACAGCTTTTTACCTTCTATTTTTAAAAGAGAAGCAGAATGACCAAACCATGTAATACTATCTATAGATTCATCATGCAGATTCGGTAACACAATAGGTAAATTCTTTATAGGACGCAGCTTTGTTTTCATTTTAAAGTAATCAGTCATTAAACCGATAATATCTTTCGGATTAAAACTTACATCAGTATGAATTTGATTTATATATTTCTTTTTCATTAGTTCTCCTTTTTACGTTTAACAATATACGTATGTTGTTATTCTAGCTGTTATTAGTGTAAACTATATCGTTTTACCTTTCATCTTTAATGCAGTACATTTCATAAATTCTTCAAATTTATTATTTGGATATATAAAATAGAATTCATTTAGCAGCAGCTAAAACTAATAATATGTATTTGTAAATTGTTTTAATTAAGTAAATTCTTTCTCAAAAATCACGAAGAATGTATGTTTCGTTGTATGTTTAAGAAGCAGATATGTCCCTAATTATCCAAAAGGAGCATACTAAGGTTTATAATTTAAGATTATTAAAGGATACCTATTTTTATTTATAGAACATAGTAAATAAATAGATTTTACAATTAACTTATTTAAAAAGGAGGGATGTAATGATGCTTGCTAATAATACTCCAGAGAAAATACTACAAACAGCTTATGAGACTAAAATGATTTCATCTGGAGATAATTCGCCATCTATAAAAATAAGTGGAACAAATCTTCAATATTTACTTGTGATGCTGCATCTTGGTATAGGATCCAATGCTATAAAAACGAAGCTAAATTGGACTAACGAGGAATTCGAAAAACAAATACATACATTAGAACTAGAAGGTGATAGGAGGGAGTTACTATCCAACGTGTATGGTTATAACAGCTAATGAAGGAGAAAAGCTGTATAACCTATGTGAGCCTTTAATTAAAGCTACACTTAACATAATTGAAAAGTATTCTAATCAAATTGATGCTATGTCTAAAAGAATCGAGACATTTAATCATTCATCTAAAGAATCGTATAGTCTTTTACTTTATAGCGGTGTGTTATTAGATTCTGGACAAATAATTAACATTGAAGAAAACTATTTAGAAACAGAACGGCCTTTGAGAAACAATAAAAGATATTATTATGCGATTCTAGAACAAGAACAAACAGACAAAGAGGCCTTTGAAATGTATGGTAATACGTATTTGGATTTAAGGGAATATCAAATTGGTCTTTATGGAAACACTCGATATACAACTTTGAATTTAATAACTGCGAATAAAGAAACGTTTGAAGAATATTTTCATGATGCAATTACTGATATTAATTATACAAAAAACAATTAGTTTAAATTTTTGTAGCGGCAGATAGACCAGTAGACTTAAATTTAAATTTATTATACGAAAAATTAGGCTTATATAAAAATTCGCAATCAATTATCCCAGTATTTAAAGCCAAAGACTTATCTATACTTAGCGAAATCGCGAACACGATCAGTAAAGATTTGATCTTATTATGTAAAGAAAATGAGAAACCTTTAAAAGAATACTTTGCAAGCAGCAGATACTCAAAAGAAATAACTTACGAAGAATTTTTTATTTGGTGGTATCACTTTTTCTATACAAAAGTAACTGAAGAATTAATACAACAAGGCATAATTAAACTTAGCACTCAAGAAAATCAAACATATATAATCTATTAAATACCTAATTTTATAAATATAAGCAGCGTATTATAACTTCACATATGTAGCAGAAGGCTATGTGAAAAATTATTTGTAAAATAGATAGGCATCTAAAATTAAACATAAAGAAAATACGATATAAAAAGGAGAGAAATACATTGCAAAAGAAATTTATCAATCCGGAAACTATGCCAGCAACTTTTGGATACTCACATATTGTTGAGGTTAGTAACGCTAAACGGACAATTTACATATCTGGACAAGTAGCGATTAATGCTGATGGGCATATAGTCGGGAATGGAGATTTAGGTGCACAAACGCGCCAAGTATTCGAAAATATTAAAATTGCATTAGAAGCTTCAAACTTAAATTTTAATGATGTAGTAAAATTAACATTTTTCTTGACGGACATTTCTCAAATGGCCATTGTTAGAGATATTCGAGATCAATACATCAACACAAACAACCCACCAGCAAGTTCAGCTGTAGAAGTTAACAAATTGATTAACGATAAATTATTAATCGAAATTGAAGCAATTGCTGTAGCAAACTAATTTAAAAACTTATCATCAATTAAATTAATATCGAAGCAATTTGTTTGAAGTTAACGATTAAACAAATTGCTTTTTTGTCTTAACTAAAATTTGTTTGCGGCATTATTTATGAAAATAAACAACAAAAATATATTAGAGCAATTTATCTATAAGCTATTAAGCTGTATCAATTCATATAACACACAGCCAATCATGAACAAAGAAAAGGGAAGTTTAAAAACCAAAACCAATATATAATAAGTTTATTACTTTTTTCTAGTTAACATAATATATATTATACAAAGTTGTATGGAGTAAGTGTTTATCTGTATCAAAAACCAAGTAAACTATACTTAATGAGACGGAACGGAGATTTTTAATGAGATTTATACTAAATCAAACTTAAATGATTTTTTACGTTTTTATTACTAAATTTATATTTAATCCGTTTATAGCAAATCCGAACTTAAAATTCATGAATCGTTCTATTTACAAACACAAAAAAATTTTACGTAACGATACATTTAAAATAAAAATTAAAAATCGATTAAAGTGTTTTTATTACTAATGAATTTTCCAATGATTAATTTATCATTTTTAGCTACATATATGATTTGCTACATGTTACATTATTTTTATTTATTTCATATCATCGCTTGACTTTTATTATGATTGCTATCTTTTAATTTAGTTAACATAATTAAATATTGTTAAAACAAAAATCACCCTAACTGTTAGGATGATTTTTTAGCCCTTAAACATATATACACCAATAAATTGAGTCCTTTTCCCTATTTAAACATAAGTAATGCTCTAAATTGTTATTTTAATAGCAATCCCAATTGTAAATAACATTGGAAAAATCTAGGTTCAACAAATCTTCCTTGCGTATAAAGAAATTAGCAACACCAGAATCTCCCCACATAATATTTAATGAATCGTCTGTATCGATTTGCAACAATAATATATCGTGTTGTTGGTATTTTTCTTCCCATTCCCTCGGATCTGTCTGTGTAAAAAATGGATAACCGCCAATTTTATGCCCTTGATCTTCGCATAGATCATCATACAGTTCGCCTAATTCTGTTTTATTTTCTTCATCAACAATTTCTTCCCAATCAATGTTTTCATTAAAAATCTTTTCAAATCGATAATCTCTTGATGTTACTGGTTGATAATCCAATTCAAACTTTAGTTTAGCTGCTTCAGGTATGATAAAATGCTCTAAATCTAAAGTGTTTAAATAACTAAAATCGGTAATAACCTTAGTTAAATCTTCCGTTATTGTAGAATGATAAATGATTCGAAAGTCTTTTTGGCTTGTTGGATGATCAAAATCTGCTCCAAAAAGCTCATCATCAGCACTTACGAAAAATTGTAACATGCCCTTTTGAGGCATATATTCAATATGCGGAATTTCTTCAAGGTTTAACTGCGCAAGTAACATCATAGGTTGGCCATTAGAATCTTTAGGATGTTCTTGATTTATATGTACATACGGATACCCGCCAAACTTGCTCTCAAAAAGTGTTGTTTCTGCTTGAGTTCCAAACACTTTAATATAAGGTTTTACACTTTCTTCTAAAATACTTCGATACTGCTCTAGTTCTTTCGGTAATTGAAGCTGATACGTATTCTTCATTTCTTCTGCCTCCCTTTAAAGATAATTAATAAATGCCTACCTCAATTATATTGCAAAAGATGGTTTCATTAAAAAAAGCTAAAAATCCGTTTTAACCCTCATTTTTTGCGCACTTGGCGGACAAAGTAAATTATGTTCTGAGACCTTTTTATTAATAATTTGAATTAAATTTGCTGCTTCTGCGGTATTTGTTGTTTCTTTTAGAGTTTCTTTTAAAACATCAATTTCTTTTGAAAGTTCAATCCACCTAGGTAAAATATGATTATTCTTCAAAGTTCTATAAAGTTGCTTTTCAGGATTGTACGCAAGATCTTTATCAAGATTAAGAGGTTTCCCTTTACCAGGTAAATCATTAAAAGCGCCTTTCTTTTCTGCCTGTTTAACGATAGAACTAATGTAATCCTCATACGTGAATGACCAAACTTTCTCATCTTTCACTAAAATTTCTTGTTTTTTTAGCTTTTTATCTAGATCATCTTGATTCATAGATTCATTCCTCTTTTCATTTTATTTTTATAGTGTTGTTTTCGAATGTTTTAATGCTCTAAATCCATCCGGTAGCTTTTTACGCCACCAAATGCCATCGTGACCGCCTTTAAACTCTTCATAAATGGTTTTGTATCTTTTTCCTTTTAAATCTTTATAGAGACGTCTATTTGCCGTTAAAAGAGGTTCATTTTCAAGTTTTCCTGATTTCGTATGAATTTGAAGATGAAATGTATACTGGTTAGCCGATGTAATAAGAACTTCTTGAAGGTGTGAAGTGCGAGAATAATCATGTGGTGTATAAAGATGAATCTTACGTGTATTATTTAAAATTGAACTATAGAAAGAATATGTTTAAAGCTTGCTGTAAAGTGATAGCTATTTAATTTTGATATGAAGAATATAAGAGCCTTGCTACATTTTATTTGTAATGAGGCTCTTTAAAGTTGTTTAATTCTTATTGAACTAACGCATCCTTTTAGATCAGTTATTTATTAGAAAAATTATCAATTGCTTGAATAGCTTGTTCCAACGCTTTTATTCTTCTTTCTAAAAGCGTTCTTTGAGGACTGCCAGCCTTTGACTTATCATACGCCCTCTCAATTGACGGAAGCAAACCAGTAAGAACATTACAAGCTTCTGCTATATCTTGCTGGGTATAATTATGGGTTCTTTGATTCCAAACGTTTTCTAGCATTGCTAAGCCGACGCAAACAGCTTTCAGTCGTTTCTTTACTAAAGTAGTATTTGCACCTTTTTGAGTCATCTGCGACAAAGCATTTTTTAATTTATTGATTGTTGATTGTAAAGACTTTATTGATTCTAATTTATCTACATTTGATACATTTTCCATGTTAGTGCTGTCCCTTCTTCGTTTCTAAATTATTTTGCTTGATACTTGATGAAATCGATAAGAACCTGATTTCACTCGGAATATTTTAACATAAACAACTAACAATATTTGAAAGGATTTCTCAAGAATCCGACACAATTGTTGAACACAAGTTAACTAACCTATCTGATAGTCCAATAAGAATTAAAAAACTTTTATGTCACTTAACATTTACATGATGAATAATGATTTAAAGGAAAACGACCGCAAAACTAAAATCCTCTTCCCTCCTCTACAGTATTCTATAAGTACTTCTTTCTTCACATTAGAATTCCTATTTAAGCAAGTTGGAAATATTGTATATTTTATGAACTAAAAAACGCACAAGCTATTTAAACTGTGCGTTTTCGTCTTTATTCAGTAAGGTAGTAAAGTAACAGTTTCCGAGCCTTTTCATAATTCATGAAATCTCTATATAAAATGGGGTATTTTACAATTTTTGTTTCAAGAAAACAATATTGCGGAAACCATTCGAAAAACGATTTTCGTAACCATTTTATTTGCTGAAACGTAATATTCTCTTCGTTTTCATTTAGTACAGAATTTAAAGTTGCTGCTGTATGCATCCGATAATGATTAAAATCAGCATTTATCACGTCATCTTCTGTAAATTTACTTTTTAAGTCTCGCTGCAATTTTCCTGTAGCACGATACGGAAACGGTTTATGCAGTGGACTATGCATTTTCTGTAATTCATTAAAAATAACCTTTTTTCCTAATATCAACTTTCCCCCCTTTATTTCTCTATCCAATTTAATAAGTTTTCGAAATGATATTGAGCATCCTTATACCCAAGATTATATAAATTAACGAGCTTTTCTTTATCTCTTTCTATTCCACTTATTGGAAGCTGCGCACTTGGCTGAATTACATAAAAATTATCTTTTTGTTCGTTGTGATTCATATAAGATACAGTTTCATTATAAAAACGATAATGTTCTACTAAGTGCTCTGCGATTTTTGGATATTTTCTATATAAAATTTTAGCTAGTCCAGAAAATTTATTACGCTGCTTCTCGTATCCTTCTGGCTTTGTCATAATAACAACGTTCTTTTTATAACCATCATTCTGTGCTTTGAAAACTGGAATAGGATCTATAATCCCTCCATCTAACAATTTTCGATTATCATATTCTACAGCAGGTGCTATAAACGGCACAGAGCTTGATGCACGAATAATTTTTAAAATATCATTTCCATGTTCTGTTTTATTATAATAAACTGCCTGTCCTGATTCGCAATCAGTCGTTCCGATTACAAACTGTTCATTTGAATTTAGGAAAGTTTGAAAATCAAACGGTACAATTTTGTTTGGTACTTCATCAAATAAAAAATCCATTCCAAATAATTCACGTTTTCGAATTAAGTTTCGATAAGATATATACCTGTGATCTGCTACTAGCTCTGTATTTACTTTCTTATTTCTTCCTTTTTGACGTGACAAATATGTTGCACCCATACACGCTCCAGCAGATACACCGACTACATACGGAAAGAATAAGTCCCTTTCCATAAAATATTCGAGTACTCCTGCAGTATATAACCCTTTCATTCCGCCACCTTCTAATACTAAACCGATATTCTTCATGCTTAATCCCTCTGCTTCTGTTTTCTTAATTACATGTTAGCACAAGATTTTAGGATGAGGTTATATAAATTAATTGCAACAATAGCAAAAAACTATAGAAGCAATGTCATAATTTCTTATTCAATAGCATGGTACAATATAAGAAACTAATTCCACATAGTATAAGGAGGAATTTCATATGGGTCTATTTAGTGGTATTTTAGGAAATGCATCAAATGCGAGTACAGAAAGCGTAGAACGTGATTTAGAAAAGATAATGTTAGATGATGAGAAAGTCGAGCATGCTTATAAATTAATTCGTGATTTAATCGTATTTACAAATCGCCGTCTTATTTTAGTAGATAAACAAGGAGTAACTGGTAAAAAAACAGAATACCATTCTATCCCTTATAAAAGTATTACACAATTTAGTATTGAAACAGCTGGGCATTTTGATTTAGATGCAGAACTTAAAATATGGGTATCTAGTTTGAGCGCGCCAATTACGAAAGAATTTAAAGGCGATGATAGCATATTAAGTATTCAAAAAGCGTTAGTAACATATACGACGAAATAGTTCGTTTTTTGTATATTTATTCAAATTCAAAATTACTAACCCGAACTTTTTGGAAAAATATACATTAAAATTGTATATTTAATCTAAAACAGTACAAAAAGGTAAAGCGTTTAATATGTGCTTTACCTTTCTTTTTTATAATAAATTAAAGTTGCTTTATCATTTAATTTCTTTTTAAATTCCGCTTTTCTATATCCCATCTTTTCGTATAGAAAACAATTTCGTTCTTCCTCTAAAATTGTAGCAAGCTCCCAAGTCGTTATTTCTGGAAACATCTCCTCGATTAAAATTAATACTTTTTGAGCAATTCCGTTCCCTTGATAGTCTGGAATAATAAACATCGGGCTGATCCAAAATTTAGATGCCTCTTCTTTACGTGATATACATATCGCTCCGACAAGATTCGTATTTACAAAAATTTTATAAAATCCACCGTCCAGGTTATTTATTCTTGAAATCGTTTTTTCAATAAGTTCATTTGCCGGACTTGTTTCATAGTCCTTATACTTTTCTAATAATGAACTAAATGATTCTACTTGCATTTGAAATATAATCTCTGCATCAATTTCTGTCGCCTTCTCTAAGGTTACCAATTTAAACGCTCTCTTAAAGAAGTAATATGAGCTGTATGATGACGACCGTGCCATGCATATAGTCCAATTGCAGCAGCAAGTTTTTTTTCTCCTGATTCAGGATGATTAAATGTCTTTTCTAAATCTGCTGGTTCTAAAGAATATAATAAGTTAACCCATCTTTTATGTAATGAATCTAGCATTACAAGTGAAACATCTACTGGTAATTTTGAGTCAGGTAGCTCTGCCCATTTTTCTTCTTTATACGGTTTAATAGTTGGATTCTTTTCTGTCAGTGCTAATTTAAAGCGTATGTAGCTATTCATATGACTATCAACAACATGATGAACAACTTGGCGAACAGTCCATCCACCAACGCGATACGGTGTATCTAACTGCTTCTGATCTAAATCTTTTATCGCTCTTGCTAATTCATTAGGTAAATCCTCAATTTCTTGAATCCATTTATCAATTATTTCTTCTGTAATAGTGCCTACATAAGTAAATTGGCCTATTGGATAACGCAAATCATTATTCATGAATATGCCTCCCTATTATTTTGAACACGAAGTAGTTCTGCAAATATAATGTACAAAATTTACACGTTCACCGTTTAATTCTACAGAAGTTGTATCTGCTTCATTATTAAAAGAAAATCCGCTTTTTTCTAGTACAATTTGTGATGCGAGATTATTAGTCGTTGTTTTAGCATGAACCTCATTAATTTCATTATTTTTCGCTACGTTTAAAATTAATTTTACAGCTGCTGTTGCAACTCCTTTTTTTATGAATTTTTCTCCGACTCGATAACCTAACGAACTGATTCGAGTTTCGGTATCGATATCTACTAAGTTTATTCGACCTACAATTTCTTTTTCTTCATTACGAATTAAATAAAAATAAGAATTTCCATCTGCCTGTTCTATTAATAAATCGTCTAGTAGTTTTTGAAAATATTCAAAATCGAAATATTTCGAACCACGATTTGGTACCATTGTTTCAAAAAAAGATTTATTCGTAAGTTCAAACGTAAATAAATCCTCAGCATCTTGTTTCTTTAGTTGCTCTATGTATATTTCCATCCCGTATTCTCCTTCTTGATTTACTAACTGTTATACATTCTTTTTTAATCGATTATTTTCCTGCTATTTCTTTCGATTAAGTAATACAGCAAGTACCACTTTCGGATGAAATAGATGAAATGGACTATGAATTAAATTCATCACCCGCACTAATCGAATATACACATCAGAATCACTTGCAGAAAGTCGATATATTTGTTTCGTATACCAAAGCTGAAAATTTTGTTTCATAGTTAATTCTCTCTTTAGCTGAGGGTGACGTGATATTTCCGTAGTTGTCATTTCCCAAGGGGTTTGTATTATGTTTGCGGCTTTCTTATAAAATTGTTGTGTAAATGTTTTATCGAGCTTTTTTCTCCCTTGTAGAAGTAGTTGCAACTGGTGAGCTTCCATTGCTGCAACTGAAACGCCTTGACCGAAAACCGGATCAAAACGACAATGTGCATCTCCAACTATTAATAACCCTTCTGGCATATTTGTAACGAGATCGAATCTTCTGCGTACTTGAAAAGGAATTTTGTATGTTTTAATATCAGTAATTGCCTCAGCTCTATTTAGGAAATCTATTACATGACGGATTGAGAGGTTTTCAGCAAAATTATAAAACTCATCATCTGTTTGTGGTGCCTTCTCATTTGCATATCCACTGAAAGTAACAAAATAACGATCATCTTCAATCGTTTGAATTAGAACACCATAAGGATTCTCAGGAAAACTTGGAGACATTAATATATTACAGCAGTCTAACTTCTCATTTTCTTTGAGTTTAAACAATCTAGTTGCATAAAATAAATCAATACGCACTTTTTCTTCTTGCACTTCAATATTGTATTCTCGTAACCACTCTATACTTTTTGAACCGAACCCACTTGCATCAACAACAATATCTGCATGAACTTCTTCGTGTACACCTGTATCTAAACATTTAACTTTTACTCCACACACTTTATTACGGTTTTCATCTATTAGTAATCTTCCAACTAACATTTCATACTTCGTAGTAATATTTGAAATTTGTTCAATTCGTTTTTGAATATGTGATTCTAGCATAGGACGACTTTGCTGAATCATATGCACTTCTCCTGTGAATGACTGTTTCCATAAACCAAATTGATGCCATTTTAAATCACGAGTAAAGTTATTTACGATGCTGCCTGCTTCTATTAATTCGTTTGTAATAGTAGGGAACAATTCCTCAATTGCCTTTTCTCCGCCTTTTAATAACACATGAGGGTGATTACTTTGTGGAACTCTTTTTCTCGAAGCTTCTCCATCCCATCTTTCACCGGCTTCTATAATGATTACTTCTTTAAAAGACGTTGATAATGCTTTTGCTGCGAGTTTTCCTGCCATACTTCCACCAATAACAATAGCCTTATTAAACATATTTTCCCCCTTAATGAAAAGAGATCCTGACTTTTATAAATAAAACAGGACCTTAACTACTTAGCTTCTTTATCATTATAATTTAAAACACATGAGTAAATTGCAACATTAAAATTAAAATACCTAATCCCCATACGTAATACGCGAATACTTTTAAAGAATGACGTTTTAAATATTGAATCATCCATGAAACTGCTATGTAGCCAAAGAACGCTGCTGATAATGTTCCGACAATTAATGATGTACTAGAAATAGATTCAGCTTTCCCTTGAAAAACATCTACAAATTGCAAGATGATAGCTCCGACAATAGCCGGTGTTGATAATAAAAATGAAAAGTACGCCGCTGTTTCACGGTCTAACTTTCTCCATAATGCAGCGACAATTGTCATTCCAGAACGAGAAATTGCTGGAAATATAGCTACTGCTTGAAATGAACCAATTATGAGTGCATCTTTATATGTAATATCATTCATTTTTTTACGACCGTTCTTTTGTTTATCGGCCATATAAAGAAATAAACCTGTCACCAAAAACTCCCAACCTATTGTTATACCTGTTTTTGAAATATCTTCAAAAAAGTCTTTAAATAATAAGCCAATTACAACCGCAGGTATCGTCCCGACAATAAGTAAAAACATAAGCTTTGAAAATGGATTTTTTATTAAATAAATAAATTCTTTTCTATAATAAATAAACACTGCAAGCAAAGTTCCGATATGCAGCATCGTATCTAAAAACAAACCTGCCTCATCTAACTGAAAAATATGCCGCCCTAAATATAGGTGACCTGTACTGCTTATAGGTAAAAACTCTGTCAGCCCTTGAATAATTCCTAAAATAAAAGCTTCTAGCCAATTCATGATGATCTCCTTTCCCATTTGCTTGTACCAATATATGATGCTTTATTTTTTGTTATGAAAGAAAATATATTTCTCTTGGGGATTTACTTTAACCTTTATTTAGAAGTTATGGATTGTAATATCTATGGATATATATGTAAAAAAGGAGGGGCTTATATGGAGAAACACACAAAATTAGGCAACATATTACTTTGGATTGGACCTGTTCTTGTGTTCTTAGGCTTATGTATGACAAATGTAATTACAGACATACCTTTCTTTGAAGGAAAGCATAAAACTCTTGGAATTATTATGTTATTTATAGGGGTACTTTGTTTAATTGCTGCTCATTACTTTAAAATACGAAAAAATTCTGCCGATTAAATACTATATTCCCTTATAAGGAGGAACAAATGCGAGGAAAATCATTACGGACAAAAATTACAAAATTATATAAATAAAAACAATCCTAGTGTATGTACTAGGATTGTTTCATTTCGCTAATATTGTTTATTTATAAAACACTTTATCAACGTTATATTTCGCTTTGTATTCATTAATGATGTAAGTTTCGTAAATTTCTCTTTCTGTTGGATCTTCTACGATACATGCATCGATGCGGTATACTTCATCACGATTATTTTTGATTGGTGAAACATTATCTTCAAAATGCTTTTTAATACGTTGTCTAATTTTACGAGCTTTACCTACGAAAAGAAGTTCGTCATTAATGTTGTAAAACATAAAAATGCCGCCTTTATCTCTAGGGAACAAGTGGAAATCGATAAAACCGTTAATTGGAGTAATTAATGGCTCGTCTCCTTTAATAACTTGTTTACGTTCAGTAATTGAAACATCAGCTTCAGGAATATTAATTTTAATCAAGTTCATTCACGTCCTCTTTTATTATAAAGATAAATAATAGCATAAGTATGTAAGAAAAGCTATGTTCAGAGACATATTTCATTTTATAATTCAAATATTATAGGTATATCATGTAAACTTTTTTTCCAAATCATATGATCAATTGATTCGCCCCAATAATCCTTCAGCACATAACTAGGTTTTCCAAACTTTTTCGTCCATATACTTTGTGCTTTTTTGTATCCACTATCTAAACAGTATTCGGTTACTCCTCTGCTAAGTAATGTAAGATACATTGTATTTAGTAGTAAACTCCCTATACCTTTTCTTTGATACTCCGGAAGTATAAATACAGTTCCTATTTCATACAAACCCTTAAGTACACCGCCTGTACAACTATTAATTAATGTACTCGCTGGACCGATTTCAATCGTTCCAATGATTTTATCGTTATTTGTATCTATTGCTAATAAAAAGTAACGACTTTCTCCATTACTATCAAAATCGTTTTTCAAATATTGCTTTTTTGAGTTAATTTCATTTTCTATGTCATCTAATAATTGGGATAACCCTTCATTTTTATATGTATTCGTAATAACTATACGGAAAAATAAATATAGTTCATCTACATGATTCAAATTCGGTCTTCTAACTGCAACGTTAGTCATGAATGCATTCTCCAATCTTCATTATGCCATTGTCAATACAACACTTTATATAATCTATTCATCATTATTCTGCAAAAACCTGCATAAATCCAGCAGTATAGAAAGCTCAGTATAAATATTGATAAAATAATTTTTATGTCCATAGTTGTATGAACAGTAGGACCAAGTACCGGAAAACGGAAAACATCGAGAACGATCATAATCCCTATAAGTAGACAAGTCGCTGAAAAGGAAACAATCCAAATTCTCCTCTTGAATTTTAAAAAGGCTAGTCCTAAGGCTAGACCTAATAAGCCTGTAGTAAAAGGAAAGACAATTAGTTCACTTGGCTCAATAATAAATAATAGAAAAATAGTAAGAATATAAGAAAGTATTCCCTCACGAATAGAATAGAAAATAGCAAAAAAAATCGGTAATGTCGAAAATGGACTAATGAGCAAACCTATACCAGGAATTAAGTTCCCCGCTGCTTGAAACATGGTGGCTAATGCACTCATCAAAGCTGTAAGTACTAACTTATTCGCAAAGGACAATTTTCTTTTATGAACAAAGCTTGTATCATGCTCTATCATCAGTTGATACCAATAACGTACAAACCGATTCATTAAAATACCCCCTAAAGATACCTCATTCATTACTTTCTATATTATTCGTACACATATGGTTTATGAGTTACTTTCTACAAATTAATAGATGCTCATACATTGAAGATTTTTAGGGAGACAAGTTAAGTCGTGCATTTTGGAAACAGAATAAATTCCTTATATTTTTAGACTGATAATTTGTATCGTATCAAGGGATAATTTCATAAATAGTACCTTTATTAAAATCAGTTACTTTCATAGAACCGTAAACTCCTAAATATAACCTAGTTTGATTTAAGTTTGTTCCTAAACTAACATAATAAGCTGATTGAGCACCAAAATCATAATTGGTTTCAATAACATGAAAATTATTACGTTTACCGTCTATACTTGCTCTAGTATAAGCTAACACTCCCTTTACTGGAGATTGAGATTCTTCTTTCTTGGCAAGATCAGTAAACACGACACTACCTGATAAATTTTGGATTGTAGTCCCCATATATGGCTGAACTCCTGTAAGTGAAGTTCCTCCAAACTTATCGGCCCTGGAATCTTTATGAAAATAACTGATTAGAGGCTGAATACGTCTCACTGACGTTTGAATTGTTTCATTATAATAAGCCATTGTTCTCTCATCCAAAGTAGGATTCTCAGAACAGTGCCTTATAAAAGAAGTAGGTAATTCTCCTTCCCATCCTCGCCAACCAAAATTAATAAATCCATTTTGATTGGGAGTGAATCTCATTAAATGCGTTTGAACAAGTTCGGTAACCGGTATGGGTTTATACTGAACAAACGAAAAAATAGACTCTACAATATCCTGCCCGACATTTCCAGCATATTTGATATACTGATTATAAAACCTTTGAAATGAAATACCTGTTATATTCCGAACCCCTTTCGCAATTACTATAAGTGTTTCTTGTATAGATAAAGGAAGTTCATTAAAGCGCGTAACTACTGGAGGGTTATTCATTAATGTATTTTTACTTACATCAATTTCAATTATTTTACCCGCTATTTCTAAATCATCCTGGCTTAAATTAAATGGATCATAACCCGATCCACCATCTCCATTTGTAAAAACAAGTTTTCCAGTCTCAGGTGAAAAGTTTAAACCATTGACTCCGTTATGATTAAAAAATGGCCGTTTTATATTAAGTAACGTTCTTCGTTTTTCAGGTTGACCGTTTGATTGTAAAATCCATTCTTCAATTGTATCAATATGATCATATTGAGTATCTCTATTTATCCACTTTAAGTTTAAAGTTTTCGGGTCACAAGGATTCGGTTTAAATTGTTCTGCAAGTGCACCTGGTCCTTGAGTCCCAGCCATTGAATAATGAAGATAAAATAAGCCATTATGATTAAATTGCGGATGAAACGCTAGTCCTAGCAATCCTCGTTCATCATAACCACTACTAGAAACCCCTTCTTCAGATGTGCCTAATTTTATGATTCGCGGGCGAATATTTAAAAATGTTTTTATTACATCGTCTCCTATATAAAAAATCTCTCCTAATTGGGTTGCAATAAATAGTCTTTCAGCCGATTCACCTGGAAGTATGGCTGTTTTTATTACAGTTGGTAAATTTATGTTATGAACGATGGGCCGTAAACTAACCTTAACTTTTGTCAACTTACTTTACACCCCTTTAATTGCGTTTTATTAAAAGAGTATGATTAGAACTGTTCGATTAGTATTCAATTAGGGACTAGGGAATTGGAATTGGATACTATTTCTGACCGCGCTGCATTTCCTGCTTCTCCATATAACTACGCATCCGTCGCATATATTCAGGTGCGTCCATCGGATTCCCTGCGATCATTTCAATTATACAGAGTCTTTTGGCGCTTTCCTTTTCAGCATGGATTATAGCTTGATCAAGCTCTCCATAGGTCCGGACCGTAACGGTAAACGCGTTACCTCCAAAAGCTTCGGCCAGCTTGGTGTAAGACCATCGAGGGATTTGGTTGTACTTTTGATCCTCTGTTTTGACATTTAAATATCTCTCGATCGTATAACCACCGTTGTTCAAGACAAAGATTATGGGCTTGCAGCCGTAATAGAGCATAGAACTGATTTCCTGTACTGTTAGCTGCAGGGCACCGTCACCTGTAAACACCAATACTCGGCGTTCCGGCGCGGCCATAATAGCACCAAACGCCGAAGGGATTGCGTAACCGATGGACTGCCATCCACCTTGTCCAATATATGTTACATTGCCCGGCAGTCTTACCTCTCCCATTCCATAATAAAACGTTCCGGTCTCGGCGATTACAATATCCCCATCTTTCAGCATGCGCTGAAAACGTGGATAATAGTCGACCGCCAATAGACGTCCGTCGACATTAGTTGTGAATTGCTCATAAGGGAATGCAATTTTCCCTGTCAAACCTTTGCCCTTATAACCCACCTTCTGCACGGCAAGTAGCATGTCGGCTGCAAGAACATTCGGATATTCCGCCTCAGCGATTTTAACCATATCTGGTTGAATATTGACAGTTATCAGTGGGTTTAGCTTTGCGGTAAAACTTGCGGTGTTTGTGTCCGCCCATACCATGCCAATCGCAATGATACAATCTGCATTCTCCACCGTACTTTGGACTTCAGTACTCCCGAAAGAGCCTAGATACATTCCGATATAATTTGGATGGGTCTCGTCGAATCCCCCCTTCCCGTACAGCATCGTTACAACAGGCACATTCATTGCATCGGCTAGCTGCCGAGTTGCTGTCTGAAGACCGAAACGCATCGTTTTCACATCCACCAGGATAACCGGTCGGTGGGCACGTTTCAAAAGCGGACGGACATGATTCACTGCAGCCTGAAGGGTATTCGGGTTGGATGTTGGACGTGTTGGTATTGGCTCTGCCCAGACTTTAATTGGCTTGGTCACTAAATCATTAGCCACAACCAGATATACTGGCTTTTTCTTTTCCTTAGCAATGCGAATCGCAGTCTGAATTTCAATCTTGGCATTTTCCGGCGTAAGCACCGCGGTATATGCCGTAATCTGTTCATACACCTTGCGAAAGACGTCAAAATTTCCATCCATTAAGGTGTGATGCATCAGCTTATGCTCTTTTTGATCCTTCTCAGGAGGCGAACCCACAATATGTATTATTGGTACATGCTCGCTGTTGGCTCCCGCTATCGCATTGCAGGCGCTGAGCTCCCCGACCCCGAAGGTCGTAATAAGAGCCGATATTCCTTTGATTCTTGCATAGCCATCTGCAGCATAACCTGAGTTTAGTTCGTTTCGTCCTTCTATAAAACGGATGCCGTTATAACACTCCAAAGTATCAAGAAGTGTAAAATTATAGTCCCCTGCGACACCAAAAATTTCGGTAATGCCCTCGAGTTTCAGGCAATCGAACAAATACTGGCCAACCGTTTTTTGAGCAGGTCCCCTTTGTGAACCAAAGTTGTCCGTATTAATCATGTTGTCCATCGCTTGCTCACTCCTTATCTATTTCTTGGGCTCGTTCTGTTTTATAGTACCCTTTTTGATAATTCCCTTTAATTAAACAGGTTATCCGTTGGGCAACAATTAATGGGGAAGAAATGCTCCTTATCTTTGGAGAAAGTCATAAAACAAGAGAAGGAGGAGAAACACTAAGACATTACGAGGCTTTGAAAGTATTCGGACTCGAAAATATTGCATATCGGTGAAATCACCTCTGGTCAAAAGAATGTATTAATTAATATTCTAATGCTTTCTTTAACTCTTCTCGATCACTTTTAGCTCACTTTGTTTTAAGGTGAAAATTTTTGTACAACCATATATTACAACTACATTCTTCGTATTTTATATATCATCAATAAAGAATTCAGAAAACCCATAAATAAAAAAACGAGTGCCGTGAAGAAACGCACTCATTGAAAGGAATTTACCAATCTCGACGATTATCGCGATCACAGTCACGATCATGGTTTCCCTTTAAAATATCCCATTTATCATGCTCCTCACTTTGTTTTGCAAAAGTCTAGCTTACTTTTAAAAACTTTGTAACAGAACCTTAAAAATGATAAAAACCCACGAAGAAAATGAATTTTCACCGTGGATTTTTATCATTTAAATGGACTTTCGGGACACCTAACTCAAGAAGCATCCGCACCTTCAAACTGACTATTATAAAGCGAAGCATAGAAACCATCAGATTTCAATAACTCTTCATGATTACCTTGTTCTACAATATCCCCGTCTTTCATGACAAGAATTAAGTCTGCATCACGGATTGTTGATAATCTGTGAGCGATGATAAAGCTTGTTCTGCCTTCCATGAGGTTTTCCATCGCTTTTTGGATGAGTACTTCTGTACGAGTGTCAATGGAGCTTGTTGCTTCGTCGAGTATTAATATTTTCGGATCCGCTAGAAGGGCGCGAGCAATTGTTAGTAGTTGCTTTTGTCCTTGGGATACGTTGCTTGCTTCTTCGTTTAGTTCCATTTGATATTTATTTGGTAATGTTTTTACGAAGTTGTGAACGTGAGCTGCTTTCGCTGCTTCAATTACTTCTTCGTCTGTAGCATCGAGTCTACCGTAACGGATATTTTCCATGATTGGTCCGTTAAATAGCCAAGTGTCTTGCAGTACCATACCAAACATGCTGCGCAGGTCTTCTCGCGTGAAGTCTTTTATATCGTGACCATCTATACATATCGCACCGCTGTTTATGTCATAGAAACGCATTAACAGTTTTACGATCGTTGTTTTACCAGCTCCGGTTGGTCCAACGATTGCTACTTTTTGTCCAGGTTTAATGTTAGATGAGAAATTATTGATGATGATCTTATCTGGATTGTATCCAAATTGAACATCTTGGAAGGTAACTTCTCCTTGAACTTTTTGCAGCTTCACTGGATTTTCTGCTTCTGGCACTTCCTCGTCTTCTTCTAAAAATTCGAAGACTCTTTCTGCAGCAGCTGCAGTGGATTGAAGTACGTTCGCGATTTGCGCTACTTGAGCGATTGGTTGCGTAAAGCTTCTAACATATTGCACAAAGGCTAAAATGTCTCCAACTGCGATGGTTCTCTTTACCGCAAGCCATCCGCCTAAAATAGATACAGCGACGTAACCGATATTACCGATAAATGTCATAATCGGCATCATCATTCCAGATAAAAATTGAGATTTCCATGCGGAGTGGTAAAGGGTATCATTTACCTCTTCGAATTTTTTTACTTCTTCTTCTTCTTTGTTAAAGGCTTTTACGATATTGTGACCACTATAAATTTCTTCGACCTGACCGTTTACGTGTCCTAAATATTCTTGCTGGGATTTGAAATATTTTTGTGATCGTTTTACGACTGCCATGATGAGAATCATCGATACTGGCAATATTAAAAGTGCCACTAATGTCATTTGCCAACTGATTGATAGCATCATGATGAGTACACCGATGATCGTAATAACAGATGTAATGATTTGCGACATACTTTGGTTTAACGTTTGGCTCACCGTATCTACGTCATTTGTAATTCTTGATAATACTTCGCCGTGCGTTGTTTTATCAAAGTAATTCAGTGGCATACGATTAATTTTTTCGTCGATTTCTTTTCTGAAGTTATAGGATACTTTTTGAGCTACTCCAGAAATAATGTACCCCTGAATAATACCAAACGCAGTGCTCAGTAAATATAATCCAAGGAGTAAAATGACAATGTTTCCGATATAGGTAAAGTCAATGGCCGCACCGGGTGCTCCTGATACTTTGCTTACGAGTCCTTCGAAAAGTTTTGTTGTCGCATTTCCTAAAATTTTTGGACCAACGATTGTAAAGGCTGCACTACCGATTGCGAAAAGGATAACGACTAAGATTGATAATTTATAGGGCTTCAAGTATTGAAGGAGTTTATTCATCGTTCCTTTGAAGTTTTTTGCTTTCTCAATCTTTCTCATGCCGCCGCCCATATGACCGCCACCGCCAGGACCAGGACCACCTTGTCTGCTATTTTCTATTTTTCTATCACTCATGATGACAACTCCTCTCTTGAAAGTTGTGATAAAGCAATTTGCTTATAAACTTCACAGTTTTCCATAAGCTCTTCATGAGTACCAGTTCCAACTATTTTTCCTTCGTCAAGTACAATTATCTTATCCGCATTCATGATTGTGCTGATTCTTTGGGCAATAAGTAAAACGGTACTTCCTGTAATCTCATTGTTTAAAGCTCTGCGCAATGCTGCGTCTGTCTTAAAGTCAAGAGCTGAGAAACTATCATCGAATATGAAGATTTCCGATTTTTTCGTAAGAGCACGCGCAATAGAAAGTCTTTGTTTTTGACCACCAGAAACGTTCGTACCACCTTGTGATATTTCTGTACGGAAGCTTTCAGGTTTCGCGTTAATAAATTCTATAGCTTGCGCGATTTCTGCTGCTTTTGCGAGTTCTTCTTCAGTTGCTTCTTTCTTACCGTATTTCAAATTACTCTCGATTGTACCTGAGAAGAGAACTCCTTTTTGCGGTACATAACCAATTTTCTCTCTTAATTCCTTCTGCGATACTTCTCTAACATCTGTGCCATCTATTAATATTTGGCCGCTTGTGACATCGTAAAAGCGTGGAATTAAGTTGATTAATGTTGATTTACCACTACCTGTACTTCCGATGAAAGCTGTCGTTTCACCAGGTTTTGCAGTAAAGGTGATATTGGAAAGCACATCTTCTTCTGCACCTGGATATCTAAAGCCGACATTTTTAAATTCAACGTAACCTTTCTTGTCTGCAGCGAATGTCTTCGGCTCTTTTACATCACTAATAGTAACGTCAGTATCTAAAACTTCTGCGATACGTTGTGCGGAAACTGAAGCACGTGGAACCATAATAGATACCATTGAAATCATTAAGAAGGCCATGATGATTTGCATCGTATATTGCATAAATGCCATCAAATCACCAACTTGCATATGTCCCATATCCACTTGGTGTGATCCAACCCAAATAATAAGTACAGTAACGGCATTCATGATAAACATCATCATTGGCATCATAAATGACATTAAACGGCTTACAAATAAATTTGTTTTTGTTAAATCTTGATTTCCTTTTTCAAATTTCTTTTCTTCATGTTTTTGATTATTAAAAGCACGAATAACGAGCATACCTGTTAAAGATTCACGAGTAATTAAGTTAATTTTATCTACTAACTTTTGGATACTCTTAAACTTAGGGATCGCGATGCTAAATAAACCAATGACTAAGCTTAAAATCGCGATTACTGCAACTGCGATAATCCATCCCATTGAAAGGTCTGTAGTAAGTACTTTAATAATGCCGCCGATACCTAAAATTGGTGCATAGAATACAATGCGCAGCATCATAACCATAAGTGTTTGAACTTGCTGGATATCATTTGTACTTCTTGTGATTAGAGATGCAGTGGAAAACTTATCAAACTCCGCATTCGAGAAGTTTGTAACTTTCCGGAATACTTTCTTTCTAAGGTCTCTGCCGAGTCCAGCAGCTACTTTTGCAGCAAGTAAACTCACGATAACGGTAGCTGCCATACTTACTAAGGATAAAAGCAGCATTTTCCCGCCGGAAATAAGAATAAAATTAGATTGAAGCTTATCTATATTGATACCGATCTTTTTATACTCATTCTCAATGAATGAAACGGCTGATTGTGTTACCATGCTGCCTGGCATATTCTTAAACTTTTCATCTGCCTTTTCTTTCATTGCATTGATTTGATCTTGAGGAAGTTTCGCAATGACTGCAAAAGGATCTGTATTTGGCGGAAGCTTCGCTGGTGTTTTCGTGTCACCTGTCGTAGCAGGAGGGAAAGCAGATGCGCCGCCTTTTTCAATTCCTTGTGTAATTAACATTGGTTTCCCAAAGATATCGTTAAGTTCGTTAATTATATTTTTATCTTCTGTATGTAGCTTATAAAGTGGCTCTTTATCAAGCTGCGGATAATCTTTTAAGTCATTTTTCAGTTCGCTTTGAGAGAGGTTGTTCTTATCTAGAAGCACATAGTTGTCATCAACTTTTTTCTTCTCATTTTCATTCATAAAGAGTGTGAGTTTATCCATTTCACTTTTACGAATAACCTCAGGTACTGCATTTTCTACACCTTTTTGTTGAATTCCTACATTGACAATGTTAGACATGTAGTCTGGCAGTGATAGATCGCATACTGCCTGTACAGTTAACAGACATACAACTGCAATGATGGAAGTAACAAATGGCTTTAAATGTTTGATGATTTTTAACATTTAATTCATCTCTCCATTTTCCTTGTCTAATTTTTTTAGTTTTTACTCCGTTTCTAGCCTTTATTCTTCGTATTCTCAGTAATTCATTCCAGCAGCTCTTTACGTATTTTCGACTACAGATTAATTTTATGACTATATAAAGATATGATGCAACTTTTAGGGTGTAGATGTTGTTTTATAGGACTTAAATCCCAAAATAGAACACACATGTTTCTTGATAAAACGATGATTTTGTTTCACTATATAATCAAGATATCTAACTAATCTTTTCTAGTGAAAAACCAAAAATTCGTAAATTACTTGACTTGATTGATGAATATCGGATTAATATGTTTCCTGTAGTCTTAGGCAGTGGACTACCTTCATTTAAAGAAATTACGGACAAGATCAATCTTAAACTCATAAAAAACAATACATTTAAAACAAGAGTGGTTGGTCTTATCCACCAACCGGAGGAAAATGCTTGACTACTCGGCACTTCAACTATCGGGTGCTAATGTTCAACAACGCGTACCGAAAATAATCAAACATATTTTATAAAAAGTGATTCTATAAAATATGTTTAGAGCCTATTTTGATAACTCTTTTTTTCAAAAACGTTTTTTTATATTCGGTAAATTAGCAGTAATAGACTTACCTTTGATCAAACATGTTTATAAACCAACATAATGTACAGGAAATCGACTTTTCTCTTGTCGAAATTTACTTAGCATACAGTGGTCATATATTTTCAAGAATAACGGAAGAATATATAGAAAATGCTACATAAACGTGAAGTTTGATCAACTTAGGGGGGACAACCTTGTTCAATCACATAGTAAAAGCTGTACCCAATTTATTTACGATTGGAAATTTATTGTGCGGTGTTTTTTCAATTACCATGAATATGAGTGACTATTTGGAAGTAGCCTCCATTTTTATTTTCTTTTCAGCTGTTTTAGATCTCCTTGATGGAAGAATTGCGAGAAAATTAAAAGTGAACAGTGAGTTTGGTGTACAATTGGATTCCTTAGCTGATATTGTTAGTTTCGGAGTTGCGCCTGCACTTCTATTTCATTCGATAGCAACACCATCTATTTTAACTTCTTTGGCATTTATCCTTTTCCCAACGATGGGTGCTTTAAGATTAGCTAAATTTAGTGTAAAACCAACCATTGGATATTTTAAGGGATTACCTATTCCAGCTGCTGGATTACCATTGGCCTGTATGGGATTGTTTTCATATAGCAATGCATGGATTACATTGATCCTCGCTCTCTTAATGGTAAGTCCAATTAGGTTTAAAAAACTTTAATTGGGATCCCACCTATCGCTTTAATTTCATTTGTGAAACGGTTCGCTAACATCCATCAAGTTGAGGGGGATTGATGTTATTCATCATTTTACGGATTCAGCGATGGGACAGACTTTAAAGAGCTTACCTATTTAATCATAATAGATTGTGAAATTGAATAGCCTCCAGTTTTTGAGACTATTGTTTATATTTCTGATATGTATTTTCACCTCTATATTGAACGAATCCATTTTTCTTCTCTAATACCTCAAACGATAAAAATGCACTTCGTTGCTATAAAAGGCAAAATTTTTTCGTTTTGTGGGTTATCTATTTTCTTAACTTGATAGCGATGTGGTGGTACCTGTTTAAAAGAACTCCTACCTCCCAAAATACTTAGTTACGCCCAAATAACATGACAAAAAGATTAGGAAATCACTCCTAATCTTTTTGTTTATTACTATTCCATTGCCCCAGCAACATCATAATCATTTAAATCTAATTCAATCGGTTGCCCTAACGCAAGTTTCGCAAGTTCTGATCCTAGGTATGGACCTGCTGTTAATCCTGAAGCACCTAATCCGTTTGCAATGAGTATGCCTTCAAAATTAGGTAGTGGCCCAATAACAGGTAAGAACCCTGGTGTAAACGGTCTAAAGCCAACTCTTGTTTCAACCATTGTACCATCTTCTAAACCAGGCGCTACTGTTAACGCTTTATGGAATACTTCATGTAAACCACCTGCAGTTACACGGTGATCGAAACCAGTATCATTCTCATGCGTTGCACCAATTACGACATGGCCATTGTCAAATGTCAAAATATATTGATCGTTCGGCGGCATAACAACTGGCATATTTTCTGTTGCTGTATTTTCCATTTGTAAATGAACAATTTGTCCTTTTTGGAACGTAACTAAGAAATTAATTCCTAATGGGTTCAAGATTTCGTTCGCCCATGCGCCTGCAGTTACCATTACCTTTTCCGCTACAATTGTTTCGTCATTTACTTTAACTCCCGTAATATGATTCCCTTCACGGACTAATACTGCATCACCTTTTATGAAAGTTGCACCATGCTTTTTCGCAGCGCTTATTAATGCGTTGCGTAATAATCTTCCATTTACTCGTGCAGCGCCACTAATATGAACAGAACTATATTCTTCCGATAATGCTGGGAATAATTTTTTCGTTTCTTCAGCTGATAAGCGAGTGATTTCACCAATCTCTGGTGCATCTTCACGGCGTTTATACGCTCGCTCTTCCATTTGATCCAGTTTTTTCTCATCAGTATGTAAACTAATTGCGCCTACACGGTTATAACCTGTATCCGTTTCACCGTCTTCTTCTAATTGCTGAATTAACGAAGAATAGTAACGCGCACCGCCTTTAACGATTTTATACCATGCTTTATTACGACGTTGCGACAGCCACGGACAGACAATACCTGCTGCTGCGTCAGTTGCTTGACCTAAATCTTGACGATCTACAATAGTAACCTTCGCACCAGACTTAGCAAGATGATAGGCAGTAGATGCCCCTAAAATTCCAGATCCAACTACAATATACGATTTCATTTCAAACACCTTTTCTCTTTTGCTAATTATTTAAATATAAGAACATACTTTAGTATACTGAAAGGAATCCTCTTTTCAATGTACTCTTTGCAATTAATTGTTGCATCATTGTGACGTTCCTAATTATTATTTTTTCTTCTTACGGAATAATTCAATTGTTTTATAGCCTTGTGAAAGGATTTCAATCATTTTCTCAAGACGTTTATTGCGTGTTTTTTCTTGTTTCACAGAAAATAAATTACGTGCCCAATCTTTTTGATAACCAGGAGTTAAACTTTGATAAAACTTAAGTTCAACTGGATGATTAGCCAATAATGCTTCGACATCTTGAATACGATCTGCATAATCAGCAACACATTGACTCATAGCAGGCGTTTTCGTCGCTTTTTTCTTTTCGCGCTTTAAGCCTACAACAGTAAAGACGTCATCCATACTTACCATTCTTGCAAATTTAATATCGCTCTGTCCTACATACCCATCTTCACCAACGCTTAATGCAGGAAACATTTCATCACGGTGAATAAACGTACTGTAACGAGAATTACCTTTTTTCGGATATGCGAAGAATATATAGCCTTTTTCAATTAGTAATTCTTCATTACTAATAATAAAATTCGTTTGTTTCACCATTTCATCAAGTGTTTCTACAAAAATAAAAATAGCATCGTGATCTTTGGAAAATGCAGTTTCTTTCCCTGTAAAAATGTCATAATCACTAGGTTCATTAATTACGACCATATTTGTATACTTATTAAGTTTCAATTTATCAATAATTGACATAAAAATCTTCCTTTACATTCAAAATTCATTTTATATACTTCTTTATACTGTTCTAGTGTATTATATCTATTAAGAAAATTAAACTTGAAATCGTATCATTCTGTTTCAATAGACCATAATTTTTTACTATAAGGAGTGGTTTTATGCCGTATGTAATCCGAGATGAAAGGCTAGTTTTGCACGGAGATAATGGAAAAGAGCCAGTTTTTCATACATATGAAGAAGCTGAGGAAACGTTAAAAACATTAACTATACCGCAGTTTCCGAAACATATTAGACGAAAACCATTTAAACCAAAAATAATAAAAATAGCCGATTCTGAGTAAGAACCGGCTATTTTTATATTCACAACTCAATAGCAAATAAAGTATATAAAAGCTCTCTATATTGCTCTTCTGTAACCTCACGCTTAGTTTTTGCTCCATAAATAATTTCAGTTACACTATTATTCGTTAAAGAGACATGGCCAGAGTCCGTCAATTTCACTGCAATTGGTCCCTTATTAAAGATAGATTTCTCATCTTCTATCACTCTTCTTTGAACGTCGTTTACTACTATCTCATCAATAATATGTTTATAAAAAGCATGACAAACTTTCCATTCACCATCAGCATCTATTCTTTCTAGAACATAGTTTCCTTTACTCGTATCTTTTTGTCTTACTCGATACGAACCATTTTTAGAAGAAACAAGTTCGCCAGTAAACGGTACTGGCACAAGAGGTACTAATGAAGCAATACCTACATCAATTAAGTACCTTACGTTTTCGTAATTTAAAATAATTGTTATATGCCCATCTTCAAGTGCCCAAGCGTTTATATCATTTTTATATACGGTACCTAGTGCGAGTTGTACATCATAACCACTATCTTTTAAAAAATAGTAAAAAAGAGTATTTAATTCATAACAAAGCCCACCGCGGGATCTAGTTAAAATTTTTTCTTGTAAGTTTTCCATAGAAATTGTATTCGCATTACTTGTTATTACATCTAAATTCTCAAACGGGATTGTGTGGGCAAATGCAAAGAGTATTGTACTTAATTCTTCAAATTTTATTTCAGTACGTTTTTCAAGGTTTAATCTTGTAAAAAGTTGATCTTGTAACTTTGTCATATTCAGCACCCCTTAATAAGTTATAAGTTAAAACAATATATGCTGATTGTAAATTTGAAGGGATATTGTAACAATGTACATTTGCAGTTACTGTACCGGTACAAAATTTAAATTTGAAAAACATTTTTATATAAAAATACAAATAAGAGGCACCATCACGGATGCCTCTTTCGAAATACATTTTATATCTTTATTTCAATGAGCTTAACTTTTCAATTGCCTGTTGCTCAGTTGCTATGAAAAAAATATCCTTACCTTTATTACATTCATAAATGAAATCTTTTAAGCTTTTACTAGCATACATAGAAAAATCCCCGACGATAGCAATTTTCACGCTGTAATTAATAAACTTTTGAAGAATATCACCGGCAAGACGTGTTTTTAAGTCAAAGAAACTTTCACTTATTAATGATTTATTGATAACAATCCACTTTGAATCCGCTTCATATTGAACTGTTGCCATGAAATCTAATGCAGATTGAACGTCGGATATTAATACTGTATCGTTTCTGACGACCGCAATATTTATTCCGTCAATTACTACTTTCTTTATTTCCATAGTCTCACTCCTCTATAATTAATAAAGTATATATTAAACATACTGTGTAGATCTTCATTAACACACATAAATGATTTGCCCCTGGCTCAATATCATCGTAAGTAAATATTTTTTTAAAACTTCTAATACGGTCAATGAAATTATGGGTAATCTATCTTTTTACTATTTTTGAAAATTTATCTCTCCACAATAACTTAATAAGTTATCAAAAGAAGTAATCTCGGCATATGGTTTTATGTCGGTATTATTCTTAATCATATTAGGATTGAACCATATGCCCTTTATATTTGCATTTTGACAACCAGCAATATCCTTTTCTAAGTCATCTCCAACAAATAGTACATCTTCTGATTGTACATTTAGCTTATTTAATGCTAATTCGAATATACGTTTATCTGGTTTACTAAGTCCCACTTCTTCAGAGATAATGATAGTATCAAAGTAACCGTTTAAATTTGTGTTAATTATTTTAGCCGTTTGCCTTTGAGTTGAGCCATTTGTAATAATACCAACCTTAATATGCATCTTGATACTATTTAAGAAATTGATAGTATTTTGATTTATAGAAAAACATTTAGGGAAATTATTATTCCAAAAATCTTGAATGTAATTGCATTGCAATCTATACTTCGGCGGGAATTCATCAAACAATGATTCCAAAACTATCGTTTTATTACTTATGCCGTATTCCCTTTTATCGTATTCTTTGAATTTCTGTAACATATTGTTTTTGACTGTATCACTAACATCCTCATAACACTTTTCTAAAACAAATAAAAACAATTTATCTACTGCCTTATCCCTATCAAGTAACGTATCATCTAAATCAAACAGTATCGCTTTATAACTCATCAAATAATTTCACAACCTTTCTCACATGATTTAAATAATCCCTAGTTCGCACCTTAGGCCTTTACTAAATTAGCAAAAAAACTCCAAAGTTTGTGGCGTACGCTCTAGAATTTCGCTAGCTTCTTTTATATTTAAATTCATCTCCCTTTCTCCCTTCTAGTAAAGTATCGAAAGTATATTTTCAAACAGTTTAAAAAACTACATGCAATTTACATTATTATACATTAATTTTTCGTAAATATTAATCGTTCAGCTTTTTATATGATAAGTTTTTTCAAACACACAAATATTTCTCCATAAAAAAGGAATATGGGTAATAATACTTTTTTATGGAGAATACACAATCTTGAAAATGGAGCTAATACGTTAATCGTCCCACTGTTTCTCCACATAAACTCCAGATAGTAAGGCTATAATGACTACCAGAGGTGATATTATGAGGAGCTATCATATTCTCGTGGTAGAGGACGATCAAGAAATTCAGGAATTAATTAAACAATTTTTAATGACACAACAGTATACAGTGGTAGTCGCATCAGATGGATTAGAGGGTATGACACAATTTAATAAGCAATCATTTGATTTAATTCTTCTAGATGTAATGATGCCCAATCTGAATGGATTTGAAGTTTCCAAGATGATTCGAAGCCAATCAAATGTACCAATTATTGTGCTAACTGCGTTAGAAGAGGAAGAAGATCAAATGAAAGGGTTTGATCTTGGAATCGATGATTATATAACAAAACCCTTTTCGTTTCATGTTTTGATTAGACGAGTCGAAGCGGTATTGAGAAGGAGTTATGATAAAAATGTAAATAATCATTTGGTATTTAAAGAAGTACGTATCGATGTTGATGCATATAGAGTATATGTAAATGACGTTGAAATTTTATTAACGACAAAAGAGTTTGAAATTCTACAACTACTATTTCAAAATGAGAGAAAAGTACTCACAAGAGAAAATATCGTAGAAAAAGTTTGGGGGTACGATTATTTTGGAGAAACACGAATAATTGATACACATATTAAAAACCTACGGAAAAAGTTAGCTATCCCTTATATTAAAACAATAAAGGGTATTGGTTATAAAATTGATGAATAGTATTGTGAAAATCATGAAGATGAAGCAAATTACTTATAAACTCTTTATGACTACCTCTCTCATTTTGTTATCCTTTGCAGTATTGATTTATTTAACTTTATACTTCTTTCTCCCTACGTTTTATGAGCAATACAAAACAGATCAACTTCAAACAGGGATAAAAGAAATCATTGATAAGTCTAAAAATCTTACGTTTCAAGATGCGATACCACTTTTTGATGAATATGCAAAAAAAAATAATGCGATGCTTTATCTTCAAAATAATGAGGGAATAATTAAATACTCTCCTTCATTTTCTTTTACTCAAAGTGGTTCGCAAACAACAGTAGTTACTAGAGCGACACGGTTCGAGAATGCAGGTACCCTTAGCAATTCATATAACGTTACGAAACCAATTCAATTCCAAGATGGTAGTTTAACGCTTATAGTCTTTGCTACATTTCAACCAATTGATGAAGCTTCACAGGTTTTAGTACGCTTTCTCCCCTATATTAGTATCATTGTACTCGTAATTGGTGTAGGGAGTGCTTATTTCTATTCCAGGTTTATTACAAAACCACTTATTTATATTAATGAGGGTGCACAAAAGATGGCAAATTTAGATTTCTCCGAAAAAATTGAGGTTCGCTCTACAGATGAGTTAGGAGAATTATCTAATAGTTTGAATGACATGTCTATTAACTTACAACAAGCTATGTTTGATTTAAAAAAAGCAAATCAACAATTAAAAAATGATATTGAAAAAGAACGAGAAATAGAAACAAAACGCAGAGAGTTTTTTGCGATTGTAGCACATGAATTAAAGACCCCTCTTACTGTAATGAAAGGATACTTAGAAGGGATGATATACAATATTGGCCCTTATCAAAATCGTGATCAATATTTAAAGAAAAATCATCAAATTATTGAAAGTATGGAACAATTAGTTCGTGAAATTTTAAGCATGTCGAAATTAGAACAACACACCTTTAAACTAAAAGTAGAAGAAGTTAATCTTTCGAAGTTAATAGATACAATCACAAAAGATCTCGAATTTTTTGCTTCTCAAAAAAGCATCCAAATAATAAAAGAAATTGATTCTGACCTTTCTGTTTATACAGATCGTGTTCTTTTTGAAAAAGCATGTAAAAATATTATCCATAATGCGGTTATGTATTCACCATATAATGAAAAAGTCTATATAAAGTTAAGTGAGGATTCTGAACAAGGTCAAATCAAAATGCAAATTATGAATACAGGTGTCAATATTAAAGAAGGAGATATACAACAAATTTTCAAACCATTTTATCGAATTGAAAAATCAAGGAATCGAAATACTGGAGGAAGTGGTTTAGGTTTATATATTGTTAAACAAATTTTCGAAACGCTAGATATAAAATATTCTATAAAAAATATGGAACATAGTGTACAATTTTGCATGAACATTCCATTATCTAAACAAAAAACAAACAAACTCCCCTCTCAGTAGGACGAGTTTGTTTGTTTTTGTAGTAAGTATAAACTTATTAAGAATCAATTGGCTGGATTTTCGTTTTATGACGTATGCTATTTTCCAAATGGCGACCGTAATAAGTAGCGATAACAATTAAGGCTCCCTCAATCCATTGTATCCAACTTAAATATTCTCCCCCTACTTAAGTTGACTCGCTCATTTGTTGCGTATGATCTATTAAGAAAAAGCGCCCTGTACAGGGCGCTTCATTTTTATCTAATGACTAATATTAGCAGTTGGGTATAACGTTGTTCCTCCAATTGAAACCTTTATTTCATTTGTTAATGGAACGTTTTGTTCATTAATAATTGTTCTCCACCATTCCCATGCAAGACCAGTACATTCTCTCGCTACGACTTTTACATTTTTTGAATTCGGTGGAAGCGGTATAACGGTAGAGTAATGAGCCGTTTTGTCTTTGCCGCTTCCATCCCATGTTTTATGTGTTAGTACTTCTTTCCCATTTTCATCATATGAGAATTCATCCCAAGATACATCAAATTGAGCAACATATGCACCGTAATGATCAAGCGTCATTTTAGCACTTGAATATTCTGTAGTTGTAGTCTCAATATAATCTGTATTGTTATGAACAGCAGCCGTTGCATTATCTTTTAAGAAAGTGCTTGTATATGAAATTGGGTATGCTGGATTTTTAAGACTTAATTCCGCATTATCTTTAATAATATTTCGGATTTCATCAAAATCTTTTGTAACAACCTTGTTATGCTCTTTCGCATCTCCGCCTAATACTACAGCAGTAAAGGTACTTTCTTCAAAAATATCTTTATACTGTCCACTCGTTTCGACGCTATTATTCTTAAGTAAAGCTTTAAAGGCAGCTTGTACATCTTTGCTCTTAGACGTTGTTTCTAATTTCACATAAATTGTTCTACCATACGCTACATTTGACACCATAACAGGCGGGGCCACATTACTTACCCCTTTACGAGTTAACTCATCAAAAGTAACACTATTATCAAAAAGATCGGATGGATTGTTAGGTAGTTCAGCACTTACGGTATAAAATATTTGCTTATATGCCGCAACCATCACTTTTTTCTCTCCATTTGCAACCGCATTAAAATCAATGTTCAGCCCATTATCAAGATATTTAGCGTTAACATTAAGAGCACTTGCGATTTGTGATTTACTATACACCATAGATTCTGTATACTGCATTCTTGCAGGTAACGAATGTGTTGATGCATACTTTTCATTCCAAGTAGATACTAAATCATCTACTGCTCCAGCCACATTGCCGTATGTCGGATTTTGGACAGTTACTGTATTTTCTTTTCTCATGCCAGGTAAGTCTATACTAATAATCAAAGGTTTTCTCTTAGCCACTAATAAACTAGGCTGATTATCTGCAAAAGCTTTATTTGCAAGTTGTACGGCTCCTGGATAAGTACGATTAGCCACAGAATCAATAATCGAAATATCGACTGGTGAAGTTGTAAGTGATTTTTTCTCACGTTCAACTACTACAAATTTACCATTTGAATTGATACTTTCTTTCGGAACAAAACTCTCTACTTTATCACCATTTACTGCTAAAATATCTCTACTATCATACTTTAAATTTGCTATGCCAGTATTAATGTCACTAGCATTTTTTGTTGCATCAGTAGCATTATTACCTGTATGTGTTTCCGCGAAAGAAATAGATGAATAATTAATAGTGCATAAACTAACTAATAAACATGCTAGGAATTTTATTCCTTTACTACCTTTTTTAATTTTCAGAAAAATCACTCCATTCTCTTTTATATTAAGATATGATAATGATTGCTAATTAATAAACTTACATAAATGCTTTTAAAAGTTCTTGAACTAATGGAATTACTCCACCTAAAAATTTCAAAACTGCCATTGCGATTTCCATATTACTTCCTCCTCTTTGTTGTATTAAGATGTGTTGAATATTTATGTTTTCATTATAATAAGCTTTTACATTTGCATCAATTCGTTTTCATATGCAATGTTGCATATGAAAATACAGCCAGTTCCCCTAGTTTCTGAATCGTATATATTTTAAATCCCTCCCATTAGGGATCACCATACATGCCTACCAAGTGGAACTTTTCTGCTAATTTGATTATATTGTAGTAAAGTTTTTTCTCCTACTTGACTAAGCCAATTTTTATTGGGAGGATTTAAAAAGTGTTCGATTATTTCATACTCATGATTTCCTTTCAAAAAAGTGGCAAGTGATATGGGTACTGACATACTCGTGACCATAATATGAATGGTACCCCTTTAGTTTTTTAATTGATCTAACACTTCACATAACATAAAAAACCGAGATGCGATTACATCTCGGTTTTTTACGCCCTTTATTTTTACTATCCACCTTATGTTACTTAGAGCGTGGACAAACTAAAAGCTACAATTAAATATTTGTGGTACTCCATTTTTTAGTACCGATATTTTTTGAGATACTTTTTAAGCAATATTGGGATTAGCCTTTTTACCAATCCACATACCTAAGCCCACCATGCCAAGCCAACAGCAAATTGCTAACATAAACATCAATTGTCGTACGGATAACCCTTCAATCTGCATTTGACTCTTCCCTACAATTGTTTGGAAAAGTTGCGACCATTTGACATCATAAAACACCCCTACTCCCACAATCACAATCAATATAAAAAATTGTAAAAATATATTCCCCATATTTCTCCATGTTGTGTAAATGAGTAAAGAAAGTTCTCTATGTGTAGCATTCACCATATATACTTTCATATTATTTTGAGAAGAAATACTATTAATGGCATAGCTCCCAAATGTAACGCTAATGACTATAAATAGTGGAGAATAAAACCCGAATATCATGATTAAAGTACTTACTAAAAACAAATGGATTGGATTAACTTTTTTAGCAGCTTTGATATCTAAAAATATGGACATCAAAACCCCTAATAGGTATGGGGCAACTACAATGAAAATACAGGTTAACATGTTATAGAAAGTAAAACTATAAAAAATACCCATCAAAAATAAATATCCATTTCCTAATCCGAGTAAAAATGATTCTGCCTTTAATCGAATTGGTAAAGAAGATGAAAGTTTATGAAAGAACTTTTCTTTCAACAAACTCAAAAACATGAAACAAATAAGCGCTATAGAGAATAGAAAAAAACAGAAAATATATTGTTCATTATTTATGTTACGACTTGTTCGTATCAAAAGAATAAGCATTGAGACAAAAAGAAACTTTCCTACTACCGATACGATGGAGATAGGTAAAAACCCTTTGGCTAACTCGGTTCTCGGCATCTTTTTTATAGCAAAAAGGATACTGATTAAACAAATCCCATATATGCATGTTATCAGCGGCGGCGATAGAAAACTAATCGCTAACAATATGATGATCAGTAAAAGAAAAACGATACCAATAATAATCGCTTGTTGATTCTTATTATAAATCTTTCCCCCACCTTCAACATGTAGAAACAATAAAGTACTCGTCATGGTAGAAATTGTACTAACTGCAAAACCAGAAACTAACGCACTTATTTCTAGCCATTTTGAACTCCATCCAAAGAAAGTAACACTAAGTAATGATACTATCAGTATAGAAACAGCCCAATATAAGGAGCGTTGAATTCCAGCCTTATTCACAATAGGTATCCAGATAAACACACCCGTCATATAAGTTGTATAAAACAAGATTGATGGCCAGTATCCCTCAAAGCCTTTCGAGATCTGTAATCCATAAACAATGTAAATAAGCATAGGTGTAAAGATAGTCGTTATTAGTAGACTAAATGTAGTTATACTTTGCACCACAAGTCTTTTTTGTTTTGTCGTATGTATCATATAACACCTCACTTAAAATGAAATCAGTAGTTGTTATTACCTATTCTATCCGAAACAAGGTTGTTATATATGCGCCATCCAATTGATATTCCCGTTACGAGGGAAACTTAATCTAAATCCACATAAAATTAAGTAGAGTTCAAAAAAGGAGGATTTTGTGATTCTTATAAAATTAATGGATATATTTAAAACCTTAATCATAAATGGAACAAATGCGTTACTTAGATTGTCTATTACGTATAAAAAAGGTGTTCTTGGTAGTTCTCTCATTTTGTAATGCAAGAAATACAAGAGGAGTGCTATCCTGTACATTTGTTAATTGTATCGGCATGTAAAATACCGATACAAAATCCATAAATTCTTGAAAGAGGTTGAAAATGTATGATAGTTTCAAAGAAGTTTTTTCACATTGCACATTATAAAAAGATGCTACCTGTAGTATTACTTTCATGTGTAACGCTTATAGGCTGTTCCAATAGTAATATTCAATCCGAACCACCGAAACAAACCAAACAAGAACATATAAGTAATCAATCTTTTGTTAAACTTGAAAAAGAATATGATGCTAAACTTGGTATTTATGCATTGGACACAGGTACGAATCAAACTGTTACTTATCGTTCAGATGAACGGTTTGCATACGCATCTACCCACAAAGCACTTGCTGTTGGAGCACTGTTACAAAAGAAATCAATAGAAGATTTAGATCAAAGAATTAAGTATACTAGCAAAGATCTTGTGAATTACAATCCAATTACTGAAAAATATGTAGATACAGGTATGACTCTGAAAGAGCTTGCGGATGCTTCCATTCGATATAGCGATAATACTGCACAAAATCTTATTCTTAAGCAATTAGGTGGGCCAAATGAATTCAAAAAATCACTGAGAGAAATAGGAGATACTGTCACAAATCCTGAACGTTTTGAACCAGAATTAAACGAAGTGCAGCCAGGAGACACTCGTGATACTAGTACCCCAAAGGCATTAGCTACTAGTCTTCAAGCTTACGCGCTAGGCGATATACTTTCAATCGAGAAACGGAACTTTTTAATAGATTTGATGAAAAGAAATACTACGGGGGACAACTTAATTCGTGCTGGAGTTCCAGGAGAATGGGAAGTAGCCGATAAGACTGGCTCTGGGTCTTATGGAACAAGGAATGATATCGCAATCATTTGGCCACCAAATAAGAAGCCAATTGTTCTTGCGATACTTTCTAATCATGCAAAAGAGGATGCGAAATACGATGATAAACTTATTGCAGACGCAACCAAAATAGTGTTAGATGCTTTAAAAGTAACGAATAAATAATAATAGTCATGAATGTAAGCTGCTCCTACTTTACAGTACATATAGTCTGAAAGACATATACGTATCTAAACGCTAAGAAGTATTATTGAATGTATTTAAATTATTCAATACCCAATAATAAGCATCTCTTGTTAAAAGGTTTACTATGTTTTAAATGAGCAAACACTTTAGTATATATAGCTTTTGAGTAATCAAATTTTAGTTTTTTTGAAATTTAGTATGCAGCACTGGAAAACAGATTAATTCACTATAATTGTCGAATATTCTGTGCTTAGTTATCTCCAGGCTGATATACTATAAACACAATCGTTCTAAAAGGGTGATGATATTATGTATGAACAACAAAATAATAGGGATAGAGATCAAAAAATGATGTTTTCTATGCAAGGAGTTCCCACAAATAAAGTTAACATGAATCAATTACCTAAATGGATTAGAATTTTCGGCTATTGTGCGTTTGGTTGGATGATAATATTTAGTTTAATTATGATTGTAGGTTTAATTCTTCAATAACTATACAGATAAACAATTAAACAGTTAAACGGGACAGTATTTAGATCATACATCTAGGTAATGTCCCGTTTTTCATATGTAATTCCTCAATGATATAGGTAACCGATCATAACAAAAAAACCTGTAGAATATACTACAAGTTCTTTTCTAAATATTGTTAAAAAATGGAACAACAAACTATCTTAACATTCAATACAGGGAGACCATTTTGATTATGGCTTGGTTTTATTGTATATCAAATATTAATATTTGAAGGAATAAATTTTCGAAAATTATGTGAATTAAAAAGTTAGTGTGTTTATATTAGATTTCGTTTACTACCAACTTCTTATTACTTAAATAAACTGCACGATCTGATTTTTTAGCAACTTCCTGTGAGTGCGTCACAACAATAATACATTTATTTTCTTTATGTGCAAGTTCTTGAAACAGTTCTATTATATCCATTGCCGTTTCTTCGTCGAGGTTTCCTGTCGGCTCATCCGCAATCAGTAAATCAACATTACAAGATAATGCTCGAGCGATTGCTACACGCTGCTGTTGCCCGCCACTTAGTTGCAGAACGTTTCGTTTCGCTTCTACTTCTGTAAGTCCTACTTTCTCTAATAATTCTAACGCCCTTGCCGTTTTATTTTGCACTTTAACACCTGTAATTTCCATTGCTGTTAAGACATTTTGAAGAGCAGTCATATAGGTAATCAAATTATAAGATTGGAAAATTACAGATACATTTTGATTGCGGTATCGATCCAAACCAATTTTTCGAATATCTTTTCCATTATACAGTACATAACCATTTTTAGGGACATCCAGTCCACAACCTAAGCTCAGAGTTGTGGTTTTACCAGATCCAGATGGTCCTAAAATCGTGTAGAAATGCCCTTTTTGAAAAGAAAAATTAACATTATCTAGTATCGCTACATTTTTCCCATTACTTTCATAATAATAGTCCAAATTTTTAAATTGTAAAATCGTTTCCATATCGAGCCTCCTTATTCATCTTTTAAAAGAATTTGTTTTGGATTTAAACGCAGAATAGATAATGCTGGAAGAAGCGTTGCTAATATAGCAATAGCTAGTCCAATCCCTCCCATTTTCCCTACATCTTCTCCTGTTACACTTACATCAATTTTATCAATCGGATCTTCTTTTTGATTTTGTACAGTTCCACCAGGTCCAGACATCATTACAGTACCATTTTGCGAGGTGTCTGTTTCTTCGCTTGCTGTAGCGACTTCACTTGAAAGTAAATTATCCCCTATATATTGAGAAACTTTAGCTCCTGTTGTTATGGATAATCCAAATGCTAAAATAGCGACACATACTACTTCTACTACGAATTGTGCCATCAATTTCCATTTCTTCTCTCCAATAGATAACAAAATTCCCATTTCCTTACGACGTCCTTTAATTGATAGCATAATGATTAACCCTAAAATGATCGCACCTGCAATCGATACAATATAAATAATCATTTTAGAAGTAGAAGAGATATTTTCGATAGGACCAATCATTTGTTTGTACAATGAATCATGTGCATCTAATTTATAATAATTAAAATTAATATTAGATTTTTCCGCTTCTTTTTTAAATGCTTCAATGTTTTGTGGATCTTTCAAGAAATACACGACTTGAACGCTACTTATACCTTGATCTACTTCTAATTTTTTCATAGTTGAATGCGGCATATATAGTTTATTAGCTGGATCCATTATAGGAGGGGCCTGTTGACCCATTGCTTGCTCATTCGTTTCGTAAATACCGATAATTTCAACCTCGAGGGTTTCCTTCTTATCACCTGATTGCACTTTAACTTTGTCTCCTACTTTCAAATTGTTTAATTCCGCTAATCGTTTTTCCATTAAAGCTACATTTTGATTTTTCATCTGTTCTGTAATTGGTTTCCCATCAATGATTTTACTTTTTCCATTCTTAAAGCTTTCTTGTAATGTAGTCTTACGAACTCCCTCAATCATAAAAGAAGCATTCATATCTATTTCTGTACCAGAGCTTGAACCGCCTCGTACAGCCGCCATTCCCGCTTTACCTTTTCCTTCTTCTTCTCCTTCTGAAGCTCCTACTAGTTTAAGTCCATCCGAAATTCCGAAAGTATTGCTTATGTAATTATAGTCTTTTACATACTTTGACTTCGCTAATTGATCTGCTTCTTTTGTATTAAGCTTTGGCGGATTAGGCATCTCTCCAGTTTCCCTAGCTTGCTGACCTAATTTGTCAAAATCAAGACTTAAAGTAACATCTGCGCCGAGTTTTTTTCTTGCTGCATCAGCAGCTTTTTTTGATGCATTTTGGATTGTGAATCCTGCCAACACTAAATTTGTAACAATTAGGAAGACTGCCATCAAAATTAATGATGTTCCTACTCTTTTTTTCATACTGAGAATTGCTCGTTTCATAAAGTTCATTTTTTCTTACCTCCTTGATAACTTATATTCTATATAGGTTATCTAGAGTCTATATGGAGCTAATCGGTAGTTTATCTAGAGATATAAGGAGTTTATGTGTAGTTATTCAATAAGCTGGTCAAGAAAAACCGGAACACTAATCCAAAAACGTAATCGTTTTTGAATATTGATAAAGAGGCAGTCCTTAGAGTTAGGGTTAAGATTCATTGAATGAGAGCATACAAATCAATGCTTATGTAATTTCTATGCAACAAATAAAAAGCACCCTATTTGAATGGTTATATGTGTGTTTGTTAAATATGAAAATCCATTAATGAATATGGAGTTTTATTGAAGTTGGTCGGATTTTCTAATAATAATATTGTGTTAAAAAGCCTAACTTATAATTTTATAAGTTAGGCTTTTATGCTATCTATAAGAAAAAGCTATAGAGACTCATAATATTTTATAATTTAACCTATTGTATTTAAACAAGTAAAATAAAAGTAACAAGTGCATACATTAAGGAGGGTTTTTGATAGTGACAGAGACTATAACATTTAGGATTGCAACGGTAGATGATTTAGATGAAATTGTAAAAATGCTTGCTGATGATGTTTTAGGAAATAAAAGAGAACGCTATGAAACACCACTTCCTGATAGTTATATAAAAGCATTTCATGCTATTGATTGTGATCCAAATAACGAGTTGATTGTAGCATGTGATGGGACAGAGGTTATTGGTCTTCAACAAATTACATTTACGCCTTACATTGCACGTCAAGGGGGTTGGAGAGCTACAATTGAGGGTGTACGGACAGCCTCATCAAAACGTGGTAAAGGTATAGGAAGTAAACTTATTAAATGGGCTATTCAACGTGCTAAATTACGGGGGTGTCATTTAGTACAGTTAACAACAGATAAAGAACGACAAGAAGCTTTGCAATTTTATAAGAAATTAGGGTTTAGAGATTCTCATGAAGGATTAAAACTCCTTCTCTAATGAATATAGCTATTTATACACCAGAAAGACGCATTTTGTAAGGATAATTGACTATCGGCTTCGAAAATTATGATAACTACAACTGTACAAGGTATACAAAATACCAATTGACAAATTGTCTTTCATAGAAATCACGTCACTTCAAAAGGTGCACCTTTTGAGATATAAAAACCCAATTCATTTATCAATGATCTCCTTGTATATGAATAGAATATAAAAAAGGAAATCGAAATGATTTCCTTTTTCACTTTGTAAGCTGTAAAGTTTTCATATAATCATCCTTTTTCTCAAAGGCCCTTTTTGCCTCTTCAGCCGTTAATACATAATCTACTGCAATATTTTGTAATAAACTCTTATTAGCATTTGGCAGCTGAATCGTTATGTCTTCCACACTACTCTTATTATTTTCAATTGTTTTATTAAATTCCTGAATACTTCTTGCAAGCTCCGCTAATTTTTCCATATGTGCAGGATTGTTTAAATCCAAAAAAATATTACTTCTAAAAACTGCTGTAGCATAAAACTTAGGATGTTTCCTTACTATTTCTTTCTCATACTTTTTATCGAAAACAACTTCTCCCGTCTGCATTTGATCAAGCGTAAATATATCGCTATGCCCTTTTTCTTTATAAAATGTATTAAATTTCCTTTGTAAATCATTCGCTTCTTTTTTTATTTTATAGTTATCATTATTTACTTTTGGAGAGATTCGTCCATCGAAATATAATTGAAATTGCAAATATGGTTCATCTACTTGCTGTACAGAAGCTGTTCGTGTGTCTGGGCCTGAAAAAACCTTACCTTGGTCAGGTATTTCAACTTGGTTTAGTTTAACAGAAAAACCATATTCCGATTTTGTATAATTTTGTGCTTTTTGTTCAATTTCATCATTTGATATATCGCATGATGTTAATAGCAATAAACTAAACATCATGCTATATGTTATTTTTGTTCTTTTTATGCGAAAATTACAGAGTAATAAACCGATTACTAAAGATAAAAATATATAACTTTTTAACATCTTTTTTATTATTTTCATTATAAATAGATTCCTTAACTTATTAATAATATAGTTTCATAGTTTGAAAAACACTTATTGAGTTTTCGTAACCATAATAATTAATAGATATAAACTGAATCAGGTACAGACATTAAATAATAGAAAAAAGCCCCTAATATTCCAGTAATAAAAATAATAAATCCCATATTGCGTATGCTCTTAATTTTTGCTTGTAGTCCATTGAATCCTGCTAATAACCCACTTAAAGGGAATAGGGTAAAGTATGGGACGGGTGAAAGAAGATATTCTGCATCAATCCCCATACCCCAACACACAAAAGGTAGTACGACAAGGGAAAGACTAAGTAATCCCATTACACTTACGAGTAATTTACGATTTTCAATCCCTGCAATAATTAAATAAATCCCACCAATAAATCCACATAACCAGAAAATGGGCATAAAGTAAATCCAAAGAAAGCTCAAGATGATCATATATAATTTTCTCCTAGTTGATAAGTTGTATTTCAACAATTGTGAAATGATACATAATAATAGAAAAAAGCTATGCATCCTACTTCATAGGAACAATAAGACTTTTTAATTGCATAACATAGTCCGTTTAAGAACATGAGTGGTGTTTCCACACATTCCAACGTACAGCAAATTAATTGAGTAATAAATTTATTCTATGTGTAATCATTACTGTAAGCCCAAAGAAAAAGAGAACCCTTCTAATGTAGGTATATATTCCCCTTTCTTCAGTTTTAAGAAATTATTTAATTTTCCGGATCCCCTGTTAATTTATCAAGTTGATCTAGTGCTTTTTCTAAATCAAACGAATTAAACCAACGGTAATCATGTTTGTCTAAAATACGATAATGCTTACTAATCAGATTTTGTTGTAAGCGAAAGTCCCCTTTTTCTTGAATTTGTTTCCACCAGACTTTTCCTCCCAATGTTTTTTCTTTGAAGTTGTTAATACTTTTATGGGCTATTGTTTCGATTACTATTAACGGATCATCTCCTAGAGTGGACTGTAAAACCTCACTATCCCTAAATAATGCACAAATAGCAACGGTATTGGTCCAACCCGTATTAGATCTTCCCTTCTCGATTTGAACAAGTGTTTTCTTTGAAATGCCGAGAACTTCAGCCATTTTATCCTGCGTATACCCTTTTTCAGTACGAATTAACTTTATTTTCGTTGAAATGAGTTCAGTTATAATCTCCTTATTCACTTTCTCTCCCTCCTCCAAAAAGTAACTTATGTATCATTTAGTGTAATTTTACACTTTCTCTCATCTTTTTTCAACTCGATTTTTTTCCTAGACCTGGGAAGGAAAAATCAGCAGTCATCCAATATTTTAATATATGCATATCATCTTCTAATGAAAACACCCCTTTTAATTACGAACAACGTAATGTAGCACAGAAATTGTTTGTAATTAACGAGGGTGGAATTTGGTAGAGGAATATAAATAAAGCAAGAAAAAAGACCACCAGGGTGAGCTGTGTGGTCTTTTTCACAGATGGGAAATTTTGTACATGTAATAACTTAATTAAAACTCAAAATAAGTATAACCTTATGGTGTACCTTTTGATACGAAAATAAGCAGGATAATGTTCTCTTATATTAATGAGGATATTAACTTACTTTTTAGATTTTAGTATAAATTATTTATGGTTTTATTTTATTGCTAGCTTTATAATATAATATACAAATTTATCACCTATTTTTATAATTCAAGCACCTAATATTAGGCAAAAAGAATATTTGATAAATTGGTATTCTTCTAGAAATACATTATTGATTATTCATGATGAATAATCAATAATCCTTTTAATATTTTATAATTAATTTACAGCATAAATAAAACATAAATTTTGTCCATGCTTTAAACAATATGTATTTTGGAGGAGGTTAATTTGATTTTTTCAAAACTCATTGATCGATACGCCTTGTATGATTTGCACAAAAAAAGAAGTGTAGAGTTTCAGTATACTTCTCTTTCTAACACCTTACTAAATATAAAAGACATAGAATTTTTTTATAAAGTACAACCATTTGATATTCATTTTAACATTAAGCATTCAAAACAGGAAAAGGAATACATGGTTGGACAATTCGAATATAAAAGCTCGGTTCAATCTGGTGATTCACACAACGACTCTGTAACTGGGGAATTATTCTTACATAAAAATGAAGATGCACCTCATGTCATCTTTGTTCATGGTTGGAGAATGGATTCTAACGAACGTGTAAAAAAAATATTTCACGACCATATGACCAACTTGAGGTGGAATATGTATTATTTCACTCTACCATATCATTTTGAAAGAAAACCCAACCAATCCTTATTCAGTGGAGAGTACATGGTAAGTGCCAATATTGAACGAACTGTACAAGCAACTAGACAAGCGGTAGCTGATTTACGAACTTTGATCAAATGGATTAAAGCAAATAAAAATGGTCCCCTGATTCTAGTAGGAATCAGTTTAGGTGGGGTTATTACTAACCTAACATCTCTTGTTGAACCAGAAATTGATGTATTAGCATCCATTTTCTACGCGAATCGACTTTCTTATTCAATTTGGGAGACAAATCCAGGTAAATTTATTAGAGAAGACTTGGAACATCATGGTGTAACGTATGATGATTTAATAAATTATTGGAAAATCACTGAACCAAGTCAAGCATTACCAAAAGTGAAAAAAGAAAATATTTTATTAATTTCAGGTAAGCACGATCTATATGTGCATTCTGAGGATACGGACTACTTGTGGGAATCCTGGGAAAGACCTACGCGATATATTTATACATGTGGGCATGCCGGGATTGTTCTTAAACGTAAAAAAATTGCAACTGATACTATCAATTTTATTCGGAATCGATTGAACTCCCCTCACTTACCCAATGTCATGCCTTAATGCGAGAGATTACTAAGTACAGAATCTTATACCTGCAATGTTTCATTTTTTAACAAGCTCATTTTTAAATCTTCTTTTTTTCTGTCATCTCCTTAACTTTACATCATTAGAAAATGATATAGAATTTAGGAAGTAACTATGAAACAAACTCGCCATATGGAAAAGCGCTACTTACCATTTCATCAGTGGCTCCTTTTTATGAAAAGAAATTATTGTTGTTTACCCTTCTTATGCAATATTACATATAAAATCCTTTATTTGTTCTGTTATAATTTAAAGAGTAAATTATTCATCCATTAATTTACACCATCCATATCTACAGTTATGGAAACCCTAATTACACATAAAAAAGAGAAGAACATTGGTGAGTTCTTCTCTTTTTTTTATATTTTTAAGGTTACTATCCAAAATAATTATTGCAATTACTTTAAGTTGGCTTTTGAAATATAAATTCTGATTTTCATACTTCTTCATGAGTCTAGATAAGGAAAAAAGAATCTCCTCCTTTTCTAGCTAACTAAAAGGAATTTTTTTGAAACATTTATTTTAATTTGTACTGTTCTCCTATATTAATGCCTGCGCATGAGCATTTCCCTGAATTATATATTAAGGAATAAAAATGTATTAATCCTTTCCGAGTATGAATTCGAACAGGTATCACTTGCAATATGTCATTAAAATAAAACGGATCACCTCTTGGTTCAATTAGAAAACTAAGTGTAAATAAATACAACGACATGAAAACACTTTGCTCCTAAATCAACTACTTGTATTATTGGTTTCATGAAACTCCTTCTTGAGAAAGGTTTTAATTTCCGAATATTCTGTTGACTATTAAGACATATCCAATTTACAATTTAATTGTGATATTTTATCACAATTAAACTACTTAGAATACACTTCATTTATTTGAAAACAATTACAAATAGAGGTGCTAAAATGAAAACAAGAGTAAATCCAGAGTTATTACAAGGGTTAGAGATGTTTCCAGATCTCGATTTACGCCCGGAAAACTTGCAAGCAATCAGAGAAGGAATAGCTCAAATGAGACCACCTACAGTTGTTGATGAATCCCTTTCGTTAACAGATGAAATCATTGTTGGACCAGATGCTAATCCGTTACCATTAAGAATTTATCGTCCAAAATCAAATAATGAATCTTTACCTGTCTTATTATGGATACATGGTGGTGGTTATATCTTAGGGTCTATAGATGATAACGATGATACTTGTATGAGGTTTGCAAAAGAAGCTGGCTGTGTGGTCGTGTCTGTAGACTACCGCTTAGCTCCTGAACATCCTTATCCAGCACCAATTGAAGATTGTTATTCAGCTTTAAAATGGATTGCTGATAATGCAAATTCATTAAAAATTGATTCGAATCGAATTGGGGTTGCAGGAGTAAGTGCTGGCGGTGGACTAACAGCAGCATTATCATTATTAGCCCGAGATCGAAAATATCCTTCGATTTGTTTACAAATGCCACTCTATCCAATGATTGATGACCGAAATAATACACCTTCAACGAATGAAATTAAAGAGGGATTTGTTTGGAATCAAAAGGCAAATGAAGCTGGTTGGAAAATGTATTTAGGAGAAATGTATGGAACGGATCAAATCCCTGCCTATGCAGCGCCTTCCCGAGCTGAGGATTATAGTGACTTACCATATACTTACACATTTGTTGGTCAATTAGATCCATTTCGCAGTGAAACATTAACCTATGTAAGCAAACTAGCGCAAGCTGGTGTTGATGTCGAATTTCATTTATATCCAAATGCCTATCACTGGTTTGAAGGGTTAAATCCAAATGCCGCTGTATCTATTTATGCTGTAAACGAAATGGTACAAGCAGTAAAGACTGGTTTCAAAAGAGTCTCTAAGGTTGAGGCTTAATCCATTTACAAGAAAAACACTCGTAACTCGTAAATAGTATAAAAATAGCCGATTCTCATTTAGAATCGGCTATTAATATGTAAAATTCACCTAATATATCAAGGTTGAGAAACAGATATAAGATGTTTAGACGATGTGTTTATTTCCTCTGCCAATGCTTTTATGTTCATCATGATTTGAAGTATTTCTTCTATTGTTGTCCTCGGGTTGATAGAGCAAAGTCGAATTACTACTTTTTCTTTTAATTTAGTCGTACTTAGCATAGTAAATCCTCTTTGATTAATTTCTTCCACCAGTTTTTTGTTTATTTCATGAATTGTATCTGTAGATGTTAGCTCACAAGGAATATAACGAAAAGTAACAATTCCTAACTGGGCAGGTGTTACCACTTCCCAATCTTTTTCTTTCCTTAAAAACTCTTCAACTTGTTCAGCCAACATAATGCCATGATCAATTGCCTCGCGAAAAGCTGTGACTCCAAATACTTTAAAAGAAAGCCATACTTTTAATGCCCTAAATCTACGAGAAAGTTCAATTCCACGCTCCCCAAAATTCACTTTCTCTTCTATATTAGTTTCCGTATCCTTAATATACTCTGGGATCATACGGAACGTTTTACTTAAATATTGGCTATTTCGAATAAGTACACAACCAACATCATAAGGCTGAAAAAGCCATTTGTGCGGGTCTAACGTCAAAGAATCGGCACGATGTATTCCGCTTAACAACACACTTCCTTTTTCACTGAGAATTGCTGCAGCCCCATAAGCCCCATCCGCGTGCAGCCATATGTCTTCATCATTACAAAGATCAGCCAATTCATCGAGGGAATCAACCGCCCCAGAATTCGTTGTCCCTGCATTAGCGATAACACAGAATGGTTTTTTTCCTTTTAATCGATCTTCTTTTATTTGCTTTCTTAAAGTACTAACTGAAATTCTTAAATCTTCATCTGTTTCAATTCGGCAAATTTGATGATGTTTAAACCCTAATACTTTAAGTGCTCGATCTACAGAAAAATGAGTTTGGTTAGAAAAATACACAACCGCATTTTCTATGTCATTATTCAGCTTGACCTGTCTCGCTACAGTAAGTGCAGTCAAATTAGCCATGGAACCGCCACTGACAAATAGCCCTTCAGCTGAATCAGGGAATCCTAGCATTGATTTTAACCAGTTGATTGTCGTTAATTCAATTTGTTCAGCACCTGCACCTACTATCCAAGCTGTAGGAAATACATTAAACCCACTTGCTAAAAAATCTGCTACTACACCAACATAATTATTAGGACCTGGCACAAAAGCCATAAAATGAGGATGATCCACATGAGTAATTTGATTAAACACATTGTTATTAAGAAAATGAAGTAACTCTTTCGGATTGGAGCCGTTTTCTGGAATCGTTTCAATTAGCCTGTCTCTAAAAATATTACTATCAATTGTTTCCGAAACTGGTTTACTTTTTAAATGATTCATATGATCAACAATCAAGTCCACCGCTTGATATCCTAACTGACGCATCTCTTCGGCTGATAACTGCAAGTTTTTTGTCATTTGGTTTACTCCTATTCTATTTAAAAAGGCGAGTTCTTGCTCGCCTTTTTATTTTTTATAATTTGTAATCACCGATTGCCTGTATTGGATTTTGAAGAATCGTGTTGATTAACTGATGGATGTGATTCAATATTTCCTGTATTTTCTCCGCTTCATATATGGTTTGATCATATCCAAACTTTATTGTAAGTTTCTCTTCAGGGAAGCACATAATTCCATACTTTACATGCGGTTCATCAACAACTTCTTGATCTGTGATGGCAAAATTTCTGCTTTCATTTGAAGAAAAGATAGCTGAGTTAGTTGGATAGTTTTCAAAAACCCAAAGATGGTCAGTCAACTGATTTTTTAATTCACTTTGTTTTTGTATATCAACAAATGAATAGTATGCATACTCATTACATTTCAATGTTTCTAGTTGTACTTTTTGCAGGAAGTCCACAAAAGATTGCGTTTCTGTCCATGCTAGTCGGATAGGCAAAATATTTGTGAACAGACCGAACATATTTTCAATCCCTTCTACTTCGGGAGGTCTGACTGATACTAGATTAGGTAATACTACTTCTCTCATTCCGTTGTATTTGCCAAGCAATATTCCCCATACAGCTAGTAATGCCGAATTCATAGTTATATTGTTTTTAGTTACAAATGTCTGTAACTGATTAGTCAAATCCTTATCTAATGTTAAATCCATAAATGTGAAATTTAACCCTTCACTTTGAGTTGGTACTTTCTTTTTAGGAATACTAATTTTTCGATTGTATCCTGATAAATAATCCCGCCAAAAATGACGTGCTTTCTCATGATCTTGTGCTAAAGTCCAATCTATGAATGTTTCAAAAGGTTTTACCATAGGTAACGCCGCCGTAGTTCCCGCATTTATTGTTTCATAGAGATGGAATAATTCGTCTATCAAAATGCTGACGCTCCAACCATCACATAATAGATGATGGGAACTCCAAACCACCTTATGCTCATTATTACCTAGTTGGAATATACAGAGGCGGTTCATAAATTCATCATTTTTGAATCCTTGATTTAAATTTTCATTCATCCATTGGTCTAAGAATTTTTGCTGTTCTTGTTTCGTCATCTCAATCAAGTTTTTTATCTCTGAAATCATTTGAACATCATGTAGAACAGCTTGCCAAGGTTTTGCTTGTTCATCTTGCACTATTATCGTTCTTAAAGAATCATGGCGATCAACTAATTGTTGGAAACACTGAATAAAGAGATTAATATCCAGCTCTCCCTCAAGTGCCCAAATTATTTGTTCAAAATATGCATTTGTATCATGTTCAGTCACAGCATGTTCATAAATAACTTCCTGGAAAGGTGCCAATGGGTAAATACGTTCTATTTTTATATCTGGCATTTTTTCTTGTATTTTGGTAAGTGTATGTTGATTAAGTTGTTTATCTTTAACATTTAGTGATGTAACTTTATTATCGTTCATTTTGTTTACATCACTTGTTTGCGAATTTGAAAAATGGTGTAGCTTTTTAACAAATTGAACCATGTCTCCTAATATAGGAAATGAAAATAGATTTTTTGGCTCTAGCTCAAATCCTTGTCTATACAGTCTGACCGAAACTTGAATCGCTTTTATCGAATCTCCACCTAAGGCAAAGAAATGATCATTTACTCCAACCCGATCTACTTTGAGTACTTCTTGCCAAACACTAGTTAATATTTTTTCCATTTCAGTTTTTGGAGCAATAAATATTTCATTTTTTTGTTTCTCTGGAGCAGGGAGCGCTTTTCTATCTAATTTCCCGTTTGGAGTCAAAGGCAATTGTTCCAAATAAACAAAATAAGAAGGAATCATGTAATCTGGCAAGTGGTCTCGCAAATGCTTTCGTAGTTCTGTTGTACTAATATTTTGCTCAGTTACCACATATGCGACTAAAAATCTTATACCATTCTCATCTGTCTGATCAATCACAACAGCGTGTTCGACTTGTTTGTAAGTGAGAAGACAATGGGAGATTTCTTCTAACTCTACTCGATATCCTTGAATTTTGACTTGATAATCTTGGCGGCCTAAAAATTCAATATATCCCTCAGGATGCATTTTGCCACAGTCTCCTGTCTTGTAAATAAGGCCAAAGTCCGGATGTGACACAAATGCTTCATTCGTTTTCTGTTCATCATTTAAATATCCTTTAGCAAGTCCCACTCCCCCGATATATAAATCTCCAATTACACCAACAGGGCACATTTTCTTTTCATAATTCAACACATAATACGTTTGGTTTGCTAAAGGCAGCCCATATGGAATACTATTCCAATGTGATTCCACCTGTTTGACCGGATAATAAATTGACCATATCGATGCTTCTGTTGCTCCTCCTAGTGAAACTACTTCTGCCATCGGGAAATGTCGTTTTATTTTTTCTGGTAAAGAAAGTGGAATCCAATCTCCACTATGTAAAACTAAACGCAAGGAAGAATGTTCAAAATGAGAACCTACTTGCTCCAATGCCAAATCCATGATTGCAGGAACTGTATTCCAAATTGTAATTCCTCTACGTTCGACGGTACGGATTAATTCTTGCATGTCTCTTGGGTCACGAATCATTACCAACATTGCACCTGTGCTTAACGTTCCAAAAATATCGTATACAGATAAGTCAAAACACATGGAAGAAATACCAATAATACGATCATCTTCATTTACCTGATATTTTTGATTAATATCTTGAATAGTATTTGTAACCGCTTGGTGAGTAATAATTACTCCTTTCGGTTTTCCTGTACTTCCTGAAGTGTAGATAATATAGGCAAGATCTTCCGGACCAGCAATAGCAGGCATATCTTCTGTTGTATATAATGACAAATGGTTTTCTTCATAAAGACTAGCTTCTAATAAAAGTTTGCATGAGCTATTTTCTAAAATATATGTTTGGCGATCTAAAGGATGATCGGGATCAATCGGAACATATGCGGCACCTGCTTTTAAAATACCTATCATATTAGCAATGGTCTCAACTCGTCTTTGTGCTAAAAGGCCAACTTTGTCACCTAGACCGATTCCTTGTTCTTTTAAGAAGTGCGCAACTTGATTGGAGCGTTTATGAAGCTCTGAGTATGTTAACCAATCTTTTTCAAAAACTACTGCTACTTCATCCGGTGTGCGTTTTACTTGGTCTGTAAATAATTGATACAGAGTAGTTGAAAGTATTTTTTCCGTTGTCTCATTGTATTGCTCAATTAAAGTTTGATCCGATTCTTTCATCTGCAACGAGGTTACGTCACTTTTTTTCACCAATTGTTCCAATAAGTCAACAAATTGGGAAAACATTGCTTCTATCACATCAACATCAAACAATTCTTCAACATAGTTCCAGCTAATTAATAACTCTCCATTTTTTTCAATTACCACATTATCCAAATACACTTGTGGAGTCCGAGCATGAATATGGCGAAGTGAACCAAGCTGTTCCCAAGCAAAAGCCCCCGCACCTGCTAGCATCGAGGTGAAAACAATTGGCATAACTGCTTTTGGCGTCATTTGATGATATCGAGTGAAATCTCGAATAAAATTAACTCCATCGTAATGACGATGTTCAAGGCCATCTAATAAAGTAGATTGCGTTTCTTTTACTCTAGTAAAGAAAGATTGATCTGGATTCACATCAACATCCAACAAGATGAGTGAAGTGAAATCTCCCACAATTTGCTCTACTTCTTCATGAACAGGATTACGGTTAAATACAGTCAAATTAATTGCCAATCGGCGTTGATTACTCCAGTATGCCAACACATCACCATATATTGTACAAAGCAGAGCCGAAGGAGTTACTTCTTTCTCTTGTGCTAACTTTCGTAGCTTTGTCCATTTTTCATTGTCCAGGATCTTAGTAAGTGATTGGAATTTAGGAGTAGCAATCTCTACCGGATCTTTTTTTAACAGCAAAGAAGGCGCAAACGGAAAGTCCGGAAGCTTACTTGTCCAATAATCTTTTGCTGTTTTATATTCTGAGCTTTGTTCCATTTCATCATAGATAAACATGTAATCTTGAAAATCAAAAGATAGAGGTTCTAATCTTTGCTCTGGTTTATAATAATAATGAAACAAATCATGTCCAACGATGTTCATGCTTGCTCCGTCCATTAATAAAGCATCGTATCGAAAACATAATAAATACGTATCTTCTTTTAAAAGAAAGGCTTTTAATTCAAACAAAGGCCATTGCCCTAAAGGAAATACATGATTAGTCATTCGAGAACGTTCTTCTTGTAAGCGAGCATTTTGATTCCTATCATCTAAATCTATAAGACTCACTATTTCAATCTCGTAATCAGGAACGCTTTGTAATATTTGCTGTTCTCCCTCTGGTAAAATTACAGCTCGTAACATCGGATGACGTTGAATTACCTTTTGAAAACTTTTTGAAAGACGATTGATATTCAATTTTGTTTCATATTCAAAATAAGTTTGAGGTGAAATACCACTTAATTCAAACTGTGAATTCCGTCCTAACATGTACGCTGTCTGAACCTCTGTTAAGGGAAATGGCTTAGACAAATCTTTAACATGGGTTGGTCTATTTTCAAAGTTTTCCGTTTTATGCTCTAACTTTACACAAGTACTAAGTTGAGCAATCGTGGGATGCTTAAAAAAATCTGTTGTACTTATTTTTAAGCAGTCTTTTCTTAATAAATTAATTACCTGAAGTGCTTTAATCGATTCTCCTTTTAAAGCAAAAAAATTATCATGAATACCGATTCCCTCAATCTCCATAACTTTTTCCCATGCATGCACCAATTTTTGTTCAATTTCATTGCGCGGGGCAACGTATGGAATTGATACATAATCTGTTTGTGTTATATCTAATAACCTTTTCCTATCTACTTTCCCATTTGGATTCAACGGAATCTCTTCCACCTGAATCATTTTTTCAGGAATCATAAACTCAGGTAATTTATCACTTAAATATTTTCTGATTTCATCAAAAGAGACCTTATTATCCGATACATAGTACGCAGCTAATAATTTCCTATTTCCATATACTTGATCAACAACGATAGCTTGGTTTATTTCTGGATATTCCCTTAACTGGCTTTCGATTTCTCTTAATTCAATCCGATATCCCCGAATTTTTACTTGATGATCCATTCGACCTAGATATTCAAGTTCTCCATTAGGCAACCAACGAACGAGATCACCCGTATGATACATCATTTCTCCTGCCGTAAAAGGACTCGGTACAAACTTTTCATCTGTCAGTTTAGATTTCCCAAGATACCCTCGTGCTACCGCCACGCCACCAATGCAGAGTTCACCCGGAATTCCAAATGGTTGTAATTGACCATACTTATTCAATATATAGGAATGATAATTCGGGTTGGGACTTCCAATCGTAACTTCTTTGGCAGAGCTCAAATCCTTTACTGTTGCACAAATGGTTGTTTCTGTAGGACCATAAATATTTAAAATTGTCGCTTCACTGATGCATCGAATTTTTTCAACCAAATCAATGGAAAATGCTTCTCCTGCTAACAAAATAGATTTTAAATATTTCAGAAAATTCGCCCCTTCTGGATCACTCAAAATCACTTCCATTCGCGATGGCGTTGATTCCCATAAATCCACCTTATGTTCTTTGACCAAATAAGCCAATTCTTTTGTTGCAAACTGGTCCTCTGTAGCAATGACTACTTTCGAACCTTGCGTTAAAGGAAGACATATTTCTAACAAGGAAATATCAAAAGATACACTAGCAAGAAACAAGAATGACTGATTATCTTTTACTTTTTCTCTCATTACACTTAAAAAATGGACAAGTGATTTCTGTTCCACCATTACCCCTTTTGGATTTCCTGTCGATCCTGATGTGTAAATAACATAAGCCAAATCATTAGGATCACTTTCTCGAACTAAGTTACTTTCCTCACCTTGGAAGAGATATTCCTCATCAAGATACAGCACTTCACCCGCAAATTGCGGCAATTCTACTTCTGTTCGCTTGCTCAGTAAACATTTTGCTTGACTATCTTGTAACATATATTCAATTCGTTCATTTGGATAGTTAGGATCGATTGGTAAATACGCTGCTCCTGCTTTTAAAATCCCCACCATGCCAATGATCATTTCCAATGACCGATCTACCATAACCCCAATAATACTTTCTTTCGATACACCTTTACTTTGAAGAATAGAAGCTAATTGATTTGCTTTCTTATTCAATTCTCTATATGTCAAAGATTGATCATTACAAACAACAGCAATTTGATCTGGGGTTTTTAACGCTTGTTCTTCAAACAAATCTTGAAATGATTGAGACAATTCTATGTCCGTCTGACCTTGATTCAATTCTTCTAGCAACTCTTTCTCTTCTTCTGAAATGATACAAATATCTTTCACAGCCAAATTCGAATTTCTTGACACTTGCTTTAAAACATAAAGGTACGAATTTGCAAACTGTTGCAAAGAAGAGAATGAATGAGATTTAAAAGAAATTTGAAATTCAAATTCATTATGTATTTCATTCCATTTTTTTCGTATCCATATGGCTAAATTATTCTCTGCGTATTTTTCTATCGAATTTTTATTATGTAATCCTTCCATCCCAATAACAATTTGAAAAGGAGTTAAATGGTGTTTCGCTAATAATTCAGAGAGTGGATAACTCTGATTGTCATACCCGAATAAAGTCGATTGTTCAATCTGATTTACTACTTGTTTAAAGCTGTGATGCGGATGGATTTCACTTCCTAAAGGAATCAACTTATTAAGATTCTCGCTTTGTTCAAGATTTTTTTCGATTACAGGAATACCAATAGTAATTCTTTCTTGATCTGTATAGTGTGCCAAACAAATCCTTAATGCGGCCTGTAACCAGCTAAATAATAATAAATCTTGAGACTTACTTACTTTTTGTATACTTTTACTAAACTCTACATTCATTATGACTTGAACGTGTTCGCAAGGATTTTCTTTATTTAGTTGGTAACCGCTATTGAATACAGAAAAATCGAGAACCTCGGAAGATAATTGCTCCTTCCAAAACGCCTCTACCCCTTTATTCTCATGAATCGAACTTCGATCTTTAATGTGCATTTTTATCTTTATCCCCCTAATATTCATTTCATCTATTCGTTAATTTTCAAGCCAACTTCAAGTCCATGGAGAAATACTTGATGGTTATCCAAACATAAAAATTGCTGAATCTCTTCAAATTTCATATGACCAACTGAACAAACGCCTAAATTCAATGTCTCAGCCACCATATTTAAGGTAGCAGTGATAATACCAGACTCAATACAAGCAAATAAATATCCATCTGAACCGTATTTCGGGATGGAAGCGTTCGCATTATAAACCAAATAAACTGAAAAGGCAGACTGAGTAAATAAATCTTGGTTAATTAACTCATGATCACTTTTGATTACTTGATCAATATTATTTACAATTACAAGACAGTTTTTTGATGGGTTATAATAATAAAATCCAGCTTTCATACCTTCTATACGTTTTGGTTTTATGTAAATAAAGATATCAATAGGGTAGAGTCCGCCTGCACTTGCGTAATGATAGTATATTTTTTCTTCCCCAACCTGTTTTAGAGTTGATATGAATTGGGAAAATTCTAAAAAACTAATATGTTTTTTCATATCAAATTGGCGACAAGACCTACGTTCCTTGATTATAGTGGGTAGCTCATTTGTTGTTTCAAGTTGAATTTCGGTTGACCGCGTAGCAACGTGCGTTCGATTCAATTGTTCACTCATATACATATCTAAATCTTCTTTAGAAAAGCGAATCTGGTCGCTATATGGATTTGGAAAAATCTTTTCTTGTGTGGAAAATACTTCTCTTGGGTGTAATATGTTACTTACTAACACACGATTTTTTATCATAAGCTCTATTGTTTTTTGTGTCTCTTCTACATTTCCTAACGAAAAGCGCTCTACTAGTTCACTAATTTTCACACCTTTTTGAGTCAAAAAATAAAACTCAGGAAACCACTCAGACAGAATACCTGTAAATCGCATTTCCCCTACCAAAACTTCATTATGCAACTTCTCCCAATGCTTAATAGGAGACCAGTAATAAGTTTTCTCGCTCATATAACCCTCCATAAACTTTTAACTTAATTTTTAAATACACTTTTCTAATCTCTAAAAATAATTTTTAGATTCTTCCCCTTGTCTCGTAGTGATTATAAATACATGTACTTCAACAAAGCTTGAGAATAATAAAATAACTTTTTCTTCATTAAAATTTTTTATTTCATCATAAAAAATGATTTTTTATTAGACATTTCACATCCTTTCCCATAGTAATCCTATAAGGTATAAACCATTTAGAACATTGAGAATATTCATGTATTTCCAATGTGAAATTATTGTAATGGATTGGAAAGCAGATGGATATAGTTATTAAACACAATAATATTGAGAAAGTTTTATTTGTTATAGCGATAAAATTTTCTAATGAGATTTATTACACTTAGATTAAGTAAAGAATTTAATATTCTTCTTTTGAAGTTAGTGTAAAAATGCAACTTACTTTTACATACAAGTGAGCTACTAACATATCGTATTTAAAATAGAGAAAAGACACCATTTAAGGTGTCTTTTCTCTATTTTAATTCCATATACTTTTGCATCTTTGCTATTTTTTAAACGATTTGTAGGAATTAATACAACTCGAACATCTAGCCCGTTAGATGTTCGAATATATAATAAAAATTATATAAATTAAGAATGTGCTTCAGATAATTTTATAAATAAATACAAAGATTTCTTCTCCTCCTACTGTTACAATAGCAATAATCTCTTGTCTATTTTCTTTATTAAATTGTAATATAATTACAGTATGTGAAATTATATTAATTTAACTTTAAAAGCGAAGTGAAAATAACCGTCACTTCGCTTTTTGCATTCACAATCCTTATTTAATTTGCTCAATTCAGTATACACTTTTACATGATTTGCTTTTTATTTAATCGGCTTTTCTGTTTTTAAAACAAATGAACTTAATGCAGGAACCTTGATTTTATTGTCATGGACTACATAAAGTGTTTTACTTCCCGCCTGCTTACCGTCTACTAGTACTTTCCAAGGACCTTTCGATGGAAGCGTTATGTCAACGTCTTCTCTATTTGCATTGTGAACCACCATAAAGTATTCGTTTTTATTCCCATTGCCTTTCCCATCTATTGTATAAGCTACAACATTTTTTGGAGCATCAATAAAAGATACATGCTTTTTAATTTGCTCTGCAGATGTCATTCGAAAAGCTGAGTACTTTTTGCGTAAATCTATTAAGCCCTTCATATAATCTACTTCATTATTAAATGCCGCACGGCGTAACCAGTCCATCTGGTTAATTGAATCAGGAGATTTGTAACTGTTATGATCACCATATTTTGTGCGCATAAACTCTTGTCCTGCATGTAAGAATGGAATACCTTGTGATGTTAATAAAATAGAAGAAGACAATTTGTGCATTTGTTTTCGCACTTCTTCACTTTCACCCTGATTAGTCAACTCCAGTTTATCCCATAATGTATGATTATCATGTGCTTCCACATAAGTTAACACCTGCTCTGGATCTTGATAGGTAGACGAATTTGTATCATAGTCAATACCTGCCGTAATGCCTTTTTTAATACGGTCTTCCATGTTTTGCTTTCCATTTACAAAACCATTTTCTTTCTCCTCAAATACACTGCCTTTCAATCCATCACGTATATTATCGTTAAAATGAGCAATCCCTTTCATTTTCTCTGCATTTTTTTGGTTTGCTTTCAACTCAGTTGCAAGAGGTGTATTTAAATCCCAGCCTTCTCCATGCAGAATAATAGAAGGATCAATTTGATTAACCCCTTTACGTATTTCATTCATCGTTTCATAATCATGAATACCCATTAAATCAAAACGGAATCCATCTAAATTATATTCTTTTGCCCAGTACGTGACGGAATCCACCATAAATTTCCTCATCATTTTTCGTTCTGAAGCGGTATCATTTCCTACACCAGTTCCATTTGCAAGTGTTCCATCTTCATTGTAACGATAATAATAACCTGGGACTAACTTATGAAAATTAGATTCAGCGGCATTATACATATGGTTATATACTACGTCCATTACAACACGAAGATTATTATCATGCAGTGTTTGAATCATTTGCTTTAATTCAGTTATTCGAACAGTTGGCTCATAAGGATTTGTAGAATAGGAGCCCTCTGGGACGTTGAAATTTTTCGGGTCATATCCCCAGTTATATTGTGGTTCATTTAAAGTTTCTTCATTTACCGAGGCATAATCAAATATCGGTAAAAACTGAACGTGTGTAACACCAAGATCTTTCATATGATCAAGTCCTGTTTTAACACCTTCAGGACCTTTTGTTCCTTTTTCTATTACACCTAAATATTTCCCTTTCTGCTTAATACCACTTTCAGGTTGGATGGAAAGATCGCGTACATGCAATTCATAAATAATAGCATCTTCCGGATTTTTAAATTTCGGTTTTTTGTTTGCTTTCCATTTTTTCGGATTTGTTTCTTTTAAATCAACGACTACACCTTTATCTCCATTTACGGAAGCAGCACGCACATACGGATCAACCGCTTCAGTCCACTTATCACCAATTTTTACTTTATACGTATAAAAGAGACCTTTTTGGTTCCCTTTAAGTTCTGCTATCCATGTTCCCTTTTCACCTTGTTGCATGTTTATTTCAGTACCTATTTTATCGCTCCAATTTTTATATGAAACTAACTTCGCTTCACTCGCAGTAGGAGCCCATAAACGGAACTTTGTATGTTGCGGAGTATATATATTCCCTAAATCATTACCACCATAATAAAATAAATTATCAAATTCCTCGCTACGAATGACTTTACCGATTTCAGTATTCGCATCAGCTAAGTTTGCTATTTTAACTTTGTATGTTTGTTTTAAATCAATTTTCTGTTCCGTAATTACTTTAACCTTATTAGTAATATCTCCACTATTTTTATCATAAGGACTAATTCCCTTAATTTTAACGCCTTCAATTTCAATTTTCTGTTCCTTAATATTAAACGGAATATTAGTATTTATAGTGATTTCATTAAAACTATCAATAGTAGCTTTTTGAATAGAGAGATCAGAAGAAGGCTTAGAATCATATACTTTTTCATCACCCGAAAGGATCCATACTTCAGCACGACCATCCCTTATATGTTCAACCCAGTGATCACCTCCATCTTTTTCCCATTCATTGGTACGAACTATAAATCCTACCCGATTATAGTCACCATCTATTTTTATCTTAGCGTATTTTCCAAAATCATCTTCACCAGTAAATTCATAGGATTTACCGTTTGCATTTTCTCCCCATACCCAAAGATTCCAGTCTTTTGTATTTCCAAATTTCTCTTTGTAATGAATGATAATTTCAGTAGCTTTCGAATTTGAAACTGCCTTCACGCTCTGAAAAGAGAAAACAGATGATAACATAACGATTATGGTAAGTAATAAAAACGATTTGTTAATTAATTTTTTTGTAATTTGCACCCCATACACCCTTTCTTTAAATATTACGAACAATTTATTATGCTCATACTACGAAACACGGTTTAAATTAATCTAGGAATCTCTTTTACTTCACCTCCATATTGGCTATTTTTACGTATGTATTTCAATGATCTTTTTAATACGAAAACGTTTGCATTAAACATTAAAAAAATAGATTTGTTTATTCCTTCTTATATTTGTAAATACTAAAAGATCAAGGAAATCATTTTAAAGCAATCGTTTGTTATCGCTTTCATTCTATAGCACTTACTATTAAGAGGTCAATATATTATTAATTTTCTGTTTTTATACACTTTACATCTTATATATTTGTCACAACTTATTAAAGATAGACAGCGTGAATATTACTTAATAAGTTTATTTTCATAAATACCTTGCTACGTTACAAAAAAACAGCTAATATCTTAAAATGATAATAGCTGTTTTTTATAACGTATTAATATATGAATAAAAACTATATTTCTAACTTACTTAATTTTTGCTGCATCAAATGCCTTTTGAACTGCTTGAACTTCAGCTGTATTCGCCCCATATTTATTAGTTGCCACTCGAATACATGCTGATTTCAGTTCCTTGAAATTAGAAGTCATGTTTAATTCATCTGTATTTGCATAATAGAAAATATCAAACATTTTATCCTCACCAATTCCTTTAACAGTTACCCCGTTATGAGTTCCACCTTTTGCAATGAGATACGCAACTTTATTAATAATGCTTGAATTAAAATGAACGCCACCTTGATCCCAGCCATTAAAATCGTTAAATTCACTGTAATCATCTGGATAAGGTACTCCAAGTGAAGATGGCACAGAAGCTGGGTTTTCCATATCACGGAAAACAGATCCGGTTTGTTCTCCCATTGTCCAGTTAAATGTTCCATTATTTACGTATTTCTCAATAGATGTTCCCATAATATCAGATAGTGCCTCATTGATTGCACCAGATTCACCGTAATATTCAAGATTAGATTCGCTAGAAGTAACAGCATGTGTAAATTCATGTCCAGCTACGTCATATGCTTTAACGATAGGATCGCCATATACAAGCATACTTCCATTATTAGCACTTAATGCATTCTGCCAATTTTTCGGATCGTTCGTATCTTCAGAATCCCAAGCGTGTACAACTGAAACTACCTTTTGTCCCTTATTATCAAAACTATTACGCTTGTATTTATCTTTATAAAAATCAAATACCTTTGTTGCTAAGTAATGAGCACTTACTGCTTTTGGATCGTTAAATGTTGTTGAAGTACTAGTTGCTAATGTACCAGGATAATAGCTTTCTTCTTTAGTAATATCTTTGTAATTCACATCATAAGTTTCAATTCCTTGCCCTCTTGTATAATCAGCAAGTGCATATTTTCCATTACTTTGTTTAGAAATACCAAATGAACGAGAAATTCCTAAATCATCTTTTCCTGTTCCAGTTAATGATGTAAGACTGCTTTTTTTACTTTCCTTTAAGGCTCCAACTAGTTTTTCACTTGCTTTTAAATTAGATTCTTGTACCATATTTTTTAACATATCGCCATTTTGCGCATTTACTAAATAAGTTCCAGAAACATAGTTTGGTGTTGCAGCTTCAAATGTAACTTGGTATGCATTGCTAGCTTGTCCATTATTTTCATCAACAAAAATAACTTCCTTAACTTCTGGCTCAGAAATAAACTTGATATCGTTCCCGTACTTCGTATAAATATATTGTTTTGCTTCATCTTTTGATAGATTTATAGGTTTTTTCAATTCTTCTTGTTTTAAATTTTGCGCGCTATCGCCTGAAACACTTTTAATAACACCCTTATTATCTACGTGTGCAGTTAATTGATGGCCATATACTTCTTTTCCTTCATATGTTTGCTGCATACGTACGAGTGTAGTCCCATCATATGAATCACGTTTTTGAAGAACCTTATAATCTACTCCTGTTTCTCCATTGACTTGTTTTTGGGACAGAGCTTGTTCTGTTTTCTCTTTAAGAGCATCTTTTACTACATTTTCTGGTGCCTTTTGTGACGGTTGTGTAAGTTCACCTGAACGGAAAGATTCCTCCTGAATTTGAACTTGTAGTTGATCTGTTTCCTCTGCATGACCTATTCCATATGGTGCCACAGCTGTTAAAGCTAATCCTGTTGTTAATGCTACCTTAGTTAATGTCTTTGTGTTTTTCATTTTTTCACCTCGTATAATTTTTGAAATAGAAAGCTTGTACAAAGTATACTTTCTATAATTGTCGAAAAAAAGGGAAAATACTAAATTTGTGTAACATTATGCAAAATTACATAATTTAAGATCGGTGATATAAATATAGAACAGCTCATATAAGTTCATTAAACTCAATAAAAAAAGAGCCCCTAAGGTGCTCATCCGATACGATTATAAATCACAAATGCATTATGTCAGTTATGGTATATGCTCGTCTCATCCAATCGTTTACTTGCTTATTATGTGATTTCTCTGCACAATAAACTTTTAAAACTTCTTCATCTAATAAATTAAAATTCTCAGTGATTATTTAACTTCAATTTATTTTATTTACTAGTTAAACTTATAAACTTAATTAGTAAATAAAAGATACAGTTAAAATAATATAAGAAATAAGCATAATTAAAGCAAGGCAACAGATAAAGATAGCACTCGACATGCATTGTTTTATTCTTTTTTTCATTTTAATTTGTTTTATTTTTTAATTTTGCAGGATCAATTTGAATTTGACCTTTCCAGGATCCAGCTACTTTTCCAATTTTATTTATGTTTACATTTAAAGTAAGTAGTTGTTTAAAAGATCCTTTTCCTTCAAGACCTTCAACAAATGTAATGACACCTTCTGGTCTGTCTTTATCTCGAATGCCTACATGCTCTAATTTTATTCCTTCTGCCATTAATTCAAATGGTAGACTATCTGTACCTTGGATAAACGCTAACTGCGAGAACATACCATTCTTCGTGTTATATTCAGGATTTTCTTCTTGTTGTCCGTTTATTTTCCCATCACTTTTCATATCTAACCCAGCTGTATCAAATTTAAACGGTACTAAAGTCCCATCAGCTTTTTCAATTCTATAATGTACAGATATACGTGCATCTGCTACATATAATTCTTTGAAATGTACGGTAATATCCTGATCTGTTATTTTTTCATCAATAGGTATATATTGCCCATTCAGCATCCCCTCTTGCTTTACCCCGTTTTCGTCTGTCATTCCCTCATTTACGACATTATCATTTGAAACTTCATTAGCAAGGTAAGAAGCGATATTAGTAGCTGCGACTTGTACTTGTGGAATCATTGCTGTTGCAAAAAGTCCTGCCGCTGCTATTACTGTATACATTAAGCGTTTTGATTTTTTATTCATGTTTGTAAAAATACCTTTCTTCTGATCCATTTTATGATTTATATTTGGCACATTTTCTAACTGGGAATTACTTTCGAATGTTTTCCACGCTTGTTCTACATCTATATCTATTTCTATTTCTTGTTTTGACTGTATACATTCCTCAGCAAGTGTTGAATTTTCCCATTGATTTAATTTAGTAATTTCTATTAATAATTTTTGACACTTTTCACATGTGTCCAGATGTTTTATAAATTGCTTTCTTTCATTACGAGACAGCTCGCCATCTATATATGCTTGAATGAACCCCATATTATAACAAGTCATTTAGTATTCCCCCATCTGTTCATAAATTTTGCGGAATTTCAGTTTGGCTCGTACTAATAATGTTCCAATAGAAGATACGTCGATTTGAAGAACTTGTGCGATTTCTTTATATTGAAACCCTGAGAATTTCATTAACAAAATTGTTCGATCTTGTTCCTTCATTTTTCTTAATACTATTTGTACTTTTGTAATCTCTTCTTTTCTTATCCATTGATCATCCAATGATGAATCATTTTGAATTTCTTGATACTGGATTTCTTTATCAACCCTTGCCTGATGTCTCTTTTCAGAACGTATATAGTTATAGGCTACATAAGTAGATGATTTAATAAGCCATCCACGTAAGTTTTCAACTTCTTTCCAATCTGTACGGTACAGTTGTAAAAACACTTCTTGCGCTAATTCCTCAGCGATTGTTTGTTTTTTAATAATCCATAATATTTGTTTAACAATATAAACATAGTTTTATTTAAACAACTCTTCAAATGTTATATCTGAAACATTCCTCTCTTCACTTTTTATATTTAACATGTAAGTAAAACCTCGCTCTCATTTGATGCCTGTATTATAGAGAAACCAGAAAATCAATTTTTGTGACAATTTTTTTTATGTGCTAAAAAATACATTTGTTTTGTCTTTGTATAAATGTCAAAATCAAGGTCAAATATAAATACTAATTTTATCCGTAAAAAAAAGACCTATGTAGAGGTCCTTTTTTGTTTATTTAATGTATGTTATTAAATACAGCAGTTAACTCTATTTTGGTAAGTTTATTTCCTTCCACTCAAAATCATTGCATTTCCAAGTACTTTTTTGTTCAACAAGATCTTCGGTAATTTTATTTCTTCAGCAAGTTCATTACTATTCAGTTCAGATACGCCAAGTTTCTCCAGGTCATTTAAGAGCTCTTTTTCATCCCCAAATATTTTTTCATCCATAAACAAATCTATGAAGACAAATTCACCACCAGGTTTTAACACTCTTAATGACTCTTTAATTACTTCAGATTTATTCTCTCTATCTTTTACTTCATGAAATGTTAGACAACTTACAATCCTATCAAATTCACCATCATTGAAAGGGAGTTCTGCAGCACTTGCTTTCAAAAAAACAATTCTATCAGAGACCCCTTCTATTTCAGCATTCTGTTGGCATTGAGCTTTTGAATATTCCCAATTCCCGCCCCAATAATCAATTCCAGTTAAAAAGGACTTAGGAAAAGTCTTTGCCAATTTAATAATCAGTGAACCACTGCCGGTTCCTATATCTAGTATTTTTCCTTCTCCATCCCAATTTACCTTGGTAACAATTAAATCATGTATTTTCGACTGATAATTCCCTCCAAATACTGAGAATTGGTAAACAGAATAAGAAAGTATAAATGCTATATAAATAAACGGCAATGCTATCATCCCTGACAAGGCTCGCACATAAAAATCAATAGGCAATAATGCTATTAAGAGAAGCACGAGTGAAATTACTAAAAAAATAAATAGTTTGTAAATCCGAATCCAAGTTTGATATTTAGCTTTTGTTTTCAAGTTATCTGCCTTCCTTATAAAATCTATTTTTATCTATTATAAATGAAATTAATGACGTTTACTTATATTTTGTATATTGCATATGCTGAAACTCTCACGGTAATGAATTGGTAATCTCAGAAACACGGATTGCTATTTTATTAGACTCTCCTGAAAATATACTTGTCATTTTGGGTGCGATTCCTTTATATCAATTCACAAAAAAATCAACCGAAAAAAAAACATCTATTTAGATGTGTTTTTTGTTGACTTAAAATGAATTCCGATTAATATTTACGACATATGAAACAACTGTGCAAGCTGTAAATGTAATGATTTCCATACCAGCTTTCCTGATGAATTATTTTTATTTATGTAATAATACGGTTTAAATACTGTAAAAAAAATTATTCTTTTCATGCATATGTATGTACATTTTTTTATTTATTAGTTATATTATGGGTATTGAATGATTACGAAGATAATCTATCGCTTATATAAACACTTGTATATTTATATCCGTGAAAACTACAAAATGTATAAAATTCCATTTGTCAAATGAATTTAATGCGGAAGGAGGTTTGTGGTTACTTCATCGGGATATAATAATCGGTTTTATTGAACTGATAAAAATACAGGAGGCGACATGATGTTTCGTACGATTTCAAACTTTATGAGAGTAGCTGAGATAAGAAACAAAATTCTTTTTACACTAGCGATGTTAATTGTTTTTCGAATTGGCACGTTTATTCCGGTTCCTCATACTAACGCAGAGGTATTAAAAGTACAAGATCAAGCTAACGTTTTAGGCATGCTGAACGTATTTGGCGGAGGAGCACTGCAACACTTCTCAATCTTTGCTGTAGGTATCACACCATATATTACAGCTTCTATCATTGTACAATTACTACAAATGGACGTTGTACCTAAATTTACAGAATGGGCAAAGCAAGGAGAAATGGGCCGCAAGAAATCAGCTCAATTTACTCGATACTTTACAATCATTCTCGCATTCATACAAGCCATTGGGATGTCTTATGGCTTTAATAATATAGCAGGCGGACAATTAATAACAGATCCAAGCTGGACTACATACTTATTTATTGCGACAGTATTAACTGCTGGTACTGCATTTTTACTTTGGTTAGGTGAACAAATCACCGCTAATGGCGTTGGTAATGGAATCTCAATGATTATCTTCGCAGGACTTGTTGCAGCTATTCCAAATGTTGCAAATCAAATTTATTTACAACAATTCCAAAACGCAGGCGATCAATTATTTATGCACATTATAAAAATGGTCTTAATTGGGCTTGTTATTTTAGCGATTGTTGTTGGTGTTATTTACATCCAACAAGCAGTTCGAAAAATACCGATTCAATATGCAAAAGCTGTTTCAGGAAACAATCAATATCAAGGAGCAAAAAATACTCATTTACCTCTTAAAGTAAATAGTGCAGGTGTAATTCCTGTTATCTTTGCTTCTGCCTTTTTAATGACGCCGCGTACAATTGCGCAGCTCTTCCCTGATTCAAGCGTATCTAAATGGATAATTGCAAATCTTGATTTTGCACATCCATTTGGAATGACACTTTATGTGGGTCTTATCGTTGCTTTCACATATTTCTATGCATTCATTCAAGTGAACCCTGAACAAATGGCTGAGAATTTGAAAAAGCAAAATGGATACGTACCTGGTATTCGTCCAGGTAAATCTACAGAACAGTATGTAACAAAGATTTTATATCGCTTAACATTTATCGGTGCCATTTTCTTAGGCGCAATTTCAATATTACCGCTCGTATTCACGAAAATCGCAACATTACCACCTTCTGCCCAAATCGGTGGCACAAGCTTACTTATCATCGTAGGTGTAGCATTAGAAACGATGAAGACGCTCGAAAGTCAGCTTGTGAAACGTCATTATAAAGGTTTTATTAAAAAAGCAAATTAATTATGAAAACACACTAGAAGTCCCAATCTCGACCTAGTGTGTTTTTATTATAAAAACTTATTATTATGGAGGTTTTGTCTTATGAGTCAAAGAATTGCCTACTATGATATTTCGCCTGATGGTATGAAAATTATGATGGATATGGAGAAATACACGAAGAAATCCTCAATTAATCGTGCTGTTAGAGAGCTTATAAAAATTAGAGTCTCTCAAATTAATGGTTGTGCTTATTGTATCGATATGCATACTTCTGACGCCCGAAAATTAGGTGAAACCGAGCAAAGAATTTATTGCTTAAATGCTTGGGATGATTGTGATTTTTATACTCCTGAAGAAAAAGTTGCTCTGGAACTATCGGAGCATATTACTCTCATTCCTACTAAAAGAGTTCCTGAAAATCTATACAACCGAGTACGTGAATACTTTGACGAAAAACAATATGTTGATCTTGTGTTAATCATTAATCAAATAAACAGTTGGAATCGAATTTCTATTTCGATGGGCAATACCGTAATAAAAAAATAACATTCATCCACCAAACAATATGCGATCGATTTAGTTAAGTGTAAAATTAAATATAGCCTATATAAAAACACAGTTGGTTATTTCCCCCACTGTGTTTTTGATTTTACTATCTCTAATCTGTATTCTAATGTGTTAATTATTTTCTTCTAAAGTTTGAATACGTTTTCCGCTGTTTTCCACATCATTAAACTTTAACTACATCTCTTTTTTTAACAACCTTCCTTGCTTGAAATAAACTCCAAGTGTAGTACGATTTGCTAAAAATACACCAATCATGATTAAACAAGCACCTATTCCCATTGTAGGATTTAATGGTTCTCCCAATACAAAATGCCCTACAATAACAGCGATTAACGGAGATACATATAACCACGTTGATGGAAATACAGGATTTGTTTTTGATAAAAGCCAGTAATATAAACCGTGTCCACCAATAGACCCTACAAATATAAGATATAAAATTGGCCATTGTACATTCCAAGATGTTAGGATTGTTAGATTAGGCTGTTCCATTACGATAGATACAATTAACAGTAACATTCCTCCATAAAACATTTGAATACCGTTAATGAGAAATGGTGATACATCAGGTAAATCTGAAAGTATTTCTTTTGAACGAATAGAACCTATTCCATAAAACAACTCTCCTACTAATATAACAAGGCAAGCGATACTCCATATTAATGTAAGTTCTTGATGCATTCCAGGTAAAGAAATACAAAAAACGCCTATAAGTGCTATAACTAAAGCAACAAGTTGTTCTTTTTGCAATTTTGTTTTGTTTCGCCTTGATTGTAATATTAAGATCATCATTGGGCCTGTAGCAGATAGAACTGCTGCTAATCCAGAAGAAATATATTGTTCAGCCCAGTAAAGGGTTGCGAATGTCATAAATGTTAAACAAAAACCAGCATATATAATACGTTTTGATAATAAGTACGGCATAATATCCTTTCTCTTTAATTTAAAAGTAATAATGAGAATAAGGCCCGCCAAAAAGAAACGAATTCCAGCTGAAAATAATGGTGGTGCACCCGCTTCTATTCCAATTTTTATCGTTAAAAATGTCGTTCCAAAAATAATACATACTAAAATATAATTTATAATGACCATTTTGTTTCCTCCTCTTCACTCTTGAAATGAGTATAGAGGATATGGTGTATAACAGTGTATCAATGCATATAACAGTTGAATAAAAATATAGTTGATTGCCAGAATGTTTTTCGCTTTAATTAAATTAAAAAGAAAAACAGGTGATTCTATGAAGATAGTACTGCGTAAAGAATCTAACATACCATATTACCAACAAATATATATGCAAATTGTTGAGAGAATTCAAAGCGGGATGCTTTCACATGGCGATTACCTCCCTTCTTTACGTTCTATGGCCGATGATTTGCAAATTAGTTTATTAACTGTTCGTAAAGCTTATAAACAGTTAGAAACGAAAAATTATATACGGATCGAGCAAGGAAAAGGTGCCTATATTCATAAACGTGTGAATAAAGATTTCAAACCAATTCCGTATCAATGGCAACAAACGAAATCCATTAATGTTATGCGTTCTCAATATGTAATGAACCAACACCGTAAATATTTCGATTTTTCACAGGCGGTTCTTTATCCACGTTTATTACCAAATCCGTTTCTTTCAGATGAAATGCACAAATTACTTAATAAGGATCAAATGATATTAGCAACTTACGGACCTGTTCAAGGTGATAAAGAACTTAGAGTAGAAATAACAAACTACTTAAAAGAACACCAACAATTAGATACAGATCCATCTCAATTATTAATTACAAGTGGTGCCCAGCAAGGAATTGATTTAATCGCTCAAACATTATTAAAGCCGGGAGACTTAGTGTTAGTAGAAAGTCCATGTTATGGAGCGGCGCTTGATGTATTTGTTAATAAAGGCGTTCAGATTATCCCTGTTAGTCTTGACAACAACGGTATTCGCTCAGATTTAATCGATGATATTTGTCAAAGAAAGAATCCTGTTTTATTATATGTGAATCCTACTTTTCAGAATCCAACGGGTACAGTAATGAGTAAAGAACGAAGAATAGAACTTGTAGAACTAGCAGAGCTTTATAACTTCTTCATTATTGAGGATGACTCTTTCGGAGAAATTTATTTCGAGGATGCTATAGTACCTCCCACGATAAAAAGCTTTGATACAAATGGTCATGTTATATATTTAAAAGGATTTAGTAAAACGTTAGCACCAGGTCTTCGCATTGCAGCGCTTGTAGCTGAAGGACATATCTTCGAATGGTTATATGCAGTGAAAGCCTCGATGGATATTGGTAGCCCTTTATTAACGCAGAAAGCACTGCTTCCTTTTTTACGAGCGGAACGAATGAAAAATCATTTAGAAAAATTACGTACAGCTTTACAAATTAGACGTGATTTAACAATTGATATATTATCTCCATTAAAAGAATTAGAATTTGAAATACCTAATGGTGGATTTAACTTATGGGTTACACTCCCTCGGTCAATCGATCCTTTTACATTATTACAAAAAGCGAATGAAGTAGATGTTTCTTTTTTACCCGGAACGGCTTGTCTATTAAACCATGAAACTCAATATAATCACTTGCGAATTAGTTATTCAATGTTAAATGAAAAAGATATGTTGATTGGATTAGAAAGATTACATGATACAATTGCCAAGTTTAAATCAATGATTTAAACTCCAAAACAACAACGAATAATTTTTTATTTATTTACAAACTAATTTCTGCTGCTGTGAAAGTAATTGGGCCATTTACAAAAAGTTCTGCAGTTGGAGAGTTAGTGCGCACTGTTAAAATATATGATACTTCATCTTGCGAAGAGCCGATTTGATCAACGTGTTGTGCCACTACTTGTGTTACGTCATCATGAAATTCGGCATCAATTTCAATAATAGATTGATATATAAGCTTTCTATTGAAACCACTTACACGATAAATTGCAGTTATAAGATCACTTGGTGTTACACTATTATTATTTATGTGGAAAAGACCATTCAACCACACTAAATCCCCAGCTTTAACATGTTGTAAAATTACTTCTGCAACTGTAGTTAATTCTTCTGAAACGACAATACTATTACTTAGTGGTAAATTGATGATTGAAGAAGATGTATCATAAGCGAATCCTACTAGTTTGCTTTTTTTCTTGTTACTATCACAATCAGTGTTGCATCCTTCATCTTTTTTGTTACCATTATAATACTTACTTTTTCCTTTACAGCACTTGTGATTTTTCTCTTCATAGCTATCGCAATATTTACAGTAATAATACAATGAAATCTCCCTTTCTAAATCGAAGTAATAATATATAATATTATTACTTCGATTTAGAAAAGATTGGACAAACTAGAATTTTATATACAGCATTACATAAAAAGAGCTCTTGCTTCCGAAAGCACTCTTTTTGGGGATTTTGAGGTTCTCCATTAACGAAAATTCACGTTAAAATAGTTAATTGGATATCAATAGTATATGCTTGTCCTTTTTATTTGTGCATTTTTTAATACCAATTAGTTTTAATACACCAATTGACTGAACCGTAATATTTTTCATATGCACTCTATTTTTATAAAGTATCTCCACATTCTTTTCAATAAAAACCTACTATATTTCCTAAAAATATATAATACTCGCATTTAATATTCAGTTAAATGACTAAATTTTTATGTATATTATTTCAAGTTATATTAGCTACACATGTACAAGAGATATAACAATGATTTTTTTGGTCAAGTATACAAACAATATAACATTCGCGTAATAGAATATATTATATTACATGAAAGGAAATAGAGATGTTTGGAATTAACAAAATTTGTTGATCCCCTTCCGATTCCCTCCGCAATAAAACCAATAGGAACATATAAAGGTAAGCCGTTTTATGATGTACGTATGATTGAAACGCTACACAAGTTTCATAGTGATTTACCTAAGACGAAAGTATGGGGTTATAATGGAATGGTACCAGGTCCAACGTTTGAGGTTAAAAAAGATCATCCTGTATATGTGAGATGGTCAAACGATTTACCTAAAAAACATTTCTTACCGGTTGATAAAACCGTTCACGGGGCCCATGATAATCCAGAAGTACGAACTGTTGTACATTTACATGGAAGCCCCAGTGAACCAGATAGCGATGGTCATCCTGAAGCATGGTTTACGAAAAACTTTCAACAAACAGGACCTAGTTTCGTAAAAGAGATTTATCATTATACGAATCGAGAACGAGCAACCACCCTTTGGTATCATGATCATGCACTTGGGATTACTCGTTTAAATGTATATGCGGGTCTTGCAGGACTTTACTTGATTCGTGATAAAGAAGAAAAATCACTACCTCTTCCTAAAGGAAAATACGAAATACCGCTTATCGTTCAAGATAAATCCTTTAATCCGGATGGTTCCCTATTTTATCCTGCTCAACCAGAAGACCCACCACCAGGTTTACCATACCCTTCTATTGTTCCACTATTTTTAGGAAATACAATTGCAGTTAACGGGAAAGTATGGCCATTTTTAAAAGTGGAGCCCCGCAAATATAGATTTCGTTTATTAAACGCTTCCAATACTCGCACATACAAGTTCCAATTAAGTGACCTTAGTTCATTCTTTTTAATAGGAACTGATGGAGGCCTTCTTAAACGGCCGATTAAAGTACAAAGTTTAGATGTTTCACCAGCTGAACGTATTGATGTTATTATTGATTTTTCAAGGTTTGAAGGAAAAAAAGTAGTATTACAAAATGGAATTGATTTAGATAATCCAACTGGTGAGATAATGGAGTTCCAAGTAACGAAACCATTATCCTGCCCAGATAAAAGTAAAATCCCATGCACATTAAGTAACATTAACTTTATTCCATTAGAAAAAGTAAAGAAAGTAAGACGATTAACATTAAATGACTCAGAAGATGAATTTGGGCGTCTTATGCTTTTATTAGATGATAAAGAATGGGACGATCCAGTGACAGAAACACCTTTACTTAATTCTGTTGAAATATGGGAGTTAGTAAATTTGACCGTTGGTATTCATCCTATTCATATACATCTAGTTAATTTTCGAATTCTTGATCGTCATGACTTGAATGGAAACTTATTAGCCCCTCTTCCAGCGGATTTCGGTTTAAAAGATACCGTGCTAGTAGCAGGTGAACAGACCGTCCGAATCATAATGAAGTTTGAGCCCTATTCTGGAGATTATGTATGGCATTGTCATCGTTTAGAGCATGAAGACCATGATATGATGAGACCGTTAAAAATCATACCTTCCAATCTTAATAGACACAAATTAAATTGATAGATACATTAAATAACACGAAAGTCCCTTCAGGATTACTGAAGGGACTTTTACATATTTGTGAAAAGTGTCTTTATGTACAAGAAGCGTTTTTCAGTCTACAACTATTTTTTAAGATTGTATTGCTCTAATAGCTTCTCTAGCATTTCCAAAGTAACTGGTTGTGCCTTAGTAGTTAGTTGATACCCAATCCGTCCATTCGTTTCTACAGTTGCTTGTTGTAAATTCTTGATTTCATGTATACCTTTTTCTCTCAGATGCATAAATAATTGTTGTTCTGACATTTTTGCACGTAATAAATTCTTTTTTAAAACTTCTCCGTTTTCTATAACAATAATGCTAGTTCCATTTAGAAACTTTTCTACTTTTCGTGATTTCAATTCAATAAAATGAATGATAAGTAAAACACCCGCAAAAATAAACGCAGCAAAAATAGATGGGACTACTTTCCTACTTAATATAGGTTCTACAATAATACGACCTATAGAAACAACAATAATAATTTCAGCTCTCGTCATTTGGCTAACAGATTTACTACCTGTCAATTTTAAAACAATAATTCCAGTGAGGATTAAAATAATGCTTTCAAAAAGTATATTCATTACAGCCCAATCCTTTAATAGTGAATGTTACTAGTATTCCCATTAAAGGATTTTTATGATATTTCACACACTCATCAAACCATGAAGGATGTAAAGGTATCCATCCATACTCTTTATGTGTTTTATTATTTGAAACCCCTCTCTCCCGGCTATTACTGGTATAGCACCAACTTTCTTTATTGCTTCTACTTGCGACTCATTACGAATCATTGCAAACACCATATGACCTTCTCTTATTAACATTAGCAATAAAGAACGTCCTATTACACCAGTTGCACCTGCGATTGTTTTAACGATAATTTCATCATCCTGTATGGGCCTAATTTCACCCGTTTCCCACTTTAACTGTTTAGATCCTTCTAAAACTAATTTATATTGTTCCATTGAAATCCTCTCACTTTATAAAAATATATTCACACTAAACTTTAAGCTATAATAATCAATATGAAAGATTCATCCAAAATTAAAGCTATAATCTTGGCTAGCACTCAACAGTGATAACATGATAATTGAATTTGATGGATATGGAATTAATGAGTATGTTATTGGTCATAACTGTTCTATCAGTAAGTTGAAAAAAATGTATTTTAACGTAAAAAATGAAGAGTTATCTAATGAGGATCTTGTAAGTTTATTTTGTGTACGATATCATTTTGACAACATTCCAAAGTCATTACAAGAAGATATTACGAGCGATGTCGTCATTGATTTAGACATGGACTATGTTTATATCCCTAATAGATAACAATAACCTAATAAACTAAAATGGTTTAACTTACGATTCAGACAAGAATTTAATAAAATAAGTAATTGCCCAAATGGAAGTCGCGAATTGAGTGACAAAATACATTGTCCATTCTAAAAAAGTCAGTTTTCTCTCTCGTTTAATCTTCTTTAAGTATCTGTAAAATATTAATGTACTCAAAAACATAAGTAACAAAGATAATTGTTGTAAATCATCGACTATACGTACCGCCATAGACTCCATCACCCTCCTATACAAAATAAAAACTATAACTTTAAGGATATCATTAATTTGGTAATTATTTCCTATTTATTTAATGGAATTTAAATAATATTTCATGCGATATATGTGTAGAGATAATAAAGTTGTTTAATTTTGTTCTTAGAAATACAATAATCGCCCACTCACAAATTTGATGGGCGATTATTATTTTTGTTTAATAATTGCTTTATTTCACACCATTTTCAAAATACTTTTATTCAATCAAGATATCAATAATAGGTTTTGGTGTAAATGACTCTTGCAAAGAATCTCCTAATCTTGGACTTACTGATTTGGAAAAATAATATTATTATGTCCGTCTTAATTACCATTATTTTGGAGAACAATGTGCTATTATATATTCATAATTAGCAGAAAATAAGAAAGAAGGGGTTGTTGTGGAAACAAAAATTATAGGAACAGAGAAGAAAATTGATTCAAAATCTCTTTTAGCTTTGGGATTATTAATTATTTCCGGGATTGTATATCAACTTTTCGCAGTTTTAGGGGGAAATATACCTGAAGTATTGGGAATGATTCTTGAAACTTTATGGAATGTTGTATTATGTGCAATTATTGGATACTATTTTTTAGGGAAAATATCGTTAGAGCAATTTAAACATTTTAATTTTAAGACATTACTTTTGGGTGTGCCTTTAACAATTATCGTAGGTATGGCTTCCAGCTTAATATTCAGTTACATTTTTGAACCTGCAACTAAAAATTCCGTTGCTGAAGTAATAAGTATTTCTATGATTTTATTCCGTGTGCCCTTTATGTTAATGGGTGAAGAGTTGATTTGCACTAATATAATTATCGCATTACAAAAATTAGGATTTAAATTTGGCACGGCATCATTAATATGTAGCGTGTTGTTCGCTTTGTGGCATATTCCAGCTTATGGTTTTGTGCCAATACAGTTATTAATAACTATAATCCCAGTTAGATTAGCACTAAATTATTTATGGAAAAATTCAAAAAGTATTTGGGTAAGTTGGATTTGTCACTTTATTTTTGACTGTATTTCATTTGTACCAATGCTTTTTAAATAACTATTTTATTTTTAAAAGGACTTTATTATTTGCGTACTGTATAAAGAACAAGAGCACTCAGCTATGGAGTGCTCTAAAAACATTAATTTTGATTTAAAACATTTTCTTCGAAGTATTTTCCCCAATCTGGTCGTCTTCCATCCATATCTGTAAATCCATACTCCCTTCCTAATTCCCATGAACTTAGCGCTCGTCCAGTTTTTTCATGAATATTTGGATCACCTGCTAAAGCTGCTACTGCTCTCCCAACGAAGAAAGGCGTTTCCGATGCGATAAAATGAGGATCTTGTTTTGCTCCGTCTCGCCAATTCCCCTCTGTTACACCAAATATATCTAACATTGCTTCTGAACGAAGGAATCCTGGACTAACTGCAACCGCTGTAATATTGTGTTGTTCTAAATCTTTCGCCATTGCTTCTGCTAAATGAATTGTTGAGATTTTTGCTAAACTATAGTATAAATTGCCACAGTATTGATAGTCGACACCGCCTGTAATTTCAATTACAAGTCCCTTTTTATTTTTCACCATTAATGGTACACCGTAATGGCTTGTCATTATATGAGAATGTACAGCTCTTTGTTGCATAAGTAGTCCGTTATGTAAGTTGTGTTCCCAGAAAGGTTTCTCCCATTCTGTTAAAGGATCGCCGCCCCAAACATCGTTTACTAAAATATCAAGCTGTCCATTTTGTTCTTCCTGAATCTTTGTAAATAATGCTTTAATATCTTCTTCTATTGTGTGGTCAACACGGACTGCGATTCCTTTTCCGCCTTGCTTTGTAACAAGCTCTGCAGTCTCTTCAATCGTTTCAGTTCTCCCCATACAGGATGAATTCCCTTTTATACTTCTTCCTGTTACATATACAGTTGCACCGGCTTCTCCAAGCATCATCGCAATACCTCTTCCAGCACCTCTTGTTGCCCCTGCTACAACTGCTACTTTACCTTGTAATGGTTTCATGTAGTTCTCCTTATTTGTTATGATCAAGTTTAATTATTTTTGGCACACTCTAACTATCATAATTCTTAATAATACTTTCCCCATCTAGAGTAATACATTTTAAAGTAAATTTACCAGAAACTCCACTATTAAATTGAAACTCGACTAGCCTTTTATGTAAAAGTTTAAATTCAACAAAACAAAAAGAATCCTAAATAAGATTCTTTTTGTTTTGTTGAATTTTATTTATCTTGATTCACCAGTTCATTTGAGGGTGATTTGTTTAGGAATCTTCACAGTTACCTTTCTTGGTTATCATAATATGTTTTATCTGCGTATTTTTTATCCTTTCCTTTTAGATAAGCTAAGATTACTTTTGGATTTTTAAGTAAAGCCCAGTCTCCATATTTATCAAATCTTCTGCATGAAGTTATCATTCCATTTTTAATTGTACCGAATTTCTTATTATTTTGCTTTCCCCATTTTTTTAATCGTTTAGCGAAATCTGCATCTTCGGCCATAAGCATGTTTTCATTAAATCCGTTGATTGCTATAAAGTCTTTTCTATAGCACCAAAAAATCCCTACAGATATAGCTCCATACTTAAAAAGTAAGGGAATTATTATTAACATTGCGGAAACGAATATTCCTAAAGATATTCTTTCAAACTTCCCAGTTACCCCACCACCAATGTATTTACCTGAAGCTAAATATTTGTCTACATTAGATAACATAAACTCTGTCATTTGGGTATCAGCATCTATAGTAATGATTATTTCTCCACTAGCTATTTTGGCCCCTGCATTTCGGATTTTGGATAAGTTTTTATCGCTATTTTTTAATGTAATACAGTTATAAGACTTTGCTATTTCTTCTGTGTTATCTGTGCAGCGATTTAAAACAACTATGACTTCAGTTTGATCTTTATATGCCTTTGATGCCTTTGCAATTGAATCCAAACATTTTCTAATGTACTTTTCTTCATTGTGTGCAGGAATTATAATAGAAAACTTCACATTTTTTTCTAGATTCCCTGCTAACGATTCATTTGTTTCAGTCATAATATCCCCCTTATTTTATAAAGTGAATATCTACTATATATATTAATATTTATTAGATTGTATTATAAAAACTGAAGGTAAACTGTTATTTAAAATCTTACTTTGGAGTATTTTTCATTATATATCTTGGAGTTACTTTACGTTTAAGAACCTAAAACAAGCATAACCCCGTTCTGATTTTAAGAAAGGGGTTAAATAATATGAATTAAATTTGATTAGTATTGCGCCCTATGCCTCATCGTGCAACAGCGAGGTTCACGCTTTTTCGTTCGAAATCAGCACATCTAAATAGTGCTGATTGTACATAATGCCTAATATGTTTCCGAAAGGATCAACTACGGAAGCGGTAGTGAATCCCACGCCGCGCTCTGTAGGTGCCTCATATTCTTTCGCTCCCATAGACAACAGCTTATTAAAAGTTGCTGTTACATCATCAACGTGCCAGTACACTATAGCACCAGCTGGACCGGTCACTGTATCAACTGGCGCATAACGACTATCGATTAAACCAAGCTCATGTTGGTAGTCTCCAATGCGAAATTCGGCATATCCTGGACGTTCAAAGTATGGTTCACTTCCTAATAGCTCAGTGTACCACTTCTTTGCAGCAGCTAGATCATTTGTCCAAAAACTAACTGTAGTTAGTCCTCGTAATGTTTGTGTATCGCTCATAATCGATCTCCTCCATTTAGTTTGAGTAATACTTCCTCAAACTAAATGAAATAACCTCCTCTGAATTACCTTTAATTCACATATAAATAACCCATTCTCTTATTCATATTCAAGAAAACTACCTTATTATTGTGACTCAACCAGAGCGGTACATACAAACAAGGCTATTCTATTCAAAGCAAGCCCCCCCTCATAAGCATTATTCTTTTTTAAACTGAAAATCCACACGGTTCATTCGTTTTATTTCCTCAATTACTTTGCCAATCCCTTCTTCAATCTTGTCTTCTTTTACATTAGATACATTTAACTTTAACAATCTCTCTTTCTGAAAGTTATTTAAATAATTTTTATCAATAGAATCTATGCTTATTTGACTCTTGCTTAAATTTTTAATAAATGTATCCGTGACTATATTTCTTTTCAACTGTAAACATGTGTGTATCCCAATTGGATCTACTGTTCTATAAGTAAACAAATGGGGATTTTCATTTTGAACACCTTCTACTACTTCCGCTAGTTTTTTTGACCTATTGTAGTAAGATGCTTTTATTTTATGTTTATGTCGATCAAACATTCCGCTCTTTATGTAAATTTCTAAAGCAGCTTGCGAAATCATAGGACTATCGATATCTAAAATCTTTTTATACTTATAAAAGGCATCTGCAATAGATTGTGGGATGACTGCAACACCGACTCGCAAACCAGGAAAGATGATCTTCGAATAACTTTTTAAATATATAACATGGTTACAATTATCTTGACTGTAAAAAGGATCAACTTTTGAATCAGTTTCTAAATCTGCTAAATAATCATCTTCCACTATAAATACATTATATTTCTTCGCTAGTTGAATAATTTTTTCTCTCTCTTTTTTAGAATACGACGTTCCCAGTGGATGATGAAATCTTGGAGTTGTATAAAAGAATTTGATTTTTTCTGTGCTGAATATCCTCTCTAGTTCATTTAAATCTATCCCTTCATGCGTACGCTTAATTCCGATTATAGGAATGTTATTTGTTTCTACATATTCAATATATAAATGGTAACTTGGCTGTTCAATTAGAATCATATTATGTTCATTCGGAAATGATATAGAAGTTAATATAGCAAGTGCTTGCTGCACACCTGATGTGATAAAGATATTTTCTTCTTTTGTAAAGACTTGATAGTTTGCCAGTTGTTTTTGAATGACTGGAATTAATGATGGTAAACCCTTCGGTGTTCCGTATACAAACAAATCATTTTTATATGTATCAATTGCCTTATTAATACAATGTTGAAAATCTAAGTATGGAAAAACATCTGGATCTGGTGCTGAGGAAGCAAAATCAATCATCTCGTTATTTTCTATATAACTCCCAGATTTCTTAACAACGTAGTATCCACTTTGAGGTACAGAATAAATAATATGGCGCTTTTCTAATTCATGCAACGCTCGTATCACTGTGGCCTTATTACATTCATATTGCGTGACGAGTGACCGTATAGACGGTAATTTCTTTCCTTCTTTTATCTCTCCATTTTGAATCATACTTTCTATATCGTTTAAAACATGTAAATACTTATACATCATTACCACCCCAATATTTAATTTGTACCGGCACAGTTTGTATTTGTTCACATTGTAGCACTAGATCAGAAAGATTACTATATACGTATACTGGCCAGTAAGAAATCAACTACTATGAGGTGGAATTATGAAAAATACAACAAAAGCATATATATCAGCATTACTCTATTCATTTATTATTGGATTTTCATTTATGTTTGTGAAACTAGCACTAACCATTACAACCCCTCTTGATACTCTGGCTCATCGTTTTACAATTGCTTTCATAGCTGCAAGCATTCCGGTTATTTTCGGTTTTGTAAAGTTAAATATATCATTCAAAAACATACTTGCCCTTTTACCACTCGCAATATTTTATCCAGCATTATTCTTTGCTTTCCAAGCATTTGGCTTAGTATATACAAGTTCTTCTGAAGCTGGAATTATACAGGCTGCTATTCCTATATTTACAATGATACTCGCTTCCTATTTTTTAAAAGAGTATACGAATACATGGCAAAAAACATCTGTATTTATTTCTGTCGTCGGTGTCATATATATATTTATCATGAATGGTATAGGGACTCATGAAACGAACTTCATCGGCGTTATTCTCATTTTATTATCGGCATTATCATCTGCTTGCTACAATGTATTAGCTCGAAAAATGACAAAGAAATTCAAGCTAATGGATTTAACATACACAATGACAGCAATCGGTTTTATTAGTTTTAATTTCATCGCAATCGCCAGCCATATAAACAAAGGCACAATAACTGTATACTTTAAGCCATTTACAAACGGAACATTTCTTATATCCATTTTATATTTAGGATTACTATCATCCTTACTAACAGCCTTATTATTAAACTATTCATTATCTTATGTTGAAGCAGCTAAAATAAGTGTTTTTAGCAACTTATCTACACTTATTACCATTATCGCAGGCGTTGTATTCTTACACGAGCAAATCGCCTACTATCATATTGTCGGTACACTTATGATTGTTCTTGGAGTAATAGGCACAAATTTTCTAGGCAAAAAAGGAATCATAGCGAAAAAGAAGAATATCTCCTTGAGTAAATAAAAAGTGAGGGGTAAATAATGCAGAACTCTAATACGATTGATATTCGTAATTTACATGAGCTTGAAAAAGAACTGTCTACTTTATTAAGTACGTCTATTTCTTCTGGAGAAGATTTAGAAAACTGGCTAAAAGCTCAGTCAAAATTAATATCTGAAATCGAAGAACAATTAAGATCACACTATATTGCTTTTCAATGTAATACAGATAACAAAGAAATAAAAGATACGTTTGAATATGATCAACAATATGTAAGGCCTCTTTTGAAACGTTATCAAAATTCCTTTGATAATACATATTTAGAGTCACCATTTCGAATGCAACTTGATCCAAAAACTTATAGCTTACTAGATAAAAAAATAAAAAATGCGCAAACATTATTTTGTGAAAAGAACATTGATTTAGAAGTAAAAGAAGATAAATTAGTAACCGAGTACTTCGAAATTACAGGCAGTTTGACTGCGCCATGGAATGGCGAAGAAAAAACAATTACTGAACTACAATCTTACTTACAAGATCCGAATCGTGATATACGAAAAAAAGCAAAAACACTTATCTCTGAACGGTACTTATTTGTTGAAAAGGAACTACAAACCATTTTAAATGAGTTAATCACAATCCGTCATCAAAAGGCAAAAAACATTCAATTACATAATTATCGTGATTATATGTTTAAAAAATATGAACGTTTTGATTATACCGCTGATGATTGCTATGAACTTGCAGAATCCGTTCGTAAATACGTTGTGCCACTTATTGATAATATATTTAATGAGAAAAAAGCTGAACTTCAAGTAGATATACTTCGCCCGTGGGATCTAAAAGCAGCCGCACCAAATCAAAAAGTATTAAAACCTATTGAAGACGAGAGTGATTTAATCGAAAAAAGTTCTCATATTTTACAAAAACTAGACCCAGAATTTTCTGCATTATTAAGCCGTATGCATAAAAATGATTGCTTAGATTTAGAAAGTCGTAAAGGAAAAGCACCTGGAGGATTTTGCGAACACTTACCAGCTTCTCAATTATCTTTTATTTTTATGAATCTCAATCATACACATTATGATGTTACTACTTTCCTCCATGAAATGGGCCATAGTATTCATAATGAATGTATGAAGCAGCTAGAGCTACAAAAATATTTAGAAATCCCTTCAGAATCAGCTGAGCTAGCCAGCATGACAATGGAATTGTTTTCGATGGAGTATTGGGATACATTTTATGAGAATACAGAAGAATTTATAAAAGCAAAATTAGATTTCTTTAAAGATATTGTTAAGTATTTACCACAAATGCTTATCGTTGATCAATTCCAACATTGGATGTATGAAAATCCTAATCATACTGCTAAAGAAAGAAATGAAAAATATTTAGAATTACATAACACTTATCAATCGAATGTGGTAAATATTGAGGGTTATGAAAACTGGATAGCAACTGGCTGGTTACCTATACTACACATTTTCGAAATACCATTCTATTATATCGAATATGCAATCGCGCAACTTGGTGCATTGCAAATGTATAAACAATATAAAGAGAATCCTAAACAAGCACTACAAAATTATAAAAAAGCATTATCTCTAGGTAGCTCTAAATCCTTAACAGAAGTATATGAGGCAGCTGGAATTCGTTTTGATTTTTCTAGTGAGACAATAAAAGAATTAATGGCATTTGTAGAAAAGGAAGTGGAATTACTTAAACAAATATAAATAAAAAAATGCATCTGTCCTTATAGGTGCATTTTTTATTGTTTTTTTATTCACATCAAATTGAATCTTTATCTCGCTTTATTAATAAGCTCTATATATTGTAGGTCCCCATATCCTATTGTTGGAAAAAGATTAAACAACCTTTTTAATAACTCTTGTGTTGGTAAATCTTTATTTTTGGAGATATACTTTACTACTACATTTTTTTCTTTTAGCATTTCTAAATATAAATCTATCGCCTGATACATTACAGGTAGTACCTCATGAGATGGCTTTTTATGATTTACTAGAACTTCATTGTAAACAGAAAAATAGTTCCCTAATTCAAGTTCAATTTGACTTACTTTAAATTCATCCTCTCTGAAGCTATTTAAGTATACTTTCCCCTTATAACCAGACTGTTCAAGGTAAGAAAGTACTGTAAGTAGATTCATTTGGCAAAACATATCTTCACCGAACCATAAAACAGTACATTTATACTCTTTCTTAAAAAGATCCCCTAAAGGATGAATAACCTTTTTCGTATAATTTTCTACAGTACCTTGGTGTCCTTCTGCCCTTGTTTTAATAAACTCATCATCAAAAATCTGTGCAGTAGTCGTATTTACACACATAGCTTCATTAAATGGAGCGTAATCAGATTCCCCCATTAGTTTTTCACTTTTAAATTCTTCATACATAAATTGACCATTTAATATGTTTAGTACATCTTTATCAAACAGCTCACTCTTCGCATTTCGTAACTGATCAACCTGTATTTTTCTAGAAATATTTATTTTAAACTCTCCTTCTATATTTAATTTATATTGAGTTTAACAAATGATTGAATAGGCATTTTGTTAAGTTGAAATTCTCTTGGGCTAATTCCAAAAACATTCTTGAAAGCTCGACTATATGCTTCTTGCGAAGAATATTCGTAGTCAAAAACAACATCAATTATTTTTCTATGTTTCTTTAAATCCTCAGTAGATAAATACAGCCTTCTAAGAAGAATATAACGCCTAATACTTATACCTGTTACTTGATGAAACTTAAAAGAACAATAGTAAGGAGAATACCCCATATAACGAGATAATTCATCTAATGAAAATTCCTTTTTTAAATGGGCCTCAATCCAATCAATCATTCGCTGTATATGTTCATTCATTTACCTCACTCCTTACTAAACATTATAAAAGGTATCCGTTTCTTTCTTTTGATATTTCTTGTGATTTATAATCATTAACGCCCCAGAACCTTTAAATACCATAGATAATTATTCATTTCATATTTTTTTAGCTATCCTATTTTGTCATACATTTACTTAACTTTCCAATAAAGTGAAACTTTAATCAGTGAGGTCTTGTTCATCCTCCACTAATTATTAGTTAAACCAATCGGGCGTTTACGGGCAGTTGATCTCCCACCTAACTGCTTTGCTCCAGCCGCATTTTGAGGTGGGAGTCTTACTGCCCGCAAATAGCGGGATAAAATTAAACCTTAATCTGTGTGAGATATACTTTTTATAGAGGGTTCTATAAAATAAAACACGAATTTTGTAAGTTAAGAAACTAGTAAGCTTGTGAGTGAAAAATTCATGTTTGGAAAGGAATTTAAAATGAAGAATGTAGAAAAAGAGATACTCAAACTAATTAATAAACTATATCCATTGGAGTTTGTTGAAATTACACCAGTAACAAATGAAATGTATCAATGTCTCGCAGCACAAGGCACTTACTTCGTTAGAATTACAAATTATAAAACATATGAAGAACAGTTAGAAGAAGTTACATATACGAACTTTTTATATCAAAAGGGCTTAGGAGTCCCTCCCATAATACCTTCTTTAAAGGAGAATTTAGTAGAGAAAATAACATTAGACAAAGAGCTTTTTACTGTATTATATAAAGCTGCTCCTGGTATACATTTACCAAGAAGCGAATGGAATTCTAATGTATTTAAAAAGCTTGGTCAACAAATTGGCAAATTACATTGTATATCTAAAAACTTTGAAAGTATTAAACCAGTAAAACATATAAACGACTGGTATGAAAATGAAGAGTATAATTTTCTTAACTATATCCCTAAAGAAGAGACTATTATTAGAGAAATTGCATCTGATATTTTAACTTCCATAAAAAATCTATCAAAAAACCCTACCAACTACGGCTTAATTCATGGAGATTTATGGTTAGAAAACATTTTAGTTGAAATTAATTCAAACTTAACAATGATTGATTTTCAAGACTGCGAAAAACATTTTTACATATTCGATTTAGCAGTTCCTATTTATAGTGCGATAGAATATTCTTTTGCTGGAAATGGCAATATTGTTGACTATGTGAATTCTATTACAAAAGCAATACTTGATGGGTATCAAGAGGAAAATGAACTACCTAAAGAGATGATAGACAAGTTTCCGTTGTTTATTAAATTAAAGGAGATTTTTGAATATAGTTTAATGCATATGTATTGGGATAAAGAAGAATTAACTGAGGAACAAGTACGGATAATGAATCTTTATAGAATAAAGATCGAAAATAAGTATACCTATATCAATATGTAAAACGGATGTTGTTCAACTCCAAGGAAACTTTATTTGAACAACATCATTTATCAGTTGATTACTTACTAGACGACATTTGTTTTTCACTTACAAATACTGATTCAATAATCTGTTTAAATAGTCTTCGTTTTGCGGAGATACTTTTTCAGAAAATCTAGCTGCAATAATAATAGGAGCCCACTGAAAAATTTCTTCTCTTGATAAACCTGTATTTTTACAGTATATATGTAAATACATTTCAGCTAATTCTATTGAAGATTGTGAGTATAATAAGTATGTTCGAAACACATCTGCCCGAATATCACCTGAACTAGCATCTACCCAATCTATAATTTTCACATTATTATTACTCAAAATGAGATTAAATGGATGAAAATCTCCATGGCAGAGTCTAGGCTCAAATACAATCAAATCTAATTTTTTCAATATATTCCTCTTTTGGTTTTCATCCAGTTTATGTACAGATTTTATTTGACGCTTTAACCTTTCTCTCATTGATTCCATTTCATCTGTATTCACACATATAGCATGAATTTTTTGTTGTTCACTAACACATATACTTATGTAATGCTCCGCTTTACTTAAATTATTAAGCAAAAGCTCACCAACACTTTCTCCTTCTACATATTCCATAATAATAGCTTGTCTACCTTGTATCTCTGTAACTTCAAATACTTTAGGAACGTGTAAACCACATGAATATGTATACTTTTGTTTTTGTGCTTCGTATAGAGATTCTATATTAGGGAGGTATTCTTTAAACAATTTCACAACTTTATTATCACAAAGATAAATTTCAGCCGTATTTCCTTTGGCTATCGGATTTCCTAGATTCAATTCATTTCTCTCCTTACAGTAAATTAGAATAACGCCTTATAGTCCTCTATAAATTCAGTGTAATTATACTGAAACCCTTCTTCATGAAAATGAAAAAAACTTTCCCCTCCCTATAACTATATAGAAAGTGGTAAGTTTAATTTTCTAGGAATATCGGAATGAAACTCCGGTGTATGCAAAACAGAAAATGAATACCCTTGTTGAATAAACAATACTTCAGTATGTTTACTTTCAAATGGAACACCATTTTTCTTAAAGTTATTTTGGATTTTTTGTAAAAATGCTTGATCTGTTGTTCCAAATGAAACATGTACTTTCGGTGTTAAAGCTTTCATCGCGATTGGAATCCACGGTCGCTGCCACCAAGTTGCAACGATATATGCAGTGCCACCTATAACAAAGTTAAAAATATCCCCATCTTCCTTCGTTTTCATGTCCAGATTTGATTTCAACCATTCCGTAAATACAGGTACACTTTTAACCGGAAGACCAATTTCCCTTACGTATAAAATGTTTAACGGTGAATGCGGGACTAATACCTCCTCTTTAATATAACTATGTGCGATAATTTCGAGAAGATTTCCATCACCGTCTTTAAAGTATAAATTGAATAGACCGTTCTCCTCACCAATTGTATTTCCATCTTTCCATTTCACAATGAGTAATCCAGAACCTTCAAGCCATCTTACTGTTTCATGAAATTTTGAATATGGAATCTCAAAGGCGAAATGCGCAGGTGCAATTGGTTCATATACTTCTTGAAAACTAATTGTTGTATACGGTGTTACTTCAAATTGAATAAATGATGCGGTTTCTGTTTTTATCGGAAAAGATAATATGTCTTTATAAACTTGTTTTACCCCTTCTATAGAAACCGTTTGTAGTTTTATATCTGATATATGTGTAATCACTTTACATTCCCCCTTGTTTCTTATTATCTATTCTTATTGTATTACACTTATAAATAGATAAAATCAAACCGAAGGATGGATTTTTTTATATAAAAACTACAACTTTAGTATGAATATGTTAGCTCCAATTACTTTTTATTTCCTCTATAACAACTTCTGGTTTATCCCAATGCAACAAATGTACGTTTATTTTTTCGTTGTTAATATAGTAACGTTTCAAAACAATTATCCCCCATATTTCGATTTTTTGATTAATACTTTACCTATTTCTATGATTTTCAAATTTTCCCTGCATTCTTTTCCACAAAAAAAGCTGATTTTCTTTAAAAGAAAATCAGCTTTTACGTTAAAATACACTATGATTTAACAGCAATAATCATAAACCTTTTCGAATTCGTACGAATACCTTTTTCAGAGCTATTAGTATCAATGAACTTTTGTAAAATATTAAAATCCTCTTCCACTTCTCCAAATCTAGGAATAATAGGAGTATGTTTTAATAAGAATATGAGATCTTCAGGCGTACTGTAATAATCAGTAACATCATATTCACGTACTTGTACGAGTTCAAATCCTGCACTAATAAGTTCACCCATATACTTATCTTTTAACGTACCATCTCTTTCATCTAAACATTGCCCTCTTCCAAATGCTTCTTTTAAATTTAATTTATCATGTTCACTAACTTGTTGTGTTAAGAAAAAAGCACCTTTTTTTATTACCTTTGCCAATTCAGATGCTACAAACGGCGCATGACAACTTGAAGCAATATCAAAATGAGCATGCGGAAACGTTAAAGCTTCAGAATCCATTTGAAGAAATTCAACGTTTTGTACACCTGCTTTATTCAAATTAGAATGTGCTTTTTTGATCATTCCATTAGAATTATCTATTCCAATCAGTGATGCAGCTGAAGATGCTATTTTAAGTACATTCTCTCCCCCACCTGTACCAACATCAAGTAGAATATGTGATGGTTTACATCTTTCTTTCACTTCGCTATAAAAGTCCCAAGTGTCTCCTACAGTCTCACATTTCAGCTTACTAAAATCCCAGCCGTTTGTACTTCCCACTTTATCATAAAAGTTTTTATACTCTAATTCGTTCATTTTTTCTTTCCCCTTTGCAAAAATGTATTAAATGTTTATGATGATCCTCGAAATAGACTCAAAGTTGATATTTTCGTAAATCTTCTTTTATATCTGGTACGCATTTTTTCAGCCCCGAACAACTAGTTACTTTGAACGATACGCCATTCCATCTATCCCAACTCATATGGAAGATTATATGTATAAAAGCCTTTAATATTATTTAATTATATATTATAAAAAATAAATTATTAAAACAACATGTTTCTACACATCACATTTAGTTTACATAATAATATTATAGTTTGTTTTTATCGATATATTCTAAATGTGCTCTTCCCCAACCACACATACTATCTAAAACAGTACTGACTGTTTTGCCATGTTCAGATAAGCTATATTCAACTTTAGGTGGTATTTCTTGATAAATTTCACGTTTTATTAGTTGATCTTGTTCTAATTCACGAAGCTGCTTCGCTAATGTTCCTTGGGATATGTCTGGTATTAATTGCCTTAATTCACCAAACCGTTTTGTTCCATCTGTTAATAATATAAATAAAATGAGTGGTTTCCATTTACCACCGATTATTTGTAATGTTGCTATTACCCCTTTTAATTTTGGTTCTTGTAAATCCATTTTTCTCACCTCTTCCTCAAATCATAATGAGTAATTTTTCATATTATTTATCCATATGATAAGCGATTAGTACGAAATTTGCGACTATGTACATATAAAGTGCGTACTTTTCACTTGCTATCTTTTAATGAATAATAGAAGCATAGCAGTTTTATTTTAAAGTTTTTATTAAAGGAGGGGCTAAAATATGTCTATTACTACATTAAAAGATAGTCGTATCGTTATCATTGGCGGGAGTTCGGGTATTGGATTAGCTGCGGCGAAACAAGCAATTGAACAAGGGGCACATGTTATTATTGCAGGGCGCTCGGAAGAAAAGTTAAAGGCTGCTCGAGAATTAATAAATAACAACAATCTTCAAACTTATATAGTGGATAATCAAAATAAGAAACAGTTACAAGATTTTTTCAAGAAAGTTGGTAATTTTGATCATTTGTTCACACCAGGTGCCTCTTATACACTTGGGCCAATAACTGCTACAGATGAAATTGCTGAAAGCAGCTTTATCGGAAAGTTTTGGCCACAATATTACGCAGTAAAATATGCGATTCCTTTTCTTTCAAACTCTGGATCCATTGTGTTAATGTCCGGTGCATTTAGTCAAAGACCACTTAAAGGTGCGCCTGCTTATGGCGCTTGTAATGGGGCTATTGAAAGTTTGGGAAAAGCTTTAGCTGTTGAATTAGCACCGATTAGAGTTAATGTTGTTTCTCCTGGAACGATACGAAGAGAGAATGAACAAAATGAGAAAAGACTAGCTGCTTATAAAGATTATAAATCTCTTTCTCTTGTACAGAGACCTGGACATAATGATGAAATTGCACATACCGTCCTGTATTTAATGCAAAATAGCTTTACTACAGGCAATATATTGTTTCCTGATGGAGGATACACATATCATTAATTTATAAAAATTTTATGCCTTCTTAGATTAACTAATATTAAGGAGGCTATTATTATTAATTTAGAAAGTGATCTAGTAATGTAGGATCTTCTTTTAAAAGCTCTGCTAAAAATATAAGCTGTGGAAAAGGTTGTAAGACTAACTCTTTATTCATTTTTTCTTTAAAAATAGTAACTCCACCTTGATTTATAAAATCATTTAATGTTATTTCTCCGGTGCAAATTAACTCTATATCCTTTAATGAAAGTAATATTTCAGAAGAGGGTTTAGCTTGAATCTCTGAGTAGGCAACATACATAATAGATAAACTTTCATCCTCTTCCTTTATTTGAGCACTACGATTTTCAAATTGTGACTTTATTACTTCAATATTTTCACTATCTACTAATTCTTTAATAGTGGCAATATTAAATCCCATATCTTTTAACACTTGAATTTGATTTACTTTCTTTAATTGGGCTGCTGAGCAAAATCGATAACCACTTTGCTCATCGACTTTTACTGGTTGTAATAATTCCACTTTATCGTAATGTCTCAACATACGTATACTAATGGAAGATAGTCTTGAACCCCCCCTATTTAAACATCATTTCCTCCTATAAATTACATCTTAAACAATGACCATTGTGTGAGAGTCAACTATTTATAACCGTTTAAACAATTATTTAATGTATTATATTTATATAATTAAAAGCCCTTACAACTTATTTACCAATTCACTTTTCAACGCAATATATATTGATATTAATCCATTTACATTCAATAAAGTAACTATAATACTAATGAGCAACGCTACATCTGCAGAAAACATTTTAATCGTCTGCCACGGTGAATTTGTACTATAAATAAGAAGTGGAATTAAAGTAATAGATAATATTAGAAATAAACTCCCTAGAAAAAGCCAGGTCATTTTTTTACAAATTTTCTTACGTTTATACTTTATTATTAACATAATTGCTGTAATGAAAAGTGCGAATATTAATATCGACATAACAATTTGAACTATTGGTATATTTTTTGGTATCTCAACCGGTTCTTCACCATTCAAAATATTAATAATCCCTTTTTTAAATTCTGGTAGTGATGCTTCTTCTAAAACATGATTTTTATTCGTTAAAATCACAACACCCCAGCCAGTTTCATTTAAAATAAATATTTCTGCATGTGAATCAGGAGTTGAGCCTGAATGCCAAACCATCTTTTCGTTTCCATTTATATTTGTTTTCCTCAGTCCAAAACCATAATATTTCGCTGAATCTATTTTATATAATGGAGATAAATAAAGATCCATACTATCTTTATTTAAAAATTGTGTATGCTCTTGGCGATTCAAAAACATAATATATTGAATCATATCTTCTAAATTTGCAGTAATATAACCATACGGTGCCCCAGCATTATCATAGGACACTACACTTTTTCTTGGTATACCGAACCAAGATTGGTAGCCTGTTAAATATCCTTTTTCATATGCACTATCTTTATTTGCCGCTGCTCCATTCATCCTTAATGGCTGAAAAATTTGCTTCTCCATATAAGTAGAGTATGTCTCTTTTGAAACTTCCTCAATAAGTGCACCAAGAACGAGATAATTTGCATTACTATATTGATATTTTTGTCCTGGGGGAGCAGTTACTGCTACATTCGACAGTTTCATTACATTTTCTTTTATAGCCATAGTGGTCTTTGATTGCTTATCTGATAATGCTAAACCTTCATAGGTACTCATTCCACTTGTATGTGTTAGTAGATGTTGGATTGTTATATTTGAGGCCGATTGATTATCTTTTACTTTAAACCAAGGAAGATGTTGTTGAACTGAATCCTCTAAATTTATTTTTTTATTTTCTATTAGCTTCACTATAGCTAGACCAGTTAAAGATTTACTTATTGATCCAATTGCAAATGGTGTTTTACTAGTTATCTTTTTTTCAGATTCTCCAGTAACCCCCCATAATTTTGTGTAAAATATATCTCTATTATGTACAATAGCTACTGAAGCTCCTGGAATTTTATGTTCCTTTAAAAATTTTTCAATATAAATATCTAAAGTAACTCTAATATTTTGCTGAGCGTAAACTTTTGAATGTACAATACATAACATTAATACATTACAAACTATACAAATTAGAAATAATTTATATTTCGATATCTTCATCTTAATGTACTTCGGATAACTTTCTTTTTTTATAAATTACTAAAATTATAGATATTAATAAAGAAACCATTAAACTAATCATTATTAATATAGAGTTCCACCATTGATTTTCTGCTATTCGATATAAAAGATTAAAATTAAAATTACTTTCACTGTTGGTCGGATTAAGGGATTCAGTTAAAAATATTGAAAGTGTAGTTTGTGAAATGAGGTACGTAATAAATGCGAAGAATATGCCAATTATGATTAATGTATTAGATTTTTTATTTACATTTTGAAGTTGTTTCATTTTCACTCGCAGATCAATTTCATTTATCTCCAAAAAGTCTTGAACAAATAATTGAGGCGTTCCTAGGTCATTTATACTTTCCTCACCATGTTCACGACATTCTTGGATATGCTCTAAAATTTGTTGTTTAATATTTTCCCTTTCTTCTATACTTATATCGTATTGCTTTAATTCTTTAAGTACGTCAGTTAAAAATTGCTTTTCCTTACCGTTTAATTTATTCCTCATTTCAGAAGGTCTCCTTTCAAACCGCTTTTTAATAATGTTTGAATATCAGATTGCAATTCTAACCATTCATTAATTTTCTTCTCAAGACGTATTTTTCCGCTGTCATTAATTTCATAATAAATTCTAACTTTGCCACTGTCTGTTACTTCTTGATATGTATTAACCCATTCTTGATTTTTCAGTTTAGTTAAAATGGGATAAATACTTCCTACTCCTTTCAATTTTAAATTATGTACTTCGAGTTCTTTCATAATTTCATAACCATAACTTTTCTTTGTAGACAAAATAGACAATACACACATTTCTAAATTCCCTTTAATTAAACTTGTTCTGTCCATAGGATAAATTTAACAGAAGTATATACTTCATTCAAGTATATATTTCTGTTAAATTTTAAAAATCAGAAAAACTTCAGATTCTTTTCATCTAATCAGATATAGATATCCAGAGTTTTATTTATCATCCCGAAAAAACATTTTTATACAATAATAATTATATAATAAATTATTATTATTAAAGCGTTAACACTCCATCTCACCGATGTAGCTTAGTAAAAACATATTTAATCATGTTTGCCCACCTGCTATATCTTTCAACTTATAATTTACAAATAAATTCTTTAAGTATTACAAGTGACTTTTTTTAAATCTTTCGTCAAATTAAATTTAAATTTTAAAACCAACAAGTTCTTCTCCAAACAAAAACTCACTTGCAAATTATTGCAAATGAGTTTTTAATCACTTACTGACCACTATTTTTTATTCTTAATTTAATTATTTTTCTCAAGACATTCATAAACTGCCATCATTTCTCGCTTATTCAACTCACGAATTCGATTAAATATTAGAATGTCTGCAACATCCTCAGTTCGTAAGCTTTCATCTACAACATCACTAACTTTTCCAGTTAACCATGTTTCTACGTCTATGTCATCGACGATTTCTTTACGTCCTTCATCGTTAATACCACTTGCATTACAAGTTACACACGGAATTGTTAATTTGAACACGCCGTCATGCAGGTTATCTTCTGTTATTACTTTCTTTCCGTTACAGAATGGACATGGGTTACTTTTTTTAATTTTATTAATTTGGGTAATTAATTTTTTGTAACCAAATGCTTCATACACATATGTTAATTTTTTGTATTTTCCATTTGTGAAATACTTATCTATGATAGTTTCTCTTGTTTCATTGATATTTTGGAAATCACAAATAGTCACCTTATTATGATTGCTGATTGATTCGACATTACCTTTAATTTCGCCCCAGAATGGTAATACATTTTGTAATACCATTTCATAGTTTGAAAAGCTTGCTTGTTCTAATTCAAACATTTTCAGTGCAACTTGTGTTTCTCTAGGTAGTAACGAAACGTCTTCTGTTAAAATCATCTCGTCACCTAAAATGGATTTTAATTTAACGAGTGCAGGTAAATCACCTACTATTTTTAATACTACTTCAAGCGGCTGATTGATAATTTCACGAACATCTTTATCTCCAAACTTAAGCGATTTATGGTGGTTTAATACAGTCCCCTCACAAATTGGACATGTCATCATTTCTTTAGAAGTCTTAATATCTTCTTTAATAGCTGCTTTTGAAATAACAATATACCCGCCAATAATTGTATTAAATCCTACCCATGTTCTACGTGTCTTTCCTTTCTTATCATAAAAGGACTTATCAAAATAGCCGTACCAAAATGTATGTTTCTCTTCCTCAGACATATCATTATAGCTCTTCGTCAAATCGTGACCTAACTCATTTTTAATTTCTTCAAATAGAAATTCTATTTTTTCATATTGATAAAACTTTAATACTTTCATGATTTCCGGATAGAATAGACCATCCCAAAATGGAATATTTTTATCTTGAATTACAATTTCCTTATCAAAGATTTCTATCTTAAGACGTCCTGAACATGATGGGCAATGATTATCCTGAGAATAGAAATCGAAACTTCTCGTATCTTTATTAGTCGGATGAGCAGCTACAATATGATTGATCAATCCACCAATTTCATATAAGAAACTATATTGACTATACAAATGTCTTTCGAGATCAATAGCAACAACCGGTGCAATTGTATCAGATTCGTATTCACCGTAAATTAAACGAGCCATTGATGACAAGCTTTTTAATATTCCACCCTTGTAGATGTTTTCTGCATTTTTAAAATAATCAATATGATTTTCTTCTAAGTAGTTAATTCCATTTTGTTGATTCAGAGTTGAAGAAATTTGTAATGGAGTAACTTCATCCATATCATTTTTTTGACGATAATACTCATCATGACTCACAACATCAAGATGTTCTACAGATTCAAGCTGTCTTTTCCCAAAATCAACGATATAATCAGAGCTTTCAAGCATGTAACTATTATGTTCAATCATTACGATAGAGACTGATTCATCTTGTAAAATCCCCCTGACACTATCGATAAATTGATTTAATATATTTTGTGATAAACCTTTTGAAGGCTCGTCAAAAATAAATAGTGTATGTGGGTTTCTTGATTTTGCAAATAGCTCCGAAACTAAATGAAGACATTGAAATTCACCAGTTGATAATGTTTGTGTTTTTCGTTCTAATGTCAAATAACCAAGTCCAAGTTTGATTAATAGACTCAAACGTTTATAAGCGATATCTTCATTAGGAAGTTCATCAATGATATCCTCAATCGAGCGTTCAAAAATATCATCTATATCTTCACTATATTTAGTAAGTTTCTTTTTAATATCAAGAAAAGTCGCAACGGTTGATCGACTTGTAATTGATTGATTTCGATCTTGTCCTACCATAACTAGTTTATCTTTTGGATATCGTGTCAGGAAATCTTTGGATATGCATTCATTAACAAGTGTTGATTTACCACATCCAGATTCACCTGTAACAGTTACAAGTCTATTCTTAGGAATCTGAAATTCAATCATTTGGATGTTACGGCAATATAAATCATGGAATGCATAATATTCTGTTGGTATTTCATGATTTACTTCCCAAATTATTGGCTCTGGCCTTGGTGATTCTTCAACAATTGTTCCACCATATTTCCCGCTACCTGGCCCAAAGAACAATTGCTCATCAGTTGTATCAAGTACTGTGTCTGAATGATCAATAAGCCAAATTTGATTCCTACATCCTAATTGTTTAATCTCTTCTAAAATTTTCAATAGTGTTTTATGATCAAGCCCTACTGAAATTTCATCAATAATGATTACAGTATTTTCACTTACTGCCATAAATTCTGCCAAGTACAGTCGTGTAATTTCTCCACCTGACAATGTACCCATAATCCGATTTAATGTTAAATAACCAATATTCATATTAACAATGTTTTGAAGAATATGTTGTTTCGCTTCACTAATATTTAAAACTGCGGCTAACGAAAGAATAGATTCTACACTTAAATCATTAATATCTGAAATTGTATGTGGTTTATACAGTAATTCAATTGTATATTGTTCAATTTCTTTACTATATCTTCTTCCTTCGCATTTTTTACACTCAATATTTTTAGTAGTGCCGCGTCCTTTACAACCAGGACACCAACCTAACTGGTTATTGAATGAAAAGACCTCAGGAGAAAGATTATATTTTTCAGCAAGCTTTTCACGTATCTCTTTAAAAACACCTGTATGAGTACCAATCGTTGAACGTGGATTAGAAGAAATAGACGATTTCCCTAGAAAAAGTACTAAAGGCATTTCTTCCATCTTAATAGCACTGAAATTAGTTTCCATAATATTAGGAAATAAATACTGATATTCAGCCTTTGGTAATAAGGAAACAAGGCGCTTCTTGGATTCTTCACCAATTGTTTGACAAAAAGTTGTTTTACCAGATCCAGACAATCCAGCAATTCCAAATGATTGATTTACCGGTATTTCTGTGTCTAATTTATTTATATTGTTCGCAATTAATTGATTTACTTTCATATTAACCTCTATTCTTATTGTTTTTAAAAAACGTTTTTATAAGATAATAATTACACAATAAATATCAATTATATAATCAATATCCTTTCAACTCATCGGTCTTAACCTTATATTTGTCAAACCAATATTCCCAATCATCTTTTGAAAATTCTTTTGCTTCCCCTTCTAAAACTGAAGAAAAAAGATCTAAACAAATATGCCAACCTGCTATATCTTTCGGAGTATGATCTGTTAATTCATGAATGAATTCTTTAAGTAATAATAGGGATCCATTTTCTTTTTTATGTATTTCAAATCGGACACGATCTTTATTCCATGTGAATTCTAAAACTGAATTCATTTGACATTCTAAGATATCAATATTTATAAATGTACCATCCATCATATCAAATTTTATAATTCCACCTGTCTTAAGGTCTTCTATTTGTAAGTTAGACATCCACTTTTTAAGCTTGCTGTTTTCAGTTAAAACAGACCAAACTTCCTCTATTATATAAGGAAATTGGCGTTCAAATTTTATAATATAGCCATCAGTTTGTTTCTCTATTTGAGCTAACATATTTATTGCCCCCCACTCTCATGTAGAATGTATGTTCTTGTTTTATTTTACACGAATTTATGTATAAAAGAAATCTCTATGGCAATGAAATATTAATTTAATGTGTGAATGGTAATTTGAACATTGATTTATTATATATTCTCCCCATATGTTTATTACCATAGGCGTACCTCAACATTTTCACAAAAAAAATCAACATGAGAAAACGTTGTTTTATTTACTTCATATGATATTTCCATTAAATATTTGCAAGCAATTTCCTTTAAGATAAATGTTGTTAATAAGAGCTAATATAGTATTCAAATCAAGTTATGTAATGTTCAAAATCACTTATTATGTATGTCTAATTCCTTGCTAAACGTAGGTTTACAAAACAAATAAAAAAAGCCGCATTTGCGACTCATGAACTGATAGAACTAACACCTATTTTAGGTGAATGACTTACCTTTTAATCGCGTCAACAATTAGCGATGGAAAACCAAGTTTATCGCCTCTATTTCTAGAATCATACCTTTTCGAACGGAAAATAACGCCGTCATTCGCATCCCATTCTGTGTAATAAAATTGACCATTTTCATCACAATATTCAAGTAAAACTACCTCAAATCCAGCAATTTCAAACATTTTCGTTAATGTTTTATAATTATGTACGATTTTATGGCTTGCAGCTGGGTGGTCTTTCGGGCCAGGGCCGCCTATTTGAACTATATTTTGGTAGGTTTCCTCTCGGAAAAATGCATCAGGAACTCCGCACCGAATATGACCTGATGGCTTTAAAAATTTATAACAAATTTCAGCTGCTTTTACACCTTCTTCAAAAGTAAGATGTTCCCATACATGCTCAGCTAAAATAGCTGAAATGGAATTGTATTCAAATCTTTCTTCCCAAGTGGTATTGTCTAGTAAATTAAGTTCATCTTCTTGCGTTTGAACCCAACCTGGATTATTATTAAATACTCCAGCTCCGACTACTACTTTAATTTCGTCTTGCTTAATTGCCATCACTTTCACCTCATAAATCTTTTAACGTATTAATATATTCTATGTTTACTATATATTTTCCTTCTTCAACTAAAGTGCCAGTTAGCTCAATAAGATAGATAACAAAACTTCTGTTGTTTTTACTTATCCTCCCACATACAGTAAAAACGTTTATAGTACAAAATAAAAAGCGAATAGAATAATTCCTTCCGCTTTTTATAGCAATAAATACATTTCATATTGTGCTAAAGAATTCTTTTCAAATCTAGATTTCTTTAAAAACCCTTCCAGTAAATAGTTGTTTGGAAACCCAATTGATAAACTTGATAACTTTAATTCTTCACTTGCTATCTGTAATAATTTCGTCCCAACACCGATATTTCTATAGTCTTTGTCTACAAATATAAAGCTAATTTTCCCTTGTTCATTTACACATATAGAGCCTTTTAAATCAGTATCAACATATGCACCGTAAAATATATTATTTGTTTTTTCGATATAATCCATATCATTTTGCCAATTTATATGGAAGTTAAGCCATTTCTGAATTTCAACTTTAAATGTTGGAAATTCTAATTGTTTTACTTCAATATTTTTATTACCTTTATTCATTATTTTCATTAAATCATTTAAATTATAATAAGAAAGATCATATACCTTTTCATAACCTAATTTGTTATAAAAATGAATTGCCCGATCGTTTCCTACAATAACTTCAAGAAAAAGTTGCTTACATCTATTTTGTATCGCTTCTTCTTTATGTAGCTCAAATAACTTTTGACTTACACCAATGCCGCGATACTCTGGATGAACGGCTAATGTTCCGCAGCGCATTGTTTTTATACTTTCATATACCTTAATACCACCAAGTATTACACCAACACATTTGTCACCGTCTAAAGCAAGAAAGGAGTGTTCTAGCGAATTCCCTTCTGGCCCAAAAAATCTTTTAATAAAATCTTCTTTTGAAACTTCCATTTTAATAATATAATCTAAAAATCCATCCTTAAACGCTTCATACACTACGTCTATACTTACTTCATTACACCTCTTGTATTGAATAATCATAAAAGTATAACCCTCCGCATTGACATGTTATATACTGCATTCAAATACATGAAATGAATTACCTTCACCATACCCATCCTTTATTTCATGAACAACAATTTGATTAAATCCATTAGTAATAAGTATATTTTCAAATTCTTTTAAATCATATAGTCTTATAGGAAAATCCATAACCTCAGTTTCTACTATTTTCTCATCATGAATGATTTCATATTTTAATTTAATATTTAAAAGCTTTTGCGCCTCATCATATGATACTTTTCTATATTCAACAATTAATTCATTGTTAATTTCTTTTCTATTTGTCTCTATCCAATCTAGAATTTGTTCTGTTTCACTTCCGCCTTGTACAACAGTAAGAAGTAATTTTCCATTTTCCTTTAAGTTGTTTTTCATATTTTTAAGACTAATGTCTACTAAATTATTTGGTAAAAGTGAAAATGAACCTATAGGAATCATAATAAGATCGTATTTTTTATCACTATAGTATTTTTCTATTCTTCCTTGTGACACAACCGGTTTTAAGTTTAATTTTTCTGCTTTATCTTTACAAACTTTAAGCATATCTTTCGAAATATCGAACCCTTCTATATTCACACCATTTTGCATAAAGGGAATTAACATTCTACCATTTCCGCACATTGGTTCTAGCACTTGTATATTTTTATCTTTTGCAAAAGAAAGATAAAAATCCAATTCTTTTCCGGCTGCAATTGATTTATCACTTTCATATATCTTTGTACAAAGTTCTCCATAATACGTATGCAATTATAATTCACCTCTTAATTTGAAATGAGTGGGATATTCCCCCTCTTGTTATCTATTGTTAACTACAGTAATCTCATAAACACGTAAAAAAGTAATTAAATGCTCACATGCTCGTTCACATGCTAACATTTTAAAAACCTTTTGTTCTTCTTTCGTTTTGTCATTCGCTTGATCTGAGGCAGCTTTTAAACATAGGAATGGTTTTTTATTTACATGACATACATAAGCAAATGCTGCCACTTCTTGATCAACGGCCAAAGCACCGTATACAGTATGTAGTAAATATCTCATTTCTGAACTTCGAATACGTTGATCTCCAGATAGAAATGTACCAAAATGGACCGGGTCATACGAACGCAATTTCTTCATCCGTTTTACAAGTGATTTAGTTGTTTCAATGGGTGCTGTTCTACCATCATATAGATTAAAACTATCTTCTCCTGATCCAGCCGCTGTAACATCATGCTGCAAAGTATTAAGAGCTACAACAATGTGTCCATTTTTCACCTTATCTGATAAACTCCCGCAAATTCCTGTCATAAATAACTGGTCTGGCTGGAATTCACTTATTAATAGTTGTACACAACTAGCACAACTTACTTTACCGACACCAGTTACAACTGAAATAACTTCTAATTCATTAATAGAATGAAAATGAAATTCCCAAGCTGCTATTTTTTCTATACGCTCACTTGGATAATGTTGATGCAAATACGTAAGCTCTGGTTCCCATGCAGATACAATTGCGATCCTTTTCATTACACACTTCACTTCCTCCTATTTTCATGTAAATAAGTCATCTATACTCTCTCGTTCATATTCTGGTATCCACTCTTTATACTTCTCATATAAATCCCGTATCTTTTCTTTATTCTTCGCAATTACTTCACATCCTCTATCATCATAAATAAACATGATAATATCCTTTGTTACATTTATAAAAAATACATCTGGATATGAAATTTCTTTTTTTCGCCCTAGACGTGGACGTAGGTCAGGGAAATCTTCATGATTAGCTGCTTGAATAAGCGGTTCATATTTAATATCTTCAGCAAGACATTTTAAAGAAAATTGATATGTACAATATAAGTCAGCTTCTTCATCTTCAAATAGAAAAGGTAATGTTTCTTGTCTAATATGAAACTTTAAACCGCTCTTTTTAATAAATCTATTATATACATTTATTTTCTGCAGATTTTTTATATTTTCCTGTTTAAATCGATAAACATTTGTGATTAAAAAGACGGTATCTTCTTTTGAAAATATATCTTTAAATAGATTTTTATTATAACTATATAGTTGTGTGAAATATTCCATATTATAAGTGTTACCATCTTCTTTAAATTGATATTTATCTTTCCCAAAATCAAAATGTAGATGATTTTCCCACTGAGAGTATATGTACGGTACTAACGTGACTCCTGGAAATGTTTGATTCATATATTCTTTAAATTGCATTTTTATACCCTTTCTACTCTACAATTTCTTTTAAATGCCAATATGCTTCTTCTAGCCACGGATGTATGACTTTTAATGTATCTTTTCTTTCCCACAAATATGAAATATATACAAAAGCAGCATGTTCCAAAGATTTTTCCAATCCTTTTTTTACCTCAATTAAATATGACGGTGTCCCTATTTGATCCCATTCTAATTTATCAGCAATAAATAATACTAAATCCATCTTCGTTGCATGTTTATGCAAAGTAGTGTGGCAACTGATTGCATTTAAAACTTCTTCATCCTCTATTTTAAATATCTCTTTTGTAATTACACTCGATAATTTTTGATGAATAATCATTGGAAACTCTCGTTCTTCTTGTAATATTTCTATGCCAAATTCTTCAGCAACTGCAATCCGCTCCTCATTCGGAAAGATTGCACTAATATCATGTAAACACCCTGCAATCGCTACTTTTTCTTCATCTTCATAAAATATTCCCGCAATTTTTCTCGCCTCATTTGCTACACGAATTGAATGTTTATATGTACATTCCTTATTGTATTTTAATAGAAAAGCTTTAATATCATTTTCTATTTTTCCAGTTGGAATAAATGAATATATATCATTATATAACATAGCAAGTCCCCCTTATAACTATCTTTCAGTATAATGTGGAGTTTAAATATCCTTCTTATTTTATATTCGTTATGAATGTTTTAATTCCTTTTTAATACGATACATGAAATTTTATGTAGAAACATTACTACAAAATACATAAATGTTTGATATTATAGTAATGTTGACTAATTGTAAGGAAAGGAACTAACTATATAATGAATAAAAACATATTAATTATTGATGATGATAAAGATATTGTAGAATTACTCGCTGTTTATTTACGAAATGAAGGCTATAACATTTATAAAGCTTATGATGGTGATGAAGCATTACAAATGATATCTACATATGAAGTTGACCTTATGATTTTGGATATTATGATGCCCAAACGAAACGGATTAGAAGTTTGTCAAGAAGTACGTGAAAATAATACTGTACCTATCCTTATGCTTAGTGCAAAGGCTGAAGATATGGATAAAATTTTAGGACTTATGACAGGCGCAGATGATTATATGATTAAACCGTTTAATCCACTAGAATTAGTTGCTAGAGTGAAAGCTTTGTTACGAAGATCCTCTTTCCAAAACGCTGCTACACCAAAGAATGAAGATGGTATCATTCGTATTCGTACAGTTGAAATACATAAACATAATCATACCGTTAAAGTAAATGGTGAATATATTAAGCTGACCTCTATTGAATTTGATATTTTATATTTACTTGCGAGTAATACTGGAAGAGTATTTAGTTCTGAAGAAATATTCGAACGTGTTTGGAATGAAGATGGTTATGGTTCTAATAAAACGGTAATGGTCCATATTAGTAATTTACGGGATAAACTTGAAACAGTAATGAATGGTGAAAAACTGATTCATACAGTTTGGGGAGTAGGCTATAAAATTGAGAAATGAAGCATTTGATATATTAAAAGATATTCCAAAGTGGAAGATTATTTTTTGGCTTGTATTAGCTATCACTCTTACACCTATTACCGAATTAATTATATATCGCCTCGTAACGAGTGTAATTGAGAGTTCACTTACTCTAAGCGAACTAGGTAAAGAATTCATTCGAATTTTTGGTTATGAAAAGTATAGAGGGATAAAGGAATCTTTATGGATGATGATCGTTTCTTATTTGTTTTTATTTTCTATTTTCTCATCCTATCTTTACATTTTTTATCGTCATGAAAGAAAGCTTTACTATGAAACTTGTATTAAAAAAATGATTGAAGAAATTCGATATGTTGCAAGTGGAAACTTTAATCATAAAGTATCTATTGTACACCATAATTATTTAGAAGAATTAGCAACTGGCGTTAATCAAATTGTTGAACAGTTAAAAGTATCAATTGATGAAGAAAGACAGGCGGAACAAGCAAAAAGTGAACTTATTACGAATGTATCACATGACTTACGAACTCCTCTTACATCTATAGTTGGATATGTGAATTTAATCCATCATGATAATTATAGAGATGAAGTAGAATTGCGTCATTACATACAAGTCATTTACGATAAAGTAACCCGTCTCAACGCATTAATGAATGATTTGTTTGAATATACACGTGTTCAAAATAAAGAGTTAAGTTTAAATTCTGTTCCCATTGATATTGTAGAATTACTTGGACAATTAACTGTCCAATTTCGGATACAGCTTCAAGAAGCTAATATTGAATGTCGCCCTTCTTTCCCATCTCAAAAGCTAATGGTACTAGCTGATGGGGATAAATTAGTACGTGTGTTTGAAAACCTAATCATAAACGCTATTACTTATGGAAATGATGGAGATCATATTGATATTACCGCTTATGAAAGTAATACTACGATCGCAATTGATATAACAAATTACGGACATGCTATTCCAAGTACTGATTTACCTCATATTTTTGAACGTTTTTATCGCGTAGAGAAATCACGATCGACAAACACCGGTGGATCCGGGCTCGGATTAGCAATTGCAAAAAGTATTGTCGAACTGCATAAAGGAACAATTGAAGTATATAGTGATGATGAAAAAACAACTTTCACTGTAAAATTACTTCCATACAAATGTTAATAAGACATATTTTTAGGTTCAATTTCTTATCTAATAAGAAATTGAACCTTTAATTTTCCATCAAAATCCAAAATTAAAGAATTCCTTAAAATTCTTTAGAAATTCTTTACCTTTTCTTTCTTCCTAATTAAGCATTCCTTCTTACAATAATATTATTGATTAGTAGGAGGATCGCTTATGCAATTCTTTAAAAAAATAACAATTTTATTATTATCTTTTCTTATTACTGCACTTATCGTTTTATATTTTTATCTTTATGTAAATGGTCCAATTATTCAAGCTAAATCAGCTATTTTAATAGATACTAATTCTGGTGAGATTGTTTATAAAAAAAATGAACGTACTCCTATTCAGTCGGCCACTTTATCTAAATTAATGACAGAGTATATTGTGATGGAACATCTTCATGATGGCAAAATACAATTAGATGAATCTGTAAAAATAAGTAACGACGTTTTTCAAACCGAAACGAGTCCTATACATGTAACATCGAATGATAAAACAACCGTTCGTGATTTACTAAATACATTGCTTTTAACCGGAAATAATCGTTCTGCACTTGAACTAGCAGAACACATTGCTGGAAATGAAGATAATTTCACATCGTTAATGAATGAAAAAGCAAAACAACTAAAGTTATCACAACAATCTCCATTTTTAAATTCCACTGGAATAAATAGTGAGAAGAATAAACACTCGATTACAACAGCAATAGACGCAGCTGAAATAGCTGCACAATTAATAAAAGACTATCCAGATGTATTAAATATAACAAAACTAACCTCTTACCCATTTACCTTCAAAGATTTTCAAGTTCTCAACACAAATAAAATGATTTATTCTCTTGATAAAAACATTAAACTAAAAGGTGTTGATGGCTTGCAAACTAGTTTGTCAACTAACGGTAATTATAGTTTTGTTGGTACAGCAAAACAAGGAGATACAAGGTTTATTTCTGTAGTATTAGACGCCAATGAAGAAAACACGGCTTTTGTTGAAACAAAAAAGTTACTTCAATACGGTTTTGAACCTACCTCATATTCTGCACTCCAAGCTTTCAAAGACGCTATTACATCTTGGACCATTTTACTTCAGTTTAAAAATTTAATTATACAGACGATTATAATCTTTTTAATCATTACCACCTTAATGTTTTTACATATACGTCAGAAAAAATCAGAGGATTTCAACTAAGAAATCTTCTTATATATATAAACCGACTTGTATTTGCAATACAAGTCGGTTACTAAGTTCATACTCCCCTTCCAATTACATTTGCTGAAACAGGTTGAAGATTTAATTCTCTCGACCATATTGATAGCTGACCAATGTGATGGATTTCATGTACAATTACATGTCGTAACATTTCACCAATTTCTTTTGAATTAAAATTTTTTTATTAAACATCACACTATATAAAATGGAGTATTGGCATTTTATATGAGGTCAACGTCAAGAAACATTAGAAAAAGCAGGGCAATAATATTATATTTTCTGCCATTCGCCGCATGAATTTAAGCCTTGCACTTATGAATATTTGGTTGAGCGATCGATATGTTTTGCTGAAAAGTCAATATACCTTAAAAAGGAGCTCTCTTTATCAAGAGAGCTCCTTTTCTTATTTCTTCTTCTTTTCTGTCGGTTGGCTTTGTTTAGCAAAATTAGATGAATTATCGAAATTCGGTTGCTTTTTACCAGCATTATTACTTCTACCTTTTCCCATATGTAATGCACCTCCCTCACCCTTACTATTCCCAATAAAAAAATCCTCTTGCATCCAAGATAATTTTTTATTGGGCTCTTATTAATAATGCCCAACTGTGCCCGTGGTACTTCCAACACTTCCAGCCCTGCCATACCATATTGGATGCTGTTGATCATGAATTAGTCATGTATAATATGTATCATCTCTTATTTTTTATGGCTTTTTACGATTTAGGTCTTGATAACGAATGGCCAATATGCCGGAACAATACGAAGGAATTAGAGAAATACTGAATGATTTGAATAAAGTACCGAAACCAATTGTAACTGAAGACATGAAAGAACAACTGCAAATATGACTTGTGCAATCACTATAAAACAAAGAGGACATATTGATTTCATACTATCGTGACGGGATGGTCCACGACTTGTACATAAATGTATTACATATCGAGCCGATGACGAGAACTGTGTATTGTACGGATGCATTTGGTTTGAATACCGAGTTTAAGGTTTTATGTTAAAATAAATTTATTCAGAGAATAGGAGGGTACATATATGTATGAACCGAAGATGAAAGAAACTAAAAATAGTGTAATTGAATTTATTGAAAGTGTGGAAAATGAGAAGAAGAAGGCAGATGCCTATCAGTTATTAGAAATTTTTGAAGGAGTAACTGGTTACGACGCTAAAATGTGGGGCCCTAGTATTATTGGCTTTGGTAGCTATCACTATAAGTATGCATCAGGACGTGAAGGGGATGCGCCTTTAGTGGGTTTTTCACCAAGAAAGGCGAAAATCAGTCTTTATTTGACCTATGAAAGTGAGGAAAGAGAAAAACTATTAGAAAACTTTGGTAAACACACGAAGAGTAAGGCTTGTATTTATGTTAATAAATTAGCTAATATCGATATTGATGTTTTAAAGGATTTAATTAAACATACAGTAAAAACATATCAGAATCTTTATCCGAACGAATAAAGTTATTGCTTGATTTTAAGGGGCTGTGAACAGTTGGTCTAATTCCATTTTGATTCCAAAATTCTTTAAGGTTCTGACTTTATCGATTTCCCTCTATTTGTTTGTGAAGCAAATTATATTAAATTAACGGGTAGTGTTAGTTCAATTAGGTTGATAACATATTACGCTAAAAATCTGAGCGTTTTCTCTTACCATTTATATTGCTAATTTACTTTTAAAATCTAAACTAATTAAGTTGTTCACACCATTTAAACCAATCATCTCTTACTTGCCAATTATTTTGAAATAAAGTGTACAAACTTATCTCTCCCCTACCCCAATAATCCACTTAACAGCATCTATAATATAATGTGGCTCATCCTTTTGTACATATTCCTCTATACATTTAACCATTCACAATCACTTTTCTTCGATTAAGTTCCTCTAGTGTACGATCAATTATTTCTTTTACAGATAAAGATCCATCCAAGACAATATCTGAATTTGGTTTAACAGTATGAATTGCCTCTAAATAAGCTTTTCTTGCATTTGTCATGTAATGTTTCAAATCATTATGTATTTCATTCATTGTATCTTCCTTAAAATCTCGCAAAATTCTTCTAGCCATCGCAATATCTAAAGGTGTGTCGATAAATATAGTTACATCAATTAATTCTCCCATTTCTCTATTTAAGTATGCAAAAGGATAATCTACAATAATATAGTCCAAATTACTATCTCGTATAAGATGTTGAATATCCTGGACTAATGGTGTAAGTAGCCATTCATCATAATTCGCTCCATCATCAATCCATTTACAAATATTAGCAGGGCCGTTATCAAATTTATAACTATCAAAATATAGCGCTTTAGAATTCGTTAACTCGTGAGTTAAACTTTCTGTAATAGTAGTTTTACCTCCCCCTGAAACAGCTGCAATTGAAATTACTTTAGCTTTTTTAACCATGATTCCCACCAAACCCCTTTTAGTTAACATAACAAAATTATAATAGACTATTGTTTTTTATTGTTCCATTCATATTCTAACATACTCATTTCCCATAAACTCCAATACGTTTCTCCTACTTTTTTTGCCTCTCTTAATAAACCTTCTTTTACAAATCCTATTTTTTCATAACATGAAATGGCCGATGTATTAAAATCATACACGCCTAGAGTTACTCTATGTAGTTTTAATTCTTCAAACGCAATATGAAGTACTGCTTTCATCATATGTTTTCCTATTGAACGCCCTCTCATTTTCGTATTACCAACTAACACTTTTCCAATTCTCGCAGACTTATTTATATCGTCTATTTGACCAAGTGAAATATGACCAATTACTTCTTCAGTCTTTTTATCTATTACTTTGAAAGCGAGTGTATTTGCACTTCCTATATACTTCTCTAATTGCTGTTCGTTTAAAGGATATGTAAATGCATTTCCTGACCATTGTATTAAGAATTCTTCGGAATCGATCCAATTAATTAATTGTTTAAAATCAGTTCTTGTAAATTGTTTCAGCTTGATCACTCTCAGTCTCCTTTCACACAAGCTTTTATACACCTTCAAATTTATTTCTATATGAAAAATATATTCCCTTTTAAATAAAAAGCCATTCATAAGAATGGCTTAGCATAAATACAGCATAATTACTCTTTATTTGCTACGTCAACACCGTTAAAATCAAACTCATCAGCAACAGTTGTAGCAGGTGGTAAAATTGCTTCAATTTTACAAAGAGATATAATTGCTGCAAATGAACCAGGAATAGCAGCTAGCTTAACAACATCGCAAGTTACAGAAGAAACAGTACCTATATAAGTACGTCCTTCAGTGTTAATTCGCACTGTTTTATTAATTAATTTTTTAAGCTCATCTCTAATTCCTTGTACACAAGAATTATCACATTTCTCATGCTGTTCTTTTTTGCACTCTTCAAAAATGTCCCAACAATCATCATGTTTACACGTACATTTTTTTCTACAATTATTAAATCGAGAACCCAAAACCTCACCCCCTAATCCTTTCTATTAGTAAAGTATGTCCACTAGCTTAAAAGTGTACGAGGCAAAAGCATAGAAAGAAAAAAACAAGCACTTGTACTAAATTTATATATATTAAAAACGAATATACTACTGTATGAATACTCAATTCAAATACTCCAAATATGTAGCATTATTAGTATAAATGTGCTTTCAACGACAATAAACATTCTTTTCTTTATTAATAATAAAACGGGCCTCTAACAATTAAAGATCTGTTTAATGAGTGGCCTTGGATTTAATTCTGCTGAATTTAAAATTTAGACAACCTCTTTCTCAAACGAATCTTTTTTCTTTTAATAAGCCGGCTCCTTTAAGAGGGACCAGCTTTTCCTATTACTTCACATATACATAGGCTTTGTTTGCAGTAATATAGTATGTTTTTCCTTTGCTGTTGTGAAATATACATTCAGAAAAGCGTACTCCAAAATAAGATATTATTTAAAATCAGAACGTTTTCTTCAACAATTGTTTGTTGATCAATATCATAACCAGTAGTTCTCTCCACTACCTCTTGAAAATTAAACATAGTTTGTATGAATTCTATATCTAGTAGAAAGCACTCTATCATATAAAGGTAAAATAATAGGTTTATAAACAAGCCATTTCTTCACTAAAACATAGAATAATAGTAATCCTATTGAAGGGAGGTATAAAAGAATGTCCTGGAAAAATGATTGCTGGAGTTCTAAGAAACAACATTGTTGTGATGACTGGTGGAAATCTAAAGAAAAGCATCACTGTGATGATGATTGGAGTTCTAAGGAAAAACATTGTAATGATGATTGGTGGAAGTCTAAAGAAAAGCATCATTGTGATGATGATTGGAGTTCTAAGCGAAATAAGTGTCGTTGTAAATGTTTCTTTATTTGTTGTCATTGTAAAAGAAAAAATTGGTAAGATTTTCAATTTCAACTTAACAGAAAGAATATGTCTTTTGGGACCGATAAATACTAGAATATAATATACAAAAGGCTGACTGAATATAGTCAGCTTTTTGTATATTAACACGTAGAGATTTAAACTAGCATCTATAGTTACACAATACATTAACAATGAGTATCTATAAATTAGCATCCGTGTCATTCTTCTCTGTCTATCACATGAGCTCTCCTATGTAACTAAAAAATACACCGTAAATGAGTGACCTTTTTACAAGTACCAATTTTTCTTTTATGCAATTGAACAAAAAGATTACATTATCCCTCCAAATGTAATTGTTCCTAGTAAGCCTAATAAAACAAATCCTGTCAAACAAACAAAATCAGCAAGACAAATTGAAGACTGTGCTAACGGAACAAATGACCTACTTGTATTAGATCCATAATGTTTAATTTTCTCATAATTTATTTCTAGCATTAAGTGTAGACATGATACACAATCTTCAGTTGTTTGAATAGATTCATCTTCTAATCGCTCTAATAACCTACTATTAAGAGTAAACGGAAGAGGATACTGCTTGTCTAATTTCATATTTTGGTAAATTAATTGTAAACGAGATAACATATTATTTTTCTTTTTCTCAGATTTCGCTTTACTTTTCATATTATTAAATTCATTTAATAACATCGTCAATTCGTCTCTGCTGCCGTATAAATCTCTAGCTATTCTTCTTTTTAGTTTGTACGAATGAATAATAGATTTAATTTCAATCATTTTATTACACTTCCTAATTAAATTTTATTTACCCTAATATTTTATAAACAAACAGTACTTTTAAATCCTATTAAAAATACACTTAAGTATCTTGATTTACTATCGATTAATATTATATTAACCTTACACAGTTGTAATAATTTCTTCAAAATCTCTTCTAAACGAATCTGCATTTCTTTCCGCTCAATTTTAGGTAAGAAAATTAATTGCATCATTTATAAAAACCCCCCTAAACTATTTTGTTAATAAAAAATAAAAAAGCGGACACCAAACTACAGAGCAATATAATAACGCCCTTTTTAGTTTGATGTCCATGGATTCTTCCAGTAGGACTAAATTTATAATTAGTATTATAGCCTTTTCTCATATTTTAGTATATTTCTCATTAGAAAAAGATTATTTTATATAGATTACTATAAGCATCCATAAAGCCAAAGCGCCAATGATAGCGAGCGCTATACGTGTAGATAGTATCCTTAATTCAAAATCAGTTTTCTTGGAGGGTTCAGGATATGCAATTATGTAAATTCCCTTTAATAATGCAAGCCATGAAATAACCGTTAGGAACCCCTGCCAGTTGAATACCCATACATTATGTAGGATCACAGTACCTAGCCCTAGGAAAATCGACAAAAAACCGTACATAATACCAAACCCTCTGTCTTCAACCACTAATTTTTTCAATTCACGTAGTACCGATGGACGTACGAAAAGTATTCCCGATACGATAACCGTTATCCATCCCCAAAACAATCCTAAAAAAGTGCTAGTTTCCATTTTTAGTTCACTCCCCTCAATTATTTATATTTCAGATATTCCCCCCTTTAGAACAATTCCAGCATCTATATATAAGCTAAATTCTGCTCTTTATTCATACAAATATGGCATATTCAATACCTATCCTTAATCACCTCATTTCTCTACGAGATGAAATTTTTATATCATTCTTTGTCATCATCTATCCGAATCAACCGAAGTCGCTTTGTACTATTACCACACACTTTTTCATAGCTTGGAGCTAACATGCATCGAAGCCAATATAATGATTTATTTGCCTTTTTCACTAACCTCTACAATTGCGCCCTATTAAAATAGCGTTTTTGTTTCAAATGATGCCCTCATTAATTCGGACGGATTCCCTAGTGTTTTTTACCAAAAATTCATGATATCGTTAATTAGTCGAGTACGTCATTACTTGATGATTACCCTTAGGAGCCTCGCGGACAATCGGTGTTTCTTTTATGTAAATAAGGATTTTGTTTAAACTTTACGATATGCAACTATATTAAAATATCTTCTAAAATTCCCATTGAACATTTATAATACTTTTAAATGGTTTAAATTCTACAATTAGTAATGGAGGCATTTTAATGGGAAACATCCCAAAAGTATCATCACACCAATCAAATCCCAATATACCCTCACAGCAAGTGAACCCTAATACCCAACAAGGTAATATTAAAAAAACAAGACGCCGTATTATAACTACTTTGGCTATTATATTACCTATAATTTTTGTCCTTCAATATTCTCTGAATAACCAACAAGAAATGATTAAAGAAAAACAAATCACGCTGAATACGGAGCAACAAAAATTATCTTCTGTAAAGAAGGATGGTCATTCCCTTAAGAATGATGTTAAAGCTTTAACAAGTAGTGAAGAAGAAATTTTAAAATTCGCAAGGAAACTGTATGGATTCTCTAAACCGAATGAAACTATATTTCAAATAACTGAATAAAATTACACTGCATTACCCAAAAGGCGATTTGAAGATAATCGCCTTTTTATATTTAATTTCTAAAGAAATCATACTAATTTCTCTTTCTATCATATAACTATTTTATTTAATTTGTTAAAATACAACCGCTTGTCCATTTCACTTTGCTCTGTCATTACATTTACTATTAGTAATACGATTTTTAGAGGTGATAAATAATGGACGAGTTTTTATCTTTTGTTGCACTTAATCCGGGTTCTATTGGACCTACACTTCCACCTGTTCAACCTTTTCAATTCCCTACTGGTCCCACCGGTTCTACAGGAGCTACTGGTGCTACCGGTTCAACTGGACCAACCGGACCAACTGGACCAACTGGACCAACTGGACCAACCGGACCAACCGGATCAACCGGACCAACTGGACCAACTGGACCAACTGGACCAACTGGATTTAATCTTCCTGCTGGGCCTGCATCTATTACCTTGACTTCTAACGAAACCACAGCATGTGTATCCACTCAAGGAAATAATACTTTATTTTTTTCGGGTCAAGTATTAGTAAACGGTAGTCCTACTCCAGGAGTAGTGGTCAGTTTTTCATTCAGTAACCCTTCTCTTGCTTTCATGGTTCCTCTTGCGGTCATTACCAATGCTTCAGGTAACTTTACCGCTGTATTTCTAGCCGCTAATGGGCCTGGAACAGTAACCGTTACTGCTTCACTTCTTGATTCTCCTGGAACAATGGCTAGCGTCACTATTACCATTGTGAATTGTCCGTAATGGTTTTATTTTTAAGAACTAAGTAATATCTAATAAGATGAGCACTGATTTACAGTGCTCTTTTTTATCATTGGGATGTTCCTTTCAAATGAAATTTCGTAACACCCTACTAAAATAACGCTTTTATTAAGAACTAATGATCTTTATATTTCTTAAGCTTGTCATCACAAGTAATTTTTATAATTAGTTAAATTCTCAATATAGTTTGTGTATATAATTCCATTCAAAGATACATAATACCCACGTAACTATTTAAAAGCACTTCGTTTTTATATCTAAGTTCAAAAAGGAGCTACATAACATGGATAAAAAAGATTTATTAAGTCAACAACTTGATCCTGTGTCATTAGATGCGCTGAATACTCCTAGTAAGGCCCAAGAACAACTGCAAGAAACATCTCAGGAGGCACATAATTCAAACAAAAAGGACAGTACTAAATCTTTACATGTTGAAGATTTACCAAATTAAGACGTATATAGAACAACGAACAAATAGTAAATTTTAAGGGGGAAAATCTTAAGAACGAGTAAACGTAATTCCCCCTTTTCTTATCTAAATAATACTTTAATATGAAATCCGTACACATTTTTGACACATTCACTATCACAATCTCCTGAAAATACGTGATAATATTAATTTGTCGAATACGCCAAATTTCGACATTGAACGACAATGATATCTCCCTTATTGAATCCCTGTCCCCCAGGGATTTCTCCTTTTATTCATTACTTTTTTCTTCACTAAATTTTCATTCTTAACAAAATTCAATCACTCCATTGAATAGACAGCCACAGTATCCTATTTTGATAAAAACTAAAAACAAACATACTTAACACTAATAGTAGATTTTTTAACTCCAAATTTACTTTTTCTCTCTTATCTTTTTGTAAACATTAAAAATGAGCTCTATTTACATAGAGCTCATTCGTAATTTTATAGTTTGCTAGACTGTAGTCCTTGAATAAAGGGTACTACTTCAGGATTTACAAGTGATGATAAATCTCCTAATTCTTTTCCTAAGTAAGCAGCTTTAATGACGCGTCGCATTACTTTAGAATTACGTGTTTTCGGTAAATCTTCTACAACATGAATATCTTTTGGACATAATGCTTTTCCAATATGTGAGTTTACTAAACTCATTAATTCTTTCTTTAACTCTCCAGAGAATACTACACCGTCTCGTAATACAACAAAACAATGACAAACTTCACCTTTTACATCGTCAGGTACACCAATTGCAGCTGCTTCTATTACATTATTATGTTTCACAAGAATAGATTCATATTCAGCAGGCCCAATACGTTTTCCAGCAATGTTTAACGTATCATCTGAACGCCCCGTAATAATATATTGCTCACCGTCATAAATAACCCAATCACCATGAATCCACTTATTTTCAAAACGTGACCAGTATGTGTTTACATAACGCTCATCGTCTTCCCAGAAACTTTTCGTCATACCTACCCACGGTTTTTCTAAACATAATTCTCCGACTTCATCACGAATCGGTTTACCTCGATCATCAAGTACAACCGCTGCCATTCCTGGTAAAGATGCGTTAAAACTAATCGGTGCAATTGGTTTAATAAGAACGTTTCCGAAAATCCCACCAGAAATTTCAGTTCCTCCTGAATAGTTACAAATTGGTACTTTACCTTTACCGACTGTATTAAATAACCACATCCATGGATCTGGATTCCAAGGTTCTCCTGTTGATGCGAATACTTCTAAACTCTTTAAAGAATGTTTATTCACATACTCATCACCTTTTGCCATTAATGCACGGATTAACGTTGGCGAAATACCGAGATGAGTAATTTCATATTTATCAACTGTCTCCCATAAGCGATCTGCTTCTGGGAAGTCTGGAACACCTTCGTACATAACCATTGTTGCGCCATTAATTAAAGAGCCGAATAGTAAAAATGGTCCCATCATCCAGCCCATATCAGTTACCCATAATACGCGGTCGCCTTGTTTTATATTCATTCCAAATCCTGCATCAAATGCAGATTTTAGCGGGAAACCAGCATGTGTGTGTACTGTCCCCTTCGGCTTACCAGTCGTTCCAGATGTATATATAAGCATTAATGGATCATCACTGTTCATTTCTTCAGCATGTATAAATGGTTTTTCTTTTTCTAACGTACTCCATGAAAAATCATAATTATGCGGTGTAAAATCATTTCCTGCATGACGAACAATTACCACCTTTTCAACAGTTGGACAATGTTCACAAGCTTTATCTACTTCATCTTTTAATGAAACAATTTTCCCACGGCGTGAAAAGCCATCTGCGGTAATAACCATTTTTGAACCAGCTGCTTGTACACGTGTCATTACTGCATCAGCAGCAAAACCTGAGAATATTGGTGAAATAATCGCTCCAATTTTCATTACCGCTAACATAGCAACAACTGTTTCAGGAATCATTGGCATGTAAATTGTTACACGATCACCTTTTTCAATACCAGCATGTTTCAAACCGTTGGCAACACGGCTTACCCAGCTATCAAGCTCTTCATATGTAAATGATTTCGAAGTTCCGTTTTCCCCTTCATACATAAGTGCTGCTTGTGTTTTCGTTTTATCATCTGCAAGCCAACGAGATAAAGCAGATTCTACAACGTTACAAGTTCCCTCAGTATACCACTGTGCAAACGGTGTACCATTTTCTAAATCTAACACTTCTGTATATGGTTTCATCCACTGATAGCCAACTGCTCTCTCAGCTTCTCCCCAAAACCAAGCTGTTTCTTCAATTGACTTATTATAAAAAGCTTCGTAATCTTCATAGCCTAATGATTTCATCCAACCAAATAAACGCGTTTTTTCTTTATATTCTTCTGTTGGAAACCAAACTGCTTGTTTCATGTTTTCCCCTCCTTGACTTTTTGAGCAAGAAAGCCCTAAATAGGGCTTTTAAACTGGATATACAGGATGTTTACGATCCGTGAATACTTGATATTTACTCATATACATTTCGAATCGTCCTTTTAACTCTTCACGTAAATTGTTTGGATGAACAATACCATCAATCACCATCTCAGATGCTAAACGGTAAATATCAATATCTTTCTTATACTCTTCTCGTTTTTCAGCAATAAAACTTGCACGCTCTTCTTCTGGTAAAGCTGCAATCTTATTTGCATATACCGCATTAACCGCTGCTTCTGGACCCATTACTGCAATAGAAGCTGTTGGTAATGCTAAGCAGCAGTCTGGTTCAAACGCTGGACCTGCCATTGCATATAAGCCAGCTCCATATGCTTTTCGAACGACGATAGAAATTTTCGGTACAGTTGCTTCACTCATTGCAGAGATCATTTTTGCACCGTGACGAATAATTCCGGCACGCTCTACTTTTGTACCAATCATAAATCCAGGTACATCTGCAAGGAATAATAATGGAATATGGTATGCATCGCATAAATTTATAAACTTCGCTGCTTTATCAGCTGAATCATGGAATAATACGCCGCCCTTCATACGCGGCTGATTTGCAATAATGCCAATTGGCTTACCATCAATGCGTGCTAAACCTGTAATTAGTTCTTGAGCAAATAATTTTTTCACTTCAAAGAAAGAACCTTCATCAATAATTCTATTAATGAGATCTTTCATATTGAAAGGAGCATTTTGATTTTCTGGAATGATTTCTTCTAACGTTTTATCGAACTGTTTCGGTTCTTGAGGTGTAATCAAGGGAGTCTTTTCTAAATAGTTACTTGGAAAGTAAGAAATATATTGTCTTGCTTGCGTAATTGCATCTTCTTCTGTTTTACATAAAACATCTCCGCATCCTGATACTGAGCAATGCATACGTGCTCCGCCCATTTCTTCTAAAGTTACCTTCTCACCGATAACCATTTCAGCCATACGCGGAGACCCTAAATACATTGAAGCATTTCCTTCAACCATCATAACAACGTCACAAAATGCTGGAATATACGCACCACCAGCCGCTGAAGGTCCAAATAATAAACAAATTTGTGGCACTTTACCAGATAATTTCACTTGGTTATAAAAGATTCTTCCTGCACCGCGGCGTCCAGGGAACATTTCAACTTGATCTGTAATACGCGCTCCAGCAGAATCAACTAAATAAAATAACGGTACACGTAATTTTTCTGCTGTTTCTTGAATACGTAGAATTTTTTCAACTGTACGTGCTCCCCATGATCCAGCCTTTACAGTCGAATCATTTGCCATTACGCACGCAGTACGACCATGTATTTTACCAGTCGCAGTTACAACACCATCAGCTGGTAATCCAGTTTGTTCACAATTTGCAAATAATGCATCTTCCACATATTCACCATTATCGAATAAAAGAGCCAAACGATCTCGAACAAAAAGTTTCCCTTTTGCTTTGTTTTGTTCATGATATTTCGGTGCCCCGCCTTGCTTAATTGTTTCAACTCGTTCTTCAAATAAATTAGATTGTTGTTTTTGATCTAACATATTTACTCCCCCTTATACATTGGTTTGCGTTTTTCCTTGAATGCCTGTAATCCTTCTAATCTATCTTTCGTATGGATTACGCCCTCATACGCCTGTTTTTCCATTTGTAAGCCGGTATGTAAATCTACTTGAATACCATTTGAAATTGCTTCTTTTGCTAATCGAACGGCAATTGGACCATTATTAGCAATTCGATCTGCAATTTCAATTGCTTTCTCTTCTAGTAAATCAGCTGGTACTACGAACTCTACTAAACCATACTCTTTCGCTTCTTGCGCCGAAATACGTCTTCCTGTATAAATTAATTCTTTCGCTCTACCAACTCCAATTAATCTAGGTAAGCGCTGAGTACCACCCGCCCCAGGTATAATTGCAAGGGAAGTTTCAGTGAGACCTAGACTTGCAATGTCAGAAGCAATTCTAAAATCACAAGCTAAGCTTAATTCAGTACCTCCACCAAGTGCGATTCCGTTAATAGCAGCAATAACTGGTTGTGGCAATTGTTCAACCATCTCCATAGTAGAACGAATCATACCCACAGCATGGCGAACTTGTTCTTCATTCATGTTGGCACGCTCTTTTAAATCAGCACCAGCGCAAAACGCTTTTTCGCCAGCCCCTGTTAAAATAACAACGCGCGTATTTGATTCTTCGTTTATTTGAGTTAATATAGTTTGTAATTCTTCTAATAATGCCAAAGATAATGAGTTAGCTTGTCTTTCACGATTTAACGAAATCTTTACAACGTAAGGTGTTACATAGTCAACGGAAATATTTTGTAATTGTAGCATCTTCTCACCTACTTATCGTTTTATGTTGAAGCGCTCTATACACATGACTCGGTAATTGGATATTTAACTTACTTTGAATAAATTGACTAGCTCTCAATAACTTTTCTTCGTCTATATTTGTTTGGACACCTAACCTATGGAGCATATGCACTAAATCATCAGTTGCAACATTTCCTGATGCTCCCGGTGCATATGGACATCCCCCGAGTCCACCACAAGAACTATCAAACGTTGTAATACCGTGTTCTAAAGACTTAACTACATTTGCAAGTGCCATCCCATACGTATTATGAAAATGCATTGCAAACTGCGAAGCATCATACTTCTTTAATAGATGTTCTAATACTTGTTCTACTTGTAATGGATTCGCTACACCAATCGTGTCACCGAGAGAAACTTCATAAATGCCGTATGAAAATAGTTGATTACATATTTCATCAACTGCTGTGGCACTTATATCTCCCTCATACGGACATCCAAATACAGTAGAAACATAACCCCTAACCTTTTTCCCTTCGAATATTGCCTGTTTTGTTATATCTTCAATGACAGTTAATGCTTCTTTAATTGATTTATTAATATTACTTTTATTATGAGATTCACTCGCTGATAAAAAAACATTCACCTCATCTACATTTTGCAAAAAAGCTCGTTCCAAACCATTTTGATTTGGAACAAGCGCAGCATATGTAACATTTGGATCCCTTTTTAGCTCAGAAAATACATCACTTGCATCTGCTAATGCAGGAACCCACTTAGGGTGAACGAATGAGGAAACTTCAACGTACGACAATCCCGCTTCTGTAAGTAGTTGAATCCACTTTACTTTATCTTTTGTGCCAACAATCTTTTTTTCATTCTGTAAGCCATCACGTGGCCCGACTTCTTTAATGACAGCAAAATTAGGTAGTTTCAATTCGCTTCCCCCTATATCTCCCTATTCAATTTCTAGTAATACATCTCCTTCATTTACAAAATCGCCTTCTTGAACATTTATTTTCATAACAGTTCCGGCTTCTTCTGCAACGATTGGAATTTCCATTTTCATAGATTCCAAAATGACGACATCCTGCTCTTCCTCTACTGTGTCTCCTACTCCTACAACAATCTTCCAAACATTTCCTGCCATCGATGCATATACTTTCGTCATCATTTTTTCCCCCTTAATATTCATAACACTTATTTTTTAACAAGTTGTTTCGTTACAAAACCTGTTGTATAAATACCACTTTTGAACACATCGTCTTCCAATACTTGTAGTAGCATTGGTGTATTCGTTTTAATACCTTCAACCTTTAACTCCTCTAAAGCATTTTCTAATTTTGAAATTGCTTCTTCACGAGTCTCACCATGAGCAATGACTTTTGCAATCATTGGATCATAGAAAGGTGTAATCGTTACATTACTCTCTAAAAAGTGATCGATACGTATATTTGACGGTAACGTTAAATCTGTAATTTTCCCAGGTGATGGGAAGAATGTTTTCGGATCTTCTGCATAAATACGAGCTTCAATGGCATGACCACTACGTTTTACATCATCCTGTGTAAATGATAACTTCTCACCACTTGCGATAAGGAGTTGTTGTTCTACAAGATCTAATCCAGTAATTTCTTCTGTAACTGGATGTTCTACTTGTAATCTCGTATTCATTTCTAAGAAATAAAAGTTCTTTTGATCATCTACAAGAAACTCAACTGTACCAGCATTTGTATAACCAAGAGCTTTAGCAGCTTGTACAGCAACTTCTCCCATAGCTTTTCGTGTACCTTCATCTAAAAATGGTGACGGCGCTTCTTCAATCACTTTTTGATTTCGGCGCTGCACTGAACATTCGCGTTCCCATAAATACACTGTGTTACCATGTGTATCTGCTAAAAGTTGAATTTCAATATGATGTGCATCTGCTATATAGCGTTCTAAGTACATTTCTCCGTTACCAAAGAAATTTTGCGCTCTTGTTTTATTACTTTCAAATGCTTTGGTGAGCGTTTGCTCAGTTTCCATCAACTGCATTCCAATGCCTCCGCCGCCCGCGGATGCCTTAAGCATTAATGGATAACCAATTTGTTTTGCAATTTCAATTGCTTCTTCAGCAGTTTCTATATTTGTAGTAATGCCTGGAACTACTGGTACATCTGCTGCTTGCATTGCTATACGTGATTCAATTTTACTTCCCATCTTAGTAATGATTTCTTCTGAAGGACCGATAAATACGATTCCTTCTTCTTTACAGCGAATCGGAAAAGATGGATTCTCTGATAATAATCCGTACCCTGGATGGATTGCTTCAGCATTTGTCTTCTTAGCTATTTCTATAATTTTTTCAAGGTTTAAATAGCTTTCTTGGACACGTGGGCCCCCTACTAAGTAAGCTTCATTTGCCAATTTTACATGAAGGGCATTTTCATCAGCCTCAGAATAAATAGCAACGGTACGAATGCCAAGTTTTTGACAAGTTTTCATAATTCGAACTGCGATTTCCCCGCGATTAGCAATTAATATTTTTTGAAACATAGTGACTCCTCCTTTTTATCTACATCCTAAATGTCTTGCAATTACGAGACGTTGAATTTCAGAAGTTCCTTCACCAATTTCTAAAAGTTTTGCATCACGAATATATCGTTCAACTTCATATTCACGCATATAGCCATATCCACCATGAATTTGTACTGCATGATTCGCAATACGACTAGCTGCTTCAGACGCAAACAATTTTGCCATAGCTGCTTCTTTACCGAAAGGTTTATCGTTATCTTTTAACCAAGCTGCTTTATGTACTAAATTACGAGCTAATTCCACTTCAGTCGCCATATCAGCCAATTTAAATTGAATCGCTTGGAAATTAGAAATCGTTTTTCCAAATTGTTGACGTTCTTTCGCATATTGCAATGCACGCTCAAATGCAGATTGTGCAATACCTACTGCTAATGCTGCAATTGAAATACGTCCTCCATCAAGTGTATATAAGAATTGTTTAAATCCTTTATTTACATCACCAAGAATGTTTTCTTTCGGTACACGTACACCATCAAGTACGATTTCACAAGTATTAGAAGCACGAACACCCATCTTATCGTAAGGACTTGAAATCGTTAATCCTTCACTAGTAGTCGGTACGATAAATGCAGAAATACGTTTCCTACCATTGTCTTCAACACCGTTGATAGCGGTTACAATAATTGTATTTGCATACTCTGCATTTGTGATCCAACACTTTTCGCCACTAATAACATATTCATCGCCATCTAATATCGCTTTCGTTTGTGTGCCCCCTGCATCAGATCCAGCGTTTGGCTCTGTTAATCCGAAAGCACCTAATGTTTTCCCTGACGCCATTGGAACTAAATATTTTTGTTTTTGTTCTTCTGTACCGAAATAATAAATTGGAGAAGCACCTAATGAAATTGTTGCAGCATAGCTTAAACCAGTACCACCACAAGCACGACCAATTTCTTCAACTGCTAATGCGTACGATACTGTATCGCCACCTGAACCTCCATACTCTTCTGGGAATGGGATGCCTAATAATCCTAGTTCGCCCATTTTTTGAAATGTTTCATATGGAAACTCTGCAGTTTTGTCATAATACACAGCTTTCGGTGCGATTTCCTTTTCAGCAAAGTCACGTACCATTTCTTTAATCATTTGTTTTTCGCGAGTTAGAGTAAATTCCATTCCGCTACACACCCCTTATCGAATATTGAGTTTCGACAGCGTGCGAGTTTCTACTACAAACATTACTTCTTAAAAGACACGAATATTAGTTGGACAATTGCTATAATTCTGTCATAACTTAATTTTAAAACAGATTCTGTACCAATGCACAAAAAAATTCCTACATTGTTCTACAACAACATAGGAGGTTTTGTGTCGAATTATGTAATTTATTGTTTAATAATCTCTACCTCTTCCCGAATCAGAAATTTCTACTAAAGCTTCAGGATATGGTTCGAAATATGTTTGTCTTAATAAATACTTTTCATCAAATCGAATGGCCCATGTTTTTAAAATTACAAGTAAACTACTAAGTGGGATTTTCTTTTCAGAATACTTCTGTAACAGCTCTAAAAAATGAGCTTTTTCTTGTTTTTTTAGCTTTGTTTTAAAATATCCAAAAATGTGCTCACATACATTTACATTCGATGTATAGCGGGGCGTACGCATGAATAATTCATATAAAGTTTTCTCATAATTGTCAAATACAACTTCAATCGTTTCATTTTTTTGATTTGCAATAATACGCCCTAATTCTTTTTGTTTCACCTGATTATATGCCATAAATAAATACTTATAATCTGATTGAAACGCTACGAGTTCTTTTATGTTTTTAGTATGTTTAATCATTTTGTAATGCGCGATTGTAAACAATCTTGTAAAGAAATGCTCTCTAATAATAAAATTCGACAATCTACCTTCTTCTTCAATTGGAAGATACGAAAATTTTTTTATTACTGCTCCGCCAAATAATCCAGTTCCTTTTCCTTTTACTGGTCCTTTTTCAAAACCAGAATAGATTTTCACATCACGAGTTCCGCAACTTGGCGAACGATTCTTCAAAATAAAACCGTCAACTTCAGGTAATGTTTGTAAAAACGCATTTGAAAATTGCTCCATTTTTTCAGTTACATCTTCTCGTGTTGACGGTTGTACAAGCATATTCGCACCATTTTTTTCTACAATACGTATCGTTTCACGAGGAGTCCCTAAACCTATTTCTACTTCAGGACATACAGGTATAAATGTAACAAATGGCTGTAAGTTTCGAATTGTTATATCTGGAATGACCTCTCCATTATAACGACAGGCATCAAATTCTAAACATTTACTTACAACAATTATTGGTTTAGCAAATTGTCGCATCACATTACCTCCGTGGTGTTAGTCCATACAATATAAATTGAATCGTATTTTCAATTTCCACTTCATCGTCCCATTTCTCTTCCGGCAATAATAAAAACCTCGTTAAGAGTAACCCTAATACAGCTGATAAAGTAAGACGTAATACGGAAGATGGTGGAAGTTCAATAATTTCCCCTTCTTCTTGAAACTTTGCAATCAGCTTTTTAAAACGTACAAGCAGTTCTGTTTCTATTAATTGTTGTATTTCACTTTTTAGTTCGGGCTGAAATGGTACTTCTTGAATTAATATTTTTATCATTGGAAAGTGCTTTTTAGCAAATTCAAATCTATTTTGAATTATTACTCTTAAAAGCACTTCATACGATTCATACTCTGTTTTAAATATTTCTTTTGCAAAGGCTTGTACGAAAAATGGTGCAGCAAACTTTGTTAAGGTCGGCATCACGACTGCAAACAATAAATCTTTTTTCGTTTTATAGTAGCGGAAGATTGTTCCTTCCGCTACACCAGCTCGCTTTGCAATTTCACTCGTTGAAGTTGAAGCGTACCCTTTTTCTCCAAACATATCAACAGCTGCCTCTAGTATACGCATTTGACGTTCATTACGTTTATCAGTATTCGTTGCGGCAACTAATTCTTCCAGCCAATCCTTCTTCATCTATTGTGCTCCTTTTTATCATCATTATATTTTGCGATGTTTCTTTAATGCAAATACATTTCCTACTGCAAATAATAGTGAAAAAAGTAGTAATACAGTAAGATCTAATGCAATCTCTGTAAAGCCTTGATTCCGAATCATTACTTGTCTCATAGCATCAGCACCATATGTGAGTGGAAATAATTTACCTAACATTTGTAACCATGTATTCATGGATTCCATTGGAAACAACCCAGAAAAGAAGACTTGTGGCACGATAACAAGCGGTATAAATTGAATCATTTGAAATTCATTATTTGCGTATGCCGATAAAAATGTGCCTAATGTTAGTGCAGTTAAAGAAAGCATACATGTTATAAGTAGCGTAAGCCATATTGAGCCAGCTACATATAAATCTAAAATATAAACTGAAAAACTTACAATTATAATAGATTGTATAAATGCAAAGATTCCAAAACCAATAATATATCCTACAACTATTTCCCATCTTCTCACTGGTGTGGACAATAATCTCTCTAATGTACCACTTAAACGTTCTCTTACAAAAGATACTCCGGACAATATAAATACAAAGAAAAATGTAAAGAAACCAATTAATACGGGACCAAGCCCATCAAACATCGTAATGTCTTTAGAGCCATGTAAATAATCCACCTCAGGCTTCATCATTGATACATTATTCTTCTCTGTACTCTTCTGCAATACTTGAAGTACCGCGCGGTTTTTTGATGAATCACTGCCTTCTAATAGAAGATTCATTTTTCCATTTTCTAAATGAATTACTGCATCTACCTTTTGCTTTTCTAACTCCGAAATTGCTTTGTCTTTACTATATTCATAAATTGATGCTTCTTGATTTTTGATTGCTTTTACTATAGGAGCAGGCACATCGACTACAGCAATATTCGGTATATAGTCTTTTTGTGTAAATACTAGCGACAATAACCAAAGTAATAACATTGGTGCCCCAAACATCATTGCTAACGAACGCTTATCTCGAAAAAATTGACGAATGATACGGATAACTACACCATTAACTCTCATGATTCAATCACTCCTTCTAACATAAAGACATCTTCAATTCGTCCGGATGACGTTTGTTTTTTCAATTCCTCCGGTGTGCCAATCGCAACTAAATTCCCTTCTCTAATTAGCCCTAGACGTTCGCAAAACTCAGCTTCATCCATAATGTGCGTTGTTACAATAATAGTAGTGCCTTTCTTTTTAAGATCATAAAACTTCTCCCAAATCGATTTTCGAAGAAGAGGATCTATCCCAACTGTTGGCTCATCTAAAATTAATATTTCTGGCTCATGAAGGAGTGCTATCGCTAATGATAAACGCTTTTTCATTCCACCTGAAAAGTGCTGTACTTGCTTTTTCATATGCTCTGATAATTGTACAAGTTCAAAAACTTCTTCAATTCTCTCTTTCTTACGCTTACCTTTTAACCCATACATCGTTGCAATAAAATCTGCATTTTCATATGCCGATAGTTCTTCGTATAGTGCATCAGCCTGAGCCATATAACCAATTCTTTTCATTTCATTTAGATTAGGCATGTTTGTATTAAAAACAATTACATCCCCTGTAGTTGACTCATTAATACCTGCAATCATTTTAATGAGTGTTGTTTTCCCTGACCCGGAAGGTCCAACCAATCCAAAAATTTCTGCTTTTTCTATTTGCAACGAAAGGTTATGCAAAACTTCTTTTTTTCCAAATTTTTTTGATACATCTCGTAAAATAATTGAAGATTGTTGCACTAAAAATCCCCCTTTTCTTCAAAATGAGTGAGTACTCACTTTTATTTTACTCTTGCGTAATTATATGTCAAACTTCATTGATTAGTATTTATTTTCCATCAACAATATTAAGCAATGAAACAGAGTCGACATTAGAATATTTTTTCTTAAAGTCGACTCTGTTTCATTGTAAATTATTCGATTTTTGTTATGTTTTTAAATTTAAATACCTTCTAATTCTAGCAACATCTAAAGAATATTCGATAACTATTTGCTGTATTGGTAATATAACCGTTTCCGGATATAAATGTGCATATTGTAACGTTTCTGCATACTTTTCCAACCGTTGTTCTAAATACTTTACAATTTGCTCAGGATGACTTACTAATAAAGACGTACTATAATAATGAATTTGTTCCTCAATCGCCGTATATTCTTCAATTTCAAATTCTTTATGCATTTGTACACCCCTTTATATTTTTAATATCGTTTAATAATAACTATTTTAACTCGACTAATTTTTAAGTTTTTTGATTATTTACACTATAACAAACTCAATAGGTCAAATTTTGTTACTTTATGTAACGTTGAAAAATTTTAACAAAATTGTAATGGAAACTTGTACTGAAAAAAACTACCTTTAAATTATTCCCCTGAACAAAAAAGCCGTACAGATTAATTTAACTGCACGACTACAATCTCAGGTCTATTAAAAATTCTTTGCGGAATGATACTATTGCCTAATCCTCTACTAACTATCATAGACGTATTTTGTTTTTCATATAGGCCTGCTGTATATTTAGGTAAAACACCTTGATTTGGAGCAACTAATCCTCCAATAAACGGTAACCTAACTTGCCCACCATGAGCATGCCCTGACAAAACTAAATCTATTTGCTCGTCAGCATACTCCTCAATAAATTCAGGCCTATGGGATAATAATACATTATATCTATCTGGCTGCATTTCAATTTTCGCTTTTATAATTTCATCCTTTACAATATCTCCTTCAGTACGGTTTCCAATAACAAATTCCGGATCATCAATACCTAGCAAGTTTATTTCTTGCTCACCTTTTCGAATGCTTACATGTTCATTCCTTAAAACAGTAACATGGTGTTTCTTCAATTCTTTCTCTAAACTGTTATATTTTCCCGACCACTTTTCATGATTTCCTGTCACAAAATATATAGGATACTCTTTTACAAGTTTTCGTATTACTTGCAGACTAATTTCTGCATCGTACGATTTACTATCTATTAAATCACCAGTAATAACAATGATGTCAGGATTCGAATTTTTCACTTTTTTGATTAATACGTCCTGATTATCACCAAATTTTTTATTATGTAAATCTGAAATTTGTAGTATTTTATATCCTTTAAAAGAAGAGGGAATTTTACTAGAGGTTATTTTAACCTCAGTTATACTTATTAAATTGTTTTGTAAATATAAAAAGATACTAATGCCTACTAATATACCAATAATTAATATGATTCTTTTAGTCTTCTTGTTCATATTTCCTCCTAAAATCTTGATCAGTACTACAGTTCAAAATAAATATTACGTGCCCTTCGCATTCAGAATAACTGAAATTTTTTAATTGATTTGTAGTATTTGTTATAGTTTTATACGCCACTAATAAAATTTTTCAATCTCATTCGTATTAGCTCATTCGCTATAAAGTGGAGCTTTGGTATCCTAGTTTTCGTGCATGAGTGTATGATGTCATGCTCATTTTTTAGTGAATTTATAGCGAATCACTGGAAGCTCTTCATCATATTATTATTTTATCTTACTTAGTTTGATAACGATATAACGATAATTCCTATAGTTTTTTATAAAAAAATTGTGTACTTTTCTCGAATTATATACGACATTTGCTTGCAAATATATTATTACCACTCCGATTTTAATTTGTTTAAAACGTACATAGAGAGAATTGAAACACTAAATTACCTTATGAAAAGTTATTATTGCACTATTTGTTAGAAAATTGAAAAAACATGTGTAGATAGATATCATTGTAAATGAATATATAATTAATTTTGATTTTCTGACATAATTCTTAACCTAGTTTTTTGCGTGCATTACGAAATAAAATATTGCACCATGTCAGTCTTTAAAAGATTATATATCATAACTTTAAGAGAGGAAGGAAAACTATGAAGATGAAAAGAAAAATCATGATGACAACAGCACTTGCAGCTACATTAGCTACAGGTGCACTACCGACTACATCGGTGTTTGCTGCAGAAAAAGAGGCTCCTATCCAACAAAAAGAGGCACAAATGAGTATTCAACCATTCGCACAAAATAATTTGGAAACAGCGGTTAAGGCTGCCTTAAATGGTCCAGAAGTTAAAAAAATTAAAGTATTTGAGCATGAATTTAATGTAAAACCAATTGAAGTAGTAAATTTAGGTGGTGGTAAAACATATGTTAAGGGACAAATTTCTCATCATTTAAGTTTTCGTCCAGATGATCAATTTTATTATGAGTTTACAGTACAAGATGGAAAGGTACTAGATAAACCTGTATTTAATATTGATAGAGGTGGTTGGACACCATTTGCTGCTCCACTTTTATCAATTCTTGCTGCGTATAATGGAATTCCAGTTAATCCAAATGATTTAAATGCACTTGGTCAGCAGATTGGTAAAGTTATAGATGGAAGCTGGGAACATGCAGCCCAATCAATTGCAACTGTAGTTAGTCTAAGTTTTAATGAGTAGAATTTTTCAATTTTTATTAGCAGTGTAGAGATCCGCTTTTTGTAATCAGCCTTGTTATAAGAGATTCTAAAACAGCTATTAATAAATTTTTACCACTCAATCACATTATCTTGATTTGTTTACCACCTTATCATTCATTATATGTCACAAAATAGAAGTCTTTTTTAGGACTTCTGTTTTGTTTGTATTCAATACGATAAACAGTTGTTTTTTGGAGGCTATACTTCGATTTTTCAAGAATCCGTTTGGCTATTAGGGACAATTTATAATAAAAAATTATTAAAGTCTCAAATAACTTACTCCCCCTATTGTTAATTATTTTCAAATACAAAAATTTATTATCTTAAGAATGAAAAACAATAAATATAGTAAAAAATCATCTAACAATTGTTTAAAGGTCAGGAGAGAAAAAATGAACAAAATAAAAATGAGAAATTTCTTTAAAATTAGCATCCTTACTTGTATTACACTAGCAAGTTTAAGTACACCATCTACTATTTTAGCTGATAGTCATCCAGGTTACTCCTATGAATCCAATATAGGGTATCAAAATCCATCGTGGATGTCGAAAATAGAAGATTCAACAAAAATAAGTGAAATATCTATTCCAGGGACTCACGGTACAATGGCTTTACATGGAGCGAGTTTTCTTGATGAAAATTTGACAAGAAATCAAACTATGAGTTTATCCCAACAATTAAATTCCGGAATTCGATATGTAGATATGCGTGTTAAACGTGTAAAAGATTCTTTTGCAATGTATCATGGCGTTGTAAATCAAAAATCTGTGTTTGAAGATGTATTAAAAGAGACCATTCAATTTTTAAAAGATCATCCAACAGAAACAATATTAATGCGCTTAAAAGAAGAAACTACTCCTGAAAGTGGATCTCTATCATTTGAGGAGATATTTTTAAAATATAAAAACGTTAATGCTTCATATTTTTGGGATCCTAATTCCGTACCAACTTCAGATAGAAATAACCCTAATTTAGGAGATACCCGCGGGAAAATTGTAATCTTACAAAACTTTACATCCGCTCAATTGTACGGGATTGATTACGAAAGTTTGAACATACAAGATAAATTTGAAATTGGAAGCGGACCAGACGAAATATATACAAAATGGATTGCGATAAAAAACCATCTACAAAATACAAATACTAACTTTAATAATGGAAAAATTTATCTCAACCATTTTAGTGGTACGGGAGGCGCAGCCGCATTTTTAAATAATGTATATCCTTGGTTTGTTGCAAGCGGAAAAGAGAGCAGAAATACTGACAGTAGTCCTAAATTGATTCAAACGAATTCCACTAATGCGTGGAGTGATTTCCCTCGCGATAGAAACGGACAAGTATACTATGGGGGGATGAATACACTTGGGACCGAACTCTTACAACAAGGCGCAATTAAACATTCTGGTATCATCGCAGCTGATTTTCCTGGTCCAGGTTTAATTGATAGTATCATTAAATTAAATGGTATACATTCAAATGAAAAAGAAATATTAATTTCACAAATATCATCTGAATCTAGTCCTTTATCAGGGCAACAAAATCGATCCAGCCAAAACTTTAAAATTGATAGTTTACCTGTAGGTACCAAAGAATTAAAATGGGTTATTGAGCCTTCAGAAAAAGATTATCCTTCTACTATTTCTTTCAATGTAATGATTGATGTTTCCCTAGGAATAGATTCCACTCGTTGGAAAAATATTTCACATGAATCTAGGACTGAAGCTTACACAAATACTAAATATTATATTGCAAATCCAATTGGTGCCACTAGCAAATTCACAGTGAAAATATACGCTATTACAAATTAGAAAAAAAAGAATCCCAATGGAATACCATTGGGATTCTTTTTTAATTTCATTTCGTAAACATTAGGATGGCGATTAAATTTTATCCCGCATTAACGGGCAGTAAGACCCCCACCTCAAAATTCAGCGGAAGCAAAGAAGTTAGGTGGGGGGCGGGCTGCCCGTAAAAGCTCGATTGGTGAGGGCTGATAATCAGTGGGGGATGAACAAAACCCCCACTGATTAAAGTTTCACTTTATTAACCATTTAATCCATTAGATAATTATATTTGGAACGGCCCTTAATTTTTAAAGAGAAATCCAAAATTGTTAACTACCTTTTTCAGCTTATCATTTATTCAAAACTGGCTTCCAAAGCGATAAGGCAAAAATCCAATTTGAGTCGCCATTTCCTTGATGATCTTGAACCGCTTCATACACTTTCCCCTCATGTACTACTCTATCACCTTTAGTATATACTTTTCTTGCATCCCATTTTTCGTATGTGGAATCCTCTAACTTAGTAGTTACATTCAAAACATCACTTCTACTAGATTCATTTCCAGCTAAATCAACCGCCGTCACTACATACTTATACGATGTATTAGCCTTCAAATCTTTATCCATAAAGGATGTATTATCAGCTGCCCCAATTTTATTCATAACCCCAGCGCTTTCTCTATATACAATATAATGGTCAACACCTACATTATCTTCAGACGGACTCCACATCAAATCAACAGTTGTCGCTGTTGTACCCATACTATGTAATCCTTTTGGTTGAGTCGGAGCCTCTTTATCTGGAATTTCATTTGTTGTCTTAGCCTTTAGTTTTTCACTTTCTTTTGATATGTTTCCAGCAGCGTCTAATGCCTTTATTGTATAGGTATATTCCGTATTTGCTTTTAGTTTTTTATCAATAAAAGTTGTACCTGGTACCGTACCAATTACTTCTCCATTACGTAACACTTGATATTCTTTTACGCCTATATTATCAGTAGAGGCCTTCCATGTTAGTTCAACACTATTGGCAGAAACTTTAGACGCATTTAATCCCGTTGGTTGACTTGGAGCTACTGTGTCGGGAGTTTCATTATTTACTAAATTTACATCAATTACGTTATAAAACGCATTTGACGTATCTGCTACATCCCATACAGCTAAAATAACATGATAACCATTGCGATCAGTGGGTACATTAATTGTATGTGTTAAATTATTTGATGCTGCCGAACCGTCATGGTTCACAGTTCCAATTGGTTCTAATTCAGCACGTGTTAATGGTTTATTAGGATCCCATCCCTTTTTTGTAATGTAATAATGCCATTTACTTGTAGAATGTGCCGCTGTGTATTTCCATGTAAATGTATTTGCTCCCCCCTTTATTGTGTTTTTGAACCAGCGATTTGATGTTTGTTGGTCAAGAATCCCTCCAAACAATCCTCCTGCCGAAGCAATTTTCCCATCAATCGGTCCACCATCTGGGAATCCTTTAGGTGCTTCTAGACTTTGAGGTTCGTACATTACATTTCCACAATTTAAATTTAATGCTCCATAATTCTGACTACATAAAGCAGCACGACTACTCGGCTTTTCAACAAACCCATGTGCATATGCACTTTGAGGAATCATTGTAATTGCCGTCACCCCTGCAGCTAAAACACAAGCACCAATTCCTTTTTTACTTTTTCTTAATCTTTCTAACTTAGATGTTAATTTCAAATTCATACTTGTCCCCCCAATATATTGTTTACGCTAATATAATAGCAATATAGGGATAAACGAACAAATCACCTACTAATATATTAATAGTTCAATAACATAAACACATTTAGTTTATTTATTAACCTGATATGGTGCTAAATTAAGCAAATTAATTCTATTTTGTAACATTATGTAGTAAAGAGTTTATAAAAAACCAATAAAGATTCACAAAAAATCCAAATATCGATTACTTAGTTTTTTACAACCACACCCCACACGATAACTACATTATTAAGCAGGTTTCATGATTTATTACATTCTCTCACCACCTGACAAAATCAGATCAAAAACATATCTCTGCATATTATCAATTAGTTTAACCACATCTGGATTTTTATCGTTGCTCAGCGACCAATTAATTGACACCATTGCGTTTGCTGTATACAACTGAGCTACAAAGTCAATCGGCACACTTACTTCCACTTGCTGCTCTTTCAAATAGGAATAACAGGCATTATATAAAATAGATTCTAACTCTAAACGTAAATCCGCTGTGGGAACATGTACATGGAGTAAAGTAGCAACCTCTTTTTTTCGCGCTGAGACCTTATCGGTTATCATATTAATAACTTGAGCCACATTTCCATTCTCTATTAATGCGAAACGTAATTCGATTTCTTCCTTGAACCAGCAGACATAATTTTGCACTAATTTTTCCAAAAGATCATATTTATCTGCAAAATGGCTGTAAAATGTGGACTTACTCACCAAAGCATGTATGCAAATATCTTTAGTTGTAATTCGACCAAACTCTTTTTCGTTCAAGAGGGTAATAAGTGTATTAGAAATATTTTTCTTCGTTTTATAAACGCGAACATCCTCTCCCATTATTAATCAACCTCCTTCCCAAAGTTGCTTATCGAACCGTTTATATCCTTATGGTTCGATTTCGTACTTCTTATCCTTTCCTGCTTGTTGTTTCTTTAATATACTTCGCTTACCCTTACCTTGTAGTCAAATATAAGGAGGGATTTTATGTTTAAACAGTATGTAAACAACGAACAGTTCAATTTGCAAATTAACCGTTTTTTCAACGATTTCTATCAAGACGATGAGCGGGCAAATCAGGATCTACAAGCCGTCATCCCAAGACTTACAGACACGGACAGCTGGTATAACACTTGGATAGAATATGCAGCGATGCGGGAGCACCATAAAGACTTTGATCTAGCTTCGGTTTATTATCAGGCTGCCGAGTTTTATATGGAATCATCCGATCCAAAAAAAGAAAAAGTGTACCAAAAATACCGTGAAACTTTTTATAAGGGCTTTCATGATTTTGAGTATGAAACCTATCAAATTCCTTATGAAGATTCCTATCTTCCTGCAATCAAATTCATGACACCAGGCGCATGTAATACACTACTTTTCTTTGGAGGCTACGATTCCTACATGGAGGAAATGATGAAGATGATGAACTACCTCATAGGAATCAATTATAATATTATAGTTTTTGATGGACCTGGACAAGGAACAGCACTGAAAAACGGCTTAAAATTCATCCACAACTGGGAGAAGCCCGTTTCCACAGTCATTGACTATTTCAAACTTGACCGTGTTAGTATTCTCGGAGCTTCTTGGGGCGGCTACTTGGCAATGCGTGCCGCCGCTTTTGAAAAACGAATCGACAAAGTCATTGCCTTTAATATTTTTTATAGTGGCCTTGATGCACTCAAGATGCGCATGCCGGATAATATCTGGAATAAATTGACCACGCTTCTGGCTACTAATGAAGCTGACAAAATTAATACCATGTTTAAACAAATGATGGCCACCAGCATCGACCTGAACTGGAAAGTTAAAAAGGGTATGGAAAATACAGGTGAAAAAACGCCATTTAACTTACTTAAAAACTTTGAAAAGCATACGATGGCAGGAATCGGTCAGTTTATAAATCAAGAAGTATTGCTCCTGGCTGGTGAAGACGATCAGTACGTTCCAATTAGCCGATTACCGCAAATCGAATCGGAGCTATGTAATGCAGCCTCCATCACTTCTGTAGTTTTCACTAAGAAAACTGGTGGTGAACAACATTGTCAGGCTGGTCATCGTCACTTAGCTTTTGATGAAATTAAAAGATTTTTGTGACATAAATTATATTGAGAAATATGAAGCGTTTTAGCACTTTCAAAATTTTTCTTTTACTAGCACATTAGAACATGGTGACACTCTTGCCCTTCTTATAGTGCTCATGGTGACCATCGTGTCACTCCTCAAAAAGACTGACATTATTTTCATAAAAGAAATCCCCCACGTATTTGTGGGGGATTATTCTGCGTTTTACTTATAATGAAATGTATGAAGTTTTGTTTATTTACAAACCTAAAATTCCAACAATCTGACTCGCCTTTAGATTAGTAATATAATAGTACATCTCTAAACCCTTTTTTTCAGCCTTTAGCACCTTACCCCTCATTTTTGATAAATGTTGGGAAACAGTGGATTGTGGAATTTTTAAAAGCTTCGTCAATTGTGTAACATTACATTTTTTATACTGAATTAACTCGTTTATAATTATTCTTACTAAATCTAACAAAAAAATTTGAGTAGCCCCCAATTTATTGCACTAATTATAACTAGAGCTAGCCCTTTCCTTTTCTTTAAATTCCTACTTTAACTAGAACATACGGACGTTAAGTGATATGAGTTCATTTTATAATGGGGGAATTTCCCACCTTTTCTAAACAACTTATTATATTATTTTTATCTAATAAGGCACAGAAACAAATTAAAAAACTTTAGTGCTCCTGAGAAAATCTCTTGAGGAAAAACGTTTTTAGGGTAAAACGTTTTTCAGGGTAATTTTATACTGACTCTTTTCCTTAAAATGTTTCTGTACCTAATATTTAAATTAACTTATGTCAAAATATTTCGCAATACAAGTGCTAAATGCTACATGGATATATAGAAAATGACACTTTTTATGAGCATACCCCATCAAATACTTATATTAAATATAGAAAAGTCACCTTAATATTATTAAATTTGTTAAATTAAATAATGAAAATGGAGAATACTAACTTTATAATTGTCACAATTTAATTTATATATCTACTCTTTTATTACTCGTAAAAATCATTTGATAATTCCTTCAATATTAATTTATGAAATGCAGAGACCATCTAAAGCAACAATTTTCTTACATTAGATTGTTTTTCTATCTAATTTATTTTGTCGAAAAAAGTCGATATTTTCATATTTTTTTCATTTAATTATTGTACATTTGCACATTTAATGTTAGGATTATGCCTATTCAAATTAGATCCTATTGATTCCTCTTTAAGATTTCTTTATTTTATTTTTGAAAATTAGTTACTTTCTAGTAAATTCCCAACAATAATACAGCAAACTACACTAATAATAATTCTAAAATTATATTTTCATCTCGTAAATTCATAAAAAGGAATTAAAGTCAAACTATATTTTCTATCTGTGTATATTCATTCTTTATTCAAACATGATTAATTATAAGTTCTAACTCGTTAATCAAATTTAAATAACAATTTTGATTCTAAAATAAGTTCAAAATCAAAATAAATATATTGTTATTTCAAAATAATGTTGTAAACTATCTTTAGAATGGAAAGATTTATGTAACAGCATGTTAAGGGGTTACAGGGGGAATAAAAATGAGAAATTTTTTCGATGACAAGTATAAAAATATTGAATTAAAAAGGAGACTATTAAATATAATCAGTGAAATTAGTGAATTAAAAGGAAAATTAGCTGCTTATCAGGAACAAAATCCTGATATATTTACTAGCTTAGAAAAAACCATACCACTTCATTACATAAAAAACTTTACTACTACCTATGAAGATATAAAAGTCCCAAATAAAAGATTAAAAGAACTTATTTTAGATGATATATTACCTCAAAATATCTCGGAAGATGCTATCTTTTGTTTTTACCAAACACTTACTTTTGTACATAAGAATTCCTGTGATTTATTAATCAATCCAGAAACTATACAGGAATTACATTTTCAATTAATACATTACATTACCTCTGACAGTGCCAAATGGCGCGAAAAACCGTTTACTATTCCAGGTATTCCTGAAAACGGAATGCACTTAAATAGTTACCGCATTCTTCCACATGAGCTTATTCCACAAGTAATGGAACAATTATGTGATCAATATAACTCATTAAATTCTAGTAAGGGCCATCATTCACTTTTATTAATAGCTCGTTTTATATTTAATTTTTATTGCATAGTCCCTTTTAATCAGGGTAACGGCAGATTGGCACTTATGTTAATGCAATTGCTATTAATTAAAAGTGGAAATACATTTGTAAAATATGTATGTCTGGATAAATACATTAAGAAAAATGAATCTGAATATTACAATTCGATTTATAAATCTTCGGTAAATTGGTACTGCGAGGAACATAATAGTAGCTTTTGGTTAAAAACGTTTTTAACTATTATATTAGAGGCGTACAAAGATCTTCATAATACAGTTCTAGATTCTATATGTAAGCATACTAAAGTGGAGAGAATTCAGGATTTTATACTTAAACAAAAACAACCCTTTACTAAGGAGTGTATTCGTAACACATATCCAGACATAGCAGAGAGTACAATCAGTAAGGCTTTAAATTCCTTGCAATTGTTTGGCCATATTAAGCTATTGACAAAAGGAAGAAATGCTAGTTGGATTAAAGTTTAACTATACTTGTAAAACACTTACAGTTCAAAAAAGAAAATTATAACTTTATCATTTAAATTCATGCCTTTGGACTCTTATTCATTGAATTTCATTTTAATATATTAAGCTATTATTACTAATTTAGTTATTTCTAATTCCTACAAAACATTTTATAGGAATATTTGTCGAAAAAAGTCGTACTTTAATATTTTTTCTTTATTTTCTGATTGTAAACGTTTCATTTTCGTGTTACCATCTTAATCAAACAATAGATGGTAATAAAAATGAAAATATTTCTTTCCCTTAGAAACATATAAACGTACGGTCATATCAAGAAAATAAGGCCAAAGAAATATTTGATACCTATCCAAATTACCAATAGGAATTTTGCCGCATTAACTTTCTGTTATTTCAGAATAAAACTTCACATTTTGTCCCTAAACAAAATTTGTTAGCGTGCAAAATTCAAATACACTAAAACACCCAAATAAATGAAATGTCCTTTTTTATTGAGCATTGAGGTATGAAAAAATAGTTCTTCCTACAAAATTCAGCTGAGTAACATAAAGACATCTAAATTACTACCTTTATCGCCATCTATTGTTGACAACATATTTACCAACTATTAAAAAGAACCTATCAAGGGTTCTTTTTTATTATAATCATTCAAATTTCACTTCTATCTTGATACTTAGATTTCTACACAAATTACATCTACTTTTTTTACGCTCAATTATTGAATTTATAATATAGTACTTCAATTTTAGTTATTCTTGATCTTAATCCGTTTAAATTAGTGAATAAAATTCAAACATATAAAAATAATAACTACAACTAATCGTTATATATTAAAGAGGTGTCAATTTTGTCCTTAAATGAAAAGACCCTAGAAACAAAGACAGATAAAACCATTGAAAAAATCCAAACAAGTAACTTAAAAGAACTTAAAAATACATTAGATAACATCTTTAATATTAGTGCAGATTTGATTGAACATCCTTTGCAATTAAAAACAAACACGAATATTTTACTATATTATTTTGAAGGCCTTACAGATGGTGTTGCATTAAAAGGAAATGTTGTTACACCATTATTACAAGAAGTGAATGAAGACGGTCAAATATTTAATTCTAATATTATTGCTACTCATACCAAAATAGTATATACGTGGAATGAAATTAAAGAAGGATTACTTGAGGGACAATGTGTACTGTTTATGGAAGGAGAAAAGAGGTCCCTTCTAATAAATACAAAAGGTTGGGCAGAGAGAGCGATTCAAGAACCCATTTCAGAAGTTACTATTAAAGGCTCACATGATGGGTTTATTGAGAATGCCACAAAAAACATAGGCTTAATTCGTCGATATATTCCTTCTACTGAATTGAAAATTAAAAAATTGACAATTGGAGAACGCGCCACTTCTTTAGTCTATTTAATTTACTTAGGGGATGTAGCAAACGAAGATGTGGTCCAAGAAATAGAAACTAGAATCTGTAAAATTAAAACGGATGCGGTATTGAGCATTGGAGAACTATCTAATTTTACAAAGGATCAAAATTGGACTCCTTTTCCACAGGCTTATTTAAGTGAACGCCCAGATGCCATTTCTAATCATATACTTGATGGAAAAGTAGCGGTGTTAATTGATAGATCTCCTGGTGCGATGATTGTCCCAATGAATTTAATTGGATTTTTTCAGACTCCAGATGATTATAATATACATTGGCTCATTGCATCATTTTTTCGCTTATTACGATTTGCAGGATTTATTATAGCTATTTTTTTACCTGCAATTTATATTGCTATAGTCTCTTTTCATTTTGAAATCATTCCTTTAGATCTATACACTTCTATTGCAACGTCAAGAGTTAAAGTCCCTTTCTCTCCTTTATTGGAAGCTTTCATAATGGAAATCACACTAGAAATGCTACGTGAAGCTGGTATTCGCTTACCACAACCAATTGGACAAACAATTGGAATTGTTGGAGGGATTGTAATTGGGCAGGCGGCTGTTCAAGCTGGTCTTGTGAGTAACGTTATGGTTATTATCGTATCTATTACCGCCATTGCATCATTTATTGTTTCTAATTATGATTTATCAAGTTGTATTCGGCTTATTCGTTTTCCAATGATGTTATTGGCCTATTTTTATGGGATTGTAGGTATTGTTAGTGGATTAATGCTCTTATTTGCTCATTTTGTTTCATTAACTTCCTATGGTTCACCATATGGACTGCCAATTGCACCATTTCGTCTCCAAGAGTTAAAAGATTCTTTTGTAAGATTTCCTATTTCCATGATCACCACCCGCTCGAGTACAGGACAACCGAAACAAAGAAAGAAAAAAGAAGGTGGTTCGCATGGGAAATCTTAAATTCCAAAACATAACTTTATTTGAATTTATTGTTTTCATCCATTCACTGCAACTAGCATCAGGAATGTTAATTATGCCAAGCCCTCTTGCCACTACCGCTGGTACAGACGGATGGATTTCTATCATTTCGGGATGGATAATTACTTCTATAATTGGCATATTTATTATATTAATGTTACAAAAAAATCCTAACAAAAGCTTCTCTCAGATCTTAAAAACATACTTTGGTAAATGGCTTGGGACAATTTTTCTTCTTTTATATGCCTTTTATCTATTCTTTGCTGGTTTTAATACTTTATTAAAGGCAACTGATATTGTAAAAGTGTGGATATTCCCTTCCACTCCTGCTTATCAAATCGCCATATTATTACTATTGCCTTTTATTATTTTAGCCCTGAGTGGGTTAAGGGCTCTTACTAGTTATTCTATGCTTGTTTTCTTCTTCACTACTTGGATGCCACTTTTTCTTCTTTTTTCACTAAAGAGTAACTACAATCCTTTACACCTACTACCTATTTTTAAAGATGGCCTATACCCTATTTTAAAAGCAACAAAAGAAACCATTACCCCTTATGCTGGCTTAGAAATTGCGTATTTTATTTATCCGTTCTTACAAAAAAAACAAAAAGCCATAAAAGGAATACTAATAGCGAATACTGGAACCATGTTTTTCTATCTATATGTGACTATTCTTTCTTATATATACTTTAGTCCGGAGGGGATAAAAGACGTAATTTGGCCAGTATTTCATCTGTTAAAAGGGGTTCGTTTTTCTTTCATAGAACGATTAGAAATTATATATATTGCTTACTATTTGATTGTATTTTCCACTACAATATATCCGTATTTATTTTTCAGTTTCGAATCTGTGACCATTTTATTTCAAAAAACCGTTCGCAATTGGGCGCTGGCTGGTTTTATGCTATTAATAGTCGGCTTATTCGTTTTTCTAAATCCCGATGTGGATCAATATTTATTTATATATTCTCTTATGGATATCTTAAATACCATTTTCTTTATTCTATTACCAATCTTCTTTTTCGCTTACAGCATTCTTTTTACTTGGTTTACTAGGAGGAAACAGCTTTGATTCGAAAATGGATATGGATTGTAATCTGTTGTGTATGTTTAATTAGTTGTAGTCAGAGAATTCCACTTGAGAAGGTTTCATTAATCCTTTTAATTGCCTTGGATAGAAACTCTAATGGAGACGTAAAGGTGGGCACAAGCATACCACTCTTTCATCATAAACAACAAAAAAGTACTATAGAGCATTGGACGCAGGCATCAACTGTATATAATGGATTCAGTAAGATAGATACGAAGTTAACGGGTTATATGACAGCCTCCAAAGCCGAAATTATTTTAATTGGAAAAAAATTAGCACAAGAAGCAAATTGGATGCAGGAGCTTGATTCTTCTTACCGTGATCCTTACGCTACCATTAATGCTAAAGTAGTACTTGTTGATGGACCTGTAGAAGAAATTTTCACAATTAATAAGCCCGACAAACCATCACTACCATCTTATATAAGTAGTGTAATCGAATCCTCCATTCAAAATAATCAATCCGTTTCTTCCACTATTCAACAATTAATGAGAGAAAAAAATGAAGAAGGAATGACACAAGCTGTTCCAGTTATCAAAAAAACACAAAATGAAATTGACACGATAGGAATTGCACTTTTAGATCGACAAGGAAAATTTTTAACTCGTATCCCTAAAAAAGATGTTAAATTCTTCAATCTTATAAATAAGCCCAAAAATAAAGGCCGGATGATACTACACCTTGTGCTTCCTCCTAAAAAATCCAACAAAAAACCAAACACTTCTATCTTGGTACAGAATGCGACAAGGAAGATAGATGTTAATTTTCAAAACGGAAAGTTTGTATTTAATCTCGATATAAATGCAAATGTAGCTTTAATAGAAAAAACCAATGCGAATTTAATTAAGGGACATTATGATAATAAAAAAAACATAAATAATTTAAAGAGCGCTATTCAAAAAGAAATTAATAAGAAGTTACAAGATATTTTGGATGAAATACAGCAGAATAAAATTGATCCAATCGGATTATCCCTATATGCTAGAGCTTTTCAATATAACGAGTGGAAAAAACTAAAAGGAAATTGGTTGCAAGCGTTAGCAGAGGCTAAAATAACTGTAAAGACACACGTCAAAATAAAAGATACTGGGACCATTAGAAATTAGACTAGCCTATTCTTGTATTTGATAGCATCTCTCAGTGGAATTTCCCTTCCTCAATAATTATTATGTAAAAGACGCTAACTCAAAGAAAAATCTTTCGGTTAAATGCTAACCAATAGATTTTTCTTTTTTATATAACCAGTTCTTTTAAAATGGCAACAATTTAACTACGGTAATCAAGTACAAGTTTCTAATTTAAGGAATTTAAGAACTTATAACTCTGTTGCAGTAAACATGCCAGCTGCCATTTCTATAGCAACTCCATGATATAACATCAAAGCCGAAATTCCTAAGTTAAGGGGTTTCGGCTTTTTGAGTTCGTTCGAATATCTTAGTTTTAGTTTTATGTACTTTGATAGAATAGATACACATCAGCATATTTGTGCTTAATTTTATCGTTTAATGCGGCTTTAATAAATCATTTTTAGTTTATATCTCCCATACTGATAGCAATTGAATTTTATTATTTATCCCCTTAGATTATTTCAAATGATTCTATTTTCTTTCCATTTGACTCTTTTGATATATTTCAAATTTCTTGATTACATGTTGTATAGGGGAGCCCTTCTTTTTTCCACGCAAGAAATCCCCCCTTTAAATTAAATACTTTCTTTATATCAGCTTTTTGTAAAATGCTAGCTGCTATAGCGGAACGTAACCCCGTTCGACATTGTAAAACTATTGGACAATTTTTCGGTACATCATCTAGCCGTTCAAGTAGATTACCTAAAGTGATATGTATTGCATCATGAAGATGTCCTTCATCCCACTCTTTTTTACTACGCACATCGATAACCTTTACACTTCCATCTTTTATTAACGGATATAATTCATTTGATGTTTTTTCCTTATAGATCTCTAAACTATGGAATCTTTGAATTACCTTTGAAGGTGCAAAAGCAATAATATTATCTAAGCCAATGGACTCAAAGTCTCTAATAACTTCCTCCACTTTAACCTTTTCCGCATCTAAAATTATTAAAGTTTCTTTTTTATAATCTAATATCCCCCCACACCAAGTTGTGAAAGAATTGTTATAAGGTATGTTAATTGACTTCTCGATGTGGCCAGCAGCAAAACACTCTACATCCCTTATATCAACTATTTGCTGAACACCCCTCATCACTTCTTGAAGTTCTTCTATTGTATAAATAGCAGTAATTTCTCTCTTCTTACGAGTTGGTGGACCATACTTATTTAAATTCTTCATTAATGGAAAATACTTTGGAGGCTCTGGCTGTCCCGTCAATAAATTCGATACAAAATTATCTTCATCATTACACTGAAACGCCCAATTAAACATCTTTTCATAACCTAATGTGGAAGTTGGAATTGTTCCTAATGCTTTTCCACATGCACTTCCTGCACCATGTGATGGCCATATTTGCAAATAATCGGGGAGTATTTTTATTTTTTGTATAGAATCAAATAATTGTTTCGCTCCTATTTTCGCGGTATCTTTAATACCAACAGCAATTTCTAACAAATCGGGTCTACCTATATCTCCTACAAATATAAAATCACCCGTGAATATTCCTATCGGTTTATCATTCGTATAATTATTTTGACTTGTATCGGTTACTAAAAAGGAAATACTTTCAGGCGTATGCCCTGGGGTATGAATGACATTGAATTTTATATGACCAACCTTAAACTCTGTTCCCTCTCTAACCAAATTGTATCGGCCTTCGTTAAGATATTGATATTTCCACTCACTATCTCCTTCATCTGATACATATAAATTTGCATTAAAAAGAAGGGAAAGTTCTCTAGACCCAGAAAGAAAATCTGCATGAATATGAGTCTCAGCCGAAGCGATTACTTCCATCCCTTCTTTTTTAGCAAATTCTATATATTGTTCTATATAGCGGCTGGGATCAATAACAATTGCTACGCCTTCCTTCTGACAACCAACTAAATAGGAAGCATGAGCTAATTTTTCATCATAAAAATATTTTAAAAGCATAGCTATTCCCTCCAAATGCTTAGTTCAAATTACTTCTCGGTTGTTACAACAACTCTCTCTATCTTTTCTTATAGAATCCCTTTCAACATTAAATTCCAATACATATAGGGCAACATATATCTTTTAAGTAAAAACATACTATACCGTTCTTTCGCTTGATTAAACGGAAACGTTTCTTGAGGCTCATGTTCATAGTTAAATTCAGCAAGTATAAGACTTTTATATCCTGTAACAATCGGACAGGATGTATACCCATCATAATTAGCCTGCAAGTCTCTTCCATTAAGTACGTCCAAAATATTTTGTTTTAAGACAGGTATTTGTTTTCGAATTGCCGCTCCAGTTTTAGATGTAGGTAAATTGGTACAATCTCCAAGTCCAAAAATATTCTTATATTGTACATGCTGCAAAGTATAAGGACTTATATCTACCCACCCATGATGATCACTTATCTCACTTTCTTTAATAAAGTTAGGTGGCCCCATTGGTGGAACAACATGTATCATACTGTATGGTACTGTTTCTCTTTTCATTGTTTGCGTATCTTCAAAAATTGCTTCTCTCTTTTCAGCGATAATTTCAACTAAGTTTTTATTATAATTCGTTATAATTTGCTTTCTTTCTAGTACTTGTTCTAATGTATCTGCATAACGTGGCACCTGAAATATGTTTGCGTTTGCAGAATAAAACATTACTTCACTTCTGTTTCTTACCCCGCTATTACAAAAATACTCTTCTGCTAAATACATAATTTTTTGTGGAGCGCCACCGCATTTAATAGGAGTATTGGGGTGGGTAAAAATCGCTTTTCCTCCTTTAAATTTTTCGATTTCTCTCCAAGTAGACTCAACATATTTATAAGAATAATTGCTACAGACCCCATTAGCCCCAATAGATTCCTTTAAACCTTTAATACCTTCCCAATTTATTTGTATACCGGCTGCTACAATAAGAATCTCATATTTAAGTAGCATTCCATCATCTAAAAGTATCTTATTTTGATCTGGAAACAACTTAACAACACTTTTAGGAATCCACGTTGCTCCTTTTGGAATAAGTGATTCTTGATCACGCATCGTACATTCCTTTGAAACAATTCCTCCCCCAACTAAACTCCATAGTGGTTGGAAGTAATGTTTTTTAGATGAATCGATAATAGCTATACTTTCTTTCAATAGGGGTACATTTCGTAACAAATGTGCAGTAGAAGATAGTCCTGCAGTCCCAGCGCCAATCACAATAATTTTATAATTATCTCTGGTCTTCATTATCCTCTTCCTATCTGAATTTAATTTTTAAGTTAACTAATTATTAGCCTTATTCCATCGTAGTAACAATATTATAAGATAAAAATACTATTATTTTATCTAATTAAAACGAATATTCCGTTAACATTACCCGTCGACATTACTATATGCGTAAATCCCTTATGTTACTTCTTTAATTTGTTTCAAACTCTACAAACTTTACATTTCTCAATATTAGCCTGTATCCTATCTCACTTTAATGACATTACACTTCTATAGATAATGAAATGCAAGTTTCTTTGGTATGGTTTGTCCATCCTCCTTTTCAGGGGATAGACAAAAACAATCTTATTCCAATAGCTATATTACCTATTCTTTTTTGAATCTTTGTTATAAATATCTATACATGCATTTGAGAACGTCTTTGTTGTTTTTCCAGTCCCTCAATAATGTGAGAATTGCTATTACCATATTTCCCGTAGCCTTTGATTTATAGGGAGATGAAAAAATAATTTATTTTTCTATATTAAGCAATGTTAAGACTACGAGTTATTCCAAATAAACTGGACGAAACATATACTTCATTTAAAAGAAGATTTTTGTCTTTGATTGGATAAAAAGTTTAATTTAGAATTATTTAAATCGGATGAAATCCTTACCATAATAAATTCTCTAAAACTTAACTAAGTGAATTTATTCTTTGTATAACTATACTTAAAAGCCTTTTAACCACTTTAACCGCATCACTTCATTCATTAATTATTTACTACAGCCGCTTTTGTTTTATTGGATAATTAAATCATAAATTCTAAATAGAAGAATAAAATAAATTGAAGAACTTCATTGTAATATGCATTATAAGTTTTAAATATTAAAATCAAAAAATATATTATTTTTTCATTATTCTTTGCTTTATAAAATGCTAATAATTTATTACGAACTTTTTTGGCCAATCGTCTATACCGGGGTCATACTACGATTAAAATATATAACAGCAGGAATCAATATTTATTTTGTAGAATGAAATATTATGAAATAGATTAATATTGGTAGGAGGAGTTATAATGAAATTAAGTAAAATCGTATTAACTGGAACCTTGTTATTAGGAAGTATGACTAGCATTGAAATAATTTCACCAATAAATGAAGTTAAAGCCGCATATTCTGAACCTTTTAATGACGATTGGGGATATAAAACCATTAATGAATTAGAGGGAGCTGAAAATAGTACATACCAACCCGACTGGAATATTGAACACCTCATAACAGGAGATACTTTCTACTTAACTCAACGTTTTGGTAGAGCGCATTTTGGTGCCAAAATGAAGATTTTCAAGGTTCACCCTGACGGCACTTTACAACGCTTTATTACAATTGAACCAGAATTTATTACTACGCCTACAGGGTTAGAAATTTGGAGAACACCAATTACAAATGTATATACTAAAGGGACATATATTGCAGTAATTAAGTATAACGGAGAATTTACCTACTCAAATCATTTTCAAATTAATTAACTCTTTCCTACTCAGTAGCTAGAATTGATTAATTAGGTAGCTATGAAGAATTAAGATCTTAACCAGCTTCAATTGGATCTTAACTTTTTTAATATAAACACATTTTACTTTTAATAGAAATAAGTTAACTATTATATCCACCTACTCTTCGTATGCAATATTGCATACGAAGGGCCTTAAATATTTTGGTATACTATGCATGTGGATTTTTCATCCAAAATTCCACTCAAACGCATATTTATGTATATGCCGACCCTAATTGCTAAAAGTGAGAAGAATGTTATTCATTCTTCTCACTTTTTTTATTTAAAATGTGTGCTTGTACTTAGGTCTTTAGATATTTTACATTTTGAATCTTAATACTAATCCACGTATGTGAATTTCCTTATAAAAATAAACTCCAAAATAGAATTAATCTTCCAAATTCCACCTATGGAGTCAGTTGTTTTCTAAAAAACATTCCAGCGTTTTTATCAATTGATTTTAGAATAGTTAAATAATAATACCATATACAAGCTCTGCATAAATTATTCATTTTCTTTTATATAATACCTACCTTTTTACTTCTGATAAATCATTAAACATTGGATTATATTTCACTTTTATATAAATAAAAGCCAAATAGCCGTTCATAATGAACGACTATTTAGCATCTTACTAATAATTTGAATGTTCTTCATGTTAATCTATTTTGTGTAAACCTGTTGAAGTAATTTGATAGGTTCTTTTCTTACCTATATATTCCTGTTTACTATTCTCAAGGTTAATAAGTGTAGCCCGTGTCTTTTCCTTTACTGCTTCCCCTTCTATATGGGTAAACTCGATATAATCTCCCACTTTGACTGGCACAGTTTGTCTTTCAGCAGTTTGCTGTCTATTTCCCACTATTTCCTTATTGTACACAACACTACCGGATGAATTCTGTACTTTGATACTTGCATACGTATTATTAAAATAAGAATGTGGTACGCCTGCTTCTAAATTCACCTGCATTTTCTCTGTTACCCTATTATAATTTACTTTTGCAATTTCTCTATCACTATATCCTTTTAAAGACCAACCAAATTGATTTCCGTCTAAAACCGTTGCTTCTGGGATTTTTTCTACTTTCTTCAGACCTTCTTTTGTAACTTCGTATATGGCTTTTTTTCCAAAGCTCTCTTGTTTACTATTATCAACATTTGTGAGAGTAGCTCTATGCACACCTTCTAGATGTGTTAACTCAATATAATCTCCTACTTTGACTGGAACTTTTTGCGATTCAGCATTTTGTTGTTTGTTTCCATAAATGTCTTTATTGTATACTACTTTCCCTGATGCATTTTGTACTTTAATACTCGCGTATGTTTCATTAAAATAATGATGTGGTATGCCTGCCTTTAAATCAACTTGCACTTCTTCTGTCGATTTATTGAGATTGATTTTAGCAAACTCGAAATCGCTAATTCCTTTTAGCGACCATGCAAACTGCTTTCCTTCTAAAATATTAGAAGAGTTCGGTATATCTGGATTAAAACCTAAGTTATCTAATATAGATTTTAAATCAGGTAAAACACCTATTCTATCATTCCACGGATCTTGAGATTTTGTTCCTGTATTTGGATTACTTAAGATATTTCTTAATTCGGCTGGTGTATAAGGGGAACCTCGATGTTCTTTAGCAATACCTTGAATCGAAGTTGCTGCCCCAGCAATAATTGGTGAAGCACTTGATGTGCCACTAAATGTTGATGTATATAAATTTGTAGTATTTTGACTTGGATTTGCTGATGTTGTATCAACATTTTCTCCCCATCCATATACATCTAATCGACTTCCATAATTTGAAAACCATAAACGTTTATGTGGAACAGTTGATGATCCCGCCCCAACCATAATAGCACCTGAATCCTTAAAGTCTGGACTATTTCGATTTAAGATCTTTTTTCCATTACGATCTTTAAAATTATCTAAGTCGTTTGAACCATTTGCGCCAGCTTCTATAATAATAATCCCTTTATCTGTACCAACACGAATCGCATCAAAAATATCTGGATGTACTTCTACAGGTAAATATTTATCCCCATACCCATCATACGAAGCTTGTGCCTCTAATAAAAGAATATCCCCTGCTTGTAAATTATGTACAGCACTTAAAATAGCATCCGCTGTATTATAAATTCCATTATCCCTAATTTGGGATATTACTTTTACATTTGCTTTTGGTGCAATTCCAATATTTCCAATTTGATTATCTTCGGATGAAACAATTCCTAATACAGAAGTACCATGAGCTCTATGTTGGCTTATATTTTGTCCAGACATAAGCTTTATATTTTTATTGACTAAATCCTCATGGTTCAATAACCATCCATATTCCATATCCACAAAAGTTGTACCCTTCCCGTCACCACCTTTAATGCTCCAAGCATGCGAGGCATTAATTCCCTTTGGTGCCGCTTCAAGATATCCTTGATTTTTAAATCTAGGATCATCGTACGGATTAACAGATAAATCTGGTAACTGTATTTCAGGGGGTGTCAAAATTTGTTTTTCTTGTATATAAGCTTCTTCTACAAGAGGTGATGTTTCAAATTTTTTCAGTAATAATTCTATTTCAATGTTATTAGGAGCTTGTACAATATAATAATTTAATAAATTGTTAGCTGATTGATTAGCAAATGATTTAGAGTGTAATGATAACTTTTCAATCTCTATTGGATTTACAGATGAGAACAGGCGATCCAAAGTAAGTTCTGTATTTTCAGAAAATAACTTTTTTAAATTGTTATCATAATTTCCATTTTTTATTCGTTTCTCAATACCATCTTCATAAGGTAAATCAATTTCATTTTTAAACTTTACAATTAATTGTTCTTCCTGTGAATCTCTTTTATTAGAATCTGTTTCTTTGTATGTGACATTATAAGATTCAGCGTAAACTTTATTATGAATTCTATCATTTTGTAGTATTAGATCTGTTCCTACGAATGTTGTCATTGCAATTGATGAAATTAGAAACCCTTTGAATATGTTCATACTATACCCGCCAATCTATTTTCTCTTGAGCATTTTTAAATGCGCTTAATAGTTAAGAGTTTTATATAATATATAAATCAATAATTTAAGTTTTGTAGTGAAATCTATGACTTTATTAATAATCCCATAGAGGTAACCTGATATATTCTTTTCTTTCCTATATATTCCTGTTTACTATTCTCAAGATTAGTAAGTGTGGCACGTGTCTTTTCCTTTTGTGCTTCTCCCTCTATATGAGTCAACTCAATATAATCTCCTACTTTGACTGGAACAGTTTGGCTTTCAGCAGCTTGTTGTCTATTTCCTACAATTTCTTTATTGTACAAAATATTGCCAGATGAGTTTTGAACTTTAATGCTTGCATACGTACTAGTAAAATAGGAATGGGGTACTCCCGCTTCTATTTTAATCTGCATTTTTTCTGTTGCTTTGTTATACTCTACTTTTGCGATTTCTCGATCATTATATCCCTTTAAAGACCAGGCAAATTGATTTCCATCTAAAACTGTTGTTTCTGGCATTTTCTCTACTTTCTTCAGGCCTTCTTTTGTAACTTGATACCTTGCTGTCTTTCCAATGGTTTCATTTTTGTTATTTTCAAGGTTAGTTAAAGTTGCTCGCGTTTTCTCCTTTGTTGCTTCTCCTTCTATATGGGTAAATTCAATGTAATCCCCTACCTTGACTGGCACAGTTTGGCTTTCAGCATTTTGTTGTTTATTTCCCACGATTTCCTTATTGTACAGAACATTTCCAGAAGAATTCTGGACCTTAATACTCGCATACGTACTAGCAAAGTAGGAATGTGGTACACCTGCTTCTAGTTTTATCTTCATCTCTTCTGCCGTTTTATCGTAATCTACTTTTGCAATTTCTCTATCACTATATCCTTTTAATGACCATCCAAATTGATTTCCATCTAAGATTGTTGCTTCTGGCATTTTTTCTACTTTCTTCAGACCTTCTTTTGTAACTTCGTATATGGCTTTTTTTCCAAAACTCTCTTGCTTACTATTATCGACATTTGTGAAAGTAGCTCTATGCACACCTTCTAAATGTGTTAACTCGATATAATCTCCTACTTTGACTGGTACCTTTTGTGATTCAGCATTTTGCTGTTTGTTTCCATAAATCTCTTTGTTATAGATCACTTTACCTGATGTATTCTGCACTTTAATACTTGCATATGTACTATCAAAGTAGTCATGTGGTACACCTGCTTTTAGATCAATTTGCATTTCTTCTGTTGATTTATTTAAATTTACTTTCGCAAATTCAAAATCGCCAATCCCTTTCAGCGACCATGCAAATCCTTTACCTTCAAAAATGTTTGGAGATTCATTTTTGATTTGTACCTTTTTCTCAACAGTTTGATCAAATAAATCCGTTAATACAATTTTTGCATAAGCATTTGTTGATAATGATATAGATTGACTGATTCCATTTTGATAAGATTTAATATCATCAATTACGTTAATAGGTTGGCCCGTCATATTTTCATTGTTATAAATTTCAATTTTCCCCTTAAATTGCGGTGTACTATTTTCTTTTAGTTTCCAAGATACATTTAATTTTTCATTTTCATAATATATAGATTGAATATCAAAATCTAGTTTTCCTATTTCAGGTTGAGTAGGTTGATTTAGCGTGAATATTTTTCCTGATCCAATGGTAGACTGCGTATTACCTCCTGCTTTGACCCATACATATTCTGAAGTGGCTCCTCCATCATATTGATAAGTATTATCATGCGTCCCTGAGATATTTTGATTATTCCAAGAACTCCATTGTTTATCTACTAACTTTCGGCTATAACCATTTTTCAGGCGCGCTTCTCGAACATTCTGTCCACTATCAGCCCAGTCTTCTTGAAACATTCCTAATCCATGATTAAATGCAACATTAGCAACAGGAAAATCCATAATTGCAATTTGATGCCATTTATTATTTGTTACATCTTTCAGCCATTGTCCAAATTTAGTATGACCATTTTCTTGCCATGAACGCATTGTCATTCTGTACCAATTGTAGTCTTTCCAACCATAAGTTGTTTGAACCTTCATTCCTGTTCCTTCTCCTCCAAAGGGTCCAGCTTGCGAATTCGGAGATAAGTATTCGGCCTTTATTGCTTCTTTAGAGGAAATTGGATCCCATAAAGCAAAATGTAAAGTACGTTTTCCATTTTCATCAAACCCACTTTGTTGTTGAAAACCAGCATATCCTCCAGCTTCACCACCTGCATTCCAGTTGTGTACAGCCCAGTACGTATAAGGTGGAGTCTGAACTGGTGACCAGTCTATACTAATAATATCTGAGGCAGGTATATTTTGGGGACTGACATAAACTGCTGGAGCAGCTGAATGTGTTGCAGCTTTAGTGTGCGAAATAGACGCTCCAAACATAGAAAATATGCTACATGCTGCGGTAATTATAATAACTTTATTAAACCTTTTCTTTTTTTTCTGACTAATCACTAATCTACTTCCTTTTCTTATTTTTATTTTTGAATACTAACTTAATAGAGAAATCTATCAAAATTCAAGCAACATCCAGTAATTCTTTAAACTACTGGATGTTGTTCTATCTTCACATCTGATTCTTACATATTACTTGATTGTAATTGGTTTCCATAACGATAAAGCAAATATCCAATTCGTGTCACCATTTCCTTGATGATTTTGAACAGCTTCATACACTTTCCCTTGATGTTCTACTTTGTCACCCTTTGTATACGCCTTCTTCGGATCCCATTTTTCATAAGATACATTTTGATCCTTTGTTTTTATCGGAAGAATGTTACTTTGAATTGATGTATTTCCAGCTGCATCTACAGCCTTCACTGCATATTTATATTCCTTATTAGCTGTTAAGTTTTGATCAGTAAACGTCGTTCCTTGTACCGTTTGAATCAATTGTCCATCGCGTAGTACCTGATATTCTTTTACACCTACATTATCTGTGGAAGGGTTCCATTTTAGCTCTACACTGTTAGAAGAAACGTTGCTTGCATATAATCCTTGTGGCTGTGTCGGAGCCTCTGTATCTGGTTTCGGATTAACAATTTGATTTACTGTTTTCAGGCCATCCTTTGTAACTTCGTATATGGCTTTTTTTCCAAAGCTCTCTTGTTTACTATTATCGACATTCATAAAAGTTGCTCTATGCACACCTTCTAGATGTGTTAACTCAATATAATCTCCTACTTTGACTGGAACTTTTTGCAGTTCAGCATTTTGTTGTTTGTTTCCATAAATGTCTTTCTTATATACTACTTTTCCTGATGCATTTTGTACTTTAATACTCGCATATGTTTCATTAAAATAATGATGCGGTATGCCTTCTTTTAAGTCGATTTGCATTTCTTCTGTCGACTTATTGAAATTGACTTTAGCAAACTCAAAATCACTAATTCCTTTTAATGACCATGCAAACTTGTTTCCTTCTAAAATATTATTTCCATTAGGCATATCTGGTTTAATTGGATTAGAATCCGTACCCTTCCAAATCTCTGCTGTTAAAATTGGATATCCTAATGCAGCCACTTTTTGGATGGTATCGTTATTTGGACGTAATCCCCACTTCTCAAAGAAAGGAATCAAATTTTGTTTGGCTACTTTTGATGCTGAAATCATAAATAATTGTTTTTTCGTTTCATCAGTTTGTGGAAGTTCACTTGAAGGCATGTCTCTATACAATTGATGTAATTTAGGATGGAAATCCTCTCCATATGCTAACTGTAGTTGCCAAAGCATAACAAGCTTAACAAAAACATCACTAATTTCGTCATAATTTTTATTCGTTTGTTCTAGATATTGAAACGCTTTTGGATAAATTCCACTTTTCTCTAAATTGGATGGTTGATTAAATGCTTTTTCTACAGAAAGGCTGTATATATTATTTTGTACTTCTGTCATATTATAAAAATTCCAGGGCCATTGTTGTCTCAAATGCCCTGCCTCATGCCATGGACCCCAGCCATCTTTTATAAATTTATTAATATCTAACACGTATTGGATTGCATCTCCTACATAAGCGGTTCGATAAGGATACGCATACATATAATAATCGGGCGAATGATTTTCTTCTACGTAATGAATATAATGTTTATCTGCTTGTTCCTCGGATAACCCAGCTACTTTGTCCTGAATTCGAGTAGCTTCATCCAACTTTTTTAAGAGTTGTACAGGATCTGTATTAGAACCCAACAAATATTTCTTAACACGTGCAGGGCTAGCCGTAATTAATACACGTTCTCCCTTTAACTCCACTGCATGTGCATTTGGATATTGGTCCAGCATGTTTATTAAATCTTGTTTCGTATGCTTTCCTAGTTCAAAGAAAGGAGTAGTCGTCCCACCTGTTGTGACTGTTGTTCGAATGGTACCACCTTGTTGTTTATTATAAAAATAAATCATTCCCCCATTTGGAGATTGGATTGTGTTTATACCCGGTTTTAATGTAAATGATTTTATTTTAGAATCTTCTCTCCAAGAAGCATCATACGAATACGTTCCAATGTATGCTTGAATATCTTGATTTCCTTCTACATTAATTGTTATTTGTTCATTTGGCTTTGCATATAAACCAGTTGGTTCATATGGACTAAATGCCATACTTTTTCTTTCCTGTTGTTTTAGTACCTCAACATCCCCTTTTCCTGGGACTGTATATGTTCTATTTTCTAATTTAACTGACTTTTCTTCTTGCAGTGATGTTGATAATTTTTTTTGCTGCTGCATTTCCTCTGCAAAGACATCCGGTGAAGAAATCATTCCAGTCGCAAGCATAGTTACTGTAGCAGTAGCTGCAAGTATTTTTCTAGTTTTATATTTTGAATTATTCCCCATATTATCTCCCTCATTTTTCCTTATTGCATGTAAGGATTATTATTTTATTTATTATGTTTTTACACCAAAAATCATTTACGCTATTTATGTTGTATCTAATACTCTATTTTTTCTCATAATAATCTCCTTTTCTTTATTTCTAATTGTTTATAAATGTTATTTGATGACACATAAAATAACAACTTTGCGATAAACTCATCAATAACAACCTATTATGTTTTGATTCAGTATCGTTAACTTCCATCTAATTGTATAAAAGTATTCAATTAGTAAAATAAGAATATAAAGCTCACTAATCATAGGTTAGGATTTATGGAAAAATTCATAAAAATCATTCACCTTAAAATTTTAAACTTGTATAACTACTTTCTACATATAGGATGGAGTTATACATATATTTATTTACTCTTAATGTAAGAGACTTCACTACACTAAAAAATATTTCAATAAAAATAGAAGACAGAGGCCTAATTAAACCTCTGTCTTTTCAATTTATAAAGAACAAAAAATCATTTTATAACTGTATAAATGCCCTTGTAACAAAAACCGCATTCCCCTATTTTTTTGAAGAAACAGGATCCATTTTTAATGTTTTTATCCCTTCTTTTAATGTAAACGCATCAGCTCTTAATGTTTCCCAACTGTCTTTCGCTGCATTCAGGTTAGGTTTTAAGAATTTAAATTTATTTTGATCTGCTTTTTGGGACGCTTTGTCAATATGACTAAGCACTCCTGAATATTGAGAATCTAAATCATGCCATTGTGCAGACATATAAGTAAGAGCATTAATAGCCGACCCAATTGCATTGTGCATTTCATTAATGTTATTATACGCAACACCGACTACACGATTTAATGTTACTTTATAGTCTATAGTTTGACGTAATTGCGCTAATAATGGCTCTAACGTACCTAAATTATCTCTTGCTACACCTATCATTACACCTCCGGCAATCCATGTAGGAATAGAGGGAACTGATACAGTTATTATTCCATCTGATTCTACTTGTTTAAAATGTCTTACTTGCTCTAAAACATCATTTAGGTGCTTTTCATCTTCATCTATTCCAGATGCTTGGTTTTTTAAAATCGATTCCAAGATATTTTTATGACCTCCAAATGCTCGGACATCTTCTCCAATACTATCTCTTAACTTAGCTAGTTCTTGTATTAAATTCTGTGTATATGCTTGATTTTGTTTAATCTCACCTTGTAAATCTGTAATGCCTTCTTTTAATGTGTCTGCGTCCCCTTCATTAATCGCTTCTACTAATGTGTCATAATAATTGTCGAATTTAGTATCATACTCTACAATCCCCGTCAGTGTATCTAAAAGTTGTTTTTTTATGTGTGAATCCCATTTCGTAGCATGCTCTCTTGCATTCTTTTGATCTTGTAGAATTTGACTAGGTAGATTTGTATACCCTTTAATATCAATTCCTTCAAAGTTGACATCTGGATTATTAATTAACAAATAAGAGTAATCATTCATGGATTTTGCAAATACCCCAGCATCTTGTAAAGCTTTTTTCATCTTTTCGCTGTTTACAGAAAGAAATATATCTTCAGTACTAGTTTGTTCCATTTTACTTTCACTTGCGTAGGCTGCTACTGGAGAAACGACAGTAGTTGTTGTCAAAGTTAAAAACGTTGATACAGCAAGTAATTTGTAAGGAAAGTTTTTATTCACTTTAATTCCTCCTATGTATATATATTGATTTTTAGTTTGTTTTTTCTTGTTTAAAAGCAATGTCTTTTGAAATGAATTCTGCGTCCTTATGAATATCATTCCAACTTTGTTTTGCAGCCTTTAAATCGTCAGGTATTAACGAAAGTTTATGTTCTTGCATTTGATCGATATTATCATATAAATCTTTATAATTTGCTCCCATTGTATTCCATTGTTGCTGAATACTTGTTAGAGACATAATTGCTTGATCAACTGTTTGATACAAATATGTTAAAGTGTCTTTTGTATTAGTAAGTGAAATAACTGCTTGGTTAGCTAAATCAGCTTTCATACTTAATTCTCCAATTTTATTCGAAATTTCATTATAGGAGTTTATATGATTAGATGCCTCAACACCAGCTGCTGTTCCTAAACCGATACCAGCTGCCCCTAGAGCTGTTAGACCACCAACAACAGCTGGTGTCGCTGTGCCACCAGTCACAACAATTACTACCGCTCCTGCAATCGTTCCAATAACTAAAATAGCTGCTCCTAATCCACCACCAATTGACCAGGCTAATACATTATCAAAATGTGCTTTCTGCGTAGAACGTAAATTCTCAATTTCGGCCTGTAGTTGTGGGACAAGTGCTTGTTTTCCCGCTAATATAGCCGTTAATCCCCCTTGTCCATCTGGACCTCCAACATTATTTTTAAAATCTACAGTATTTGTATACAACTTTGTTTTGAAAGCTTCTAACATCTTAATAACTTCCGTAACTTCATTTGAATTTGTATGAATTGTACCGATTAAATCCCCAATTCCTTCTTTGAGGCCCGCCTTATCTTTCTTTTTTACAGTATCTACTAGTGTGTCGTAATAATTTTGAAATTGTTCATCATAATTTACAATATTACGTGCTGTCTTTTGAATGTTTGGCTTCGCTGTATCTAGCCAGTAATTTGCATTGATTCGTGACAGTTCCTGATTCACGTGAATGTTTTTGATTAATTCTCCCCCTCCTGAACCTAAATCAATGTTGGATAAATTTACATTCGGTTGCTTAATCATTGTTTTTGCGTACAAATCCATTACAAGAATATGAGAGCCTGTTTCAGCCAACACTTTCTTTAACCCTTCAGGTCCTAACGCATAATTTTCTATTTTCTGTTCTTGTGCTGTCTGTTCTTGTGCAAGTGCGTGAATAGTACTACCATTCGTAGCAGTTATAACCGTTGCTAAAGTGGCCAAAGTTATGACCTTAAATGGAAATTTCATTATTTGATTCTCCTCCTTATTTTCAATTGAGTTATTATCTTTTTACTAAACCTAAATTCTTAATATTAAAATTTATAAACTTGTTCTTCGAGTTGATTTGTTACATTTTTTAGTCGTCTTAATGTATCTTTTTGAGACTGAGTGTTACTAGTATCAACTTCAGTCAATAATTTTGTAATACTATTATTTATTAGATTCAAATCCTCTTTATAACGTTTCATTAGCTCAATTTCCCCATCTACTTGATTAGCAAATGTATGCAAATCATTTTGCATGAAAAGAATCATTGATTTTTGTAAATCTGCTACTGTTAATTTAGTTGTTAAGTCATATAATGTCTGATTTTGTTTCTCTAAATCATTTAAATATGCTCTTTGCTCTGCTGTTAGTTTATTAATTTCGGCAAAGGTACTATATGTTTTTTTAATTTTTTCAGGATCAATCACTTTCATAAGATCATACTCTTTCGTTTTTGTAACTGCAGCTGCAGCAATTTCACCTTTTTTACTTTTCTCTATTACTTCACGTGCTTCTTTTTTGGCAGCTTCAATTTCTATAGCTGATTTTCCCTTTTCTGTTGCTTCTTGCTCTGCTTTCTTCTCTGCTTCTACAATAGCATTGTTTATTTCTTTTCCTTTGTTATACGCTGCTACCGCTGTTTGGGCAGCCGGTTCAATGATATCTTTTGATAGACTATAAATTTCTTGGAATACCTTTAGCCCTTGTTCATTTAAAGCTCCTGGTAATAATGCTATTTGCTGTAAATCATTTTGAATTGATTTTTTTGTATTTAGCATTTCATTTTTTAACTTGTCTATTTTTCCTGTTCCCTCTGAACTAAGTACACTCTGCGCTTTTGTCACATCAGTATCAAGATTTTTCAGTTTCTTATCTACCTGTAGCTTAAGATCTGTTAACTCATTAATCTGACGTTGCACGTTTTCTTGGTTTGTTATAGTCATATCTTGAAGAACTTCCAGTCTATCTAAAAACCCTTCTTTATCTTCCTTATTATCTACAAATCCTTTTAATGTTGGATAATAGCTATTAAATTTGGTTGCAAATCCTTTACTTTTTGAATTTAGTAGAATTAATTTTGGATATAGTTCTGATGACCACTCTTTCATATCTTGTTTAATTAGAAATTGAGTTGTATTTAAAGATGGAACTTCTTCAAGTTGCACATTCGGACTTGCTAAGGCTCCATCTATAAAGGTTTGTGTTAATTTGGAGTGTGCACCTATTTTTCGTAATGCTGAGGAAATATCTATATTATCTTGTTTCGTTTCTGCCTGAACGATTGGCATTGCGAGAGTATTGATAGGAATAGTCGCTCCAGTAACGATTGATGTTATTAAAAATCCTGTCATAATTTTATTCTTCATTCCGTACACCTCTTCACTATTGTTTTTTACAATTTTAATCGTAAATGTTGTACAACCTAACGTTAGGATTTCATCACACACACTTGAGGATAGAAATTTTTTCGATAGAGTAATCGTATCTCGTTTTTTATTTATTTTTGATAGAATATAAGGACCTTACTTCCCCCTCATTTTAAACACTATGTTTTTCATAAGTAAACCTGAAAATCACATTGATTAAATTTAATTTTTCAGATATTTATTATTCTAATTTAAAAATATTATATTTAAAAAAGTTAAATACAAATTTCATTTCATAAAGTGAAATAATTATACTATGATAATTAAACATAAAAATTCTTTGATTCCCTTAAATCTATATGAATCCCTTACCTAAAAATGATTTCAATATAATTTAATAGTGATTAACACATATGTGTCTTTTATATGGATATGTAAAATTACATATCCATATAGGAGTATCTAGCTTAACTACTCCAAAATATTATTATCGTATACATAATAATCATATTGCTACGAACACCACAGGAGAAAATTTCCCACATGCACTTTAGGGGATAAATTGTCCATGAAATAATAATTTTCGCTTATATACTTACTATTCATTATAGGAATACAAAAAAGCGATTCTTTTCACATTAAAAAGAATCGCTTTCCAAGTTCATATTTTCAATTACATTAAATAAAGAATTGAGAGATTATCACCTAAGAGCCTTAACTATAACTTCAGCTGCCTCTGCAATTAGTTGATTATCATAGGTAGCCTCTTTCTCATCTTTACTAGATAAAATTGCGATGATAATGGGTGCTCTATTCGGAGGCCAAACGATAGCAATATCATTTCGTGTCCCATAACTTCCAGCTCCTGATTTATCTCCAACTACCCAGTCAGTTGGTACGCCTGCACGAATAAGTTTGTCTCCTGTAGCATTTCCTTTCATCCACTCTGTAAGAATTTTACGTTTATCAGCTGGAAGTGCATTTCCGACCGTAAAAGCCTTAAGATTGGTAGCAATTGCTTTCGCTGTACTAGTGTCACGAATGTCTCCTGGAATAGCCTCGTTTAACTCTGTCTCAAAGCGATCAGCCATAGTAACCCGATCACCCATCTGTCTAAGCGCTTTTTCATATCCCTTAGGTCCGCCTATTTTATGAAATAAAATGTTACCTGCAGTATTATCACTGGAACGAACAGCAGCCTCAGCAATTTCTCCTAGTACCATTCCGGTATCTACATGTTTCTCAGTAACAGGTGAATATTCCACTAAGTCGTCTTTCGTATAAGTGATAACTTCATTTAATTTCTCAATTGAGTTTTGCTGTAGCAATACTCCTGCCGCTAATGCCTTGTAGGTTGATGCAAAGGCAAATCTTTCGTTAGGTCGATAAGCAATTGTTCGATTAGTACCAGTATCAATAGCATACACACCTAATCGAGCATCAAATTTTTTCTCAAGTTGAGAGAATTCTTTATACGTCGCATGATTTTTATGTTTAACTGGTCCGGTCTTTTCTTTCGCTTCAACTTGCAATGCCCCTCCTGTAAAAGCTTCTAGACTTGTAAGACTTAAACCTAATATACCAACGCATATACCTATTTTTAGCATCCTCTTGTTTTTCAAAATCATCATTCCTTTCAAATTTTCAATACTGAAAACAAGTAGTAAATTCAATGCACTGTATCCTATTTGAAGACTTGTTTTTATACGTACACATAATAGACCATCTAAGAAACAAGTTTGTTCCATAAATTTAAAACCTTTTTAACTAGTAGCCAAGATATTAACAAAGGTAAGAGATAGCAACTATGATAGCTGCTATCTCTTATTTCAAATCTTCCTTTTTCTTTAACTTATAAAGGCTTTTATATAAACAGGGTCTCTTCCCCTGAGAAAAGTGCACAAATTTTACTAATTTTGATTCGAACTATCTGTACTAGCAGCTTCACCATGTATACGTTGCTTTTTTAAATCAAAGTATACATCTAAAATTTCCTTTCCAATTATAGAATTAATTCCATTTTTATCATCATGAAGCCATGGGACTACTACAGAAAATGCTACTTCTGGATTATCATATGGAGCATATCCAACTAATGTTAAGTTGTAACATTCCATACGTTCTCCTTTTGCATTTCTACCAATTGGATCATCTCCACCATATACAGTTTGAGCTGTCCCTGTCTTTCCTGCTGGTTTGTATGGAGCATTTTTGAAATACTTCACGCCAGTTCCATCACCTTCTTGGAATACCCATCTAAAGCCTTCTTTTATCCGATCAATATGTTCTTTCTTCATATCAACTCGATTTAATACGACAGGCTCTATAGATCGTATAACTTTGCCAACTTCCTCTTCTTTTATTGATTGTTCTCTTATTTCTTGTACAATTTGGGGTTGCATTCTATATCCACCGTTAGCAATAGTTGAAATATATTGTGCCAATTGCAATGGCGTATAAGTATCATACTGACCAATAGAAAAATCTAGTAAAAACCCAGGTTGACTGTCTACTTTTCTAGTTTGCCCAATTATTTCATTCGGTAAATCAATACCTGTTGGTACCCCTAAACCAAATTGTTTAAAATAATAACGCATCTTATCAAATGCTTCTTGTTTAATATCCAATGAACCATTCGGTACGTAATTAACTCCCGCAATTTTTAAAGCTGTCTGGAACATATATACATTCGAAGATACTTGTAAAGCTCGTAAATCATTAATATTACCAAATCCGGATACATTCCATGATTTCTTGGCTTGTGTACCTTTAAATTTCATCGGCGCATCATAAAATTGATCTCCTGGCTGTATTGCCCCTGTCTCATATCCAGTTAATAACGTTGCGCCTTTTACAGCTGACCCTAGCTCATACGAAGTTGTCATGTTACCTAATGCCAAATCCTCAATCTCTATTTTCCCTTCTTTTTCTACAATCTTTTTGCCTGCCATAGATAAAATCTGTCCGTTATTTGGATTTGTCATGACGACAAACGCTCGGTCCAACAGTGGCTCTGAACTCTTAAAAGCTCTCAAATTTTTCTCTATACTTTCTTCCACTTTCTTTTGTAATTCCATATCAATCGTTAATGTTAAACTATTACCACTTTTTCCTTTAGAGATTATTTCTGCGCTAACAATGTTTCCTGATTTATCAGTAATGTTTTTCACTTCTTCTTTTGTGCCGTGTAATACATCTTCATATCGTTGTTCAATATAACTTTTTCCTACACGATCATTACGGTTATATCCACGTACCAAATAAGAATCTAAGTTTTCTTTCGGTAGTCCTTCTTCACTACTTGTAATATTACCTAACACGGAACGAAATAAATTACCATTTACATAATTACGTTCCCAATCAACTGTTGTATCTACTCCTGGAAACTCCGCAAGGTTTTCACTTATCCGCGCATATTCTTGATCTGTCACATCTTTTTTAATAATTTGTGGTGTCAGTTGATAACCTGAACTCATTTTACTTTTAATAGCTAACACCTTTAAATCTTGTGCTGTTAATTCTGCCAATTCTACTTCTGTAACGCGACTTCGTCTTAAGTCTTGAATTTTTTTGTCTAGTTCTTTTCCCTCTATTCCCTTTTCTTTAAACTTTCCTATATCTTTTTTAGTAATTTTTGATTCCGCACGTTTCGTATTCAATTGCATCCAGAAATCTTTTTTATCGATATCGGTTAACTTATTTATATCTTGTTCGGGCATTTCAAGTACTTTCGCCAATTCTTTTGCTGTTTTTAAAATATCTTCACTCGTAATCCCCTTCACCCTTGTATACGTAATTGTGCGAAGAGATTTATTATTAACGACCGTTTTCCCTTCTCGATCTAGAATTTGTCCACGTGGAACTGGTATACTAGTTGTTTCATTTTGACTGTTTTCCACTTGGTTCTTATAAGCCTCTCCCTCAACGATTTGTACTTTTCCTAGCTGCATAATAATAGCTGAGAATAGTACAAATATGCAAAGGAACATTATATTCAATCGAATAGATATATATGTCTTCTGTTTCTTTACTTTTTGTTCTTTCATAAATCCTCCATATAATTCTTCCGGAAATCCTCACTAATATTTAGTAAATAAATATACTAAAAGCATTCCCTATATATTAGAAACCACTATTCAGTTATAATAGTGTCTTATCTTTTTTGTTAAATCCTTGTAAGCATCCATTCCTTTGGGTTTAGCCGCGTAATTGATAAATCTCCCTTCCTGTTTTTTTTCTTTATTTTTTTGTCGCCTGCATTAGAAATGCTAAACTGTATAATGACTCATATTAAACTTACACATAGACTTACTATTAACATGTACTTTTTTTCATACTGATTGTTCCTTTCTTCATGCTGTAATACTTAATAGACAATCTAAATCATAAAGTTGTTCCACATTTACAAAAAAAATAATTAACTATAAGATAGAATAGGCTAAATAAGGGAGGGCTTTATGTTACATACGAAAATAAAAAGATGGAGATTTTTATTGGTTCTTTCCATTGTAGGTGTGATTTCACTAATTTTATTAAGAATCAATTTCATTTCAATTACTATCGCAACTTCTTCAGCTGAAAGAGGAAAAATTCTTGATCAAAATGGTGTAATACTAGCTACAAATAAAAAAGTAAAATCTCTGTATTGCACCTCTAATCATGAGGAGTTAGCGAATCAAGATACATCGAATACATTAGCTTTTTTCAATCAATTTTCAACCAATTTTCAACATGAGATTTCTGCAGAGGACATAAAATCACAATTACAACAATCCTGTAATAAGCAGACTATGAATGAAATATCCTTATACTCTGATATAAATGAAAATGAAATTTCATTCATAAACAAGAATAAACCTAAAAATGTAGTGATCAAAGACGAATTCATTCGATATTATCCAAAGAACGAAATTGCTTCACAAGTAATTGGGTATGTAGAAAATGACCTTAATTCTAAAAATGTACCTGTTGGTAAAAGTGGGATTGAGTTTCAATATGAAAATGATTTAAAAGGAAAGCCAGGAAAAACTCTTATTTTTAAAATTAAAAATAAGAAATTCTTATGGAACATCCAAACAGTACAAAAGGGAAAAGATGTCAGGCTAGCTATAGACTCTAAGTTACAGCAAAAAACAGAGGAAGCACTAAGATCTCAAATTAAGAAAGTACCTGATGCTAATGCTGGTTATGCAGTAGTAACCGATGTAAAAACTGGTGCAATTTTAACTATGGCCAACTCGGCAGTTTTTGATCCAAATATATTACATACACATGTATTATCTAAAAAAGAAAACATTAAATCACTTTCGCAAAATAAAGCAATTCAAAAATTAAAGTATGGGGAATCTTATGTAAATATGGCCTCTACTATAAAGCCACTTACTATTTTAATTGGATTAAACGAAAAGCTTTTTCAACCTGAGGATACATATTTGGATAATGGTAGTTTTCAGTATGATAATCAAAATAACATTACTAATGCTCCTGGAACACCCACAGGTGAAATTACACCGAGTCAAGCTATCATTAATTCATCTAATACATTTATGACAGCAAAAGTAGCTCTCCCCTTATTCAACCGGAATAATGGGAATATAGAAAAAGTAGCAAATATATGGACAGATTATTTAAAGCAATTTGGCCTCCGCTCTAAAACTGGTATTGATTTACCCTTTGAAGAAGACGGAGAATATGAATTTCATCCATCTAATAAGTTTGAAAATGGAATCTCTGCTTTATTAAATGCATCTTGGGGAGGAAATGAAGTACACACCCCTCTTCAACTTGCTCAATATGCAGCAACTTTGGCAAGTAAAGGTGATAAATATAAACCTCAAATCGTAAGTGCTATTATTGGTCAGGACGGTAAGGAAACAAAAAAGTTTAAACCAATCTTAGAAAGTTCAAATCGTTATCCTATGAAATTTTGGAGTGTCGTGCAAGGTGGGATGAGTCAAAATATACAGGAGATTAAAAACTTGCCCTTTGATGTCGCGGGTAAAACAGGGATAACTGGCTCTCCGAACGAGCAAGAAAGAATGATAAATCATTCTCTTTTCATTGCATATGCTCCTACCGAAGATCCAAAAATTGCTATTTCTGTCGTTATTCCTGGTAGTAATTCGGAAAAAAACATTGCTGCTCTCGTTACATCAGAAATTTTAAAGTCTTGGAATACACTTCAAAAGGAGGATAAAGATAAAGAGGAAGGTTCATTAAAGTGAACCTTCCTCTTTTACCATATAGATTCTATATTCGTTATTTTCCATATACCTTCATGATTCTTTTCGAACATGAAAGAATATTTAATATCAGTTAAAACATACTTTTTTTGTACATATCCAGTAGTATTACCGTTAATAGTCGATATTTTTATATATCCATCATTTTGCACTTTTTCCGGGATCCAAGCTTTTACCATTTCATTAGATACTTCATATAAAACTTGTGATTCTCGTTGTGGTTCAGCTAAAATTTTCGTTTTATTTCCAGTAACAGTTACATATATAAAATGTTCTTGCTTTGATTGATTACTTTCTGTCGATCCACTTGGCACTTTGTAGACTTTCTTCGTATCATTCACAAATTCTCCCCCCATTGTAAGAGCAACTTGCAACTCATGAAAAATATCTTCATCAAACTTCAATTCATCCTTCTTATAAGTCTTCCCTTTAAATAGAACTTCATCATTTAACACTCTATACAGGTCATTTTCATTTTTTGAATTTGTACTTCGATATAAATCATTCATAAATTGTTTTAATGATGGATCTTGAGCAGACTCATCTTTTGTTTTCGGCTTAATTTGAGTACTACTTTGTACCGGTGATTTATTATCATCAAGCCAAGGTTGTTGAACAATAAAAAATAACATTGTACAAACAAAAACAACTACAATAGGCAATACTTTTTTACGAAATGGTCTCTTGTGTGTTACAGAATCTACTTCACTATTTTGGTATATCGATTGCTTTATTTTATAAATAAATTCCTCTTCATCTTTACGATGCTCCATCGGGCCGTTTTTTAATTTCCTATACCAGTCAGGGTTTTTTTTACTGTTCATCATTTCTACCCTCCCCTATTAGTTTTGAAACCTTACTTCTCGCTCGGCTTAATCTAGATTTGACTGTTCCAATTGATACACCTAATGTTTCAGCCATTTCTTCATAAGATAATTCATATTTCGCGTCCAATATTAGTATTTCGCGGTGTTTTTTAGGTAGTTTTAATACAACCTCCCACACATCATTCATTTCCTCTTGATTAAAAAATTCTTGTTCTGCCGATGGAGATTGCTTATCATCACTAAAAAATCCCACTAAAGATATCCTTTTAAAATAAGAGGATTTCAAATAGTTTATTGCCGTATTTCTTGTAATTTTTAATATCCACGTTTTAATAGATGACTCTTTTCGAAATGAATGCCAATGTTTAAAAACCTTTATAAATACATCTTGCGTGATGTCATCTGATAAGTGTGGATCTTTCGTAATAATAAATGAATAATTCCATACATCTTGCCAATAGTCTTTTATAACATAGTCAAGCTCATCATGATTACATTTTTCAATAAACTTCTGTTCCATTTCCACACCTCAAACTTATTTGAATAAACATAAAACTGCCCTCACTTTTAATATGGTTTCAATATATAGACATGATACAAGTTTCATTTGTTCCATTGTTTATCTTTTTTTTGATAAAAGAATCCTCCTGAAAAATGTAAAGGTATGCAATACATTTCATTACATAATCACCTTTACATCCTCTTCGATGACAGACTCTATATTCAGCCCGTACTTGCAAATAATGAAAATGATGCCATATCAACTTTCTAGAGCCACAATAACATAGAAAAAGCATTCTCAATTAGGGAGAATGCTTTTTTTAAAACTTAATTATTCTTTGTTTTGCCCAATTTATACCATTGAGTTAAGCATACATATAATAAATTTAGTAAAAGATTTTACCTTATACTTAAGTGTTATTTCTGAAAAATATGTTTTACTTTTTCGCCGGGAACATTACTCCCCCCTCTTCCTTTTACATCTTCAATCATCATGGTAACAATCATGTCTGGCGCATTTGCATCAAAAGCTGCAAACCATCCAAGTTCTTTTCCGTCTGCTTCTTTCGACTCTTTCAGCTCTGCTGTACCGGTTTTACCAGCAAGAGTTATACCATCAACCTTAGCAATTCTCCCCGCGCCATCAGGGTCATTAATGACTTTTATTAATGCACTTTTTAATATCTCTTGATTCTTTTTAGAAACCACATTTTCTTTCCAATTCTCCGCTACTTTGGCTTCTTTTAAAAGATGAGGCGATGGAATATTCCCTTCATTCACAATCGGTGCATATGTTAATGCTAAATGAAGTGGTGTCATTAATACTTGTCCTTGTCCATATCCCGTATCTGCTAGTTGAATATCGTTTTTTATCCCATCTTTTGCAATTGTTGAAATAGGAAATTCGTATTCGATTGGTAGTTTTTCATGAAATCCGTATTTCTTAAATTCATTTACATACTGATCTTTCCCCATTTTCAAAGCTTGTTGAGCAAAATAAATATTATCAGAGTACTTCATTGCCTTATCAAAATCAATTGGACTAGCTTCCTTCACACGTGTTACATAATAATTTCCCCACGATGAATCTTTTGTCCATTTTAATCCTTGAATTTTAAATTCTTCTTTAGGATTTATTGTTTTCGTTTCCAAACCAATTGCACCTGTAATCGTTTTAAATACAGAACCTGGTACAAATGCTTGTGTGAAACGATTCGTCATTGGCAGTTTCGAGTCGTTATTCCATGCTTCTCGTTGGGCTTTTGATGCTCCTCTAACTATCGTATTTGGATTATAAGCAGGGCTACTTACAAGTGCAATTGTTTCACCCGTTTTAGGATTGACCGCTGCACTAGATCCTGCTTCATTTTTCATCTCATTAAAGATTTTTTCTTGAATTGCAGCATCAATTGTTAACGTAACATTTTCCCCTTCTTTTGCTTCTTTTTTTGCTAAGTTTTTAATCTCTTTCCCGTTCTCATCTTCCATAAATACGCGTCCACCCTTTTCACCACGCAATTTATTCTCTAATACTTTCTCTAAACCTGTCTTACCCACTAAATCATCTGCTTGATAACCTTTTTTTTGAAGCGATTTTAACTCCTCTGCATTTACCTTTCCTATATATCCCGTTAAGTGTGCCGCTGCTTCTCCTAATGGATACGTACGAATATTTACTGGGCGAGATGAAACTCCTTCTAATTCAATATAATCATTCTGTCTGGTTCCCTCTTTTAAAATACCAATTGGTACAAGGGAATCTGGTTTTATCCATTTCGCTGCGAGCTTCTGATCGACCTCTTCTGTAGACATATCAAGTAATTGTGCTACTATTTCTTTCGTTTGCGCTGCCGTTTCACCTAGTTTCTCTGGAATAATTCCAACCTCAGACGCTTTACCATTCGTTGCAAGCCCTTTTCCATTTCGATCATATATTTCTCCGCGTTTTCCTTGCTCTGTTTGCATACGTACTTTGTAATCTTTTTTCATACCTGGGAAAATGAAGTCTGGTGTCCAATCTATTTTCCAAGATTCCTTATCTTTCACGAGTTTTGCTTCATGGATGAATGAAACTGTTCCTCCATCCGTATCCATTTTAACTTCAAAAAGAAAACGTTCTTTATCTTTAGTATTCTCTTCTTTCGTTTTAATTTTTAAATTCTCAACTCCAATACCTTCATAGATTTTTTCATATTTCTCTGTGAAATCCTTTTTAGAAATCGTTTTTTTTGCATGTTCTGATAAACGATCATACATATCTGCAAATTTTTTATCATTCCATAAATTGATATATTCTTCAAATGCTTGTTTTGGCGGTTCGTTTTTATTACATCCTACCAACATAACTCCAAAACAAAAGAAAAACAGCATCCATAATTTTTTCAATTCAATCTACTCCTTTAGTTATAAATGATTGTTCCTTTCTTAAAATATTAAATAAAAATGTTTTAACGCTTAATAGACAGTATAAGTAATGAAATAGTTCCACATTTGCAAAAAGAATTAACTTTATTGTTAAGCTGCATTCAAAAAGGGAAGATTTTAAGATTCTTACAAACGAAAGAAGCGAATATATTTAGCGAACATTATCATTATTAGTGTTGCTTTGACAATTTTATTTCAGTTACTAATACTACTTCTTTAGTTGAAAGAGGTAGTATTTTTGATCATAATGGTAATGGTTCGATCTCATCCAAAGTATTTTCACAGAAAAAAGGGTTCTGGTGCAAACACTCCACAACGTTTGTAAGTAACCTTCTAGACTTGGACATACTGATACTAGTACTCTAAAAAAGGACGTAATCAGCCTGGACTAATCTTATTAACAGTAAGATGGTACCTGCCGTACAATTTAAGCTTTCGAAGAAAATGGGTAAATTGCGATAAATTCAATAATATAAAGGTTTCAAATGTGAACTGATATTTAATAGTTTACATCGAGATTTATTTCATTCATCAAGGTTTGCTTTAGTAAATGAAAAGGATAGTTAGCCCTCATAATGGACTAACTATCCTTTTATTATTTTTTTCTTGACTTAGAGTTCACTCTAACCATTATAATCAACTCATAGTTCATTCACGATAAAATCAATTGGATAAAATTCAGGAGGGATCGGAAAAGCTAAAATCAAAAGTGGCTGACATTAACGCAGACCTGGATGTTGTTATTCGAACTTTCGATTTATCTGTTACTACAATTGTACGTTAAGTTACTATTTAAATAAAAACCACCGATTTCCTGTACGTTAAGAAGTCAGTAATTCTTGTTATTTTTTCCTTATTTCGTTTTCTCTTAATAGTCGTAAATCTTCTATAATATATTTAGTGCATATAAAAGAGACGGAACCATAAAATCAGCAAATTAGAAAATAAAACAGGATGGGAGTCAGTTATTATGGAACAATCAAATAAAGCGTTTAGCGAGGCATTAGTAAAATCGTTAAGAGGAGAACGCGGACATCTTCCCATCAAGAATGCTTTGTCGGATATAGACGTGGCGCTTGCGGGAAAACGCAGAGAGGAACTGCCTTATTCTATTTATCAATTAGTGAAACACATGACCTACTGGCAAGATTTTCTCTTATTATCCGCTCAGGGGAAGAAGCCTGCATTGCCTGTCCATGTAAAAGAGAGCTGGCCTGAAGAAAAATGTCCTGGCAGTGAGGAAGAGTGGCAACAGATTATTCAGTATTTTCTTCAGGGGATTGAACAGGCATGCGCGATTGCCCAAACTGTTCAATTGGACAAAACATTGGAAGAATGGCCTGGTGAAACCCCGGGCGGTGTTCTACGCAATATTGCATCTCACAACTCCTACCATTTAGGAGAAATTGTGCTGATTCGCAGATTATTTAGTGCTTGGCCACCGCCAACAGGCGGATATCCGGCCTAAACAAAGAAAGGGTTCCAACCCATGCCCATTAACTTAAGATTTTGAATTACCCCCAAAACGAAATTTTTACCACTTTACAGTTATTTATGAGAATTAAATTCATTTTTTTCATTACTGGGGAACAACCATTTTTTTAACTTGATGGAGAAAGGGTACAAAAACAAAAATTTCATCTCCGAAAAAAATAAAAAAAACGATTGCTTGGATCCTAAGAGGCAATCGTTTTTTCTTTTTAAGCTGTTTGTAATGACCAATTACAGGTTTAAAATATTATTTAGTGTTATTTCTGTTTTCCAAAACCTTCTCCATATTATTAGTCGCCCATTCCTTCACTAATAGGATAATTGGACATAGTGACTCTCCAAGTTTTGTTAATAAAATATCAACCATCTTTCTCATACAATCTTGCATACTACAACTTTCTAATATAACGGATCCAATTCTTTCACAAAAACAAAAAACTGCTGGAATACCTCAACAGTTTTTTAATCGTTAAAACTAATCTGTCTTGTAGCATAATACATTTTGAAAAAATATGAACTTCCTTAAGGGATTTTCATCAGCTGCTATTCATTTCCTATTATGTAAGTCATAGCACTGATCATAGTTATGGAAACTAAAGTAAGAAAGCAATATTACAATGAAATCGTGACATTCTGTTGAATACTTTTTCGTTTTCAAATAAAATAAACTAATAAAAATTTTTAATTTTCACTTTGTAATTTGATAAATTTCATGTTAATATAGCGAAGGCTATGAAATATCTGTCGCCATCCATACTTATTTTCCAGAATATTCACTCCTTAAAAAGTATAATTATTCTAAAAATTGCATCATCCGTCACCTATACAAGGGCTACTTTCAATTTGTAATGCACATAACTAAAAATAGCTTTTTTAATAGATAATTTTTCTATCTTCCTCATCGGTTCTAATATACATAGTAAAAGATCACTTTTCAAATACCCTTCCCTTTCTTTTTAAAGATAGAAAATCTAAATTAAATTCATTCATAATACTACATACAAACTAGCAGAGAGGCATAAACTATGGGAATTTCTACACTATTATTAAATACCTTTATTATTATTATTTGTATCCTTAGCTATCAAGTATTTTGGCTAGAACATAAAGAAAAAATAGCATGTAATAATATATTAATTTCTGTTCTTTCCTCCATTGCAATTATTTTTTGTATGACTTTTCCTTTTCATTTACATGCTGGGTTTATTTATGATTTACGTTTTATTCCAATAATATTAGTTTTTCTATATGGAAATACAAAGAGCATTATTTCTATAGGAATTTTATATCTTTCTTATAGATTTTACTTAGGTGGAAGCGGAGTTTTCCCATCATTTATTATCTTTACTATTATTACTGGTATTACAATAATGTTTCGTTACTTGTTACCCATTTATTTCAAGGAAAAAAAGATATTATTAAGCATACTACTTGTTTTGATATGTACAACTTCACTTTCTATCTTTGGTATTATAACTCAAATAAACACAGGTGGTAAAATTGGCTCTACTCTCATTGAATTTTTATTAAATTATATAGTCATTAATATTTTTACAGTATTATTATCCGTTTATTTAATAGAGGGAATGATTGAGAAATTTAAAATGAAAGAAAGAATGCAAAGAGCAGAAAAATTTTATATAGCTAGTGAACTAGCTGCATCTATTGCGCATGAAATTCATAATCCACTGACCACGGTACATGGATTCACTCAATTATTAAATGAAAATGAGAACACTAAGATGTCTCAAGATAAGTACTTAGAAATTATGTTACTTGAAATGCAGCAAATACAATCTACTATAAATAACTATTTATCTTTAACCAAACCACAAAACATTATAAAAGAGAAACTAGATATTAATCACATTTTAAATCAGGTGAAAGATGCTATTTCACCAATCGCTCTATCGTACAATGTTAAATTAAAACTGAATATTACAGACTCCCTTTTTATAAATGCTGATCCTGAAAAATTAAAACTGTGTTTAACTAACATCATACAAAACGGTATCGAGGCTATGATAGATGGTGGAGTATTGCAAATTAATATACAAAAAATTAAAGGGAATATTGTTATTGATATTATTGATTCAGGAATTGGAATGTCCTCCGAACAACTAAAACGAATTGCCTTACCATTTTATTCAACAACTGAAAAAGGCACTGGACTGGGTACCATGATTGCCTACAGTACTATTAAAGAATTAAACGGAGATATAGACATAGAGAGTAAAGAAGGAAAAGGAACACGCTTTTCTATTAGTATTCCTTGTTAACATAACAAAAGTATATTTCTTTCTCACGTAATTATATCAAGATATGGTGAAAATATATGATGTTACAAGAGGTAGTAAATTTATAATAAATTCACTACCTCTTGTCTCTCTATCCACTTATCGAGTTTAATCTTGGTATCATCATTTAATCGTTTTCTTTTACCACATAACATCCTTGAAAGTGTTAAATATGAAATCTCTATTTCTTTTGCTAACTCACGTATACTTTTATTATTCTTCTCTTTATAGGTGTTCATCTTTTCAATATAAAACTCAATACTATTTAGGATTTCTTGATTTAGTATACTTATTGGCTGCTCTTCAATAACTGGTTGTTTTTCCTCCATCTCAATGACTATGGCTATTAGCAAAACGAAGAAAGAAAAGAAACGGGAAAAAAGAAAATCCATGGATGTATCGGATAAGCATCATTATTATTATGCTCACTGTTTTTCTATTCGTGAGTCAAGTTTGGAAATTATGATACAGAAATTGAGATGCACAATTGCATCTTTTATTTAGATATATTGATGTATAATGAAATTGAACTGCTCAACATTTTTCGTTTAAGTTAGTCTATCAAGCTCTAACTACCTAATGAACTCAAGTAAACGCATCTTAAGTCATTTTAAGAAATACAAAAGGCGCCCATGTAGGCGCTTTTTGTATAAGAAAACACCTTATATTTCAGCTTTTAGAATTCTTCTATTTCAACTGTAAAATGTGGCTTGAATTTCACTTCGATTCTTTTCTTTGCTTTTGCCCCTTGAATGTATAGCGAGTCATTACGCGTATAAATTTGTTTCACCGACTCCATCTTGGTTTCAATGATACGTTTGTCTTCATAAAGCATTTTTAATTCAACAGTTGCATCATAATAGAACATAATCATTACCAATTCAAATCCAAGTTTATCGATTTTGCAATATCTATACGCACCCGCACCTGGAATATAATAATCTTCTGGTTCATCCTCGAATATTTCTAATAACTCGTATTTATCATATTTTATATCCAATATTCCTCAACCTTTTTTGTACTAGAATGTTTTAACTATGCTATTCATTTGTAACTAATCTCTGAAACTTGGACATACTGATACTAGTACTCTAAAAAGGACGTGATCAGTATGGAAAAGCAAAACCTATTCAAGTGTTTGGGCTAACAGCATAAAATACAGTTCCGCTCGAAATATATGCGCTATATTCTCTATTATTTTATCTTTGCACCAGAACCTTAATTCTTAACTAACTATTTGGACAACCAGTTAAACGGGACATTTTATGGATGATAAATCTAGGTTATGGCCCGTTTTTATATGCCATTTAGATCTTCCCTTTTAACATCAATTAGTGAGATTCTTATTTCCCACCTTTGTATAAAGTTCAAATTTGCTCTAACTTCACTCCCGTGCTCCAAAATATTTGGTGCCTTAATCATTTTTACACCTTCAGGGATTTCATGTTCTCTTCTAGAAATATGTTTCAAATCAGAAGGTATTAACCGCAATTTAGGCATAGGATGGATGACCTCTTTTTTTTACAATCCTTAATTAATGTGCTCAATTTTATAATATAGATTCTAGACAACTACCCAAAAAAGGTGGGAATACAAGAGTTTACTGAAATCAAAAAATCATGTTATGACATATAAAACCGACAGCTCTCAATCCGGATAAATTGGCAAAGACGTAGCAATGATGCTTAAGATTCAGAAGTCTACTTTGGATCACAACAAAATATAGATTTGAATCATATTTCTCAATGAACAATATTACTTAACGTGATAAAATAATATTGGATGGGAGCCCAATATTATTAAAATTAAGATGGTTCAAGTCAGAGGAAGGCACCCTAGGGTGTCTTTTCTTGTTTATTATAAAAAACCTCAAGCATGAATTATATACTTGAGGTTTTTTTCGATTTCTTGTCTCAAAGATACCAATATAGAACTTGATGGAATTCCTAAAAAAACATCTCTTAATACAAATTATATCATATTTGTTAAATAGTGAACTATTATTCTGACTTCTGTACAGGCAAACTACTAAAAATCAATTCAGCAACTTTTACATATCCTTTTGAGTTTGGATGAATTAAATCCGTAGACCAAAGCGTATTGTCAATAACTAAATGATGATTCCAAAAGTCAACATGATGAAGCTTATACTCTCTGCTCAGTGAAAGTATAACTTCATTTGCCTCTAATAATTGTTCTTTTAATACTTGTTTTTTTTCAGAAGAAAAAGGAAGCCTAACTGTAAAATCTGGAAGGTTTGCTATAATAATATCAGCACCTGTTTTACTTAATGTATCTATCATAAATTCCATATCGTTCTTATATGTATGATGATTCCAACGTCCTTTTAAAACATCGTTTGCACCTGCAATTAGACTAACCAAATCTGGATTAAAAGTTAATGCCTGCTCCAATTGCTGTGAGCGAATTTCTTTAGTTACTAACCCACGTTTTGCAAAATTAGCATATTTCAAATCATTTACACACAGTTGAACAAAATGATCTACCCAGCTTTTTAATGCTATTCCCTCAACTTCATCCCCTATCCCCTCTGTAAAACTATCACCAATCGCTACAAATCGCTTCCACATATCTAGTCCCCCTTTTTTGTTATTCATATCTACACTATACAATATCCCACAGCGTAATTGTTCTTCTTAAATGTTTTTCAATTTAAATTAAATTCCATAGGAGATTTTTCAAATGAGCAAGACAACTCGATTAAACTATTTCACATGAACAAAAACATGAAAATCTACGTTATCTTCTCGCAGAAATAGGTTGAGACCAACTATCTTTTCCATTATCATTTAAGCGTACTTGAAAAACATATATAGGTTGAGAAAAGCCTTTTGTATCAGCGTAGTAATCTATATTATAATCTGTAATGACTAATGTATCACCTGCTTTGAAAGATATTATAGGATCAAAGTCTCCTTGTTTTAGTTTTTGAAATACTTCTTTGGGAGACAGAATTTCGACATCTCGAATATGTGATTTTTTTGTAACTGGCTCATTGTCATTAGCCATTTTTGTAATTCCCTCTTTATAAACAGGCATTTTATTACCTTCGTCTTTTAACTCTATTGATGTTTTTATAGTGACATCAGTCATGTCTGTTTTTGTAATGGGATCTAAAGGCATATTCCCAAATTCCTTCATTTGATATGAAATCATTATTCCAAGTGCAACAAAACTTACTGTAATCGGAAGAAATAAATATTTGGTCATTTGTGTATCTGTTTCTTTTTTCTTCAACAATATAAGAACTATATTTAACATAGAATATCCTAGCATCATTCCTAAAGTATTATGAAGTAAATCGGCTAGTTCCATACTTCCACGTTGCATTATAAATTCAAGGATTTCAATCAATAAACTTGCTATAATTGAGCTGATTAACATCCATTTTGTTTTTTGAAAAACATTACTAAATAAAGGTAGTAAAATTCCTAACGGAAAAAGCATACCTATATTCACAATGATATGGAAAAAAGAAGAAAATGAAAAGGTATTCCATGCTTTTTTATAAACACTAAGTACATCAAAGTCAATTGTTCTTGCAAAAGTTATATCATCTGGACGACCAAATGAAGTGGCTGATAATGCAAGGGAATAATATCCTATTATTAACATAAACAATATAATTTGTTGTACAGTAAATTTTTTTCCTCCTCTACATACCTTTTTGTATACTACAAAGTAGCTAAAAGCAAAAAGGAGTAGTAACAAGAATGTAAGTTGTATTGTAGGAATTGCAACGAGAACTAGTAGTTCGGAAATAAAATTCATTTTACACCTCTGTTTTTACGAATAAAATATTCAATAGTTTTATATAACAATCTAGATATAGGTAGCGATGTGTTGTTACCCCTAATAATTATTAATATAGAATTAAACCTATACTCTTGAAACTAACTTTATATGAACAAGCGGCTACCAGGAAACTAGCGTTTTACTAATTGTATTTTCGGCTATGTTTGGATAAACGTTACGAAGATTCTCTTTAGTAAGAGGATTTTTGAAGTTAAGTATAAGATTAAAAATTTATTCAATTTTAGTATGTTTATATAGAATCCATAATTGACCGGATCCTAATATACTTAGGATCCGGTAATATACGTATATTTACTAAAGAAATAAAATTCCTTCAAGCATTACATTTTTTTTCGAAAATTTATTGTTCTTTGTTTTGCCCAGTTGATACATTTCTTTTCAATTAACTGATACGAAACTATCGAAAAAAGTATTGTCATTGAAATACACAAAGCAAGAAGGAAAAAGATAGGTATCTTTGTATACAAAAGTTTAAATAGTACCATCATGATTGGAAAATGACACAAATAGATACTGTATGAAATTTCTCCTAAGTATACAAATACACTCTTATTTAAAAATGCTTTCACTTTTAGGTTACTCATGGCCATTATTATAAATATACTAACACCGATTACGACACCCCAATCTTTTAATAAGAAAGTAGTATCATTACGGGAAAAACCATAAATTAAAATGGAATATAAATATAGAATAATCCCTAATGCAATAAGAAATCCTTTATTAAATTTTTTCATATTCCTATATAAGTAGATAAGCTTTTCCTGATGCTTAAAAATTAACATTCCAACCATAAACATCGATGTGAAATGCAGTGTATCGGCATAACCATTATAAAATCCCTCTGCTTTCCCTATATGCAACATATTAAGGAAAACACTAATTAAAGAAAAGCTCAAAGCAAATAGTATCGTTTTCTTCCAACTCAGTTTATAAAAAAGAAGGAATAACAAAGGAAACACAATAGATATACGCATTTCTTGAGCCAATGACCAGATAACTGGATTATAATTTTCCGTAAAAAAGTTATTAAGAAGCACAAAGTGGTTTATAATATCTATTTTTGTTATAGACCCCTGCCACCTATCATAGAACCAATCCCGTAGTCCAGCCACTTCATACGGCGAGAATAAAATAAATAAAGCAAAGGTAATGATTATCCAAAAATAATAAGGGATATAGATTCGTACAAATCGCTTAATTAAATATCCCCAATAATTTGTTTTTGAATGATAAAGTGCCATAGATAACACAAAACCACTTAGTACATAAAAAACGATTACAGCTTCTCCACCCGCCCATAAAAACCTAAGCGGGGAAAATTTAATAGAATTAGGCAACGATGGTAGCATTAAACAAAAATGTCCAAATACCACTGTAAGTGCTGCTAATCCTCGTATGGAATCTAATTCTTTTATTCTCTTACTCATAAAATGTTCTCCTTGTAAATTGTAGATTTTGCTGTTAATAAAGGCCACTATACTAGTGTAGTGGGAGAATTGTACATATTGTTTCTTTAAATTCCTAATATAAGCAGTACAAAGTCAATCTATGTATCTGTTTAAGGGAACTTTCGAATTTAGGCATAAGTTATATAATAATAGAAAGAAAAAAGAAATTTCATTCTATAAAATCGTATTGTTGTTTAGAAAACATTTTAAAACTGTTTTCTAAACCCTTGTTATAGTCTGTCTGTTTATCTGTCCACTGAACACCCTTATTGCCAGGCCACCCTGAGGTATTTGCAACATGTTTTAATAGCTCTGGCCCTTTTAAATTTTGTTGTAAACCACGGTTATATGCATTTGTCATATTAGATATTGCAATTCGAGTATTCGTTTCTATATTTTTCAAATCTTCGTTCGTTAAATCTTTAGGTGCTAGTCCACCTCGATGGAGCTGAAACAGTCCAAATGATGTTCCCTGATCTCCGACTGCATTTTGATCAAACTTACTTTCATGGAATGCAATAGATAAAGGAATCCATGGTGGCATACCATGCTCTATTGATATTTGTTGTATCGTGTTTCTTACTTTAACTCGGTTAGTATGATGGTCATATGCGTATTTTGTAATATATAGCCCTACTGTTAAAACCAAAATAAATACTCCGATTTTTATTAATGTCCCTCTCATCGACGTCACCTCACTTGTCAGTATCAGAGATTGTCACTAATAATATTTGATTATTCTTTGTTTCATTAATTGCCAATTTTTAAGTGGAATTATTAGGGGTTTCTTCCATACAACATCCACCTTTATCACTTTCAGTACATTTACTGTTGCAAGGAAGAGAGTTTTCTCCAATTCCTGACTTTTTTATTCGATTAAAATTAAAGAATAACTCTATACATAGCGATAAACGCTATAAAAGATACTTAAATTTTTTAAAAAAATTCATTTTCTAGCCTCCATTTCTTTATACAATTAATTTAAAACAAAATATTTAATAGAAAGAAAAGATTTTATTAATTTTTTATAAAATTTGATAACAGAAATAAGTACCAGGTATTATTTTTTTATTGTCACTTGATCGAATAATGAATGATTACTCATCATGTAACTTTATTAAACTAACATTGCACCAGAATCCTTTGAATCAAAAGATCGAAAATAAAAGCCATCCTTTCTGTATATTTCTACAAAAAGAATAGCGTTTTTTGATTATATGGATACAAATTTATCTTAGCTTGATTGCAATACCAAAAGTTCCAAAGAACCAAATTTGAGAATTAATGCAATCTTCAATTCCAAGCCATCCACATAAGAATCTATAATACTTTGAAACCTTTTGTTTCAGGCTAATATTTAGTTTTATCCTACAAAGTTAGCCTTTTACTATATCAACCGCACTATTCCACATACCTCTAAAGAAAGATCCTATTTCGCGCATTAAACGTGTAAACCAATTAGCTTGTTCTACTTCAGATTTTGTTACAAGGTCTACTTGTAATGATTTACCTGATAAAAACCCAGGATCTGTACTATCTTTAGGTGATATAATCATTTGGCTAATTGTTACGCCTTTTTTAATAGGCGCTTCTTGTTCTTTATTCGATACTTTAAATTCTTTTTTATAAACGTCATTGTTGCCCTTTGGCATTGGAAGTGAAACAGCTTGCTTCGTTTGAACAACTACATCTTGGCCCTTTGCATTTGCTACTCGCACTGTTTCATGCCCTTTTACTACTGAATCTTTCCCATAGACTTTCTTCACTTCAAAATTCGCAAATCCATAATCATATAATTTCTTTGTTTCATCAAAACGTGCTGTATGAGAGTTTGCTTTTATCACTACAGAGATTAGACGCATACCGTTTCTTTCTACTGTACCAGTGAAACAATCTCCGGCTTCTGGAGTAGTTCCTGTTTTCAATCCATCAACACCTTCGTATTGCTTAATTAAACCTTTTAACATCATGTTAAAATTCACCATATCAATTGGATACTTGCCACCCTTTTGGAATGTTTTTTTGGGGATTTTTGCTGTATCTAATATTTTCGGAAAATCTTGAATGAGACGTTGTGCTAAAATCGCACAATCTCTTGCGGACATTTTATTTTTCTCGTCTAGAGTTGTCCCTTCTGGGTGATATCCTTTTAAATCTTGGTTTGTTAAACCTGTAGAGTTTACAAATATATAATTCTTCATTCCAAACTCTTTTGACTTATCGTTCATCATTTTTACGAAATTGACTTCTTTTCCAGCAATCTCTTCAGCTAAAGCAATTGTTGCACCGTTTGCAGAGTAAATTGCCATTGCCTCATATAACTCTTTTACCGTATAAGAGCCACCATTTTCTAATGGAACGTTTGATAATGAGCGATCTTGCGAAATCTTATATGCATATTCAGAAATTTTAACTTTTTGATCCCATTTAAGTTTTCCTTTATCCACCGCTTCATGAACTAAGTATTCACTCATCATTTTTGTCATACTAGCAATTGCTAATAATTCATCTGCATTTTTTTGATATAAAATTTTCCCGGAATTTGCTTCTACTAAAATTGCTGATCCTGCTTCTACGTCTATAGCAGGGACTGTTTCCGCTGATGCATTCCCAGATGTAACAACCATGCTACAAAATAGTGTAAGCACTGTTATTATTCCAATAAATCTCTTGCAAAACATACCTTTCACTTCTGTTACCTCCAATATCTTTGTATTCAAAAAAGCGTTATTCTAACATAATCCCCAAAAAAATAGACAGTGTTATCAAATTCTATATACATATAAGACATTAGGATCGCTTTCATATAGACCATCTCATCACACCCTTTAGGCGCACTGATACTTCGTATTTCCACACACATCCCTCTTTTTAATACCCTTGTATTTTTCAAAATGATCCGTACTTTCATATTTTTTAGGATTACACTTAATAGACAATCTAAGTAATACATTTGTTCCATGTTTACAAAAAATAAAACCGGTGTGTCCTGATTAAATATCGAGACACACTAGTAGATTAGTCCTTTTCTTATTGTCTACTTGACAGAGTCTGTCAGTCTTTTTTCAAAAATTACTATATTTGCATAAAAACCATATATTTCTATTACTACTGCTATTCTTCTCTAATTACATCTATAACATTATTCTTTTGAATTTTCCGAAGCGGAATTAGTACTGATACATAACTAATCAACAGTGCAGTTATTAATGCAACTTTCCCCTGCAATTTATTCATCTCATCATCCCCTTGTTCAAAATTCTACTTAGTTATATCACAAGATGCCCTTTAAAATATTGCGCTCTTATTTTGCATCCTAAATGCCTCACTAACATAAAAGTTTGCCCTTTTAATTCACAATTTAAATTTACTATCGTCTCTTCCATTACTCATATCAATGAACTTCCCCTTTATTCCAATACTTGCTTTATAGTAATAAATAAATTAATTTGTCAGTATCATTTCTACTATGAATGGCCTACTTGAATTATTAACTTAAGAAGTTTCTTAAGTTTTAAAAAAAGCTTATGGAACCTTTTATTCCATAAGCCATTCTATATGATTGGATGTTCAACAATAAAGGATATCCAACCTTCTTTATATTCTACATGTATATTACCATTATGAAGTTCAACAATTCTTTTTGAGATAGCGAGTCCCAGTCCATTTCCTTGACCATCTTCTCTTGCCTTATCACCCCTGAAAAACCTTTCAAATAATTTATTAGGATTGCTAACAGGCGGCTTCTCGACTTTATTTGATACTTTCAAAATTGCTTTGTTCCCTATTAGTTCAAGACATATTGATAATTCGGATGGTTTCATGCTGTACTTTATCGCATTCATAAACAGATTTTCATAAACACGTACCATTTTTTCTACATCCATGAAAATAGGTATTGTTTCTTCCGTTATTGATTTTTGAACACTTAAACCTTCCTTTTCAAATATAGGAATATATTCTCCAACTATTTGCTCCAACAAACCTGACAAATCAACTTCATTAAGGTTTAACTTAGTATCGCTGCCTGATAAACGGGTATATTCAAACAGTTCATCAATTAGATATTTCAATCTCTGTGATTTTAAATAAGTGGTTTCTAGGTATTCCTGTAATTGTGTTTTACCGTCGTATTGCCCTCTTTTTAATAAATCTACATATCCGATAATAGATGTCAACGGTGTACGCAAGTCATGAGATACATTAGTAATGAGTTCATTTTTTGTATGTTCTAATCTTCTTTCCTGTTCAAATGTATTCTCTAATTCCTTGGACATATAATTAATATTTTGAGCAAGTTGGGTTAATTCGTCCTTCCCGTTAATCCCAATAGTCAAACCCAGTTTTCCATTGGCAATATCATTCACATTATCAGAAATGAGCTTCAAATATACTATTTTTTTTCGAACCAATATCAAAAAAATCACTATAAAGTTGAAGATTGCGAACGTGAATAAGAACAACATTACGATTCTGAATTCAAACATGCCAAAATCTTCGTGTTTTATAAATAATGGATCTATGACGTATACCAAAATGAGGATTGTTAAACCAAATGAAATAAAAAAACTAACTGCAACAGCACCAAGAAGTTTTATAATGATCTTATTTCTGAAACTAACATTCTTCATATTTTATACCCAATTCCCCAAACAGTTTTAATATAAATGGGATGTTTAGAATCCTCTTCAATTTTGTCTCTTATTTTTGTAATATGCACCATGACGGTATTATCTGATTTATAAAAAACCTCTTTCCAAACTGATTCATATATTTTTGCAACACTCAGGACAATCCCTTTGTTACGGACAAGTAGTTCGAGAATATCAAACTCTTTTGGAGTTAGCCTTGTTTCTTTTCCCCTTACCCATACTTGACGAGTATCTGTATTCACGGTTAAGTCACCAATTTCTAGAATGCTTTTATTATGTTCTATTGACGTATTGTATTTTTTAAACCTTCTTAATTGGGATTTTACCCTAGCGATTAATTCCAATGGGTTAAACGGCTTTGATAAATAATCATCTGCACCAGAGGCCAGTCCCTGAATTTTGTCTATATCCTCAGATTTTGCAGATAGCATAATGATAGGCATATTGCGATCTTCCCTAATCTTCATACACGCTTCAATACCATCCATATTCGGCATCATAATATCTAAAATAATCAGATCAAACTCCTTTTCTTCTAACAGTTGTAAAGCTTCCATAGCATCTTCAGCCTTTTGAGTTTTCAGACCTTCATTTTCCAAATAAACAGAGATAAGATTTCTAATCTCTTTATCATCATCAACAATAAGAATTTTTGAATCCATATTATTCCTCCACATTTTTCTCGTATTGAACAACTAAAGACATAAGCAGGTGGTACATTTCTATCCTCTCTTTTTGTAAACTTATAATTGAAAGACCAAAAATAACATAATCGGTATAAGAGATACCTTCTTAAATATTGTTCTAAATTTTCTTTAGATCCATTTACAATTAATAAGTTTTCTTCTTCATTAAATTTAGCTTTTAATAAAAAATAATTGTTTTGATATTCCTTCTTTTAATTAAATTTTTTTGATTACACCGGTAGTGTATATAATTTATAAAATAAAAAAAGAATCCTCTTCAATACGTCCTTTAAAGGAAATTCTTTTTCAAATCTTATTTTCTTTACTCGTTACTTATTTTCACCAGTTTTTCTCCTTGTTCTAAAAGTGTTTCATAGTTATTGTTCTCTTTAATTTCTTCGATTTTATTTTCAATTGTGAGCGTATTATTTATATTAAAGTACGTATTTAATACTTCATATGGCGTCTTTCCTTGTTTGGTTGCACTATCTTCAATAGCTTCTTTCCATGGAATATTTGCTTTGTCCATGCTTAATTCAAGAGCTGAACCAGTCTCATATCTCATATTCCGCTCTAAAAACCTTGGAGATTCTGCCTGTCCATTAGCAATGAAGTTGAACGCCTCCATAAAAGTAACATGATATGGATTCTGTTTCTTTGCAAGTACCATAAGATTTCCACCAGTTAACTTACTATAACGATACTCTAAGTATCGTGCTGAACCTTCTATTGCTTCAGTTTTTGTTTCTCCAATTAATTGAGGCCATTTTTTATAGCGATAGTTACGTACAATTGTCCAATCATATAATGCCTGATTAATACTTTCTGAGTTCGTATCAATCATTGCTTTATCTAATAGCTTAAATTCTAATCCCATTAGCGCGTAATTTTCTTTATTAATCGGATATTCGTGAATAGACTCTCCATCATTTGCATCATATGTCCAATCTTTTTGTTTATAAGCATGAAAAGCTTCATGTAATAAGAAAGACGAAAAATCAAAATATAAATCTGGATTACTAAACATTTTAGAATAATATTTTAAATAAAACACATCCATATCGTTAATATTTATTATCCCAAAGTTCCAAGGAATCCAGGTAGAAATAGTTCTAAAATCAAAACGAGTTAAGCGATAGATTTTAGGTAGATGCAGAGAATTTGAGACTTTTATTTCCTTTGCAAAAATACTATTTTCTAATCCCGGTACATTAACTGCATAAGCTTCTTGTCTAAAGAATCCCCCGTCTTTATTACTACGTATCAGAACCAATGGCATTTTTTCGAAGCGATAATCTTCATTCCAAAGTTTATCACTCGATTCTTCGAAGCTCTTATAAATAGTAGATAATTCTTTTAACATGTTTTGATCCGTGTTATCTAAAGACTTAAACTCTGTATGATCTGTTTTATTTAAAATTATGCTTCCCAACATAATTCCTATAAATATTACTAATAAGATTAAAATTACCTTTAAAAATTTTTTCAACATACACTCCTTTTCTAAAACGATAATCCTTATGATGAATAAGGTTTACAAGTTTTATGTTTATTAACACTCTTTTGGTGCAGACCCAATTTTAAATAATAGCTAAAATAAATACAATGAATACAAGATATTATTTTGATAATTATTCCATCCTATCAAAATTTTGATTATAGTTAACAATTAATATTGGATGATTATTCAATTTTATTGTAATGGGATAGTGCAAGCGTTCCTACAAATGAGGTTAAAGTAGTACTCAATGTAGGAACGCTGCTATCTTGCCTCTTCATTTTCCTTCATTATTAAGATATAGAAAGAATAGTATTTTTCTCTTTTAATTGCTCATACATAACTTCTTGTAAGTTATACATGAAATGCGACCCCTACTTGTATTTACTTTTCTTCTAACACTTTCTGCCGCTCATTGCTGCATATTTGTATCTCAAATTCACTTTCTATTTTGCTTACATAGTATTTTTTCACTTCATCATACGGGGGCCAATTATGTTGATAGTTAGTATACATAACATTATTACATTAATTTTCTTTCGGAAGTACAATTCCTTTATACAATTGAACTGTAATCAAGTAGTAAATCGAGTAAATCACTACAAAAATAACAATTGGTAACCAAATACGAAAGTACGGATCAATTAAAAGAGGGCCAAACATGTTCATACCAACTAATATGTGAGCGATACCCACAATTGCTGGGACTAAGAATACGAAGAATAACTCCTTATAAATCGATTGTATTAATAACTCCCGGCGAACACCGATTTTACGAAGCATTTGATAACGTGTATTATCTTTGGATGCACCAGATAGAATTTTAAACATTAAGCAACTCGCCATCATTGCTAAGAACGCAATTCCAACGAAGAAACCCATAAACATTAGTCCGCTGGCAAAACCATGATTCATATTATATGTTTGATACTTACTATCCAGTTCTGCCGCTTTCACATTTTTATATTTCGCTACCTGTAATTCATCAAGTTTTTTCCATTCTTTTATGTATGATCCAAAATCATCTGTCTTCCCAATAAACACCGTATTTTCTGTACCTTTCATACTATCGTATATATTTTGATCGACAATTTTCACTTTATGATCAGGATACATATACATTGGCTGGATTGTTTGGAAAGCGTCGCTCCATTGTTTTGGTTTCCCATCATCTTTACCCCATTGTCTTGACAATGCAAATGCATCCATGGGAATTTCCTCTGAAACTTTCAGCGTCTTCCCATTTTTTCTATCTTTTACTAAAGGACGATTTTTCTCTAAATCTTCTTTTATATAATAAACATACTTATCATCTACTTTGTAGCGATATTCAAGATTCTCTTGGAATAAGATACCACTCAAAATGTCCTTTTCTTCCGCTGTTGGATTATGAACTACCGAATCGTAAATTGTTCCTTTATCAGTCTGCTTTAAAACGTCGTTTTTAAATGCCAGACCACACGCAATTCCACCAGCGCCAAGAGCCACTAAGATTGCTACCGTTGCAAGCACATTTGTTAGGCCATTAATGCGGAAGTTTAATTGAGCAAAAGTAAAAGCATTAAGCCCTTTTTCACTACGCTTTTTATTACTCTTTAACTTTCTAATCATAACTGGGAGAAGTGATCCAAATAACATGTAAGTACTAACTGTTGCTGTGATTAATCCAAGAGCCATTAATTTAGGAACGATTCCTAGATCTTTTTCATGTGGTATATAGATCAGTGATGCATAACCAATACCTAGCAAAATCAGACCGAGGAATGCAACTACAGCTGCCATTTTTCCTTTTACCGCGACATGCTCTGTTTGTGCATCTGCATGTACAAGTTGTAATACAGAAATACGTGATAATTTAATACTATTCATACTTGCTGATAGTACAAATAATGCAAAGAAGAAGATGCAAGTAACAACCATAGATGGAATGTACAAAGCTTTGTAACCTTCTCCAGTTAACTCCAATTGTTTCATTAATAACCGACCGATACCCTCTGCAAGTCCTACACCAACTGCAATTCCGATTACAAGAGATGCGGCACCTAATACGATTGTTTCGATAAACATAAGTAAGGTAACTTTATGCTTTTTTGCTCCTAACATCATGTACATGCCAAACTCTTTTTGGCGAAGAGATAATAAGAAAGAGTTTGCATATAAAATATAAAAAAATGTTACAATTGCTAATAAAAAGGAACCAATGTGGAATATATATACAATAGGACCCACATGTGCATTAGATTCAAGGAACCCTTTATTTAGTGCTAGCGTTTGAAACATATAGAAAATTGAAATAGATACAATAAGACCAACCAGTAAGACAATATAATCTTGTAATTTACTTTTTAACCCTGACATGGAAAGTTTAAATAACATGCCCAAACCCCTTTTCTTACGCTTTTTGTGTGCCTAAATCTGCAAGTACGTCTAAAATTTCTTTATAGAACTCTTCACGTATACCACCGCGATGAATTTCTTTATATAGCTCACCATCTTGAATGAATAAAATACGCTGACAGTAACTTGCACTGTACGGATCATGTGTAACCATCATAATAGATACACCTTGCTCTTGATTTAAGTTTGTCATGGCATCAAGTAAACTGGTTGCATTTTTAGAATCAAGAGCTCCTGTTGGCTCGTCTCCTAATATAATTGCTGGTTCATGAACTAACGCACGTGCCGCTGCTGAACGTTGCTTTTGTCCACCAGATACTTCAGATGGATACTTTTGAAGGATTGCTGAAATTCCTAACATATCAGCTACCTTTTCTACTTTCGGCCCAATATTTCGTGATGGAACACCTTGAAGGGAAAGTGGAAGTGCAATGTTTTCATAAATAGATAAGTTCTCTAATAAGTTAAAATCTTGGAAAATGAACCCTAATTTTTGTGAACGGAAATCTGAAAGCTCACCTTGTTTCATTTTCGTAATATCCGTTCCTGCAATTTCAATAACACCACCTGTCGCTTTATCAAGTGTCGAAATTACATTTAATAATGTTGTTTTGCCAGAACCAGATGGCCCCATAATACCGACAAACTCCCCCTCTTGAATCGAGAATGAAACACCTTTTAATGCGTGTGATTGATTCTCACCTTTTTTACCGTACACTTTTTGAACGTTTTTCACGTCTACAACTGGTTTCGTCATATATATCCTCCTACGTTTGTATGATTGATAAGCTACTGTTTGAGTTATGTCTTTTTCGTTTCCACTTGCAATGCTTCATCTGTAAAAGTATTAAACTTGTCCACCACCAATACACATCCTTTTATTTTTCAAAATAATAAGTCCTTTCATACTTTTGTAATACATAAAAATAGGTATCAAACGGGATTTATTGTATTTAATTTGAATATCCATTTTTAGTAATACGTGTAATAGACAATCTAAGTAATAAATATGTTCCCTTTTAAGATAAGAAAGCACTAGGTGTTTTGTTAAGAAACACAATTACGGTTTTAGAATGAAGAAACGATTTTGTGCAATCATTTGAATTATAAATAAAATATATTAAGAACTACTGATTATATTTCTTAATTTTTCTTAAGATAATCTATAAAAACCAAACCATAATGGGGAGATTATTTCATAATTGATTCTAGTACAAATAATAAAAAACAAAATTAGATATTGATTCCTATTGGAATCAACTCTAAAGCAGTTATTCCATGCCAATCACCTGATATGTAGATCGAGACATACATTCTGCTTTTTAAATTGCAATATAGAAGGTGTAATAAAAAAACATATTGCAGAAATAGAGGGAAATACGTAGTTTACAAAGGATATTTTCATTAAGTGAGCATATATAGCGCTCTCTAAAAGTATAAAATCTAATTCATAATAAAAGTAAGTCTATAACATATTTTCACACGTATCTCGCTTGTCCCCCAATTAAATCCGTATCCATTGAGCGTTTCGAATATCGTGTATTATAAATTTTTTTGATTGAGTATAAAATTTTGAATTTGTTCTATTTTGATATATTTAGATACTCTTTAAAATTTCGTTTTATATTCCGATGAACAATATTAAATAATATTATTTGTTATACCAACAGAAATATTAAACATCACATCCATGATCTGTTGGAAAAATTATTTGTGAGATACATCTTAACGATGTAATTCCGTATAAAGTAGTAAATCATAAAAAGTTATTTGCTAGAATAATTCTATTGCAAAATTTCAAATTAAGTAAAACGAATTTCATTTCAGCTCCAAGGTAAATAAGCACCTTCTATATTTTTCAATATTACAAAATATCAATAAATATAGAAGGTGCTGGTTCTATCCATATAGACGTAATTTTTTACTTTTCTGTAATATTTACAAAATTGACGGCTCTCTTGTCCTCAGTGCCTAAAGCCGTATTCACTTTATCTATTTCCTTTCTTAATTCGGGTGCTTTCCCTTGATTGACTAAATTAAGATTCCCAAAAGATTTATTAAAAGATAGAAATTGTCTTGTTTTTTCTTTCCCATTTATTTCTTTAAATAATGTATCATCTACAATTAATAGGATCACGTTGGATCCACCACGATATGGAGATAGCCATACATCCCCTTTATATTGAACATTCATTTTTTTCTCATCAAATGTTAGTTCTTTCAAGTCTTTATATTCTTTATTTGCAAATAAAATAATTTCATCTTTTTTTATTTTGTGTAAAGAATCCAGGGGAATTGAAGATGTGAGTCCACTATTATTATCTCTCTCACGTATAAGCCCTTTTTTATTCATTTTTTCAGCAGTTGTTTTACTTATAAATAGCACTTCACTATTATTAGAATCCCCAAAATCCGCTGGGAGCTTTATGTTGTGTTTTTTATTTTCTATGGTCCCTTTTTTTATTGCATATAAGTCTTTTGATATAGTTATATCTTTGTATAAATCTATTATAGAATTTCTAGTTTGTTCGTCTATCTCGCCAACCTCTATTGCAAGTCCATTTGCTGGAGAATCTTTTGCACCAAATAATGAACATGCTCCTAACATGGTAATAAAAATACCTGCTACTATCAATAATCTTAGTCTTTTTTTCAACCTATATTCTCCTTCTTTTAATTATTTTTGAATTAAAAAATCGTTTTATACATTTTTTTCAAGTATTGAGAACGAACAAAGTAAAAGTATATAATTTGCAAAACTAAGAAACAAATTAATACCATAACTGAACTACCCAAGACTGAAAAATTGGCTAACTTTTGTAAGGCCATAAAAGCAACTGTACTATGTGTAATCGCTATTGAAATTGGTAAAAAGAATAACAATGTAAGTTGACGTGACACAACTTTCTTTAATTCCGGTTTGCTTAAACCGACCTTTGCTATCATTTTATATTGCTGCTGATTTCGTTCTAAGTCTGTGTATAACCGGAAATATAAAAAGCTTGCGGCAAACGTAAAGAAAACAATGCCTATTAATACACTCATGATAGATGCAAGTCCAAACCCTTGCCTCATCTCTATCCATGTAAGAATTAAAGCCGAAAATGTATATTTTTCGCTGTCTACTATATGCTCATTTATACCTTTATTATCCTTCTGAAAAGCAGCTACAATATTTTCCGCAACTTTTTTTGTTTTCTCCCAATCTTTCACAATAAAACCATTAATAGTGTTTTCAAAATAGTAATTCTCTGGATCCGGTATCATTTGATTATATACAGCGTCTGGTACAATAATTATCGTTACTCTTGTATCTTGTAATTCTTTCGGAGTAAGTATTTTATTTACATGCATATCTTTTTTTATATCTCTATACAACAATTGAAAGTTATTTTGATTAGATTTTGTATTAGCAACTTTTCTTGAAGGTATGACAACACTATCATTTTCATCTTTTAAGCTTTCTTTTTCAAAACCAAATGCCTTAGCTAACTTATTATAATCACTTAATTTTATAACGGTTGATAATAAATTACTGTTATAGAGAGTATCTCGAATTTGTTTTATTGAATAAGTCACCTGTTTGAAATTAAACTCACCATCATGGAGTTCGCTTTCTATTTTTTTTAAATGTTCTTTTTCTAAATCGTTATTATTATAAGACTGATAAGAAAATGCAAAAGGACTTTCCGATTCAGCCATGGATGAGTTGCCTAATCCCATACAAGTCCCCACTGCAGTGAAGGCAACGGTAGAAATAATAGTGACCATAAAAAACATTTTTGCATTATCTTTTAATTGATACACTAAATCTGAGATGGTTAGTATGTTTGTTTTCTTAAAGAAAATATTTTCCCTTTTCTTTAATGCACGTAACACATACACACTGAGCTGGGTAAATAAGAAGTACGTTCCAAGTACAACAAAGCTCACCCCTGCCCCCATCATGAATAATACATAATTCGAACCCTTGTACTGAATTGCGTTAATACTATGGAAAACAGCCGTATATCCTAATCCCATACAAATAAGTGCGAATAAAGATAGCCAAAAGGATGCTTTTGGTTCAGGCTTTGGCTTTTCCTCTGCTTTTATTAATTCTACTAATTGCTCTACATTTACTAGTCGAGTAGTGAAAAGTGAAATAAATAAAAATAGTAAGAAGAAAGCTCCAAATGTTATTCCAATTGCTTTAAAGGGCATGTAAAATGGGAGTCCTTTATCAATTATTAACAGATTGTTGCTCATAATTAAGATAAACTTAGAGAACGCCATTCCAATTGTAATTCCTGTTAAAATAGAAGCGATACCAATTATTATATTTTCAATAAATACTAATTTATTCAACTGTGAACGTGACATCCCATGTAGCATTAGAATTCCAAAATCTTTTTTTCTTGTTTTTAAAAATGCACTTACAGAATATAGGATAAAGAAGAATGAGAAGAAAAATATTAACCCCTGCGATATCTGTAGTCCTGACTTTGCAACTGTATTGATTGTTACACTGGTAGCAAGATCGCCTTGTAAATTAGGATGAAATGCAAGTAATGCATAAGTAAAGAAAATCATAATAGCAAACGTACTACTTAAAAAATGAGCCAAATATGTTCGTTTACTTCGAATGACGTTATTAAACGCGAACTGTCGAAAAGTCATTTGCATTTCCTCCTAACAATGCTAAAACCTCTAGAATTTTTTGATAGAATACTTTGCGATTATCTCCACAATAAATCTCATTGTATAACTGTCCATCTTTGATAAACACAATTCGATCACAATAACTTGCAGCCATTGCATCATGTGTCACTAACATCATCGTTGTGCTATTTTCTTTATTAAGCCTTGTCAATAGTTCCATCACATCACGCGCTGATTTTGAATCCAGATTTCCTGTAGGTTCATCTGCAAGTAATAATTTTGGATTATGAATAGTAGCACGCGCGATTGCGGTTCTTTGTGCTTGTCCCCCAGAAATTTCATACGTACGTTTATCTAATATTTCAGTTATCCCAAGTTTTTCAGCAATAGCTTCCACTTTCCTTTCCATTTCTCTAGGATTTACACCATCAAGCGTAAGTGGAAGAACAATATTTTCTTTCACTGTCAATGTATTAAGGAGATTAAATGATTGAAAAACAAACCCTAATTCACGTCTCCGAAATAAAGACAACTGATCTGGAGATAACAGATATGGATTTTCTCCATGAATTACTACTTCTCCTGATGTTGGAGCATCTATAGTAGACACCATATTTAATAGCGTTGTTTTACCACTCCCAGATGGCCCCATAATTCCTACAAATTCACCTTTGTTTATTTTTAAATCAATATGGGATAATGCTGTATATGAAATTTTCCCAGGATAAACTTTCCCTAAATCTGAAACATGTAGTATCTCCACAAGTATTTCACCTTCCATTTCTCTTTTCGATACATGAAGTGTAACCTATATATAGTATGTCTCATATCGATTTCCCTAACATTTATCTAACAAGTTTGTAAGATTCAAAAGAAAAAACCGATGAATAATCATTCTTTCATCGGTTAACGAGATGCATACGGGAATATTATTCTAACTATTGTTCCCTTATCTACCTCAGATTCTAGCTCAATCTTATGATTTAATTTTCCACATACTTCTTTAACAAGATATAATCCCATACCAGTAGACTCTTTAAATTTTCTACCGTTTTCTCCAGTATAAAATGGATGGAAAACACGTGGTAAATCCGCAGTAGGGATACCCACTCCATAATCTCTTACTTCCAAAATAATTGCTCGTCCTTTGGAATACGCCGATACTATTACTTTCTCTTTCTTACTTGATGAATATTTAATTGCATTTGACAGCACTTGATTGAGTATAAATCGAAACCACTTCTTATCTGTTTCTACAATAAGACTCGGATCTACTTTTACCTGTGGATACACATAACTGCGTATAAACAGACGTTTATTTTCATGAATAACAGAATCAATCATTCCCAATAATTGCAATCTGTCTACATGAAAATCTTGTTCAAATGTTTCTAAACGGGCAACATATAAGACCATTTCTAATCCTTTTTTTATTCTTTCCGTTTCTTCATTAATACTGTCAAATCGAGAGTCATCTGCATCTTGTGTAATTAACTCAATAACAGAAAGAGGTGTTTTCATTTGATGAACCCACTGATTCATAAAGGTCATTTGTTCTTGTTGTTTTCGTTCCCATTTTTTTAATTGGTTTTGATAATATTGATATTGAGTTTGTAGTAATTTATCTAAGGCCATTGATAATGGCGTCAAATCACTATCTTTTATTGACTCATTTAACGTTTCCATTGGTGTTGATAGACGCTTGTAGAATGAACGATGACTATAATAACGATATATTAGATAACCCATTAATAAAAAAACACCCAAAAATACAGAATATAATGCTGTCAAAATATGTGGATAACCATCAAACCAATATATAAAAAGAATGATAAGCAATTGGGCAAATGTATAACAAATGAGTGGAATATGTTCTTGTAAAAATAATTTCATTATTCCTTTCCTTCCTTCTCCCAAGTAGCATGCAAACGATATCCAGCACCACGAACTGTCTCCAGTGCGTTTTCAATACCTAAATCTTGCAATTTCTTTCTAATTCTGCCTATATTTACACTCAATGTATTCTCGTCTATATATGAACTATCCCATAGTTGTTCTAAAATCACTTCACGTTTTACAAGGAGCGGAGACTTTGTTATCAATATTTCCAATAACGTTGTTTCTTTTCTAGTAAGTAAAATTGTCTTATCATCTAGTTGAAGTTCCATCCTTTCTGGGAACAGAAATAATCCTGATTGCTCAACTATTCGTTCTTTTACTTTAGGAGCATATTCACCGTATGCTCTTCTGATTTGACTTCGAATTTTAGACATTACAACCTCATAATAAAACGGTTTTGTAATGTAGTCATCACCACCATTTTCTAAAGCCATAACCTGATCCATCTCTCCACTCCTTGCAGATAGAAATATAATAGGACAAGTAGAGATAGCCCGTATTTGGCGGCACCAATAATAGCCGTCAAAATTAGGGAGATTTACATCTAATAGTACTAAATCTGGTTTAAGCTTTTGAAATGTATCTAAAACATTTTCAAAATCCTCTATCATAACACTTTGGTATCCATATTTTTCAATATGCGTTCCCAGTAATTCAGCGATTTTTATATCATCTTCTACAATCATGATTGTATTCATATCTTTCTCTCCTCTAATGGCAGTGTGATTTTTAAAGTTCGTTTGGCTTTTTATATTTAATTTATTTAATAGAGTTGATATATTACATGTATCCTTAAATGCAATTAATATAAAACAAAGCATGTACTTGTTGTTTTTTTAAAAAAATTTTAATAATTAGTGGGTTGATATAAGAAACCATAACACAATATGTTAATGACTTTTATCTTCGTGACTTTGGAATAATGTTTAATTTAACATAACTTGCTACTTCATTTCAATTTCACAAAAAATATATTGTAAGTGCTATATTAATCAGATGTTAAAATTGACAACTATTTTATACAGATTTTACTACTAGCGTTAGTTTATTGGATATTAAGAATTTCAATTATTAAATCCAACTATTTGCTAGAATCATAGCAGATATTAATTATTCTTATTCTAAACTATTAGTTTTTTGTAATAAAAAAACTACATTCTATATTGAATGTAGTTTTTCTAGCTGATTTATTTATTTTTCACTTCATTTTTATAAAAAGCAAATAATGGTTCAATGGCTGGACTAGATAAAAGAGGAATTGCCTTCTCAATCAATTCTCTATCCCAATCAAACCAACGCATTTCCATTAACATATTAATTTCTGTATCAGTGAATCGTTTTTTTATTTCCTTAGCAGGATTACCGCCCACTATTGTATATGGCGGAACATCTTTACATACGACAGATCCTGCCGCAACGATTGCACCTTCACCGATTGTAACGCCAGGCATTATTATAGCATTCATACCAATCCAGGCATCACTTTTAATGACTGTATCACCCTTCGGTTCATAAGATTGTCCGATTTGCTCAGCGAATGGATACACTGTAATCCATTCAGCGTGATGATTATGATTCCCACCCATTAGAATGACAACTCCACTTGCAATACAAACATAATTTCCAATAATGAGCTTATCAAGATGCCAACCCATCTGTTCAATTGGATTGAACAGTGCTTGGGACTTAGCATCGCCCCATAAATACCTTACACAACCATCCTCAAAATTTTGATTTCCATAATACCCTGAATAATAGGAGTACTCTCCTACTTCAATGAGTGGATTTGTTACTATATCTTTTAAATACTTTGTTTCAGACCAATGATTAAATAATGGATGCTTCATAACTATATTCCTCGCTTCTAAGTATTGTAGATTTTTGCAATTTACTTAGAAGCTTAATACGACTGCTACATTTTTTAGCTTTCTCAAACGACGAATCATCATCTTCAAGCCTTTCTTTTATAATAAAGGAATCATAACGTGATAAATTATATAAGTCAAATTAACCATGTTATAATAAATCCGAGAATGCGGACAAGAAAACCATTTTATAATTTTTTTGAAACTCTTTATTTTTTTATTTAAATTACGGTACATGAAATTCACATGGCACTTGTGTAGTAATAATTTCTCCTTATCAAGAGGGTATAATATTACAGCAGAACTTTTACATAGGTGTAGCTTTTGAATAAAGTTTGACTAAATTAACTTAATAAACCTTGATAAAAGAGCGAATAGAAAAAGTTTGATAATTTTTGTGAACCTTACTCAATTAAAGCGCCCGACTGTGGTAGATACATTATCCTCAATTACTTCTTGGGGTAGCGTCAGGAAAATGCGGATTTACAACGCTAAGGAAATGTCACTTATTAAAAAAGCCGATTTCCATCTCAAGGAATCGACTTTTTAGTTATTCTTAATGAACTAACGCATGCGTTAGTTGCATAAGTAAGAGGTTTGAAAAAATAGCCTGTATATATTTGAACGATGAATAACTTACCTATTTTCTTGTGTTGGTTTGCACTATATACAGAAAATCCCAAAAAACTTAACATATTATTTATCTGTTTGTTTTTGCTTCTTTTTCAAATACTCCGCACGCAATTTTTCAAGTTGCTGCTTTTTATCAAATTTGGCAGGCGTCTGTTTTTCATGAAACTTTGCCACAGCTGCCTGACCTTTGTAATCCAATTGATATTTCCCCACTTTGTTCACCTACTTTTCTTGTCTTTAAAGAAAATCTATTCAACAAATATAATATACCTTATTTTACTGAAGTAAATCTTATTAGTCAAAGGAACTTAAAGTAAAAAGCTTGATAACAAGGGAAAAATCAATCTAAAAAGTCGCTTTCCTTAGGCAAGGAAAAGCAACTTTTTGTGTAGTCTTATTCAATTAAATGGCCCGATTGTTGAAGAAAGAGATACTCTGCAAAATAGATCTTTTTATCAATCTTTATTACAAATGATCAAACTTTATTTTAAATCAACAATAGGTAAATTTCTTGGCCATTATTTTGCTTTACATAAAATTCTATACAAAAAAGCAACCTATAAATTTAGGCTGCTTTTTATTCCGTCTTTTATTACTTAGCTAATTCTTTCGTTCCCTGCATTACATCAACGAAAAATCCCCAGTTATTCACAACAGAAGAAATACTAATATGTTCATCTGGAGTGTGAACATTAAAGATATCTGGACCGAATGAAATAGCATCTAACTCAGGCATTTTTTGAACAAATACACTGCACTCAATTCCTGCATGTACTGCGAAGATTTCAGCATCTTTGCTATATTTTTCTTGGTGCACTTTTTCGAATAAATTACGGATAGGCGAATTAGGATTATATGGCCATTCTGGATACTCAGACTCTTTTTCAAATGTTGCCCCTACTAATTCCGCAATATACTTAATTTCATCTACAATATGTTGTTTTAAACTACTTACAGAACTTCTCACTTCGCTTCGTAATTTAATCTCATCTTGCAACGTTTCAATAACACCTAAATTTGTTGAACTTTCTACTAGACCTTTAATATCCATGCTCATACTTTGAATGCCATTTGGAATTAAAAATAACGATGAAATAAGTTGCTTTTGTGTTTCTTTAGCAAATACTTTTTCTACTTTCTCATCCAATTTTGTAAGTGTAACATGAACATCTGGATCAACAGCACGCATTTCTTCTTGTAATACTCGTGTCCATGATTCTAGTATTTCTTCTACTTTCTCTACATCTTCTGTACGTAATACAATTGTAGCTACACTTTCTCGCGGAATTGCATTCGTTTTTAATCCGCCGTGAACTTCACTTATATCAAATTGAATATTTGCTGATAAATCATGTAATACTCGTCCTAATACTTTGTTCGCATTACCACGTTGTTTATCAATTTCCATACCAGAATGTCCGCCTTTTAGACCGCCAACATATAGACGGTATGCATCCATATTCGCTGGCGCTTCATCCCAAATTACTGGAATTGTTTCAACAGCTTTCGCACCACCTGCGCTACTTACAAGTAATTTATGATCTTCTTCAGAATCAATATTAATAAAAATCTTTCCTTCAAAATGATTTGAATCAACAGCGAAAGCTCCGCCCATTGTCGTTTCTTCTTCAGTAGTAATAACTACTTCAAGTGCTGGATGCGGAATGTCTTTTGAATCTAATAAAGCTAATGCATATGCAACTGCAATACCATTATCAGCACCTAAAGTTGTTTGATTTGCATATAACATGTCCCCAATAATTCGTAATTCAATTGGATCTTTTTCAAAATCATGTACGGTTGCTTGGTTTTTTTCACATACCATATCCATATGACCCTGAATAATAATAGCTGGTACATTTTCATAGCCAGCGGTTGCTTCTTTTTTAATAATGACATTTAATGCTTCATCTTGAATCACTTCTAAGTTACGCTCTTTCGCAAAGCCCACTAAAAAATCACTAATTTCCTTTTCATTACCTGATCCTCTAGGAATCTTTGAAATTTCTGCAAAATGATAAAATACAGGGTGCTTTGTTAATTGTTCTAAAGTAGAATACATTTTTAAGCTCCTCTCAAAATAACAAAATAATATGTAAGTCTTTTATCATTATACCATGATTCATTATTTTCACTTTCAATTTCATACTTTAATATCTGCTCGTTAAACATTTAAATTGCATATAAAAAGAGAAAGAAAATGCACTATGCATTTTCTTTCTCTTTTTTTGCTCTCATATATTTTGAAGTACTATTATTCATTAATTTCTCTAACCGATTTATATTTTCCGTTAATGCACCTTTCACAAGAGAGAAATCTGTATTGGGTTCTTCTTTTTTTTCTTTAAAAAACGAAGACTTTTGTACATTTACTTCTGCCATCTCTTCTCCCCCTTTTCAAAAAGATACAATCTTTTATTTATATTATATAGCAAATGCAGATAGGGTGTACACGTATCATTTTCTTTTTAATTCATCTTCTAATTTTTCTACTTGCTGCAAAGTATCTCCTTTTATTAAAGAGAAATCTGTTGTATCTTCATTATCTTCTTTAAAAAAATCATTGTCATTATCTTTTATCACTACAATCACCTCTACGTGCTAGTGTAGGAATGATTGTCCAATTTTATACAAGTTTGTCTAAATTCGCTTTACCTTTATGTATAAGTGAAAAGGACAGAAAAAAATCCTGTCCTTATTTACTAAAATAACTATGATGTATTGTTAAATTATATACATTTTCAAAATCCCGATCTTGAAGATTATTTTTCTTCCCGTCAATAACAATGAAAACATCACTCACTATTTTTGCTGGTATAATACCGACATTTTCTACTTGCACTGCTTTCTGCTCATTCAATTGTTCAATGTGTTCTAATGGAACAATAATACTAAATTGAGAGCGAATACCACGAAAGTTTGTATTTAATTCCTTTGCCGCTTCAAATACAACTATTTTCGCCCCAATCTTTTCCCCATATGAATCTAAAAATACGTTTAAGCTCTTTGTATATTCCTCTTCCGTATGCCATTCCATCGTACCGAATGCTGCTGGATTGACATTTTGAATAATTGTTGTGTAAATTTCTCCTCTTGCTTTAGAAGCAATTAATGATCGTTTTATCGATTGGACAGTCTTACCAATATCACTAAATTTCGCTCCCCATATTTCTGAAATATTTGGTGTTAAAATAAATGCGATATCAACAAAAATAACCATTGCAGTGAACATTAAAAGATTTTTCCAGAGGGTTAAATCAATTCCTTTTATCATGAAATACACGGTGACTGATATTATAAACAACCCATACCAAGTCTTCCTAATACGTTGCTTCTTCTCCTCGTACAACTCTTCGTTTTTCCAATAAAAGAAAACAAGTACTAGAAAAACGATTGCTAAAATAAATAAGCCGATTCGAATGTTAGAGATCACCAATAACATCACCCTCCATTCAAAAACTACTCACGATATCATTACATGCACAAGCAGCTCTCTTTATGACAAAAGACGTGGACAAGCTTCTAAATTTAGCAATATCGCATATACATTAGAAGGTGCCACGTCTTTTACCCCGCATTAACGGGCAGTAAGACCCCACCTCAAAATTCAGAGAAAGCAAGGAAGTTTGATGGGGGATCAACTGCCCATAAAAGCCCGATTGGTTCAACTAATAACCAGTGGGGGGATGAATCCCCCCACTGATTAAAGTTTCACTTTATCATGAATCTACATTGTATATGTAGACAAGCATGCGTTTCAAATTTTCATGTTAAAAAGAAATATGTTTCGGAATTTCCCCTTCAGGTACTTCTCCGTCCATACTTAAATAATAATGACGAATTGGACGTAAATTTTCGTCTAATTCATAAACAAGCGGAATGCTAGTTGGAATATTTAATGAAACAACACCATCATTTGAAAGGTTGTCTAAATATTTCACTAGTGAGCGAATTGTGTTACCGTGTGATGATATCATTACTTTTTCACCATTCTTTAATGCCGGTGCGATTTCTGCATGCCAATAATCAACTACTCTTTTCTCCGTATCCTCTAAACATTCAGTCAATGGGAACTCGCCTTTTTTTAACGTTGTGTATCTCGGATCATTCGCTTCATATCGGGGATCATCTTCAGTAAGTGCAGGCGGTCTCACATCTATACTTCTTCTCCAAATATGAACTTTTTCATCTCCATATTTTTTTGCGGTTTCATCTTTATTTAATCCTTGTAGCGCACCATAATGTCTTTCATTTAGCTTCCAAGATTTATGTATTGGGACCCAAGTGAGATCCATTTCATGAAGTACAATCCATAATGTCCGAATTGCTCGTTTTAATACTGATGTATACGCAACATCAAACGTATATCCATTCTTTTTTAATATTGTTCCTGCTTCTCTCGCTTCACTCAATCCATTCTTTGATAAATCTACATCTGTCCATCCTGTAAATCGATTTTCAAGATTCCACAAACTTTGTCCGTGACGAATGAGTACAAGTTTTATCATTATAATTCCCCTCTCGGAAATATGAATTTTAAAATTTCAATACGTACACATATAAAGTTTTTGGTAATGTGAATTTTTTATCCATAGTTGCCAAATATACAGATAAAAATTTATAATTTTTCAAACTACAAAACAAGATACTATTTCTATCTTTTATTCTACTGGTATTTCACGCTTAGACGTCCATGCATCAAATCCTGAACGGCTATTTGCCATTTCATTCATAACTTGATGCCAACTTTCTTCACATGATTCTCCAAACTTTGAGAAAATAGCTCCCATTTGCTCTCTTTGAACATCGCTCAGTTTTTTCTCTAAGTCTGTTCCGTCTTCTGTTAAAGACAGCTGTTTCACACGACGATCATGTGCAGCTTCATTACTCTCAATAAGTCCTTTATCTAACAGTTGGCGCAACGGTCCGTGAAGAGCTTGTTTACTTATTTCTAAAAGTGATAGCAGCTCATTTACACTAAGCCCTGGAAAACGAGCGATAAAAAACAAAATTCTATGATGTACACGCTGTATACTATATTCTTTTATTATTTCATCTGGTTTTTCTGTGAAAGTTTTATATGCAAAGTAAAATAATGCTAATGCCTCATTCATTTGCTCTTCTTTATGTTGTGTCATCTATTTTCCCCCTGTATGTAAATTATACCACAACTCAATTATGAATAATTAAGTTGGTATATTGAGCCTAATTTCTTCATTCTAAAACCAACAAATTTCAACTATTATATTTTTTGAAGGTTGTTTAATTCGTAAACCATACCTTCAAATAAAGTATCCAAATTACTTTTTACAGATTTCTTAAGGAAATAGGTTAAATTCAAATGATAAATATTGTAAAATTTATTTATTAATATTTTTTTAAAAAACTCAATTGTGATTGGAGTGTTATTGTATGCAAACAAAAAAAGTTTATCTTTATGTATTTAATACGATGTCAGACTGGGAATATGGACATTTAATTGCAGAACTAAACTCAGGAAGATATTTCAAAAAAGAGTTAGCCCCTTTAAAGGTAGTTACAGTAGGAGCTAATAATGAAATTATTACTACGATGGGAGGACTGAGCATAAAGCCAGATATTTCCCTTGATGAATGTACTCTTGAGAGTAACGATCTTTTAGTTTTACCAGGAGGGACTACTTGGGGAGAAAGCATTCATCACCCTATCTTAAAAAAAATTGGTGAAGCGTTAAAACTCGGCACTATTGTTGCTGCCATTTGTGGTGCAACTGAGGGGTTAGCGAATTTTGGATACCTAGATTCTAGAAAACATACAAGCAATGATTTAGAATATATTAAAATGGTTTGTCCTAATTATAAAGGAGAACAACTTTATAAGATGGAACCTGCAGTATGTGATGAAAATTTGATTACTGCATCAGGAGTAGCTCCTCTGGAATTTGCAATGGAAGTATTGAAAAAAATTGATGTATTTGCACCAGATACGTTACATTCATGGTATAACCTAAATAAGACTTATAAGCCTGAATACTTCTTCCAGTTAATGAATTCAATTACTAGATAAGCTAAAAAATTAAATTAGCAGTTTTATATTATATAAAAACCTAAAGTTGTTATAAATACAACAGGTAGCTAAATCTATTATAATCTTATTGAATAACGATGGTCTTTCTTCTTTAGTTATTATAATGAAACGTTCTTTAAAAACCAGTGACGTTTGTAAAACAAAAAATAAAAGGGATGATACATATTAGTCTTGAATCATCCCTTTTTTTATGACGTTAATGTCACCATATTATTTTAATTATTCATCTCCAGCAAGCGTTAACTGCCAAGATACGCCATACTTATCATTTAACCAGCCAAACTTTTTACTAAACGGATATGAACCTAAAGGCATAAGAACTTTTCCATCTTGTGCTAGTTTATTAAAAACTGTTTCGATTTCCTCTTCCGTATCACAAGTTACATAAAGAGACATAGATGGAGTGAATGTAAAATCATGCTTTACATAACTATCGATACACATGAATTCTTGGCCATTTAACGTGAATGTTGCATGTATTACAGTTCCCTCTTTACCAGGTCCCTTTTCATCGTAACGAGAGATGTTTACAATTTCTGATTGATCAAATAGCGACGTGTAAAAATTCATCGCTTCTTCAGCTTTTCCCTCAAACATTAAAAACGTAGTGATTTTTTGATTTATGTTACTCATTTAGAAACATCCCCTTGTTATGTATTTATGCAAAACATACATCGGACAATAAAACCGAACGTACATTCTTATAAGTGTATTGTCTACAAAAACGATGAGTTTGTCAATTATCTATGTTTTATTTCTTCTTAAATAATGCTGTCCAAAGAAATGATTCTCCAAACATATTATTTGGTTGTTCAATTTGCTTCATTTTTCTAATTTCAATTACTTCAAACTCTTTAAATATCTCTCTTAACTTTTCTTCTGAATATGCAAGACCACCTTGCAAACTCCATCCTCTATACACATCCCAGTCCGTTATTTCCGATCCATTTCGCTCATTCAAATCACCTGCTGCAAAACATGTTAATCCGAAATAACCACCCGATTTTAATGAGTTTTTAACTAGATCGACATAATTGATTCTTCTATGTGGTGGAATGTGATGCAAGCAACCGGAATCATATACAAAATCATATTCATCTTGAAAATCCAAATTAAAAATCGATTCACAAACAAATTGTATTTCTATTCCGTTTTCTAACGCCCTCTCTTTGGCCCAATTAATTCCTTCTATAGACAAATCTACGGCTATTACATCAAACCTTTGTTTCGCTAAATAAATTGCATTTCTTCCTGGACCACATCCAAGCTCTAACACTTTCCCTTTTGAAATCCATTCTTTTTGTATATATGAAACTAAATTCTCATCTGGAACATTTGCAAAAAAAGGAACATCCTTTTCTCTATTCGTGTAAAATTCATTCCAAAATGGTACTGCGGGTCTTAATAAAGAATCCATCATCTTCAAAATATCTTCTTGTGTATGTAACGTTTCACTTTTCATCAAAACGCCTCCTGTTAAAAATTCATAATATTTTTACAATAACACACCAGAGAGTTTAAACAAAAGAAAAGCTCCCCATTAATAAAGGAGCTCCGCAAACACTTTTTATTTTCTTAATAAATGTTTAAAATTATTTTTATTACGGTAAATGAAATTAAATTGCTTCATAAATCGAACTTATCGTGTATATACTAATTTCAAAATAAAGAACAAAAAAGAGCCGCAATTTTTCGCGACTCTTTTTTGTCTATCTAATAAATAAAATGATTTACAATCATATCTGAAATTTTATCGGTGATTGTTATTATTTATCAACTTATCAACAAATAATAACAAACCTCTTTATCCCGATTACTATTTTAAGATTTAACGGCCACGTCTTTGCTGACCTTGCTTTGCACTATTGTTCTTATTACTTGGCTTATTAAATGATCGGTTGTTATCATTTCTCGAACTATTTCTTGAATCATTTCTTGAACCACTTCTTGAACCTTCACGGCTATCTCTTTGACGATATTGTCCTGTCTTCTTCGGTTTATCAAATTGTTTTTTTTGTGGTTTTCCATTTTCATCTACATGTTTTATCTTCGGTTGTTCAATTATTTCTCTTTGCAGTGGTGCACCAAGCGTTTTTTCAATTTCTTCTAAATATCTTTCATCTTTCGCTGCAACAAACGTAATTGCAAGACCTGATCCACCTGCACGTCCTGTTCGGCCAATACGGTGAATATAGCTTTCTACATCTTCAGGAATATCATAGTTAAATACGTGAGTGACACCATCTACATCCAGTCCACGAGCTGCTACATCAGTCGCAATTAAGTACTGAATTTTAGCTTCGCGGAAACTCTTCATGACTCTTTCACGTTTCGCTTGAGGTATATCACCATGAAGTTCAGCACAATTATAACCAAATCCCTTTAAATCATCATAAAGCTTACTTGCTCTAACCTTTGTACGACAGAAAATAACTGCTAAAAATGGCTGATCACGATCCATAACAAAACGAAGTGCATCTGGCTTTGCACGATCTGTCGTCTCAATGACACGCTGCTCAATTGTATCTACCGTTACTTCTTCACTTTGTATTTGAATCATTTGCGGCTCTTCCATATAACGCTTCGCTAGTTTTTTAATATCTTTTGGCATCGTTGCTGAGAATAACATCGTTTGTTTACTGTCAGGTGTCTCATCTAAAATATCTTCAATATCATATAAGAAACCGAAATAAAGCATTTGATCCGCTTCATCTAGTACAATCGTTGAAAGATTACTTAAATCAATTGTTTCACGTCGTATATGATCTAATAATCGTCCTGGTGTCGCTACAACAATATGTGTATTACCTTTTAATTTTCTCAATTGTTGTGCTACATCTTGTCCGCCATAAATCGCTAGTACATTAATATCTTCTCTTTGAACAAGCATTTTTTTAATTTCAGTTGTAATTTGCAGTGCTAGTTCCCTTGTTGGTGCAACAATTAAAGCCTGAACATCACTACACTCTGGATCGATTTTTTCTAAAATCGGTAACACGAATGCTAATGTTTTACCCGTTCCTGTTTTCGCTTGCCCAATAATATCTTTACCTGACATAATAACAGGAATTGCTTTTTCCTGAATCGGTGTTGCTTCTGTAATTCCATTTTCACGTAATGTATGATTAAAAGTTTCACTAATTCCTAATTCTAAAAAGTTTTTCAAATAGACCACTTCTTTTCCTTATTTTTCACATTAGCTTTCATTGTACCATTTGTTTCGCCAAATATGAAAAATAAAAAAATTCTTATCTTCTTTTTTTATATTCATCGTGTACTAGGTGGACAAATTCTTTTTGTTTTTTCTCGGAATTTATTAATGCTTCCATGTTAGTAGAAGACAAAATGAACCTTTTAATTTTTCTATTACTCCAAATTAGTCTTGTATACTTTGTATCTTCGTGCAACCTTCGAAACCACTCAAATTCGCTTAATTTGGCAATATGATGCTTTAATTTCATATCATTTCGAGGAAAAAATAAAATGATATCTGCAATTACATCAAACAATAAACTCATCTTCTCCCCTCCTATACATATATATTTCAATGTTACGGAAATATAGTTACAGGGTGATAAAATTGACCACTACATTCATAAAGACTTTTTGCATATTTTTCTTACTATATTTTCAATCTACCTCAATTATTATGGCGAAATCTCAAACCGATATAATAAGTAAATTCAAACACGCTTTACTTAAAAATGATAAAAAATTAATGCAGTCATATGTAACAGAAGGGATTAAACTACCTACTTTCCCAAAAGATAAACCTATTCATGAAATTAAAGTAGTACCATCTCCAAAAGAGGACACTACAATTCTTATTTCTTATTTCAAAGACACTGATGATGTAAGTACTATCGGTTTCATTTTAGAAATAGTAACAAAAAGTAATAAAATATCTCGAATTAATCAAATTTATAATGGAACCAATCCATTTATGAAAGAAGCTACTATTGTAAAAGAATATGAAATGAAGTGTAAGGAACATATACTTACTCCTACAAAATTCCCGTTCGAAATTCACGAATTTCAAGGTTACATCTATAACGATTACTTAGATCTCCAATACTACAATGAAGATTTTAATGGGATTTTAAAAATCACTGTTTCACCAGTTCAAAACAAATTAGGCCTATATGTACATAGGGGAGCTAAGTTCTACAGTTTAAAAAATAATATAAAAGCATTATATAATCCTCATTTTGATTTAGCATATGAGCTTATCTTTCAGAAGAATGGTTTTCAATATACAATTGCAATTGGTAAAAAACTATATATAAAAGGAAAATACCATGCTCATGATTTGATTCAAATCGCAGAATCTATGAATTGAAAATCCTAGCTTTCCGGCATAGGAAAGCTAGGATTTTTATTATTTTATATAGTACACATTTTTTTGAACAGGTACTTTCCTATTTCTTATGGAAATATACAAGTAAGAAAAAATAATAAATTGATTATTTTCTCACTTTTTTGTCCATCCTTTTAAAAAATCTATGTTTTTGTAAAAGGAGTGTTTATATGGAGAAACAGACACTTTGGAAAAAATTCAAAAAAAGCTCAGTAAACCTCGGTAAATCCAGCGTATATGAAAGTATTATTTTATTTTATACAATGAAAAAGAAAGAGTTACCTACTAAAGCGAAACTCATTATATTAGCCGCTTTATCCTATTACGTATTAACAATCGATTTCATTCCAGATATAGCTGCTATTATTGGGATTGGCTTATTAGATGATGTTTTAGCAATCGCTGTGGCGCATAAATATGTTATGCGACATGCTGATGCTGAAATTAGAGAAAAGAGTAAAATAAAAATGGAGTCATTATTTACTTCAGCACACATTTAACGAAGAAAGATAGGCTCTTACTTGTCTTTGCTCACTGCCTAACCATCATCTATAGCTTTTAAACAAATGATTTGAACAGTGTTAATACAGAAAAAAGAACTAAAATAATCTTTTAGTTCTTTTTTGTCAACTCAATTTATTTTTGAACAATAGTTAAAAGAGCCTATTTTAATTTACCAACTAAAACAGGCTCTTTACTAATTTAAATTTACAAGCTCATCATCATTTTACGCTATACTTTGCTACTTCAACAACATTTCTCTTTCATCGCTTTCATCATAGACATAGTAGTCTTCATCATTTCATCACATTCATTCATTTTCACCATCATTGCCTTATCCATTTCTACATCCATTTGCATCATGTTATTCATCATCATTTTCATACACTTCATTTCACACATCATTTTTTCCATAGACATCATCATGTTTGTTGTTTCTACCATCATAGTTTTTTCCATATTAACATCCCCCTAGAATTTTTATGTTACAAGTATAAAAATTCCTTTTCGTTTTTCTAAAACCTTCTTAGTTTACCTCATACAAATATTTATCAATATATTTCCCTCTCAATTCGTCATTGATTAACTTTATTTATTGTCACGCTGAAACGTAAATATAATAAAAAACATCTTATTATAGATGCTTCCTTGTCTAACAATTAAATTATTAACACTATGAAACTCCATTTGTTTCGTAAACATAGGGTAAATCTATTATTTTTATAAAATTCATAAATCCGACTATAACGTATTATAGTTTCATTCATATACTGTAGTAGATCACTAGAAAGGAGGCGTATATATGGAAAGTTGTATTGTGTTCGTAAACGGCCAACCTTTTTTAGTACTCACAGTTGCTGGCATCGAAATTGCTAGATTGGAAATTACTCTTCAAGTAGCACTAGCTTTGAGAGTTCTCGGTATTCCAATCTGTGGGTAATTCATTTAAGTAAGTTTAAAAGAGAGCTTTCGCTCTCTTTTAAACTCTTGTCAAAAAATGCACTTCTATACACTTAGCAAGTGTGACTCATAGCCTTGTAGAAATTATATAATAAATATACAAGCATTTACGTTAAAAGAACTTTCTTTAACACACACATCTGCAAACAATTCAACATCCTCTTCATATCACGTTCTTTATAGTGATTCAGACATGCTATTTGAATCCAGTTATTCTTTTGTAAATATGCTGATTCATAATGAACAATATATCCTTGTAATGCTAATGCATCGCCTACTGCCTTAGAAGACTGCCCTTCGTTTAATTGAATGGTAAGAACAATTTGAGCGGCATGATCTTTAGGTGAAACAAGCTTTAAACCCATAGTAGTAATAGCTTGCTCAATATAAGCATACGCCTCTTTTATTTTTTCAAATGCCTCTTCATCTTCAAATTGCTTCAATGCTTCTTGCAGTGCATAAATTAAATTCCATGAATGGGAGTATGGAATACTATCATTCATTTCATACATACCAATATCTATATACGCAGGTATTGCTTCGTTTTTCTCTATCATGTGATTATGAAAAACGAAAGATAATCCTGTAAATGATTTAATCGCTTTTCCGCTTACACCACTTGCAAAATATACATCCTTCAAATTTATTGGTATTGCTCCGATTGAGCTTATACAATCTACACATAGTTTCATTTGATACTTTTTACAAAGAATGTTTAGTTCTTCTAAATTATTTAACATTCCAGTTGATGTTTCATGGTGAACAAACCAAAGCCATTCATAATTTCCAGTTGCCATTATTTTTTCTAATTCTGTATAAATAAACGGCTCTCCCATTTCTTTTTTATACGTATCAAAATTTAAATATGCACGTTTTGCCTGCTCAATTAATCTATTACCGAATTCCCCGTTCGCTAAAACTAGTCCTTTACCTTTTAATGAACGTAACTGTAAAGCAATTGCATCATTCGCTAACGTTCCTGTTCCTAACATAAGTTGTACACGTTTTGCTTTCGTTATTTGAAGTAATCGTTTTTTTACATTTTCCATCGTCACTTGAAATGACTTAGAGCGATGGGAAATAGGCTTAGTAGAAAATGCCTTTTGGACATTCTCTTCGATGTCTACTGGGCCAGGTAAAAACGTATATTCTTTCGTCATAATCCCCCCAACACTCGACTCTTCAAACATAGCAGGTGTAACATACATTGGCTGGAAAGCTGCTGCTTCTGTACCAACTAACGTATAGAAAGGTTTGAATCCCATTTGTTCATATAAAGGAAGCTCACGTGTTGTGGCTGAAATGAGGGCTAATTCATATCCATTTAGAAGTAAATAACGATGTAAAAAGCGAATTAAGCCTAATAGCGCTCTTCCATTTCGATATTCACTTTCTACTGAGAGCAACCGAATTTCATATACTTTTTCTCCATGCTCTTGTAAATAAAAATCTAAATTTGAAATTTTATAATCTAATGAGAAGGGTCGTTTTCCCCGCACCGCGACCATACCAACTAATTTCCCACCATCTAAACAAATTAAATATGTATTTTCTTCATGAAATCGATCTATACGAAAACGGTTTTTCGTTTCTTCATGCTGCGGAATCTCTTCTACAAATGTTTTATAGTTCAATTTATGTATGCTTTCAAATTCCCAAGTTTGATCAGCAACTATATAAATTAACCCCATGTCCTATCCCCTTTATCTCTCTAATTATCGCTCACTATCTATTTAAAAAATATAATAAGTGGAGATTACTCCACTTATTAAAAGTTCACTTTATTCTCGATTTACATATAGAATAAGTAGAATAATAAGTACACTTAAAATAGTCGTAACACTAGAGTAAGAATAAAAAATCATGCAAATTGGTAAACAAGCGATTGTAATTAACCCTGGCTTAGTAAACCCTTTAAATATTACATAAAATACAATAAAAATACCTATTAGAGTAAGCGCTATCAAATAATCAAATGCGATTAATCCTCCAATAAATGTTGAAATACCTTTTCCGCCCTTGCCTTTAAACAAAATTGGATAAATATGTCCAATGATAACAGCCAATAATGCCAGCATTACGAATGTAGCATCTTCAAAAAGGTATTTTGCTATATAAACTACAATTGCACCTTTGATCGCATCACCTATAAATGTAGCGACAAAATACCCTTTTCCATATACTCGCCCCATATTTCTTGCACCAGGATTTCCGCTTCCTTCATCACGAATATCAACGTTATGTCTCCATTTTGTTACTATATAAGCGGTCAATATGTTTCCAAACAAATAAGAAGCCACTACATACAACAACTGCATACTATTAATCATGTAATCATTCACTTTCTACATGGGAATACTTATACAATATTCAATGACTATGTATATTGTACTTTTTTATCAACATCCCTTTATATATTTTAACATCATATTTTTACAAATCATACAAAAATTCTCATTCAGCTATTTACACTTTAAAATATAAATCCTTCATTAAATAATATGTTCCTTTCACTGCCATTTCTGATCGTGATACAAATGTAAGTTCTTCAATCCTTTCTTCACAGCATTTCTTAAATTCAGTATATATTTCAGGAACTAAACGCAATATGCCGCCACTTACTGCAATTGGAGTTGAAAGCTTAAATTGCATCTTATTATAAACATCTACTGTAATTCTCGCTAATTCCTTACCAGCTTGCATCATAATTTCATGTGCATCATCATTCCCATTTCTCGCTTCCTGAATAATTAATGGTGCGATTGCTGCAACTTTATCTTTTGAAGAAGTATATACTATGCTTCTTATATGAGACGGTGTCAAAAGTTGAAACTGCCTTTGAATATTCAAGCTTAATGGAGAAAGGCTAACTCCTTGATCGAATTGTAATGACATTCTCTTTAAAGCTTGTAAAGCAATCCAATAACCGCTTCCCTCATCTCCTAAAATATGTCCCCATCCACCACTATACTCGTACACTTTGCCTTTCTTTCCTATACAAATGGCACCTGTACCACCTATAGTTAATATTCCATCCTTACCTTTTAAAGCAGCCGCATGTGCAATGATAGCGTCATTAAAAATTTCAATTTGTGTTCCATACTTCTTTTTTAAACGTAATGTTAATTCGTTTGTATTTGCCCCACTTATACCCGCTAATCCTAAACAAATACAAACGCAGTTCCCATTTATTAAACCTTTCTGGCATTGATCGATCGCTTCCATAATATGCAAAATTGCTTCTTCAAAATCTATTATTATATTTCCAAAGCTACTCGTACCTCTTACAACTTCGTTTCCGTCTTGATCAAAAGCAATTGCTTCTGTCTTCGTTCCACCGCCATCTACTCCAATCATATACTTCATTTACTTGCCCCACTTTCATCTTCTTATCGGATGTAAAGTTATATTCCCTAAAACAACAGATTTCTTCGCACCTGTAGCACTCGGCACATTACTCGGATTACAATGGTACGTTTCGTTTGCTAAAACTGCAAATGCGATTGCTTCTTTCGCTGCTGAAGAATAGCCTATATCTTCTTGGATAAAGATTTCACATTTTTCTTCTTTCAATCCATTCCGTATCATTTTGATAAGTGTCTCATTATAACTTCCCCCACCACCTAAAATTATCTCATCGATTTCATATAATGGAAAAATGAACTCCTTATAATGATGAACAATTGAACTTGCTGTAAACATCGTGACAGTCGTCAATATATTTTCGTTACTATGTTTTTCAAACTGCTTCAATAATTCGTTCACAAATTCTATTCCAAACTGTTCTCTACCTGTTGATTTTGGTGGATTCATTTTCAAAAATGGATGGTTCATGCAGTATGTCAACATTTCATCTACAACTACTCCCTGTTTTGCAATTCCACCATTTTGATCATATGGTAAATGAAAGAATCTTTGACATACTTCATCGATTACCATGTTCCCTGGGCCGGTATCAAAAGCAATTACACTCTTATTACTTCGTTTACTTGGAATCACTGTAACATTACCAATCCCGCCAATATTTTGCATTAGCCTATTTTTAGTTTGATGCTGGTATAAAATGATCTCTGAATATGGTACAAGTGGTGCACCTTGTCCCCCTGCTGCCATATCCATCGTTCGAAAGTTAGAGATAACCGTTGTATTCGTTTCATACGCTATAACTGCTGGTTCCCCAATTTGAAATGTTGAAGAAATAATATTACCTTCTGGTGCTGGTTGATGATAAATCGTTTGTCCGTGAGAACCTATTAAACTTAATTGTTTTAGCGACAAATCAGCCTGTTTACAAACTTCCTTTACAGCATTGGCGAAACATAAACCAAGTTTGAAATTTAAACTACATATTAGTTGCACATTTGAATTCTCTATTGATAATGCATGTTGTATCTCATTTTTTATATCATTGCAAAATGGAACAGTATTAAAATGGATGAGTTCGACCTTAGAATCTACACCGTTCCCTTCTATATGAACGAGCGCTACATCTATTCCATCTAACGATGTACCGGACATTATCCCTGCAATATACATAAAATGCATGCCCCCTATTCACTAAAAAACAATTATGTAAGTAAACAACGTACAACCTACAGAAAACAATATAAATCTAATAAACAACTGGACTTTCGATACAAATGTGCCATCAATGAAAGAAACAACGATCGTAAGCAAAACACTTGCCGCAATGCTTGTAACGATCCATATACTATGCATTTGTGGTAGATTTAGCATTCTTAATAAAGGTACTAAGAGTAAATTCGCACATATTACTCCAAACAATAATATAAATACACCTTTATAACTAAATTTTATATTCATTCCATTTCACCTCTCTCGATTTAATATGAAAGAAGTGATAGACAAAAAGTCTATCACTCAAAATAACAGTATAAAACTTAAGGACTAACAGATTCCCCTTCACCATTCTTTTCAATTTCAAGCATATTTTTGTCATACATTTTAAAGAATGGTAGGTAAATAAGGAATGATATTGCTATATTTATAAAAACTAATACAACTGCACGCCAATCTCCACCTGTAGCTAAATATGCGCCAATTGGAGCTGGTAATGTCCACGGCGGCATAATATGTGTTGGCGTTACAAATCCCATCACAGTTGCTGAATATGCAACAGTTGCTGTTACGAGTGGTGTAATGATAAATGGGATAATTAAAATTGGATTTAGTACAATCGGTAATCCGAAAATAACAGGTTCATTAATATTAAAAATACCCGGAACAATACAAGTTCTTGATAATGCTTTCGAATATTTTGATCGACCAAATACAATCATAGCTAATACAAGACCTAACGTCGCACCAGAACCACCAATCCATATAAACCATTGATATAACGGCTCTGGTGATATGAATGGCAACTGATCTGCTCCACTAGCAACTGCTTCACCATTTTTCCCTAAGTATACTTCCCATAATGGCCGAGCAACAGTTCCAACAACCGACACACCATGGATTCCGAATGACCAAAAAAATGTAATTAAAAACACTGGAATGATTACACCGAAATAACTATCACCAGCTTTTACTAACGGTGCTGCTAATTTATCAACAACATGGTGTAAATCAATGCTAAAAACGACAGTTACTAAACTCATTATAATAATAACGAATGCAGCAGGTATAAGTGCTTCAAATGAACGCGATACAGATGGCGGTACTTGTTCTGGCATTTTAATCATTACATTTTTCGTCTTACAAAACCTTAAAATCTCTACGGATAAAATAGAAACAATCATCGTCACGAATAATCCATGACCTCCGAGATTTGTCATCGGAAGCATAAATCCTTTTTTATCAATTAATTCAGGGGTTAACGTTAATAGCAGTGAACATACCGCAAGCTGCGCTCCTGATAAAGCATCTAGCTTATAACTTTTCGCTAAATTATATCCTATTCCAAATGCTATATATAAAGACATAATAAACATCGTTAACCGATATGGTATTAATATACTTGTTTGATTTTTTAATGCCCATACTGATATGAAACTATCTTTCGGTAATGGTGGAAATGCTACTATTAAAAAGAAACTCCCTACGATAATAAATGGTAACGCCGAAATAACTCCATCACGGATTGCTTGTAAATGCCTCTGTTCAGAAAGCCTTGCCATCGGTCCAGATAAGTTTTTATCAAGAAACGTGACAAACTTATTCATAACGCTTCCCCCTAACTAATTAATTCATTTACAGTTTTTAATAAAGTCGGTCCACCAAGCGGCGTGTATGCGTGCGGCGGAATAATACCGCACGGAATGGATTCCTGTTCTGCAAATTTTTTTACAGACTCAAATCTGTGTCTTACTTGAGGTGCAACCATTACAACATCCCAGCCATTCTTTACTTCTTCCTCTACCTCATTCGTTCCAATTGCATGCACTTCCATGTGCACACCTTTTTTCTCCGCTTCTTTTTTTAAAGCGTTTACAACAATTGCGCTGGACATTCCTCCAGAACAAACGAATAAAACTTTCATTATTGAATCCTCCTATACTTATAAATTGTTTCCTTCAAATGAAAGAAAGTTTCACTTTACTCACAAGCATATGAAGAAATGAAACGATTTAGTTATACTGAAAGTAAATTTCACTAAAAATATTTTTCCTATTAAATTAATGTTTCAATATTTATTTGTCTCAATTGCAGGGCCAACCTCACATCATATATTATTTTAAATAATCGTATAATAGGGAGGCGTATAAATGATTATGAAACGTTTATTAATGATGTGCTGTATCGTCATCTTGTTTACTCCTTTCTCTTTCATTTCCCCTCACTCTACTTATGCTGAAGTAAATACTACTTACAAAAAACATGAATTACGCGCTGTATGGATAGCATCTGTTCTCAACATTGATTGGCCCTCAAAAACTAACTTACCTATCGAAAAACAAAAACAAGAATTTACGAAACTATTAGATGATGTTAAAAACATCGGTATGAACGCAGTTGTCGTACAAATTAAACCAACTGCCGATTCTTTTTATCCTTCCAAATATGGCCCTTGGTCTGAATACATTACAGGTACACAAGGAAAAGACCCTGGTTATGATCCACTCGCATTTATGATTGAAGAAGCACATAAAAGAAATATAGAATTCCACGCATGGATTAATCCATACCGAATAACGATGAATCACACTGATATAAATCGATTATCAAACAATCACCCTGCAAGACAACATCCCGATTGGGTTGTACCTTACGGCGGGAAGCTATATTACAACCCTGGTATTCCAGATGTGAAAAACTTTATAACGGAAGGCGCTTTAGAAATCTTAAAAAATTATGATGTTGATGCAATTCATATGGACGATTATTTTTACCCTTATAAAGTAGTTGGCGAAGAATTTCCTGATCAGAAAACGTACGAAATGTATAATAACGATAGATTTACAAATATAGAAGATTGGCGACGTAACAATGTAAATGAACTTGTAAAAGAATTAAATACTGTTATAAAACAAGAAAAATCATACGTAAAGTTTGGCATTAGTCCGTTCGGCGTATGGCGAAATATAGTTGACGATCCGACTGGCTCTAACACAACCGCAGGCCAAAGAAACTATGATGACCTTTATGCTGACACACGTGAGTGGATACAAAAAGGATATATTGACTACATTACACCTCAAATATATTGGAATATAGGTTTCACCCCAGCTGCATATGACATATTAGTAGATTGGTGGGTTAAAGAAACAAATAACAAACCGATTCACCTATACATCGGTCAAGCGGCCTATAAAATTAATAACAACTCTGTCTCTGCTTGGTCTGATCCAGAAGAATATCCAAAGCAAATCGCTTTAAACCGTCAATATCCTCAAATAAAAGGTAGCATGCATTTTAGCTTAAAAGATATTAATAACAATCCACTAGGAGTTAAGGATAGGCTCTCAAAAGACATATATAAGCATCCTGCATTAATCCCACCTATGCCTTGGCTTGATCATGATCCGCCAAAACAACCTACTTTAAAAGGTGCCATTCCAAGAGATGAAGGTATTGCTTTAGGCATAATTGATGATAGAGATAATGACGCTGCTTATTATGCGATATACCGTGTGAATGGAAAGAATGTAGTTGATATTCAAGATCCGAAGAATTTACTTACTACTGTTAGGAAGAAACCATCGGCAGAAATTTTTGTAGATAAGACGGCTTTACCTGGGGAGACTTATACGTATGTGGTGACTGCTTTAGATCGACTTCATAATGAGAGTATTTCTTCTAGTAAAGCAACTATTAAAGCAAAATAATAATAGAATCCCTTATATTAAAAAAACCGCCTTAAAGTCGAAATACTCAACTTTTAAGGCGGTCTCTTCTATTTGTTCTTAAACTTCTCTGTCGCTGCTCTCATCTTCACATTCAAATCGTGATCAATGGAGTCACGAATATCACGCTCTACTACTTCCATTTCCTTTTGGAAATTTTGCAAGTATATTTTTAGTTCTTCTTCTTTTTCAGGACGTTGTGATGGTGGTAATTGTACCACTAATGATAACATCGCTGTTAAATCTTTCATTAAGAACGTTTCAAGTTTATGTTGTTGTTCAAACATGCGTTGTTCTTGATAGTACGGAAGTGCATTTAATACTGAAATTGTAATGTCATCAACCGTTCTTTGTAGTGAAGGATTAATCGAGCGTTTATATGCTTGAATTGTATTTAGTGCATCTGGATATCGATCATAGAAATACAATTTATAAAACGATAGGTCTGTCGGTTTTACTGTTTGCTGTGATTCTTGTCTCAAGAAATCTTTCACTTTCATTGTTGCGATATCAATATCTTCATTCGTAAGCTTTTTCGTTGTTTTTGCCATCACATGCACTTTTTTCTGCTTTTCTTTCGGTAACATTGAGAAAACTTGCTCTCTCGTACGTTGGCCTGATGTACAGAAAAGAGTATTTAATGCATTTTGTTCTTTTTTCCCTTCTGTACGAATCCAGCGATAAAAGAGTGGGTGCTGCGTAAATTCTTGTAAAAACGGTGTTGATTTGTTCGATAATTTTTCAATGGAATCTTGCGCTCTCTTATATGGTTTCGTCCATGAAAAATAAAGTTTACGTCCGAAGTATACAACTAAAACAACGACAGTAAATGCGATTAAAAGTAATGACCCTAATAGTAATAATACTCCTTGAATGAAACTCATTTTTTCACCTCCTCTAATGATCTGTTATTTCCTTGGACGCTGAATGAGTTTCTGCTTCATCTCATCATTAAATGTGTCAAGTTCAATTACAAACTTCTTACTAGACTCAATAATACGCTCTGAAGATTTCTCAGATGCTTCAATAGCAGCGAATACATTTTGGAATGATTCACGTAATTTATCCATGCTAATTGCAGGATTTTCTAGGAGTTTTGTTGTTTCTTCTGTATTTTGTTTTAATGCTTGAGAATTGCTTAATACCATTGATTCAATCGCTTCATTTGTGGCATTAACTGCATCAATTGTTTTACGTTGATTTGTTAATGCCAGCTGAATTGCAGCTGAAACCGTTACAACGTTTTGTGTCATCGTAATTGCATTACGAATTGCCTCTGATAGCTTTTCATTATTTTTCTTAATGATGTCTACAGATGCGATAGATTGTAATAATACACTTTTTGCTTGCTGCATATTACGTGTACGTACAAGTATCTTTTCTAATGCATCATTTATTAACGGAATATCCCTTTGACGTTCTGGGTTTTGTTTCTCGGCTTCAAGCATGCCTGCAAGTTTTCTTCCTAAGTATACTTGTTTATCAAGAGCGTGAATTTTATCATGGGATTGCTCTTTTAACATTTCAAGACCAACCGTATCCTCTTGCAAGTTATCACGTCCAATGAGAAGTGATCTTATAATCTCCTCGATTTGCTTATCTATAGATTGATATTTATGCACGTAATTTTCAAGCGGATTTTTCTTGAACACTTTAAACATAAGTTTCTTCATACCAGATGCTTTTAATGAGTTTGGATCAAGTTCTGATACCACTTTTCGTAATTCTAACAATGTATTTGGAATTTCTTCATTCTTTCCATTCATCATCGCTGTCACAGGTCGTTTTAAAGCTGATAGCGTTTGTCCTGCCGCTTGCTGCTCTTTATCCCCTAAGTCTCCAAGCTGTGACAATACTTTTGATAAATCTGTATTTTGCTCGCTATTTAACTTTTGTACATATAGATCTGCTTCTTTATTCAGTTCTTCAAGTTCTGCATCTTTTATTACTGTATCAACTACTACTTCTACATTATTATCTTTCACAATCGATACAGGCTCTTTTTTCTCGAGTTCAGTCAACAAAATCGCTCCTTTATTTATATGTGCGAATTTATGTGCACTTTATTTCATCTAATATATCGTATTTCATATACATTTTGCTTGTTTGAAATCGATTTTTCAAGAAATACCTGCTTATGCAGTCATTCCCTGTTTCTTAGTATAAGTATACCTGTTCTCAACATTATTTTCCTCAGACTTAAGACCTAGAGAACAACATACTGAAGACGGATTCTTCACAGCTTACCTTACTTATCACCACTGAATATTAATTTGAAGTTCCATTTAGTTACCTTCTTAAATTCATACAATGCTCTATCTTTTGACATATGCTATCTTTCAATGTGATAATTATATTAGGTCCACTTCTAATTATTCTTCCGCGCAACAAATGCTCCCTTTTGAAAAGCTAATAACACGGTTTCAAACGTAACGTCTTCTTCAATCATCTTTATAAATCCAGCTAATTCCCCCGCATGAGAAGTTGCATTATCAATTACAAGAAAACCTTTTGGCTCTAAAATACGTTTTATATGTTCCCACCACCACATGTATTGCGTGCGCTCTGAATCTAGGAAAATAAAATCAAATGAACGATCTACTTGCGAATCTAAAAATGCCCCAGCCTCTTGATTATGAATATCGATTCTCTGTGTAAGATTTGCCCTTTCAAAATTTTCAAGTGCCTCTCCAACCCGTTCTGAAGAAAATTCTACAGTTATAACATTTCCATTTGTTTCTTCTACCGCATTTGCTAGCCACAATGTAGAATATCCATTTGAAGTTCCAATTTCTAAAATTTTTTTTGCATTGCACCCCTTTACTAATACTGATAAAAACTGCCCCATTTCACGAGAAATATTTCTTAATTTTTCTTCTCTTTTTTCTTTATGTCGATCATGCTCTTCTCCATATTGTTCAAGTTGCAATAATAATGAATCTAGAGTATTCATTTTCTCCATCGCCTTTCCAAGCAATATGATGAAAAAGTACATGATGCCCGTCTACTTTTCATTATATGCGAAATGTACACCTTTTTCCTGTTATACGACAAAGAATTAAAATTTTTTATAGCATATTGTTTCGTTTTTTGGTAAAGTTAATTTCTACGTGCAATTATTTAATTCACATTATTTTACAATCAGTTTTCAATTATAAGATAATCTACATTTAAATGAATCGGTATTTCTAATTCAACTAAGCGCCCTTTTTGGACGCATTTTCTTTTGTTTATATATTTCTGTAAGAAAGGATGCTTACACATGAACGTGATTAACTTAGATGCTGCTAGAAGACGTAAACAGCATAAAAAACTAATGATAACTATACCGATTATTAAACGCATTTATGAAGAAGACGGGGAAATTAAATTCGAGGTAGCTGGCGAAAAGGATGTACCTCTTGAAATGTTAGAAAAATAAAACTTTGTTCGCCCAACTAACCTCTATACTCTCACTTAGTTTTGAGGATGAAATCTTACTTCTCGCAAATAACGAGATAAATGAATAAAGACGTACTTCTTCTGAAGTACGTCTTTATATTATATACTTTTATTAAAATGCATAAGTTTTTCTGGATTAACCATCATATAAATGTTTGAAATCTCCCCATCTTCACTTAATTCGGCTGCTCTTGATGGATTCGTGAAAAATATAGGTTGGATCTAACCCTAATGCAAATTGATGTGTAGGGTTGGTTAAGCGTCTTAAACCAATATCTAATACAGCAACGGTAACCGGTATCGATTGTTCACTCCATCTATACAAACTTGTTTCTTCTGCACCTTTTATTATTTTACAAGCTTCTTTCGGTGGAATCGTCACGACAACTGCATTAACTTTAAATACTTCATCATCCGAACAACGAATTTTTGCTTGATTTTTCTAATACAACAACTTTCCTTCCTTCTTTCTTTCGCTAAATATATAGATGCTGTTAACCCAGCAAGGCCCCCGCCAACAATTGCTACATCAAACTTTTTCATAATAAAATCCCTCCTTATCGTTCTAAATACAAGACGAACGATGAAGGAAGGATGTGACAAAAAAATATATTATTAAGTTAGCTACTTTATTTATTTTTGGCAATCCGATCATATTGCATACGAAATAACTCAATAGCAAACGGAATGTCCTCTTCACTCTTTATAAAATAACTAATCCATCCTGATTCGGGTAATACATGGTGTGGTTGAACTGATCCTTGATTAATTAATTCATCTCGCTTTAGTTTCGGAAATGGTAAATCAGCTAACTTATCCCCGTGAAGATGCCCTAATTCTTTCTTGCCATAGTTTAATTCTACTCCACCAAATCGGTGTGGCTTTTCAGAAACACCTTCCCAGCTAAGCACTTCTTTTCTAATTACTTCACTATATGTCATAGTCATTCGCTCCTTTACGATTGGTGTAACTTAAAATTACCATTCCTCTCCATATATTTCATCAATCTAAAGTATGAAAGGCTATACGAATATAGTTTAATCTCAATTAATAAATAATTTTTTAATATTTATTAATAATCTAAAAGGTCTTTATCATATTATACAGAATTATTCGTTAGAAACAACTTCAAGGGATGGATATATATGAGCGAATTATTATTACAAAAGGCTACTTATCTACAATCTGATGAACTAAAGTTAATGAAAAAAGCTATAGAGTTTGCTGAACATGCGCATAATGGTCAATACCGTCAAACTGGGGAGGCATATATTATTCATCCTTTTGCTATTACAGAGGTACTATTAGATTATAAAGCTGATGTTACAACTTTGATTTCTGCGTTATTACACGATGTTGTAGAAGATACGACTTATTCTCTCGAAAAAGTAGAATTACTTTTCGGTACGACCGTCAGTTACATTGTTGATGGATTAACAAAAGTGAAAAAACAACACGGTCAAAAGAAGACATTATACGAAGCGATTAATTTTAAAAAGTTGCTGTTAGCTTCTCAACAAGATATACGTGTTGGCATTATTAAAGTTATAGATCGTCTTCATAACATAAAAACATTGAGTGTTAAAAAACCTGCAAAACAAGTAGCTTATGCAAACGAGACATTAACATTCTTTGCACCACTTGCAAAGCGATTAGGTTTATATTCTATCCAACATGAATTAGAAAACCTATCTTTTCAATATCTACATAAAGAGAGATATAAAAAAGTACATAATTTTTTAATGGAATATGTGCCACATATTCAAAAAAACATAACTGATTTAAGAAAAGGAATAAATTTTTTTTATGATACGAACCTTTCATTTGAAGTAAGTTATGAATTTACCCCAATTTATTCTGCTTACTCACAACTGCAAGAAGCACAAAACATATCAAGAGTTTCACAAATATTTATCACCACTATAAGTGTCCTAGATTGTTATAAAATCCTTGGAATAGTTCATCAATTATATAAACCAACTACACAATATTTCGAAGACAATATAGCACTTGAAAATACTCATTTTAATAACAATTTAAAAACTAAAGTCAATATAAATGATATTGAACAATCAATTATCATTCAAACACAATCAGAGAAAACATTAAGAGATAATGGTATTTTTTCTTTATTGAATAATAGAACTGCAGATATCCAAGCAATCTCTTATAAAATAATGAATGATACAATAATGAATAACAATTTATTAACTAAAGATCCAATTATTTTTCATAACTTAGTATCGTATGAACTATTTGAGAATACCATTACTGCTTACACTACAGATTTACGCCCTATTTATTTACCCGATGGTGCTACAATTATTGATTTTACTTTCTCTGCATTTCCAACAATTGCACATAACTTGAACAAAGCAAAGTTAAATGGCATTCCCGTTCCATTCAAAACAAAGATATCTCATTTAGACGTAATTGAAATCCATTTTGATTCAAAACAAAACTTGGCAATAGAATGGCTAAATTACGCTAATACTGCTAAAGCACAATTAATTATTCAACAAAGACTAACTTAAATAAAAGACCAATGCTTTATCTAAAAAGCATTGGTCCTTTATTGTTACGTACATAATATAAGAGCTAGATTCCTCAAATACTTTATTAAATATCACTTGATTTTTGTACACATCTTACACCGTTAAGAGATTCTTAATATCTGTATTAGAATTAGGTACCTTCACTTTCATCCAAACCCATCACCAATAATTCCGACTTTCATAATTTCATTCTTAATTACATTTTTAATAGTAATTTTGTATGATACACGGTACAGCCTAGAAATCCTTTATAAAATAGGCGATTTTATTATGATGACTACAATTGCACATTACAAAAACTAGACTCATATCCTAATTTCGTACAATGACTTACAAATAGAAAGGCAGGTAATACAATTGACTTCGAATATTGACTACACTTCCCCCTCAACCAATTTCACCCATGATTTAAATAAAAGTAATTTTTTTAAGAAAGATGCCAAAAATTATATAAACGTACTTGGCATTAAACAATTAAACACATTAGAAAACACTTCTTTATTAGATATATATTTAAGTACAGGTAATGTTGTAGAACCACATATCCATCAAAATGCAGCTGAACTCGTTTACTGTATTTCAGGGTCCGCTGTCGTTTCTTTACTTAATCCGTTTACGAATCAAATTTTAAACTTACCTATCAAACCAGGGCAAGTCGCTAATATCCCACAAGCTTGGTGGCATTATGAAATCGCCACAACAGATAACACACATTTATTAGCCATTTTTAATGCCCCGACACCAGAAGTTATTTTTGGTTCTGATATTTTAAGATTAACTCCCGCTAATATGATGGCTCATACTTATTGTCTAAATGAACAACAATGGAAACAAGCAGTATCCCCAATTCAATCTACTACAGTAATTGGTCCCCCGGCAAACTGTAATCAAAACCGTGATATGATAAATCAGTCAACTCCTCCGCCTACTCAACAACAAAATCTATATTACCAAGATTCTTATTACTTCCCTCTTTACTGGGGTTATTAATTAGTATCTCTTAATAAGAAACATCATTTATCTCCTTGGAAAATGCCGAGGAGATTTTTATTATATCTTCTCTTCCAATTCTTTATCGTAACAATTAATAGAGTACATACATATAATATTTATATATTTCATTGGAGGTGATAGCACTATGAGTAATTATAACTATCGAAAAAACTACTCTAATAATAAAAATAGTAGTTCATCAGCGTCCTCTCAATCTTCGAATTCTCAATCTTCCAGTTCCCAATCGGAAAGAGATTTAGCTCAACAAGGCTACGTAAAGAAAAAAGGATGTAACTGTAATAAAAATAAATAAGATCTTTTTTAGCTATACAAAAAGGAATACTCTTAAAAAGAGTATTCCTTTTTTCAATGCTCACCATTTAAGACGCGATGCTTAGACGAATGTTATCCCTGCACTTGCGAATCCTGTAATAGCAGTAGCAATATCGAAACCAGGTGTAGTTGATGAAACAACAAGTAATATCTTATCTTGTGGAGCGACCGGAATTACTTGTGCGCTAATACCACTCGAAGTATTACCGACAGCAATAAGACCACTAAATCCTGGTGTTAATAGTAACGGTGTACCTACTGGCGTGAAAGTATTACTTGCTGCTGGTGCGCTGTACAACTGCATTTGAATTTGTATGCTTCCTAATGCTAAAGCAACCGCTACAGTTACACTAAAGAATCCTGCTAACGAAGTAATTGTACCTGCGCGAGGAGCTACAAATGCGAAATCAAATACTGGAGGTACAGGACCTATAGTAATTGAGCCACCAGATACAATTACAGGGAAGAATGAACTTCCAAATCCAACAAGTGCCCCTGTGTTTGCCAACCCACCTAAAACAGTTGTTAATGCTACGGGTGTACCTGATGCAAACGGAATAACCGCTCCGCCTCCTGTTGCTCCTGTTGCTCCTGTTGGACCTGTTGGGCCTGTTGGGCCTGTTGGACCTGTTGGACCTGTTGGACCTGTTGGACCTGTTGGACCTGTTGGGCCTGTTGGACCTGTTGGACCTGTTGGACCTGTTGGACCTGTTGGACCTGTTGCTCCCGTTCCTGTTGCTCCTGTTGCTCCTGTTGCTCCTGTTGCTCCTGTTGCTCCTGTTGCTCCTGTTGCTCCTGTTGCTCCTGTTGCTCCTGTTGGACCTGTCGCCCCTGGAGTAGCATTGATTAATTGAATTAATAAACCAAAAAGAACTTGTAAAGTTGCAGGATCGATATTTGAGTTGCAGGATACAGGGATAAGATCTAAAGCGAAGAAGAATTGTGCAAGAGCGCTATAAAATTGTTGCAATAATGTTGACAATTGTCCTAAATTAGGTGCTGGAGATTGTAATAAAACTATAATACTTTGAGTTAATTGTTTCAAAAAATTAACTTCTGGGGAAGGTAATAAGGAATTTAAGAAAATTAAAAATTGATTAAATAAATCGAGTAACGCTAATCTGTTTGCATTACTTGGATTTGCAAAAAATGCTGCAATAGCTGATATTAATGAATTTAATAAAGTAATTAATTGACTTAATTGTTGGCTAGTAATAGGAACTGACTGTGGATTTTTACAACAATCTGCTGAAAAAACAATCGAATTGCAGTTATTATGATCAAAACAATCATTATGTTTCATTTATTTCCTCCTTACTTTTCTTATAGTTGAGTGTTTTCCTATTCTAAGAACTATAAAAGATGCGATTGAAAAAAGTAGTTGAGTTATATGTTTCTCTTAAAATAGGAAACATGAATTATAATCAAACTTGAAAACGTAATTTAATTATGTTCATGACTCACATATTAATTATATGTTTTTAATAATTGAGTGCTTAGATTAAACACCTAAACTTAAGAGTTTATTTTATTTTTCCACGTTTATCTCCCAAATTCAATTGCCTATCAATTTAATTATCCATAGTAATCACTAAAACAATCAATAACATACGTTCCACTTATAATGACATCACTTTTTCCATACTAGAATAATTAGTATTTTACCTATACAAAAATTGTGTTGAAACTATAATCAGGATGCCGTTTCTAATATAGAAAATCCTCATATTATATATTGGACAAGTTATTCTAAACTTCGTTCCAATAAATTTAGAATAGGAGTGAGAATTAAATGCCTATCATTCAACCATTTATGGCATCTAGAAGATTCACCTCTACACTAGGAGCTGGAACAGGCACAGGTGCTGCTTTTGCGATTACTGCCACAGCGTGTTTAAACGATGCGGGTACTACTGCAACTGCCTTCCCAACTTTTACGTATTACAATCTCTATATAAACGGTATTCTCCAGCCTAGTGTAAACTCCAGTGTTACTACTGGTCCTACTGGTGCTATTACAATTCCTGGCGGAGATGCATTAGACGGTGGAATTCCAATTACAATTGAATTTATCGTCACTTAATTTTAACTAACCAAATTTAGAACAAAAAGGGCAGATTTCTCTTTATAGGAAATCTGTCCTTTTTAATTGATAATAATAAATTGTAGGATAATTGAAGATCCTTGTGAGGGTGGTTCAGCATCTAATAAAGTTAACTGACCAGCTGTAACTTCATAAAAAGGTTGTGGTTGAAGAATTCCATTTATAAATAGATTAATATAAGAAACTTCACTTGGTGATAAGATTTGTGTTGTACCGTATTGTGCTATACCATCTGCATTAGTATATATAAGTTTTTCCCCATCTGAAAAAGTAAAATATAATAGGTTTGTTGTTGGGATTGTTCCCGGTATTCCCGTTGGGCCGGTTATTCCGGTTGCTCCGGTTGCCCCTGTTGCTCCTGTTTCTCCTGTTTCTCCCGTTATTCCTGTTATTCCTGTTGCTCCTGTTGCTCCTGTTGCTCCTGTTGCCCCTGTTTCTCCGGTTGCTCCCGTTATTCCTGTTGCTCCTGTTGCCCCTGTTTCTCCCGTTATTCCTGTTGCTCCTGTTGCCCCTGTTTCTCCCGTTATTCCTGTTATTCCTGTTGCCCCTGTTGCCCCTGTTTCTCCCGTTACTCCTGTTACTCCTGTTGCTCCTGTTGCCCCTGTTTCTCCGGTTGCTCCCGTTACTCCCGTTACTCCTGTTACTCCTGTTGCTCCCGTTATTCCTGTTATTCCTGTTACTCCCGTTATTCCTGTTATTCCTGTTACTCCTGTTACTCCTGTTGCCCCTGTTTCTCCCGTTATTCCTGTTGCTCCTGTTGCCCCTGTTTCTCCCGTTATTCCTGTTATTCCTGTTATTCCTGTTACTCCTGTTGCCCCTGTTGCCCCTGTTTCTCCTGTTTCTCCCGTTACTCCTGTTACTCCTGTTGCTCCTGTTGTCCCTGTTTCTCCTGTTTCTCCCGTTACTCCTGTTGCTCCGGTTGCTCCTGTTGCTCCTGTTGCTCCAGTTGGAAAATTAATAGACGGAAGAGGTGGAAATGTAGGACCAATATTTTTAGAATCCATAACTTCCTTAGACATTGGTAATTTGTCATATCGATTCAAATTTGCACCTCCCTTCTATAGTATTTATTAAATGTTAGATGTTCCGAAATGTTAAAAGGATTATCTAAAAAAATATTATTAATAGAATATATGAAAAGTATCTCCTTTATCATAAAAATGAGGTGATTTTAATTAAAAATAAAGATAGAGAAAATCCCCAAAATAATGACGTACAATTATCTATAATTTCACTTGAAATGCTCCTTCATTATAGACTAACTGGTAGTACTGGACCCATGAGTAATACCGGACCCACTGGTAATACCGGCATAAACGTTACAACAAATTCTATGTTTGCAAATAATACAGTGGATGGAACAGTTTCAGTTGTACTAGGTGGTACTAACATACTACTCTCAAACAATCAAAGCCTTGATAGCTTTGCAGTCAATAGTGCAAATGATTTATTTACAGTCCCTGTAACGGGACGTTATTATCTTTCTTATCAAATTAATACTACAACTGCACTTCTTGCGGGTTCAAGACTAATTTTAAACGGATCTACATCACTTCTGGGCTCAATTCTATATCCTGCCTTATCTACTTTAAGTTATAATAATAATTTAATTACAATATTAAATGCAGATAATACTATTTCTCTTCAATTATTCGGTCTCTTATCAATTGTCAATTTAGTCGTTGGTGGATCAACTGGCGCCTCTCTAACAATTATACGAGTTGATTAATAAATGCTTCATTTTTTCTTCTTAACTTTAAATGCCATTCCCCTATATAGATAGTAGAAACTATCTATACTAAATATTCCGGATAAACATTATCAATTTACTCTATACGCTATCAATGTTAAGTTATTTATGAAGACAGTTTCTCCTTTACTAATCATCTCAATATGTATTTGAGAAACATTCTCCAATCCTATACGCGAGAGAAATACTGTGTTGACACTCAAATGAGTGTCTTTTTTTTGTAATTTTTCACATAATAAAAACCACCTTGTATAGATGGTTTTATAATTACGCTTCCCTTATATTTTTGATGTACATAAAAACTTATGCAGCTGGATAATAAATTGTCATACTCAACCGAGTTAACGTACTTCCTGAATTATAATAAGCGTGAGGTCTATCCGCCTTAAACCTGATTGAGTCTCCACTATTTAATCTATATTGACAATTATTTACCTCAATTGTCAGCTCACCATCAAACACAGTTATAAATTCCTCTGTTCCTTCTTTATGCGCTTCAGCATATAACTTTCCTTCTGTTTCAATTTCAACAGTATAGATTTCAAAATGTCTATCATCTTGGAAAGGAAACGAAGGATACACTTTATATCTCCCATTGTCTTCAGATAATACTTGAACATCGTTTCGTAAAATAACTTTCGTATCTGGCTGTGGATTATTGATTAAAGAAGTAAAAGACACTTTCAGGCCATTAGCAATTTTCCAAATCGTAGTTAGTGTCGGGCTAGATTCTCCCCTTTCAATTTGTCCGATCATCGTTTTACTTACACCACTTAATTGAGAAACTTTTTCTAAGCTCAGCTTTTCTTTTTCTCGAATAGCTTTTAAATTTTTTGCAAGGATAAGTTGAATTTCCTCCATAAAAAACACTCCTATACAATATAACGACCATTGTGTATAATAAAAAGCACACGTTATATTGTTCTTTTCGGTCATTATAACATACAAATTCAAAGGGAGGTTTGAAATGCCTATATTTTCTTTTTTATTATTCGTCTTTATTAGTAGCTTCACACCAGGTCCTAACAATTTTTTAGCTATGACATACGCCAACCAACATGGGTTAAAAAGTAGCATTAAATTTTGCTTCGGAGTGGCTTTCGGCTTTTTCATCATCACTTCATTATGTAGTTTCTTTAATATTATACTTATAAACATTCTGCCAATAATTGAATTTCCTTTAAAAATTTTAGGTGTAGCTTATATGATGTATTTAGCTTTTAAAATACTCAATAGTAAAAGTAGTGCAAATACAAATGAAAAAAGCAATAAAAACTTATTTTTAGTAGGAATTATGCTTCAATTCGTTAATCCAAAGGGAATATTATTCGGACTGACTGTAGTATCAACTTTCATTCTCCCTTATTACAATTCATATTCTAGTTACCTTCTTTTTTCATTATTTTTAGGAGTAGTCGGTTTAATGAGTACGTTTAGTTGGAGCCTATTCGGTTCAATGTTCCAAAAACTTTTATTAAAACATAACCAATTCTTTAACATTATTATGGCAGTTTTATTAATTTTTAGCGCTATTTCAATTGTTATCAACTAGCTCCATAACCATCCCAATTCTTAATTTAACAGTCAATCCGAAATAAATAATTATCCTTACACCTATCATCTTTGTTTTTTTAGTTTTAAGGTGGGAACCTTCTAGCGATAAGATTCCCACCATATCGTACTAAATAAGAAGTGTGTTATATAAAGAGGAGGTTTTCATTAAAACTACTTTAATTTCTCATTTTTACAATGAAGAATATTTACTTCCATGGTGGTTAATGCATCATACAAAACTATTTGATCACGGTATTCTAATTAACTGAGGATCTACTGACCGTTCAGTGGAAATATGTAAGTTATTTGCACCTCATTGGGAAATTCGCAATTCAAAAGTATTAGAATTTGATGCCTATTTAGTTGATCAAGAAGTTATGGAAATTGAAAAAGAAGTTACTGGATGGAAAATGATATTAAATACGACAGAGTTTCTTTGGTGTTTTAATAAAGAACAATTTTTTCACTTCACTTAACTCTAATGGAGGGAACATGTTTTCCATTAGAGTTATAAAGATGATCGATGAACCTTCTCACGGCTATTCTAATCCAAGATACAGTACTCCACTAGTCAAACAACGTTATCACAGTATTTTAATCCAACCCAGTCCCAATCTGCTTTATCTCAACGGTAGATTAATTCACAATATTTTTCATGGTGACTACAGAGTCGGCAGACATGGCTCACATTATCCATATAGCATTTACATGCAGCCTGCGTTCGTTTTAAAATTTTTTTATAGTCCATGGAACGAGGCTATGAAAAAAAGAAAATTACAAATTGGACCTACTCTTTCTAAACATAGTGTACAGCGTGGTTTAGGTTCTCCTCATTTAACAACACTTGAAAAATTAGAAAAAAACTATACGCACTATGCGACCTTAACTACTGATCTTCGGTTAATCCCAGAATACCAAACTATATTTCCCGATCTATGCTTTCCTAACTATTAATATCGTAAAAAGGTTAGCTATACATTTCTTATATTTGAGTTAACTGAAACAAATTCTACAGAACATACATCTAAAATTTTTTCTCTTATTCTCCTAAATAGAACTTTTTTCTACCTTGTACAAACATTTCTTACTTTTATTAAATACTATATATAGACAAATAAAAGATAGGAGATTAAAGAATGGCTGACTATTTTTATAAACATGGAAAAAAGTACTATAAAAACTATTCGTATTCTCACCACAAAAAAGAGAACTGTTTCATTGAAACGCATACGATTGCCGGTTCAAATATACCTCTAGATATTGTCGTACCAGCTAACACTTCAAGAATAGTTTTTGAAGATTCTACTAATAATCACAACAAAACATTACTTCAGTTTCATGTTCCTGGCACTTCTGCACCGATTGTAATAACTATTCGTACAAGAAATTCTCGTAGACCAATTACTGCTACAATAGCTACAGGTGAAACAAGGATTTTTCAAGTAGAAAATTTTGAAAGCCTCACTGTCACAAATAATACTAATACAAGTAGCGATATTGGTATTTTTATTCAAAAAACGTTTTGCATCTGCTGTGATGACCAAAATGATTACTATGCAGAACAATCACATTCTCTTAACCAAAAGAGTAACTGTTTTATTGAGACTCATACCGTAGCCGGCTCGGGAACTTCCTCAACTGGAAATGTACCTCTAGATATTATCGTACCCCCTAACTCTTCAAGAGTGGTTTTTGAAGATCTTACTATTAATCACAACAAAACATTACTTCAAATATCTGTTCCTAACGATTCCGGTCCCATTGAAGTAACTATTCGTACAAGGATTTCTAACACACCAATTATCGCTACGATAGTTCCTAATGAAACAAGGATTTTTCAAGTAGAAGATTTCCAAGAACTTACCCTCACAAATAATTCCGATTCCTTTGATTTTATTGATATATTTATCAATAAAACGTTTTGTATTTGCTGCAATGATCAGAACAACCCTTGCGATGAATGTTGCAATGAATACGACAATGATTATGATTGCTAGAATAACCGAAAAAGAAATCTCTCCTTTTACATTTTTCCATTAATACAAGAGGATGCTGTTAAAACATTTAGTGAGAGACTATTCGGATATCAATGTTTACAAATATTAAAAATGCGGTTTCTCTTATCACGAGAAACCGCATTATATCAATATTTTTGTTAAATTTTAAACTGACTCGTATACAGATCAAAGTAAAACCCTCCATCTTCCATGAGAGTTTCATGACTTCCTCTTTCCAAAATACTACCATCTTTAATTACAAGTATTTGATCTGCTTTTTCAATCGTTTTCAGCCGATGAGCGATTACAAAACTTGTCCGCCCTCTCATTAAATTATTTAATCCAGATTGAATTTGTAATTCTGTTCTCGTATCAATATTAGATGTTGCTTCGTCGAGAATTAATATATCTGCATCGGCTAAAATCGCTCGTGCAATCGCAAGGAGTTGTTTTTGTCCTTGACTTAAATTCGAACCTTCTGAAGCAATTTCCGTTTCATATTGATTCGGTAGATGTTTTATAAAAGAATGTGCTGATGCTGCTTTTGCTGCTGCAACTACTTCTTCATCACTTGCATCTAAACGTCCATATCGAATATTTTCCATAATCGTTCCTGCAAATAAATACGTATCCTGTAAAACAACCCCTATTTTACTCCGCAAAGAATTAATATCATAATCCTTTATATCTTTTTCATCAATGCTAATTTGCCCTTTTTGAATGTCATAAAAGCGAGTTAACAAATTAATAATTGTTGTTTTTCCTGATCCAGTTGGACCGACTAAAGCGATTGTCTCCCCAGGATTCGCCTCGAGACTCACATCTTTTAAAATCATGTTGTCCTGTGCGTATCCAAATGAAACTTTCTCAAGCCTAACATGTCCTTGTAAATTTTGTACAAGTACTGCATCTTTTTTATTTTGAATTTCTGGTACTTCATCCATAATTTCAAAGACACGTTCTCCTCCAGCAACTGCCGCTTGAATCGTATTCATTAAAGTTGCAAATTGACTAAGTGGTCTTGAAAATTGTCGAGAATAATTAATAAAAGCTGCAATGACACCTACCGTTGTCATTCCGTTTAATACCATTACCGATCCAGTTCCAATTACAAGCCCCATTCCTAAGTTATTAATAAAGTTCATACTTGGAAAAATAAATGCTGAAAACGTTTCAGCCTTCGTTGCTGAAATTCTTAGCTGTTCGTTAATTTCATTAAAGTTATGTACGGTTTCTTTTTCTTTTCCGTATAACGTAGTTACGTCTGCACCTGTAATAGCTTCCTCGATAAATCCATTTAATTCCCCTAAATCCTTTTGACGCTTCGCAAAATTTTTACCACTATAAGCAACTAGTTTTTTTGTAACGAAAAACATAATAGGTACTGTAATTAAAGTTACAATCGCTAAAATCCAATCTAATGAAAACATCGCAATCGTTACACCTATAAATGTTAACGCTGATGAAATAATTTGTACAACACTTTGTGTCAAAGCTTGATTTAAGTTATCAATATCATTTGTCACACGACTCATTAAATCACCTTGCGAACGTACATCAAAGAATCTTAGAGAAAGCGTTTGGATTTTATCAAAAATATCTTGTCGTATTTTTTGTATCGTCTTTAATGCAACATTAATCATTACAAATGTTTGTAACCATGTTAACAATACGGTTATACCATATATTACAATGAGTAGCATGCACATTCTTGCTGTCCCACTTAAATCCTTTGGTACGATGTATTCATCAATAATGACCCCCATATAATATGGCCCAAGTAAACCGAGTAATGTCGTGATAAATACAAGAATAATAACGAACATAAGAGATGCTTTTTGATACCCCATATAGTTCCATATTCGCATTATAGTTCCTTTAGTATTCTTTACTTTTCCCGTTTTCGTATTATTACGTCCACCTTTATTTCCAAATTGTCCTTGAAAATTACGCACGCTCTTCCCCTCCTTCTTGCTGCAGGTTGCCACCTTGGGAAAGATAAATTTCCTGATACACTTCACAAGTTGCCAATAAAGCCTCATGCGTACCATTTCCAACTAATTCACCGTTATCCAAAACGAGAATTTTATCAGCATCTATAATAGAGGATATTTTTGATGCGATTAATAATGTCGTTGTGCCACTATATCTCGACCTTAATGCTTCTTGTATTACAGCTTCTGACTTCGCATCAACCGCCGATGTAGAATCATCTAATACCAGTATAGATGGTTTTCTCACTAAGGCTCTTGCAATAGATAGACGTTGTTTTTGACCACCAGATAGATTGGTTGCACCTTGTGTTAAGTTATATTGATATGTATCTTCAAATTTATTAATAAATTCTGCAGCACAAGCAGATGCAGATGCCATTTCTAATTCACCATAATCCGCCTCTTCTTTACCATAACGTAAATTCTCTTCAATACTTCCTGAAAAGAGAAGTGCCTTTTGTGGAACGAAGCCAATTGAAGCACGAAGTTTTTGCAAATCATATTCTTTCACATTGACACCATCTATACATATTTCACCTTTATCAACATCGTAAAGTCTTGGCAATAGTTTAGCCAATGTTGATTTACCGCTTCCGGTAGATCCAATAATCCCTATTTTTTCACCTTTCCGTACGGTAAATGAAATATCTTTTAAAACATATTCATTATTTTTCGTATAACTATAGCTAACATTTTTAAATTTTACATTACCATTCACTTGTTTTGGTTCATATACGTCGCCTTCAGTTGTAATGTCAACTTCAGTATGTAAGACTTGTTGTACACGATCAGCTGATGGAAAAGCACGGGCAATTTGAATAAATACCATACTAATAGACATAAGTGACATTAATATGATATTTAAATAGTTAATAAAAGCTAAAATGGCTCCTACTTGGAGTGTACCATTAAAAACTTTTTCGCCACCAAACCATAAAGTTGCTACAATCCCGCCATTTACAACTAGCATAATAATTGGCATCATCAATGAAATAATTTGTATAGCACGAATATTAATTCCAGTTAAACTTTTATTAACTTTCTCAAACTGTGAGATTTCATATTTTTGTCTTACATATGCTTTTATAACACGTACACCGGATAAATTTTCTTGTAGCTTTGTGTTTACTTTATCTAATGCTTCTTGTACTCGTTTAAATGAACCGCTCGCTTGACCTGTAATCAATACAATTGCAACTAATAAAACGGGTACCACAACAAGTAAAATTGGAAATAGGTCTCTCGCTGTTACAAAGACTATAATGATACTTCCAATAAATAATAACGGTCCACGGACAAGTACACGTAACGTCATCGTCATCGCCGATTGAATAGATGTAATATCATTTGTCACGATTGTTAATAATTTACCTGTTCCAAATGAATCACGATTTTTGCTAGAAAATGTTTCTATTTTCGCAAAAACATCTTTTCGTATGTCTGTAGCGAAATTAATAGCAGCTTTTGTAGAATACATCATACAACCAAGTCCTCCAACTAAACCGATCGCTGCTGCCCCTATCATAAGAAACCCCATTTTTATTACATAATTCAAATCCCGGTTTGCAATTCCAACATCAATAATATGTTGCATTATTGTCGGTTGAATTAAGTCCATCGCAACCTCAAGTACCATAAACAGCGGCCCAATAATAGCGAAGAACATGTATGGTTTTAAATACTGTAACAACTTGCGAAATGATTTCATACATAATCTCCTTTTTTCATGAAATTATCACTCAAAAATTCAAATCCCTCCCTATTTAACTGATCTTTTCTTACTACTCTAGTATATTATGTAAATTAATATTTAACATTATTAAATGATAAGTTTTAAATCATTTTTAGTCAATAAAATGGAACTTTAATCTACCAGGCATTTTCACTGCCAGTTGATGTGAATAATCTTTAACTTAATAAAAACCGCATTCTCATTTAGTAAGAATGCGGTTTTCCCATCTATATTTGTTCAATTTTAAAATCGAAAACTTCGGTCTCGAATCCATTATTTTCAGAAGGACTACACGTATAAAAACCAATTTTAACAGGCTCCTTACCTATGTCCTCCATCAAAAAACATTTAAATTAATATTTAAAACTCAGTTAATACCGGGAATTTATAACCTTTAAAATCTAATTCTTTATTACTTCGAACCATTAAATACTTACTAGTCTGTAATTCTGTATATTGTACATCATCAATTCCTAATTGATCTGGGTAGAAATAAAATTCAATCTCCGTAAATTCCCCAGAGATTTCCTCACATAATTCATCTAAAATCGGAATTACCGGCGCAAATACTCCAAATAATTTTAGTTTTTGATTTTCTACTGTAAAAACAATTAGCGCATCTAATTTCTCTGAATAATAAAGGTTTTCATTCCATGTTGAATCATACATATTTAAATAAAACGAAGAGCGGTAATTTAACGTTGAAAATTTATTAGAAAGCCTTTGGCCATTTTCAATAATCTCATGTATTAATTGTCTATCCTCTTCATTATAAAAATCTAACTTTTTAAGTTGAGAATCTTTATCACTCTTGTTTTCGTATGATACTGTCATCAAATATTCTTGCACAATTTGAAAACCAAATGGTTTATATAGTTCCGGATTTTCAGTAAACAAGACCGCACACCCGCATTGCTCATCAATTTCCTCTATCATCTTACTAAACAATTGTTTCATTAATCCTCGTCTACGATAATTCGGATGTGTCATTACTGATTGAATACCCGCTGCATTTATTTTTTCACCATTAATTAAAAGCGGAAGTGAAAATGCCGCAACATTTGCAATCGCTTTATCATCTTGTAAAAATGATAATGCTTTATATGTATAATCCCAATACCCTTTCTCTGAAAAATCCTGCAATGTTTGGCTCGTAATCCCAAACACTTCTTCAAATAAAGGAAATAACTGTTCTCTTCTCGGTTCTTCTAATAGAAAGTTTGCCATTTTTTCAACATTCCCCATGTTGTCCCTCCATACGTCGATTCCATTAATTTAGATATACTTATATGACCTACTCTCAAAAAATAGGCCTTTCAAATCAATATAGTATCATAAAACTTTTAAAAATGGTTTAATTTATTTTATGTTTTGATTATTAAAAAACAAGTCGACTAAACTAGTATTAAGATTTTTGAATAATATCATGTTTATTATATAACAAATGGTGCTTCCTACTTATCTTTCCGATAATAGAAATACACCATTTTATGCAAATATAATTCACCTATTCTTTGATTCCTTCAAGTCGCTCCTTCGTACTAATTTCTTCTCCCTTCACTCGCTTTTCAAACGTCTTTCTCCAACTAGTAGACAGTGCATTTACTTCTAAAATCCTTTTTAATCCTTCAGAGTTTTGTTTTTCTTTATGCATTATGCGATTCGCAAATAAAATTGACACACCTTTTGGATCAGGCTTCAACAATTTTAAAGTATCTACCGGTAATATCCACCCTTCTTTTAATACTCGAAAATAAAAACCTGTGTATCCTGTATCTTGAAAATATAATGGCAACTTTGGAATATTATATTTCTTCGCTAATTTAAAACAAGGTTGTCTTGGCTGCGTTACTTGTACAATCGCTTCTCCGAGTTGAAACGTGTCACCAATACAAACATCTTCTTCACGCATTCCGCTTACTGTTATATTTTCACCGAAAGCCCCATATACAAGTTCCTGATTCAACTCTTTTTCCCAGTAAGGATAGTGGTCACTAGTATAAACACAAACCGCTTTATCTACCCCTCCATGATGAACTAAATCTGCCTGTCCATCTCCATTAAACTTTAAAAATGATAAAAAAACAGGTTCCTTTACTTGCTTTTTATTTATCCCTGTTTGAATTAACTTCCCACCATACATAACCTCTTTTGGCAATCCTATATTTAAAGATAGGATTTCATATACTTTAGTCATTCAAATCCCTCCTCTTACTTGCGGTACAACTTTTCAAAAGACTCATTTATTATTTCAAACCCTCTATCTATTTCTTCGTTTGAGATAACTAGAGGGGGTAAAAAGCGTAGTACATTATCAAATATCCCCGCTCCAATACTTATAAGCCCATTCTTCCAAAAATCTTCAATTAGCTTTACTGTTAGTTCTTTTGCAGGTTCTTTCGTTATGCGATTCGTTACAAGTTCCATTGCAACCATCGCACCGATTCCACGAACATCACCAATCACTTCGTACTTTAATTGCATTTGATGTAGATGTGACATTATTCTATTTCCAATTTGCTGACCCCTTTCAACTAGATTTTCTTCTTCCATTATTTCAAATACAGCAAGACCAGCTGCACATGATAACGGACTCCCGGCAAAAGTTCCACCAATTTGTCCTCTCCCAGGAATGTCCATCAACTCCTTACGACCGACAATAGCACTTAATGGTAAACCGCCAGCAATTGATTTTGACAAAGTCATTATGTCAGGTTCTATATGAAAATGTTCCGTTGCAAACCATTTCCCTGTTCGGCCAAATCCAGTTTGCACTTCATCCATTATCATTAAAATACCGTATTGATTACAAATTTCTCGTAATCGTTTTACAAATGAAATAGAAGGAACAATAAATCCACCTTCTCCTTGTACTGGTTCCATTACGATTGCTGCTACTTGTTCAGGTGATACTTCTTCTAAAAACTTTTCAAACTGATAGATGACTTGAGAATCCACTTCTTCAGGAGAAACTCCTTCTTCAGCTCTGTAATAGTACGGATACGGCAATATATGCATGTCTGAAACGAACGGACCAAATCCTGCTTTATATGGATTTTCTTTGGTCGATAAAGACATTGTCATTAATGTTCTCCCATGAAATCCTCGTTCAAACGAAATTACTTTCCTCCTCCCTGTTACTTTACGTGCGATCTTTACAGCATTTTCAATCGCTTCCGCACCACTATTGGCAAACATCGTTTTTTTCTTGCTTGTACCTGGCACTTTCTCATTAATTTTCTCCGCTAAAGTAATATAATTTTCATATGGAGTTACATGAAAACAAGGATGTATAAATGATTCTGCTTGTTTTTGTACCGCTCTTACAACTTTCGGATGACAATGTCCAACATTTTGCATACCAATTCCACCAGCAAAATCAATAAACTGATTTCCGTCTACATCTGTTATTATCGCTCCCCTTGCTTCTTTTACATATAAAGGCGTTAAATGATATATTCCTTTCGGTACAGCCTCCTCATACCTTTTTTGAAGTACTTGTGAATAACTGCCCGGTAATACACTAGATTTCAACAATTCTTCTTCACCTCATCTAATTTTTTAATCAATCCATTTCTGATAAAGTGATTATATATCCCACAAAACCATTGTTCAATTCAATTATTTATATAATAATGATAGGTATATCCTATGATTAAACTTGAGGTGATTTCAATCGAATTACGACAATTAGAATACTTTTTAGCTGTTTCGAAAGAATTACATTTTACAAAAGCAGCCGAGAAATTAAATATTTCACAACCTTCCCTAAGCCAACAAATACGTGCATTAGAACATGAAGTAGGCATGCCACTTTTCGATCGAATTGGTAAAAAAATATCTTTAACTGAAGCAGGAAGAGTTTTATTATCGCACAGTAAAACAATCTTTCACGAAGTCGAACAAGCTCGTTCTGCCATTCAAGATTTAAATGGATTACATCATGGTTCCTTAACAATAGGATCTTTGTTAACCGTAGTAAATTATTTACTACCACTAGCTATATTAGATTTCAATAAGCAATATCCAAATATCGAACTCTCTGTGTTGGGGCTTCGTACAGGAGAAATTCGTGAAAAATTATTACAAAATGAATTAGATATTGGTATTACATTTCTCCCGGTGCAAGATAAAGAGATTGTTTCTATCCCACTATATAAAAGTGAACTTACATTAGTTGTGCCAACCAGCCATTCTTTAACTGAACGTAAGTATGTATCTATTGAAGAATTACAGGACTATCCTTTAATTCTTCTTCCTAAAAATTTCTATTTAACAGAACTAATTACATCTCATTGCCAAAACTTTAACTTTAAACCAAAGCCAATTTTAGAAATTAGTACAATGGAATCTTTAATTCAAATGGTCGCACAAGGTATGGGGATTACCGTGTTACCAAAACCGTATATAGACTTTTTGCAAAGTGAGCACATACAAGCTATTAAAATTGAAAAACCCACTCCAACAATAGAGATAGGACTTATTTATAGAAGAGATAAATATATGTGCGCTGCTACCCGGAAATTTATTGAGCAACTCAAAATAACAGTACATTCTTTACAAAAATAAGCATAAAAAGAGATTATCCTATGCAGCCGTTACACAACGACCTATTAGAATAATCTCTTTTTATAATGATATAAAACATTACATTTTATGGTTTCTTTTCTAATAACCTATTATTCATTATAGGTGTTAAATTATTATCGTATTATTAAGCTACACATCAGCGATATTTTATGTCTATTTCGTATAGGTGTTAGCAAGTCCGTTTGCAAACTTGTTAGCACATTTTTATAAAAATTATATAATACTTCACAAAGTAGGAATCCGTTTCGATCAATCTTTTTTCAAAATGGATTCCTTTTTGTCTCTTATCAATATTCAAATGTTACAGTAGTACCATTAAAACCATTTAAACCATCAAAACAATTAGAGCAATTAGAGCAATTAGAGCAACCACCACAACCAAAACAACTAAAGCAACCGAAGCAACCAAAACAACGGAATCCACCACAACGACCTCCGCCACAACCACCACAACGACCTCCGCCACAACCGCCACAGCGACCTCCGCCACAACCGCCACAGCGACGAGCATCATCTGTAATATAGTAATATGGATATTGGTTTTGCTGATCCCAATACACAATATTTCCAGACTGATAATCATTAAGGCTTAACGCTTGTAGTTCTTGTTGAAACTTATTCATTTTCATGACCTCCGTTTATAAACTACAACCCCATCGATGCTTTCCTATATTTCTGTTCGTTAAATCTAAGTAAAAATAGCGCTATAAAGTGAAACTTTAATCAGTGGGGAGTGTTCATCCCCCACTGATTATTAGCCCGCACCAATCGGGCGTTTACAGGTAGCCCGACTCCCACCTAACTTCTTTGCTTCAGTCGAATTTTGAGGTGGGAGTTTTACTGCCCACAAATAGCGGGATAAACTAAGTTCAATACGTACACCAACAAAATATGACCTATCACTAGAGGATGCACCTTGTTCATATGCCTATTTTTAGGTTATTTTTACTATAGGCTCATTTTTATAAAGTGAAACTTTAATCAGTGGGGGTTTTGTTCATCCCCCACTGATTATTAGCCCGCACCAATCGGGCGTTTACGGGCAGTTAATCTCCCACCTAACTTCTTTGCTCCAGTCGAATTTTGAGGTGGGAATTTTACTGCCCACAAATAGCGGGATAAATGGAAATTATAAAATATGAATTTAAACAATAACATTTAGATTTATGTCATCATTTTCTAGTTCTATAGTCGTATATTCCCCCCGCATATTTTTATAAATTGTATACAGTTCCATATGGAATTGTTGAAACAGAAATTCCGTAAGGTGTAATATGATGCATTGGATAATAATACTCCATAGATGAATAGTACGGTTGTATGCCTTGCTGTATTTGTTGCATTTGCTGCTGTGCTTGTAACGCTTGTTGAACAGCTTGAATTGTACTTTGTGCTCCACTATACGTAATACCCGCCGTACCATACGGACGCATTCTATCTCGGGTATCAAAATATGAATAAAACATTAGTATTCAACTCACTTCCATATAAGTTATTACAAAGTATATTATGAGTATTAATTTCAGTGAGTGTTAAAAACTAGTCCACTAGCTTTTATTCAAATAACGTTTTTGTTCAACTGCCTTCTTTTAATCCCCACTCCTTATCAAAATATAATCTTATATATCTTTCAATTTATTATGATGCAAGTGTCTACACTAAATTGTTAGACAAGCATAAAATAAATTAAATCTAATAATAAAGGAAAAATAAATATGCAAAACCGTTACATGCTTACAGTCAAACTCACCTCATTTAACGGGACAACGCTGACTGGCATTACTATAGAAGGTATCACGCTGACAGCGAACGTCACGTTAAGAACAACCTATCATCAAGCAATTCTCAATCGCTTTCCCCATCAGGACCCAGTTCGCCCCCTAGTCGTGAACTATAACGTAGCCGTCAAATCTGGCAGAAGATCTGCTATCTTGAATGCCGTGACGCAACTCACGAATGCTGGGGTAAGCGCGCAGGTCCGTCTGGATTCCTGCAACAATACCGTGGCATCCTTCCGTCCCGTTCCCTCAATAATATAAGTCAGATACCCGTCACAATAGGATACCGACTGTGACGGGTACGAAGCTGTTCGAGTGAATAGCCCTCAAATTTGTCCCCATCCCATTTCCCTTCACTCCTTGAATATTTTTTCAAAACCAATACATACTATTCTCAAGCCGCCGTATCCACGGCTAATACTTCTTTCTTTTGTTACAGCAGAAGCAGGTAGCTACGTCACTTATCTGCTTTCTCTGTATATTTTTTAAAATATCGAAAAGACTACATACAAGCTGTTTGAACTAGCAGCTTCACTCTTCTTGTAATGGGAAAGCAATTTATCACAATTAGCTAACTCATTCGACTCACTGGCAGACAACCAAAATTGTTGTCTGCTTTTTGTATGGAATTTTTCATTTTGCATATACTACTTTTGAGCCTGTTTACCAATGCAAGCCATTTTGGTGTTTTGAATTCCGACTAAGCTTTTTTGTTGCATAGATTATTACATCTTTGACAACACTGGTTAAAAGCGCGTTTTCTGGTTATTCGTAGTTCTAGTCCAGAATAATTTTTCTCCTATAAAGGACAGTAGGTACGACTGCTCGTCCTTTTTTACTTATATCGCATACTCTCCCTTTTGACAGCTATGAACCACATTGCCTTCTTCATCGAAGTAAGCGATTTCCCAATAAGGGTGGCAGTTGTACGCTTCTATTTCCCCATCGAACAAATTAGTTTTCCAATTTCCAACGATTGTACCCCACTTACCAGCTACATTTACTCGCATACCCATGTAAGCAAAATGTAGATTTCGGTGGTTCTACATTTTCTTGAAAGCTTTTTCCGCGCTGTACATCTGCTTGATGTCAAAAACACCTTCGTTCTCGCACTTTACAAACTTCATGAATTCTGTCATTGGCATTTGATATCTCTTTAACTTTAAGGGTATATTCTTATGTCTTACCCAATATGCAAGAAGATGCAGTGAAAACATTCGCGAAGAGTATATTTCGATATGTGTTTGCAAACACATATCGAAATGCTCAAAAGCATTGATTTAAAGGCATCTATAGCATATTGAAATAAAACATTACATATAAACTCATATAATTTTAGTGTACCTTTTTTGAGATTGGAATATATTTTGTAAAATACGCCCCCACTAGCAACAATACGATTGAGACTAGCCAAGTAAAAATACCGCCAAAATGAAGCCAATATGCAAACAAATTTAAAATTGCAATTAAAAAGCAACAAATAGAAGTTAATGCACTTTTTAATCCTTTTATCCCCGCTTTTTTTCTTTTTTGATAAGTTATATACATCGAAGCGACTAGAAAAAGGATTAGAACAATTGGTAACATAGCTTGTTGCAATGGCAATCCCTCCTGTCTATTTCCACACCCTTGATTTCACCATTTAATTCCTTTTATTACAGTCCTTTTTTCTTTTCACTTGGCTAAACTAAATATTATTTGATGTCTACTCAAAACCTTGTTAAAATCACTTCAAGAACATACATTCGAAATGTTGTTAATGTGCGTATAATATTTTAAAACTAGATTAAATAATTCCAAATGGATAAAACTCTATATTGAAACTTCTTATTGGCGATCAACTATTTGTTGAAACGAGCAAACTTGTATTTATAGGATTGCAAATAGTCGCATTGAACAGTTAAAGAATAATTTTTTAATCATCCATTTATCATGATAAGAGAGGAAGCATTTATGATTAAAAGCAAACCAGTTGACGAATTAACTATTGAAGACTTGAAACAAAACCCAATATGGGAATGGGCAATAGATGAAGAGGAATACGAAGAGTGCGATGAAACGTGGGTAAAACCAGTTGAAACTATAAATTTCACAGAAGAATTAAACGGTTCAATAGTACTGGGCGAATTAATAATACATAATGATGAGAAATTCCCTATGATGTGTAGTATTGATATTGAAAATAACGCGGTATTAATTAGTTCCGTTGTTTTTTATAACGAAAAAGAAAATGAGTATATTGCTATAGAAGATGTAGTAAAAAAGGTTGAGATGCCAATCTCAATTAATATTTATCTCACAATTAATGGAGAGCCTAGATCTTTAAAATTCTCTGCAAATAAAATTGATATTTATAAAAACACTATAAAAACTAACTTAAATTAAATTCAAATTGAAGATAGGAGAATATTCATTAAGTAAAAAATGGGAAACCATTATAATTAACGGTTTCCCATATATTCTCCTATTTTCAATGTTTATATAAATTTATACTAAATAATCCCCTTTTCCACCAATGTCTCTGCGATTTGAACTGAGTTCCAAGCTGCACCTTTTAATAAATTATCGGAAACGATCCAAAGATGGAACCCTTTTGGCGTATCCGGGTCTTTACGTATTCTCCCAACAAATGTATCTCTTTTACCCTCTGCATATAATGGCATTGGATAAATTTGTTCATTCGGATTATCTTGTAAAATAACACCTGGTGCATTCAGTAGTACTTCTTTAATTTCTGCAACGGTCGCTTCTTTTTCAAGTTCAATATAAACCGATTCGGAATGCCCTGATACAACTGGAACTCTGACGCAAGTAGCTGCCATTTTCAGATTTGGATCTTCTAAAATTTTCTTCGTCTCTTGAATCATCTTTACTTCTTCGAATGTGAAATCATTGTCTGTAAATATATCTACTTGCGGTAATACATTAAATGCAATTGGATAATGTTTTTTATCTTTTTTTGCGGGTAATATAGTACTCTTCACTTCTTCACCTGTAAGCATTGACTTAGCTTGTTCTTTTAATTCATGAATCGCATGAATTCCTGACCCTGATACAGCTTGATACGTTGAAACAATAATTCGTTCTAAACCAAATGATTTTCGAATTGGCTGAAGAGCTGTTACCATCTGTAGTGCTGAACAATTTGGAACTGCAATGATCCCTTTATGTTCCCTTAAAGTATGTGCATTTACTTCTGGAACAACGAGTGGTACATCGTGTGCCATTCGGTATTCACTTGTGTTGTCAATGACAATCGCACCGCTAGAAACTGCATGATTTACATATTGTCTAGAAACTTCTCCTCCAGCACTAAAAAATGCAATGTCTACACCTTCAAAACTAGTTGATTTTGCCTCTTGTATTTTAATCTCTCTTCCTTTAAATTGTACTATCTTACCAGCAGATCGTTTTGACGAGAGTAATGTAATTTCTTCTATATTAAATTTCGTTACTCTCTCTAACAATGCAATGATTTTTTGCCCTACTGCGCCTGTAGCCCCAACTACAGCTACATGATAGCTCTTTTCACTCATTTTTTCTCCTCCAATTTCACTTGAATGAATTTCTCCACAACTTAATTTTAAAAGAAATTTAATGATTTGAAAAATTGAAATACATGATATAATCATTCACAAATCATGATAATAAAAGAGGTATCATTTATGGAAATGAGACATGTTAAAACATTTTGTGCCATTGTTAAATATGGCAGCTTTTCTAAAGCTGCTCATGCATTAGGTTATGCGCAATCTACTGTGACAGCCCATATTAAAGCATTAGAGAACGATTTAAACATTCCTCTATTCGATCGATTAGGAAAAAAAATACTTCTTACAAAAGCAGGTCATCAATTTCATCCGTATGCATTAGAATTACTTACTATTTATGATAAAGCGCAAGAAATCCCTCAAAACAGTGACCATTTAGAAGGAACATTGACTATTACATCTAATGAATCATTGGCAGTGTATCGGTTACCACAATTATTACGTACTTACAAACAGGAAAATCCGAAAGTAAATATCGTACTTGAGACAAATACCAATGAGCAAGCATTGAAAAAACTACATGAAGGAGAAACCGATGTTATCTTCATAATTGGAGAAAGTATAGAGCATAATGATTTTATTACGTGCAATTTATGTAATGAAACATTTGGATGGATTTTCCCTGCTCATTTCCCTTCAAACATTGATCCACTCCTTTTATTACAAGATACTCAATTTATATTTACAGAACAAAGCTGCGGCTATAGACCAATGGTAGATCGTTTTTTACGTCAAAGCGGAAGAAATCCTAATAAAACATTTGAGACTTCCAATGTTGAAGTCATTAAACAATCCGTTATGTGTGAGTTAGGAATTTCTATTCTCCCTTACATCGTTGTACAAGAAAGTTTTCAAAAAGAGCAACTCTGTTTTCAGCCCATCGAAACTCCAGCAGTCATTCAAAGCCACGTAATCTATCATAAATCTAGATGGATATCCCCAGTTTTACAATCGTTTCTTACATTATTAGAGAGAACAGAAAAGTAAGCGAGTAATAACAAAAATGAGTAACTGCTCTAAAAAGCAATTACTCATTTTTGTTAAAACATTTGTGTTCATAACAGTAAAGGTATTTCAAAATCAATATGTATTTTATTTATTAGCTTGTACCTCACCTGCAATTAATTTACTACCTGAATATGTACCTTTTTGTATAAAAACTTGATTAATTAATTCTTTTTGCTCCTTTTCTGACATTACTCCTTTCCCTTCTCCTAAATTCCCACTTTGCAATTTCCAAATCTTGTTGTGGTCCACATCAACCTTTTCATATTTTCCTTGTTTCCATCGTTCTAAAATATCCACATATGTACTTTTTTGTGCAACATCATTACTATTTATAATTTCAAGTAAACTTTCAATACGTTCTTGTGTAATAAAAATATAACCCCATTTTTGATCAGCTTTCGTTTTTTGATGTGCCATTTCATGTAATGCTGTCTGTATGTTCTCATCTGTCCATTTGAAATTTTTATTAAAACCACTATTCGGCAATGAATGATTTCCATTTTCTAACAACTTTGCATCTTCGGCTTTTACATTACTATCAGCTAGCACTTCTACTGCCGGAGCGGCTGGTGATGCCTTTTTCGCAGCTGGTTTACTATTATTCAGATAATACAGCATACCATATGTTACACCTACGCCGATTACTGCCATACCAGCTATAATCCCTATTATTTTAAAAAGTGTTTTCATCTCGCTTGTTCCCTCCAAAATATCTCAGTTCTTACTACCTGATTATTTCTTATATAAAACCGTTTCTTCATTCAAAATATATCATCCCATCCCCTATCATATTATTTATATATATTTCCTTATATTGTATTTCTTTTTTTGCGAAATTGAAAGATTATTCTGTTAAATATTAAAAATATTCTACAAAATTCCCCTTTATATTTATAAAGAAACAAAAAAAACAACGAGCACCTTCTACACCACTCGTTGTTTTTACTTTATGCACGATTTTCTTTTAACCACTCCGTAATAGCATCTAACCTAGAAAGATCAAAACGTCTATCTTCACACACGTTTAAGTTGTTTAAACTCGTCACAATTTCTAATTCATTCGACTTTACACTTTTCGCTTCAATCGATTTACAGTACCCGTCTGTGACGGTATTGAGATTTTCATAATAACGTTGAAATGGTTTTGATATATGTAAATGTTTTTCAAAGTTTCTTCTGCTTTTCGTCTCATCAAATTTTTTCCGTTTTCTAAGTTCTTCATCATTCGTGTACAAATAAAAATATTGATCCGGAAAACCAATTTCCCTATTTATTAACTTTTCTTTATAAAAATTTTCTATTAAAGATAATGGTTGATTAAATATATCAAAATGAAAACACCAATTATAACTCAGTGGCTGATAAATATCACCATCAAGTATTACTATTTCATATTGCTGTGATTTCTGCACTGCCATATTCCAGCGCTCTACTTGTTTTTCAAAATACCATGTTCTATGTTCATTTCTAGGTCTTTCAAATAAAACGTTAACTTCTGGAATAATAAATGCACCGTAATTTCTTTCTAATTCTCGACATGTTGTACTCTTACCAACTGCGCTCGCTCCCTCAAACGCTATAATCCCCATATTTTCTCCCTCTTTCATTAGCTAATATCTCGTTGTTTCGACTTTCGCCCCCACAACTGTTTCCATAAAACGATTGAAGCAATTGAAAGCATTATTGTTGTAATGATACTACCTTCAATACCAAATGAGCCTCCATGAAGCACTTCTGATCCATTTGTTACAGGTTTAAATAGTGGCGTTGAATATATCGTCATACCACTAACTGCAAAACCATAGATGTTATATTGCGCCCAATTCCAAATAGAATGCCACGCGCATATCCCCCAAAGACTACTGTCTTTTAATACATAAAAAGCTGCAAATACACCAACTAATATTATATTCGATATCGAAAGAATTGTAATACCTGGATTAAGTAAATGAAGAAAACCAAATAAAAACGACGTCACGGTAATCCCAATCCATATACGGCTTCTAACAGAAAGAATTGGGAATAACCAACCTCGTACAATAATTTCTTCAGTTGCCCCTTGTATTAAAAATGCAACTAAAGATCCTACAATACCGAATATCGCAGTTACCGTAATTTCTTGTATTTGTAGTTTTACATTGCCTGTTAATAAGAGTGAAATTACTGGTATTGAAATGAAAACAAACCCTATTAATGCACCTCTCAAATATTTTCTTATCCACTGATTTCCCCAAAAACCAATTGATGAAAATGATCTTTTCTCTACAAATCTAATCCATAAAAAAACAAAAAATATAGCCCCGCCAAACGTTAATATCATCTCAATATTGCTATAAATTGCCTTCATAAAGATTGTTTCTGCTTTCGGTAAAAACAGCATAAATAACATAAACAATTCACCTAAAGTTAAAAATACAATTGCAAGTATAACAGTGAAAATAGGATGAATTTTTTTTCTTCCTTCTTTTGCTGCTTCAATTATTTTAAATTGTTTATTTTGCAATTTCATCTCCCCCTATTCATAAAAACCTTCAATATTCTTAAATATATATATCGTTTCTCTTATACATACTTTTTAATAAAAATGTTCTCAGTTTAGCATAAATACAAATTAGGAATAATATATAAATAAAAGAGGTGACTTTGTGCCTTTTACCCTTTTCTCCACACATTACTTACTGGTATTACCAGCACTTGCTATTTCCCACCATTTGTTGTAAGATAGTAATTAAGGTCAATTTAACAATATATTTTCTTTGCATATTATCAAGTATCAATCAGGAACATTTTGTACTCCTTATGGATTTTTGATAATATGTGAACTTTTATTTCAATCAAATAAGGCCGATCATATTGTAATCTTTTTAAATTTTAGGAGGCATTACCATGACATTAACAGGTAAAGTAAAATGGTTTAACAGCGAAAAAGGTTTCGGTTTCATCGAAGTTGCAGACGGTAGCGATGTATTCGTTCACTTCTCAGCTATCACTGGCGACGGCTTCAAGTCTCTTGACGAAGGTCAAGAAGTTAGCTTCGAAGTTGAAGACGGTAACCGTGGACCTCAAGCTAAAAACGTTGTAAAGCTATAATTCAAACAATAAAAAGGTTGTTACCAGCTCGGTTAACAACCTTTTTAATATATAACTAAAAATTTTTACATAAAAGGAGTGGTTACATGTATCGCAATCGAAAGAACGATGTAGCAGAAGTACCACCAGAACAAACCCCTGTTTGGGAATGTGAATCAGAGGATTGTTTAGGATGGATGAGAAAGAACTTTTCATTTGAAGAAGAGCCTAAATGCCCTTTATGTAAAAGTAGTATGAAAAGCGGAGAACGTTTATTACCTAAAATAGGTTAATTTTTACAAGCCCCTCTTATTTTAAATAAGAGGGGCTTTTTATTAATAATGAATATCCTCTACATCTGTTCGTACAATAGAATACATTAATGCATCATGTTGTTTATTTCCTTGATGAATGTATCCACGTAACAGCCCTTCTTGTTGAAAACCTAATTTAGATAACATATTACACGAAGTTATATTTTCAGGATATGTAATAGCTCCAATTCTAAATAAACCTAAATCTCGAAATCCATAAGTAATAATTTCTCGAGCAGCTTCAGAAGCATAACCATTCCCCCAATAACGAGGATGCAAATCATACCCAATCTCTGAGCGTTTACTCCAAAGTTGTAAATTATTTAATCCAATTGTTCCTACTAAAGTATTTGTGTCTTTTAATACAATCCCCCAACGCATTGCCTTTTTCTCAAAGTAATTTTTCGAAAAAGATTCAATCATACGTGAAGCTTGTCCAAACTCAGTAAAAGAATTCATACCGTAATAACACGTTACCTCATCCAACGAGAATATTTCATATATTTTTTGACAATAAGATTGTTCTATTTCAACTAAGCGCAAGCGTTCCGTTTCTAATATAGGAAATGCCATAACCATAGGATCACTCCTTTCTCTCTACTAATTTATTATAGCAGAAAAAGTATTTATAATTAGGAAAGTCCTCAATGTCCCACAAATCAAACATTTCTAGCGACGCTTTTCCTCATTTTCTATTTATATGCAACTAACGTCCAATCGTCAATTAATCTTTGTTTCGCCTCAAAGGTACGTAACACTCTCAATCCCTCCAGTTATTCCTTTCTACTCTTCACTATGAAAATAGATTGTTTATTCATCATCTACATCACTCCACTCGACATTTCATTCTATATAATTTCGGTGTACTTTTAATATCCCCTCTAAAAAACACCCCTGCTTCATACATTCATGTTAAAATATAGAAAATGGAAAATTCCTTTTCTTTTGGAGGTGTGTAAACTTTATGTATATTTTCATTGGCTTATCCCTCTTGCTCATTTTACTCATTTTTTTATTCGCAAAAAAATTTACACCAAATTCATTCATGATGACTAGTTTTAAAGGAAATAGCTTTAAGACATTTTCAGTTGGTATATTAATCGCTGCCACACTCTCTCTTTCATACGGAATTTATCACGCAGCAACATATCAACCTAGATATTTAGATATTAAATTACAAAATCAAAATTTTACTGTTTTCGGTAATGTTGGTGAGTTTGGTTATTTCTCAAAAGAATTACTAAAAAAAGATGCAGAAGTTCAACTGTATTTTGTCTCTTGGGAAACAATACAATTAAATAATCCAGAAATAATAGTAGACTACCCTTCAGGCAAACAGGAAACATGGAAGCCTAATATAACAAGAATACCTACAAATAAATTACAAGAAGAACATAATATAAAAGAACTTTATCAACTCTCACCATACTCCTTTGAAGAATCTGGAAAAATAACATTAACTATTAAAGAGAATAAAGCCAATCATAAAAAGATTTCAATTAGTGTGAAATAATTACAAATAAAATGTCCCTCCATTATGTTGGAGGGACATTTTATTTACATATGTATTCAATATTATTATTTTGACTGTTCATTCAATGTCGCAATTATTTCATTGGCAGTATTCTTTCCGTTTCCAATACAAGCTCCAATTCCTACACCGTAATATGAAGCTCCAGCTAAGTATACATTAGGATGCAGAACGGCCAATTTTTCTTGTAATGATTGAACAGCTTGATTATGTTCCAAATGATATTTCGGCATTAAATCTTTCCAATTTGTAACTTCAATTACTTCTGGTTCACCTTTAATTCCAAGACTCTTTTCAATATCATATAAAGCTACTCGTACTAATTCCTCTTCACTATAACTTTTGATCGTTTCATATACTGGATTAGTGCTCTTATAAAACATTCTTACTAATAGCTTTTGTTTACCAGATGTATGTTTCCACTTCCTGCTTGTCCATGTGCAAGCATCACAATGTAAATCACTGTTTTCTGTTACGATAAAACCTGTGCCGTCAGCCGGTAGTTGTTCATCTAGTATGTCAAAACCTAAGTAAATACTTATAAGTGATGAATTTTTAAATGTATTAAAATGCTCGTTTAACTCATTAGACTGTAATAAAGTTTGTGCGATATCATGCGGAGCTGCTAAAACGACATAATCAGCTTGTATCGTCTCATGATTTGCAAAAGAAATATCATATCGATCAACTTTTTTACTTACAGCTGTCGTTACAATACCTTTTTTAATGACAGTCTCAGTCAGCACTTCTTCTAAGCGATTAATAATCGTAGATAGTCCGCTTTTAAATGATACAAATTTTTTATTCCCTGCTGATTGAAATTGTTTTTTATTCTCTTCAAAACCTTTAATAATACTTCCGTATTTATTTTTATAATCCAGTAAATACGGTAATGTAGATGCCATAGTAAGCACATTCAATTTACCAGAATATACACCTGAAAGTACAGGCGCAATTTGTCTTTCCACTAACTCTTTCCCTAAAAAGCTTTCTAAAAATACAGCAAGTGATGTATCCTTTGTAAACTCTTTATTTTTCGTAATAAAATCTTTTAAAGCAACGATTTTCCCTTTTTTTGAGACTAGCGTACTGCTAAATAATGATTCAACACTCATAGGAATCCCAAATATAGTGTCGGAAGGAATTGGATGTAATATGTTATCAGAGTATATGTAAGAAATACCTGTTTCGTTATATACCATTTCATTTTCTAAATTTAAATCTTTTACAAGCGGCAAAACATGTTCATTACGAACTACGATAGAATCTGCTCCAGATTCCATAATAAAATCATTTTCTTCCACACTGTGGATTTTACCACCTAAATACTCTTCTTTCTCAATAAGGATTAAATTTAAATCTATATTATAATCCTTCTTTAATTTTTCTAAGTAAAACATAGTAGAAAGTCCAGTAATACCTCCACCGATGACAACGACTGTTTTCATATTTGCTGCGCTCCTAACCGATACAATTAATAATTCCTTTATTATTATAACCAAAAATCATCATAGTCGACTAGCAGCTTGCGCATTCTGTAAGAAATTAGACAATATATATGAATATATTTTAGGCTGATCATTATGCACTAAATGACCTGCAAACGGAATAACAGCAATATGTATATTGTTGTTTAATTGTTTAAACGTTGTAGCCGCTGTAACTTCATCTTCCGAATCTCCCCCAACAATACACAGTGTAGGTACTTGAAGTTTAGCTACATCACCCGTTTCATGAAATGGGTACCTATCCTTAACTTGCCAAGATTTCAGCAACCCTTTCCAATCACTTTTTACATGAATTTGATTCATATAAGTTACAACTTCTTCATTTTCCATCAACTGTTGATGACACTTTACTTCATACTCCTGATACTCTTCCCAATTATCTCGCTCAATAGGAAAGATACCTGAAAAAGTTAATGTCCTCACTTTATCTGGATATTTTTTTGCAAATAATAAAGCGGCTATCCCCCCTAGTGAAACACCCGCTATATGACAACTATTAATTTGCAAATGTTCTAGTGTATCATTCAAATCATCAGCAGAGCAAAGAAAATAATTATCTAATGTACCTCCTGATTCTCCATGTCCCCTCAAATCAGGACGAATTACTTTATATTGTTTTTCTGTAAAAAATTCTACCTGTTCTTCAAACTCTACTAAACCTGTCATACCACCAGAATGTAAAAGCACAATCGGTTCCCCTTCACCTGAAATATGCGTATGTAGTATCATTTATCCCCCTCCTTTAAAACTGAATATTCTATTTATTAACAGTATATCGAATATATTTCTAAATTACCAAATAAAAAAGAACTATAACATATTCAACTCACGTCATAGTTCTTTCTATTTTAAAAACATAAACCAGTTTATTAATTTGTCAATTTCTTGGCTGAGTGCTATTACTTTTTCATGTTGAAGTCCATAATTTGAGACTAGATTCAATAATTCTTCTTTTTTCAATTCAATTACTTTTTCTAACTTCACTAATTCCATGTCGTCTTTATTCGCTCCAATTTCAAAATATATGTATTTTAGTATAGCCTACTTACATAATAAGTAAAAGTCTCATACGAATGTAAAATCTTACATATTTGAAAAAATAATATACTACTAACAAAAAAAGAGACTTAAACTAAGCCTATTATTATAGATCATTATAATTTTCTACCATATTTATTATGTAACACGTCCTTACAATCATCCCACTTTGGAATCGTATCACTTTCCCAATTTGTAAATTCTAATTCATTCGCTATCTTTTTTGCTATTTTCATGGCTTTTAAATGGCTTCCATTACTACGATACTTTTTCATACATTCCTTATTCTCCCAAACCGGTAACATCCAAAACGTATGCCATCCTTCTTTTGCAAATGAAGAGTGTATTAAGCCATTCGCTTTATTTGCCTGTAGTCCAGCTCTCGTTGTATATATATAAGAACGGTAACATCCTTTTTCCTTTTAGACGCATTCTAGTAACAGGAACAAACATATTCTACATCCTCTCACGTAAAATATAATAAGTTATTACAAAAAACTTTCGTATTTTTATAAATATGTTAGTTTATGAATGTGTGCCATTTACTATTTAAAGTTAGATACTTTTACTCATTAATAATACAACAAAATTTCTCAAATGTTTTATCTTTATATTCTGGAACCCTTGTTAAGTGATCAAAATAACTATATGAAAATTTAAATATGTGCCCAAAATCCCAATTAAATTCGCTGTAGTCTTTAAGCCAGAATGCATTATCTAGCGGAAGTGTATCAACTTGTTTTGCTTTTGTGAGAGGTAAACGATCTACAGGAGAATTCAATATTATTTGGGCATTCGGCATTAAATTACGACTTTTTCTAAGTACATAAACTAGCTTTAATAGTGGTTTTATTCCTCGTTGAAATAATTCTATATGCCCTAAGTCATATAATATATTAATCGCATGTGAGAAGGTAAGCATATGACCAATTAAATCGTGATGTGATTCCGCCTTATATATAACATGAAATTTGGATAACTCATTTAAAATAAATTTAGATAATTGCTTTGGGTTTTTAATTTCACTTTGAACCTCATCATTACATATGCTTAATTGCTTTACTTCTTTAGTTGTAAAACCAATCCAAGACCTACCGGGAATTGTTTTTTGAAACGATAATATAAGGTTTGCTATATTATTAATATCTTGCTCACACCCCCAATGGCCTAACTCCTTAATGGCTAATAAACTTAATGAAGAGTAAATTACATTATGACCAACCCAATGGAGTTCATCAATCGTTTGTTCCGAATATTTGATTATCGTTTCTTCAGCACTTTGATAATCCACACCTTGCTCATTATCAATCGCTATACCTAGCCTTTGCTTATGAAGCATCATTTTCGTTTGAGAATAAATGTTACATGTTGTTTCTTCATCGATGCTATTATCTTTTGTAAAAAAATAACTAGCAATTGCAGCTGCTCCAAAATGCGCATGCCAAATATCATTTGTTTCTTTTTTACATTGAGATATAATTGAAAGCCCCTCTTTTAATACATTTATATTTTCCATCTCTATTATCCCCTCTAAATCCTAATAAAAATGGCTTTTTAGCATCTACAAATTTGCCAAAAAGCCAGGTAAAAACTCTTGAAACATTTCTACCTTAGCTTAAGGAAGGTGTTAACACAAATAAGATATGATTCATCTCATCACTCTTATTCAAAAATCTATGCTTCACGTTCGGTGGAATACGCACAACATCACCTTCTTCTAAAAAATATTCATGCCCTTCTAATTCCACATACACTTCTCCCTTCATTACAACCGCAATTTCTTCTTTATCTTCGTGAGAATAATGACTTTCTGTTGTATTTGCGTGTCCATTTAAATCCATCATTAGCATTTCAATACGAGCTTTCATAAAATCTGGTGTTAATACATCATAAACAATATGATCATTATTTTCTCGATATACTTTTTTCCGATCTTTCTTCTTAGAAATAAGTGAGTCTGTATCAATATCATTAATAAAAAGAGTAAATAGCGGTACATTTAATGCTTTCGCTATTAATTCCAATACATTTAAAGAAGGATTGGCATGTCCTCTTTCAATTTGACTAATAAGTGAAGTACTGATTCCTGCATAATCAGCAAATTCACGAATTGTCATATTATTTTTCTTACGATAACTTAAAACAGTTTGACCTAGTCGATAATGAATCATTTTTAAAATTTCCTTTCGTCCATCATAATACATCTTTCGTCCCTTTTGTGCTGACATACTAAACAGTGGCAATTAACCCTTCCTTATTTCAGCTTAAGCTTATATACTAACTTTTGTACATTATATTATATACAGTTTATTATAATAAACAACCAAACGGAGGGACAAACTTTGAAATCACCTATTCTTTCATATTTCATCTTATTTTTCGGCGTGTTCGCCTTATCAACTTCAGCAATCTTCGTAAAAATAGCAGATGCCCCTGCAGCAATCACTGCTTTTTATCGATTATTGTTTGCTACGGTAATTCTTTTACCGTTTCTAATATTTAATAAAAACAATCGAAGCGAACTTCGCTCATTATCAAAAAAGCAATGGGGATTTGGACTCTTATCTGGATTATTTCTAGCAGCTCATTATGTCCTATGGTTTGAATCATTACAGTATACTTCTGTAGCAAGTTCTACAGTTATCGTAACATTGCAACCTTTATTTTCAATGGTCGGTGGTTATTTTTTATTTAAGGAACGGTTTACGAAAGGTGCAATTATAGGCTGCCTTATTGCAATTTCAGGAAGTATCGTGATTGGGTGGCAAGATTTTCAAATTAGTGGCGAGGCTTTATACGGCGATATTTTAGCTTTTATTGCTGCTGGCGTCATAACAGCTTACTTTTTCATTAGTCAACACGTTCGTAAAGACCTATCCCTAATACCATACTCGGTAATTAGTTATGGCAGCAGTTCACTCTTTCTCGGTATATTTGCTTACACGCAGCAGTCACCTTTCTTCAATTACTCTGCACAAACATGGTGGTCCTTTATAGGTCTAGCATTCATTGCAACGATTTTAGGGCAAACAATTTTCAATTGGTTATTAAAATGGATGAGCGCTACGGTTATCTCGATGAGTATTTTAGGAGAAACAATTGGAACTTGTATTTTAGCCTATTTCATTTTAGAGGAAACAATTTCTTTACAGCAAGGACTAGGAATTCTACTTATTTTCATTGGATTAGCATTATTTTTATTACAACCGAAACAATTGAATCACAATTTATAAACAAGAAAAGCATGACATTAGTTTGCCATGCTTTTCTTGTTTAGTTATTATTGAGGGGATTGTTCCATCTGCTTTTGCTGTAACCTTTGCTCTAACACATGAATCATAAAGAGAAAATGCTCTGCTTCTCTTGTAACATGATCAGCAAGCAATGGATTTATGACACTTCGAATTTGGCACGTTTGAATTAACTCTAACCCTGCTTTTTTGAAATTCCTTAACTCAACAGTGGCATTTTCACTATCCTTATTCATTTTTCCTATAATCGGATATGTCGGTTCTTTTTGATATAACATGGATTCAACATCTCTAGCTTGATTTAGAAGAACTTCAAAATCATCACCAAATTTCAGTGCTGTATGGACAAGATTTCTCTCCGATTGATCCAGTAATGATCCAATAAAACGGGAATGTTCCATCATAATACGTAACCAAAAAACATTCTCACTAATAATTGCATCTTGAATAGGATCCATTTTCCCCTCGTTAAACTTTTGGAGTGTTCGCATAAAATATTCTGCTTCTCGTGCAACATGATCCACTAAAAGTGGGAAATTAAACCCTTTCACCTTACAATTAATAATTAAAATAAGTAAATTTCTTTTATAATTACGAAAAGCATATACGAGTTGAATACTCTCTTCATTTAATTGCCGAACTGCTTGAACAGTTTGTGGAATAGTAAATGCTTTTTGCAGCTGCCTATCAAACAGATTATAAAATTGCTCAACTTGCTGAATCAAATTTTTATCGTTACGATTAAATCCCTCACCAAGAAATAAAGCATGCTCTTTCATTATACGTAACCAAAATCTATTTTCAGTTATAGATCGCTCAATAAATAATTGTTCTGTTAATGATTCAGATGGAGCCGCTTTCAATTCCGGTGGCAACAGCATCGCCCGTTGTGGGTCCATAATAAAATGGCCAGGAATAGGTTGTTCTTTTGACATTACAATCACTCCTTATTCCTTGAATGCACTATTTTGCTATGTATAAAAATAAATATAATTTAAATATACTTATACGATGATTTTTTCAAGGTTTTTGAAATTTCCACACATACATTTCCCTATCTCATACTTTTGTTTCCTGGCGCAGATTGATCTACACCTTTAATAAGTTTTGTTCATTCCCCTTACACATAGAAATAGATTCTATTAAGTCATATGCTTTCCGGATCAAGATGATTCCTAATGCTTCATCTGTTAAAATATCCGTTTAATAAAAATTGCTTTTTACTTTTAATAAACTAAAAAAGCATGGCGTCCTTTTGCCATACTTTTTTCAAAACAAATCGACATTTCCGTTCAATTTACACCTCTATTTATTATGTACAATCAAACCATTTGGCCTAAAACGACTCATCATGATTTCGTTAATAAAATTCCCATGAGCCTTCAAATTCCCAACCTTTATACCCTCTTCGATAAATCCAAATTTTTCATATAATACTTTGGCTCTAGGATTCGTTTCTAATACACCAAGTTCCACTCGTTCTAACATGAGCCAATTATCAGCTAAATCAAGCATTTTTGTAAGAAGTGCTTTTCCAATTCCTTTATTATGATATTCACTATCTACTCCGATGAATAAATCACCCGAGTGAGATCTTCGTCCTGGACTTTGGGTTAAACCGACAAATCCAACAACTTCTCCATCATACTCTGCTACAAATTCAAATTGATTCTGTGCTAAATTTCGAATTCTATTCTCCATTGCATCTACACGCATACTAGGTAGGAAAACCATATATGGTAAAACATCATCTTGAATGCATATACGATGAATTGCTCTAGCATCTTGTATTTCTACTGCTCTAACGTTAATCTCCATCTTTCTCCCTCCATTCAAATATCATTTCTAATATCCAATATTAAAATCCTGCCTACTCTTATTTCTTTGTGTTATTTTTATATAATTATTTCGATATAAAATTTATTTTTTGAACATCATCTCTTATATTCTTCTATTCTCTCGTTCAAAATAAAAAAATTACTTAGAAGATGCTAAGTGATTTTTTGTTTAACTTTTCACCCGATTATACAACTCAAGCAGTTCTTCTACTGGAATACCGTTTATTTTCATACCAGTTATATTACAATTTTCTATCTCAACGTTTTTAAGATTACTATTACTTATTGTACATTCTTCCAAATCACATCTTTCAAATAAAATAGGTTCCTTTTCCGCTCCAAGATTTGTATTCTTGAATTGAACTCCACCTAATGTCACCAAATTAAATTTACTTCCCGAGAGATTTAAATCCGCATATGAGGAGTTCCTTAAATTTATATTTTTAAACTTTGATTGACTTAAATTACAATTACTCATATTAATATTCATTACATTGCTATTAACAAATGAACTATCTTTTAAATTCACTTGATAATACTCTGTATTTGCCAAATTACAGTTTTCGTATTGCCCACTTTTCATATCTTTATTTTTAACTAAGTTCTCTTCACTTGAAGCTGCCTTTATTCTTTTCACATAGCAATATTCATCTTCCGTTTCAAAAATTGTTTCAAAGCCCATTTTTTTATAAAAATGGTGATTATTAATTTGTCTACTAGACGTCTCAAGATCCCAAATCCTTACGCTTGGAAACTCTTCTTCTATAAAATCAATAACCTGTGCTCCAATTCCTATTCCTTGATGTTTAGGTTCTACAAATATACGATCAATTCGACCGTAAGACTTACCAGAAATCGTAACTATAATTCCACCGACAATTTCTTCGTCCATTATCACTTTAAAATAATCCAATTCTTCGATCGAATACATAGTCATCTCAACTGAAGAATATCCTGGTGGTTGAATGTTATAATCTATTACACCCTCTTGGCCACATAGCCATTGTTTTGCTTCTTCATCGAATGTCCTTTTCATTATTTCTGTTAACTTTTTAGCATCTAGAATTGTAGCTTTTTCAATAAATATCATAGCCATTTTGAATCCCCCTTAATATCCCCTAAAAATAATTATAAAATAAAGAACATTAAAATAATATGTTATTAATTTATTAATTTATTAATTTATTAATTAATTCAATACAATTAAACCTACATAACATAAAAGCTCTAAATCGTGAACATTAATACAAGTCCATGATTTAGAGCTTTTATGTATTTTTTGTTGTTTCTTCGTTATGCACCTTCCGTACCATAATCTTCAATTGTTAACTTTACATTATATTTAATTGGTGTCTTACTAAACACTTTATCCCAATCCTTTTCAACTTTCTTCCATACTTTTGGATACTCGATTTTCAAACTAGTATTAAAGCCAGCAACATCAGTTTTATATTCCTTTTGAATTTTTTGTAATGTATGCTTCACTAATCGCTTCACTTCTTGCTGAGCAGATTGCTCCACCCTTTTGAGAAATTTATTTTTAAAAGCTTCCTCTGACTCAGACCAGTTTTCGGATAACCGTCCCACAGACTGTACATTGACATCGAAAGATATTTTATCCCCTTTGACATGGGGCGTAATTTTACTTTTTATAGATTTCACTTCATACATCACTAATTTTTTCGTCTTTTCATCATAACTTTTCACCAAACCACTTTTCCCTTTTGCAGTTATCCACATTAAGCCTTCTAATTCATTCTCGCTCAAAAAGCCACGAAGTTTTTTTGTGCTCCCTTTCATAACAGCAGCACCTACATATTTCACTTCTCCGTCTATAGAAATCACATTTGGCAAAAGAAAACTCGCTCCAGATTTCACCTTTCCTGGTAGTTTTGCAAGTGGCATCGGTGGTAAAATTCGTGAGGATCTATATTGATTATCCTCGATTTCAATTAAGCGAAATGCTGGAATTTCCCCTGATTCTTTTGATTTTAACGTATCACTAGCTAGCCCTTTACTAACCATAATAAAGCAACTCGGTCTCATCTCATTATCACGAACGTAGATGTCCAATAACTGCGTTAAATTATATGTTCGGGCGATACTTTCACTAACAACTATTACTTTCGTGTGATGAAAAATGATAGGCCTTTGCCTTCTTAATGCAACTTCACGTATTGATTGATGAAGAGAATCTCCTGTTTCTGCAACATTCATATAAGCTTTTTGTTGTGATACTCCACCTTTGCCTCCGTCTGATGATGATTGTGCTTTAACAAATTGATAGGTGGTTGTTATTAAATTCCTCTTTTTATATCCGCCGCCCTTTTCTTCAATTTCTTTCTCAATCTTTGTTTCCTTTTCTTTATCTATTGCTAAACCTACGGCGAAACCTAACTCCTCAATTTCATGACTACTCCAGCATCCTGTAAGTAATAAGAGAAAAACTATTGATGCTATGCTTATAATAATTTTTCTACCTTTAACATTTTGGTTCATGCCTTTTTTTCCTCCCCTTCGAAATCATAAGAAGAAGAAACGGAAGAATTCCAAATAAAATTATTGCTGCGTTACTAATCAAATTTCCAAATTCAAATAACTCATTTATGTTTTTTGGAATTTCAGCAACGATATATATTACTGGAAGTAATCCATACAAAAAGGAATGAATATTTTTATTAAAGAGCTGCGCTAACCCTAAAGCAGCTGCATAATAGCAAATTGTATATGTTGCAAAGATTTGCATAATCCATATCACTAGTAACAAAGATTCAAACCGTTCAAAAATTAAGCCCTGAATTTCAAAACTTCTCATAAGGTCAATTGTAGGCCATGTTCTCACCAATACACCATCGATAGAAAACGCTCCTATAACCATTACAACTGTAATAACATAAAAAAGTAAAGGAATCGAAGTGCCAATTATAACAACTTTTACACCTTGAGACGGTTTCTTCATAAATGCTAAAAGTAACAACATAATTTCTGCTCCCGAATATGCCATAGTTGTTGTTTTTAGACCTTTTAATGCCGGAACAATCCCTAATCCTAATACAGGACGAAGATTATCGAGTTCAAATATTCCAATACTCATAAAAGATGTAACTAAGAAAATAAAAACTGTAATTGGAAAAATAATTTCAAATAAACGTGCTATCGCATTTATTCCGCCTAAATTTAAATACAGACATATCCACATGAACGGCATAATAATAGCCCAGTCAGGCGTACCTTCTAGTAAAAAAAAACTTGTTATACCTTCCAACGATCTAAGCTCAAATGACGAAAGTGTTAAAAAGTAACCGATAATCAATAAACTAATTACCACCCCAAGCCATTTCCCTACAAGCTCCTGGCTATATTGATAAAATGTTTTTTCAGGAAATTGTTGACTCAATTTCACGATAATTATTCCTGCAACTATCGCAATTAATCCTCCTAAAATAACCGTTATCCAAACATCCGGTGTATTCACTTTCTCAGCCGCAGTTCTAGGCAAGGTGAGAATTCCGATAGCAAGTATATAATTGATAAGAATAACAACTGCTTGTGAAGTGGGAATTTTGTCCTTTGAGTTCGTAATCATTCCTCTTCACTACCTTTCCGTACATAGTCTTTTAAATTCAACATTTTTGGACGTCGCTTCATCATCTGAATTGGCATACGAACCATAAAATCCTTCCAATCAGTAAATTGATATAAGACAGCCGGGCTAGCATAAGGTACACCAAAACTTTTAAGCCTTGCAATATGACTGCATATAAAGAGGAAAAATAAAATAACTCCATATAACCCAAATATCGCAGCGAAAAACATAGCTACAAAGCGAAGAATACGTAATGGAATTGCTGTACTATAATGAGAAAGTGCAAAAGAAGAAATAGCTGTGGCCGCCACAACAATTACCATGATTGGACTCACAATTCCAGCTGATACAGCTGATTGCCCAATGATTAATCCTCCTACAATTCCCATCGCTGAACCAATAGGCTTAGGTAGTCGTAGCCCTGCTTCTCGTAAAATTTCAATTGCAATTTCCATAAATAATCCTTCTATAATTGCAGGAAACGGGACGCCTTCTCGTCCTCCTATAATTGAAATGGCTAACTTAGTTGGAATCAATCCAGGATGGAATGAAATAAATGAAATGTACAGAGCGGGAGCAAATAGAGAAATAATAGCTGTTCCAAAGCGCAATAAGCGAATCAGCGTACCTGGTATCCAACGTTCATAATAATCTTCAGGCGATTGCATCATCATACTAAATGTAACCGGAACAATTAATACAAAAGGGGTTCCATCCAATAAAATTGCAACCCTTCCTTCCATTAATGCAGCGATAACTTTATCAGGACGTTCCGTACTCTGTACTTGCGGGAAAGGACTAAGATAATTATCTTCAATAAGTTGTTCTATATAACCTGATTCTGGCACATTATCAATATTAATTTTCTCAATTCTCTTCTTAACTTCTTCTACTAATTCTGGATCAGCAATCTCCTTCATAAAGGTAACAACCAACTCTTTTTTAACTCGTTCTCCTACATGAAATTTCATTAAAGATAATCCTTCATTTTCACCATGTAACCGCAACAAAGCAGTATTGTCCGACAAAACTTCTGTGAAACCTACCCGTGGACCTCTGACCGATCCTTCTGATACTGGCTCTTCAACATTACGTGTTTTTCCTTTTTTTGTATTAAGTATGAATACATCTGATAATCCATCAATTAATAATGCTGTGGAACCAATTAGCACTTTTGACATCATTTTTTGGACAGATTGCACCTCTTCTACTCCACTAATAGGAAGAACTCGGTTTTTAATAAACTCTTTTGAAACTCTTTCTTCCTTATAGGATGATTCATCTTTATACTCATCAAAAAAATTACACATTAGTGATTTCATAATGTGCGTATCAATAAGATCTTTATCTGACAGCCCTTCTACAAAAACAAGAACTGCCCGGATGCTAGTCCCGCCAATGTTAAACTCTCGACAATAAACGTCCGAGTTATCAAGAGCTTCTTTTTTTATAACTTCTAAATCTAAGTTGAAATCACCTGTAAAATAGTCTTCAGAAACTTTTATCGCGTTATTCTCATATGTATTTCCTTGTTCTTGGCTTTGATTAACTATTGAATCCTGCGCTCTCACCTTCATCACTCTTTCTCAAAAAAACTTCCTATATACTCTTCTTTACATATCAATATTTGTTTTCACTTAAATGTAGTTCGTTATATTATTCTTTTTCTAATGTACGAATCCAACTAAAAAATCTTGAAATTATATATGGAATGAAAAGTACGATAAAGGCTTGCATAAAAACTTTCCACTCAGGTACATACAGAACAATCGTGTCCCACATTTTTATCATCCTATAACAATACATAATTTTAGAAATTCCTCACTCAATTGGAATTTCTTATGAATTATTATGTCTGATAAGAAAAATTTTAATGCACTTAAAACTTCATGTTACATTTCCTCTATATTTTTCGTTGCATATTCAAAATGGTCATTCTTTATCAGACAAACAAAAAAGAAGGTTGCCTAAAAATCAGTTTTACTGACCTTATCGGCAACCTTCTTTTATAAAGTATCTTCTTTTTGTAATTGCTTTTCTTCTTTCCAAAGCTTTCCTGGCCAAAATGCGAAGCGTCCTAAAACGACTGTAATAGCAGGCACTAGCAGTGGTCTTACAATAAATGTATCTAGCAGTACACCGATTGCTGTCACAATACCGAATTGAACTAGAACTTGAATTGGTAACGTACCTAACACCGCAAATGTTCCTGCTAAAATTAAACCTGCGGATGTAATTACACTACCTGTTTGTATAACACCATTTTTTACTGCATCCAAGTGATTTTGTTTCTTTCTGTTTTTCCATATTTCTGAAACCATAAAGATATTATAATCTTCACCTAAAGCAACTAAAAATACGAATGCGTATAATGGGATCGCGCCTTGTATTGCGGGAGCTCCCATACCAAAGTGAAGTACTATCCATCCTGCTCCTAGCGCTGAGAAGAATGATAAAACGACAGTTACAATTAAATAAATCATCGCGACGATAGAACGTAAGTAAACAAGCAATAATAAAGCGATAATACTAATCATCACAGGAATAATAACCGCTTCATCACGTTCTGTTATTTGTTTTGTATCATATAAGGAAGCTGTTTCCCCTCCAATCCACAATTGATTTTCTGCATTACTAATCCCTGTGTCTTTTAATACTTTTTTTACACTATTTTTCAATTCAGGGATTTGATCTAATGCTTCAATTGAGTATGGGTTTTCCACTAAAGAAACTTCATACATTTGCAATTGATTATTTTCTTTTCCCTTCATTGGTTCTTTCACTTTATTAACAAAGGATAATTTCTCTATTTCTTGTTTAATAGGTAAATCTTTTCCTTTTGAATCAACTACAATCTTTACTGGTGCTAATTCTCCAGCTGAAAAATGATCCGTGATTAATGTAAATCCTTCACGTGATGGCATATCTTTCGGGAATGATTCTAATAAATCGTACGTGTATTGAATACGTGGTACAAATGAAGCCAATCCTCCTAATAAAAATACAGTTAGCATAATAATTGTCCACGGTTTACGTACAACAATATCACCAAGCTTTTTACTAAAGTTCCCCTTTGTAGCTTTTACTTTTAAAACTTTCTTTTTCGCAAACTCTTCATTCATTGCAGTTGTTCTCGGTATGAATGGGAAGAATGCCACTCTACCAAAAATTAATAAAAATGCAGGAAGAATTGTTAATGCAGCGATTCCCATTATGAAAACAGCAACACTAAATGGTACTGCAAATCGATGAAAGGCTCCATAATGTGCAAGTAATAATGTTCCTAATCCAAGTACGACAGTTAATGCACTCATTATAATTGCCCCGCCAGATGCTTTAATCGCTAGTTGCAGTGCTTTATATTTACTTTCTTCTTCTAGTAAATACTCCCTATATCTCGAAATTAAAAATAGACAATAGTCCGTTCCAGCGCCAAACAATAATACTGTCATTATTGATATCGCTTGGGCATCTACTTTAATCCATCCATGATCGGCCAAAAAACCAAGTGTAGGACTTATAATACCGTACGCAAATCCAACGACAATTATAGGCAAAATCGCTAAAATCGGTGAGCGGTACAGTAAAATTAATAAAACTAATACAAGTAATACAGTAGCAACTAATAATTTCACATCAGCTTGACTAAATAAACTTACCGCATCCGTTTGAATACCTACAGGTCCAGATAATCGAACATGTAAACCAGAATCGGTAATTTTTTGTTTGAATGGATCTTCATCCACTTTACTATTCACTATTTTTCGTAACTCTTCTAAATTACCTTTTAATATATCCGTTCCAGCAGATTTATTAAAGAATATTGGTGTAACAAATGATGTACCATCTTTTGATGCACTTTTTGATAATACTTGCTCTGGAATTGTATCAAATGGTGGTAATGTTGATTGTTCTTTTAAAGGACTGGCCTTTAATTCTTTATAAACGTCTTGTATGAGTTTATAATCCTTTGACTGTAATCCACCATCTCGATGCCATACTACTAACAACGGATTTCCTGCATTATTAGGAAATTCTTTTTTCATAAGTGCTTCAGCTTGCTGTGACATAGCTGTTTCAGGTAAATTTTTCGGATTCGGTTCTTTCATACTGTTTACTTGTGGCAACGTAAATGAAAGTACCAATGTAATAAGAATCCAAACCGATAAAGTTATCCATTGCGTATTCTTCCCTGCTACAAGCTTCCCTAACATATTTAACGGGTGCTTTTTCATAAAAACCCACCTTCCTTTTCCCCACCAATATTAATTATATATACTGGTCGGTTAATTAATCAAGAATGATTAAAAAATTATGTTATAATTATCTCAATAATAAATGTCAGGAGCGAATGTATTTGGATCAAAAACAACGTCCTCTCGGAAGGCCTCGTCAAAATAAAAATACAAAATCTACAAAAGCAATCATTTTAGAAGTTGCAACTAGGTTATTTCTCACTCAAAATTATCAAGTTGTTTCGATGGATGAGGTCGCGAAAGAATGTGGTGTTACAAAAGCAACCGTCTACTATTATTATTCAACAAAAGCGGATTTATTTACCGCTACTATGATTCAAATGATGGTACGAATAAGAGAAAATATGGATCAAATCCTCTCTACAAATAAGACTTTGGAAGAAAGATTATTGGACTTTGCTACAGTATACTTGCACGCAACGATGGATATTGATATGAAGAACTTCATGAAAGATGCAAAACTATCCTTATCTGAAGAGCAATTGAAGGAATTAAAAAATGCCGAGGATAACATGTATGAAGTATTGGAAAAAGCACTCGAGAATGCGATGGCCCTTGGAGAAATACCTAAAGGAGATCCTAAATTTGCTGCCCATGCTTTCGTAGCTTTATTATCAATCGGGAATTTTAAAGATGAAAATCACAATCCTACTCTTGCAAATATAGATGAATTAGCAAAACAAATCGTTTCGTTTTATTGGAATGGGTTAAGTCATCAAAATTAAATTGATTATATTTAATAAAGAGCACGTTTGAAATTCCTTCCAACATGCTCTTTATTAATTTAAGGGTTTTATTTATATACTAGCAATTAGATTATACTTTAGCACCGATTAACAAAAAATTCTTATCTACAGCTTTTGAATTTGTGCATTTATATTCCCCTTACTTAATCCGCCATGGTAACAAACTACCGAATCAATTTTTAGATTTAAATACTTCTTCAAAGAATTTTGCGCTTCCTTTACGTCCAAAGTGGTTGGGGCATGAATTCCCCCTAAAATTCCGTTTACGCTATACATTGAATCCCCAGCGATAAGAGTTTTACTTTGTCTCAAATATAAACTAATATGACCAGGAGTGTGCCCTGGGGTATGAATAACAAGAATACCACCGCAATATGGAAGTTCTTGGCCGTCAACCAAAGTATCATCCACTTTTCCTTTCGGAGGATTCTGTACTTGTGCATCCTTCAATAAAGGTAACTCCCCCTCGATATATGGCTTATCTAGCTCATGAGCATAGACTCTTATATTACTTCCACAGTTATGTAATAGTTCAGGAAGACTACCTATATGATCTATATCTTGATGCGTCAAAATCACGGCTTTTAGTTTATCAAACGATACTCCAACCTTATCCATTTCTACTCGTATATCTTCAATTTGTCCAGGAAATCCAGTATCTATTAAAACTGCCATTTCATTATCCCATAAAAGAATTGGGTGAATAATATACTCTTGGAATTCAAGATGTAACATCTCTACTCCCTTAGCAATCTCCATGACTTTTGTCTCCTTTATTATTAGGTTTTTAAAATCTAAAAATAGATTTGAATACATAAAAAACTTAATAAATAAAACCCTGCTATCGTATAATATGTTTCGTCATACCAATCGAAAATTCCTCAAATCCAATTGATTCATAGTAAGATTTTAAATCTTCAACACACATAAGTTGTGGAATAACTCGTTTTTGTTCACAGTGCCGGATTAATCGTTCCACTATTTCCTTTCCAATGCCTTTGGACTGATATTCCGGTAATACACACACTCCGCAAATAATGCCAGTAATTACACCATCTGATATAACGCGTCCCATCCCTACTAACTTTTGGTCATCAAAAACATATATTGCATACCAACTTTGCTTACACATTTGCTCTAACTCGTTAACCGATAATTCAAGAGAATTCCATCCTAAAGATTCATACATAGTTAATAATTCATTGAAATCTTTAGGGGGGCAATCGTGTAATTTAAAATAGTTTTCATGTAAATACTCCCTATCATCCTTTTTGTTTTTATTCCATAAAATTTTTGACCGTCGTTAAACTGACTAGAACAATACTTCAATAAGAAAAAATGAAACTCCTTCTCTTTAAAAACACAAGGAACTTAATAAGATTGATACCATATATATTTCTCTATTTAATATTTGTTTAGTATATCAACTAATGGTGAGTATAAAATATATACATTTCAACCATCACCAAATACTGAATCTAAATTACAATTATAAGAAAAAGAAGGTATCTCATCTTTTTGAGATACCTTCTTTTATATCAATCTATCATTATATTATCAACCGAAAATCATACAGCTACATACGATAAGAACAAACAAAACTAATAAACTATTTGAGAAATAACCCATAGAATACTACCCCTTTATTTAATTATGTAAAAGATTTTACCATAAAATTATTAATAGTATAATGACTGAAAAAGACATTGGCTTCATTAGTTTTTTATGTATAAAGTAATATTTTATAATTTTTCCATTCTCCTCTCATAAAAATACTTTAACTTTTCCTCTACTATATTTCTCACGATTTAAATAACCTCATATTAGTAAATAATGACTAATATGAATGTAATTATTTGATTTTAAGTGAAAATAGCAATAAAATAATTACTAAATTGATAAAGGACACGAAAAATAGACGATACTATTAAACAATTTATTAGAAAACATCCGAATGCTACTATAGTAAATATCGGTTCTGGACTAGACACTACTTTTTCAAGAATTGATAACGGTACTATACAGCGGTATAACCTTGATTTGCCTGATGCGATCAATTTTCGCAAAATATTAATTGAAGATACACCTCGAAATATAAGCATTGCAAAATCATTCTTTGACACTTCTTGGTCCAACGCTATAAAATATGATCCGAAAGACGATATTCTTTTCATATCAGCAGGTGTGTTTTATTACTTTAAAGAAGAAGAACTGAAGGACGGGAGAGTGTTTTAATGAGAGTTCACGAAATACCCATTGTTAATAAAAAGGCTTACCTTTTACTGAATGTGGAAGGAGGACATGCTTCAGTTATAGTTTGTCACTATTTGGATTATAAATCAGTTCTTTTATCTTTATCTGGATTCTCGCCCAAACTAATGACCTCTTCTCCTTTTCAATAGTTTCGAGTTAGGTCCGGGATTTCTAAAGGTCGCGTACGTTCCAAACAATCTCACCGCGCTCGTCCCACGTACTGTGATGCCTCTCAAATCCTATCTTTTCTAACACCCGGAAGGACGCAACATTCCAAGCGCCTACAGTCGACCAAAGTCTGTGGCGCCCGGTAGCAATCGCAGCGTCTAGCACAGCAGATGCCGCCTCAGTCGCATAGCCTTTGCCATGAGCACTGCGGAACAACTCGTATGCGATCTCCGGCTCTTCCAGTGTGGAACGACCGATAATCAAGCCACAGTATCCGATGAAATCACCTTCGTCTCGTCGGCGAATAGTGAGAAGGGAAATACCATTTTCGACTGCCCTCTTACGCATCTCGATAAGTTGGCTACGAACGGCGTCAAGGGTTGGCATATCAACACCACGTTCGCCAATTAATTTTCTCATCCAAGCTGAATCGGATTCCTCCCACATATTCAGATCAAGTCGTTCAGTTTTCAGCTGGAACTCCATAGCTTTAAATAAAGCTGTCATAGTGGAAACCTCCTAGTTATGTTACTGCACTCATAATAGTTTCGCGCCTCATCAGGTTGGAAACCCGGTTGATTCGCGAATCTATTTTCCAACTCTCGCGAGAGTTTATAGCAACAGTATACAAAAAATTAGTGTTATTTCATGCATAAGTAATTACCCTACAAAATAGACCTTTTTGTCAAACTTTTTTCAAAACTAACTATAATATAAAGGCAAGAACATATTGTACATATCAAATAGGTCCTCTCCTTTACTTTTATTTACTTCAACAACTATAAACTAAATATAATTCGGACGAAGTCTTTTTTATTTATCTTTCAACTAAGCTAATTGCTAACTCACGTTTGTATCGAATAGATGTGAAACCTTCGCCTACAGGTAGCCCATAAGCTAGTCTTTCATCTTGATATTTAAATCCAACTGCTTCATAAAATGGAATTCCCATATCATTATCTTTAGCAACTGAAACCCATTGTTCTTTTGCACCACGTTCAATTTGATCATTTTTAATAATGTACACCATCTTCCAACATGTACTGAATCACTTATTTTCTCTCCTTATCGCTCATTTACTACCACCTAAATGTATATGTTCTAATTATTAACACCTTTTTCTTTTAAATTCTTTAGGCCCTATCCTCATTTATAGTAATAGCTTTCTTATTCGAAAAAAGATTTTTAAAAATTCCTACCCCTACAATTAATAGACCTATACCAATTAATTTATTTATTTGTATAGGTACTCTCCCCATTCCAAACAATCCAAATGTATCAATACATAATGCAACAACTAATTGAGTAATAAGGCTAATGAGCACCGTATAAGCTGGACCTAAACTCTTTATTGCACCCATTATACAAATAATTAATCCGATACCAAACAATCCACTTATATAAAATAAATAATTTGCAGTATAAAAGTTAATGCTTATACTTTTCTCTGTAATGATATGAAATAAAACAGAACTTATGAGACCTATTCCAAGAACACATGCAGTTGTAAGCCACTGTCCTACATTTTCATTCACTTTCGTATTAAAAACAGATTGTAAGCTAATTAATATTCCAGCTAATATAGCTAAACTAAATCCAATCATAATCCTTTTCTCCCTTTCATTACTCATATATATTATCTTTAGCAACTTCCTTCATTCTAGAAAAATCTTTAATTACAATAACTCCATTATTCTTTTCAATTAATTTTTCATTATAAAATTTTTGTAAAACTCGAATTGCATGCCTATAACTTACACCTATATAATCTGCAATACTTGATACAGAAGTTGAATCCAAATCCTCTTTATACATATTCCCATTACTATCTGTTGAAATTGAAAGTAAATAACTAGCTACACGTACTTCTACCGGATAAAGTAAATTTAGAGCTGTAAAACGAGTCGATATTTTTAACGTGTTCGCAATATTTTCAAGCAAAAAGTTCATAAATATAGGATCATGTAATAACTTGTTTCTAATAACCGTATTAGAAATGGAGATAGCTACAACATCAGAACAAGCTTCAACAACATTATGCGCTTTACTATTTTGTATTAGTTCAATATCACCGACAACTGCCAACGGATTTATAAAGCGAAGGATTAGTTTCTTTCCTTCTGGTGTAATCGTGTAAACTTTTACTTTTCCTTTAATAACAAAATATAAACGATGCATTTCATCATCTTTATCGCAAATAAGCTTGCCTTTTTCAAAATGATTTACTTGAAAATTGTCAGTACTTATTCCTGGAAAAATTCCAAGCATATTAAAAGCTTTCAAATATTGAATAATTAAGTCTGATTTATTATCCACTTACAATCCCTTCTTTCCTTACATATTAAACACAAAAATACCTAAAATCATTACTATTGTCCCCACAATATGGTATCTCTCCATTTGTATCTTTTTTATATGAAATAATCCTTTCATTTCAATAACAGTAGCTGTTAATAATTGAGCAACCATAAGTGTTCCAGCTGTTAATGTAACTCCCATTGAATATATCGCCATTGTTTCTGTACAAATAATCAAGCCACCAAGTGCACCAGCTGCTAAATATACTTTTTTTACACCCTTTAAATCTGTTACTTTCTCTTCTTTCTTTAACAAAAATATAGTTGTTGCAATAAGAAACCCAATTAAATGCGTCATAATACTCGTCGACCATATACCGATATCTGAACTAAGTTTCGCATTAAACGTACCTTGAAGTGTAATGAATACTCCTCCAAAAACTGCAAGTAAAATACCTTTCAAAAAATCACCTCCTAATCTTCTATCTATGATTTAATTAAAAGCTACAATGCTACAACGACAAAAGGACAAATGTCACATCGATATGAAAATAATTAGTGATGTACACGAAAAAACACATCTCAAAATATGTGAGATGTGTTTAAAACATTTTATCTATATATAATATTTTAGTAATTAAAACTACGCTACATTAACACCTTTATTCTTCAAAATAAACTTTCCAAATACGAAACGTACAAGAGGTCCCATTATTATTAATTGAAGTGGGTACGCCATAATAAAATTTTTAATAAAGACCGAAAAATAAATTGAAACGAATGAATCACCATGTAACCCATTATGTAAATACATCATAGCGATTCCGTAAAATGACATAAAGAATACCATTCCGATTACCATTGTTGTTGCCATCGCAATAATCATGTTTACTTTTTTTGATTTATCAAATGGTAATGCAAATACAATCTTTTTCGCACACGGTCCTACGATACATATTTCAATTAATAGCGCAATAATAAATCCAATTATTAGTTCTAATGCGATCTCCTTAATATGAATTGGCCCTCCTGCTCCATTCATTAATAAATTGTAAAACGTCATAACTATAACCATCCCAAGGCACATCATCATACCGAATTGGAGGTTTTCCTTTCTTGTTGTTGGCAATTTTCATCATCCCTTCTCTTTGAGTCTTTGTCATTATATCGATATTGGAAACTCCTTCGTAAGTGAACATTTTGTGAACGTTTTTAAAGCGTTTACGTGCATTTCTTTCAGGCTTCACTCCAATCCTCCCACTTTATAACTTTTCACTTATAAAGGTTTTATATATTTTAATGTTGAATTATTAAATTTAATATTGAATTATATGATAATTACTACTAGGAGGATAACCATGAATAAAGCAGAATTTTACGCATATCACATCGTTACAAGGAAAACAATGCGTATCGGACAAATCATTCATTTTGACAAAAATCAAACTAATACCCTCTATCACTTCTTTTTTGAAAGAGAACAATTAAATTCTAATGATGAAGACTCCATTCAAATTTTAAAAAGTCATTATCTCAATGAGGAATTACATATAAATAATGAAAATGCTAAAGTAGTTATGAATTATATAGATCAAACAATTAGAGCGGTTAGAGAAACGATTTTAGAAATGGTTAGACTGCAAGAATTTCCTGAATATCCTTCAAGGTTGTCTTGCTTATATGCTTCCAAAAGCTATGAAGATGCTTTGAAATGGAAAGCGCTATTTGATTCTTACAATCGAGAAGTTTTGCAGATTGTTAAACTACAAGTGATCGGTAGTTCTTTTGAAGGTGACGGAAATCTTTTACCGAAAGAAGATGGTATTCCTTTCGCTCAAAAAATTGAACAGGCTAGAGAGTATTGGAAAGGAAACGTTAGAAATGAACTTCCTGAGCTACTAATTAATGGGAGAATTGAAGTGGTAGAAATTATTGATGATTTTTCCCAAATTCATATTTAATTCCTGACTAAATATTATAGGATGGAGATTACAATGATGAAAAAAGTGTACTTCAATCATGATGGTGGTGTAGATGATTTAATTTCATTGTTCCTATTACTTCAGATGGACAATATTGACCTCACAGGTGTTTCTATTATCCCAGCAGATTGCTATTTAGAACCAGCGATATCTGCAAGTCGTAAAATTATCGATCGCTTCGGAAAAGGTAATATTGAGGTAGCAGCGTCCAACTCTCGTGGGAAAAACCCATTTCCAAAAGACTAGCGGATGCATGCATTTTATGTAGATGCTTTACCAATTTTAAATGAGTTTGGAAAAGTTATAACACTCGCGGCAGCTAAACCTGCACATCATCATATAATAGAGACTCTTCTACAAACTGATGGAAAAACAACTTTATTATTTACAGGGCCCCTGACTGACCTTGCTCGCGCATTATATGAATCTCCAATAATCGAAGATAAAATTAAACGTCTCGTTTGGATGGGCGGTACATTTCATACTGTGGGAAATGTACATGAGCCAGAACATGACGGAACAGCCGAATGGAATTCATTTTGGGATCCCGAAGCAGTAGCTCGTGTTTGGGATGCTAATATAGTAATTGATTTAGTAACTCTAGAAAGTACTTATCAGGTTCCACTAACTTTAGATGTACGTGAACGTTGGGCAAAAGAAAGAAAGTATATTGGTGTTGACTTCCTTGGTCAATGCTATGCAATGGTCCCTCCTCTCGTTCACTTTTCAACTAACTCTACCTACTATTTGTGGGATGTATTAACTGCTGCTTTTGTTGGGAGAGCTGATCTTGCAAAAACAAAAACGATTACTAGTATCGTTCATACATACGGACCCAGCCAAGGACGTACAGTGGAAACTGCTAACGGAAGACCAGTAAATGTCATTTATGATGTGAAACGTGATGCATTCTTTGAATATATTACTGAATTAGCTAAAAAAGCTGCTAATCACAACCAGTGTTGAAAGCCGTATAAACCCAGTTGATGAGCCAGCAAAAAAATTTAGAAATTGGTTGGGACTAAATATTTAATTATTAAAAAGAGTATTGAATTAATTTTCAATACTCTTTTTGTGAAGTCAAATTGTATTTGTTCAGAACAAGCACCAATTTATTTTGAGCTAGGTTTTACAGATTAACCATTTCATAACCATTTACAAAGTACGTTATTGTTTCTAGCTCATCTTCATTTAATTCTCTATCTAGTTCTTGTTTATATGCTGCCTTTATCTTCTCTTCATCGCCTTTATGAGTTTCCGTATAAGTTCCTACTGTTTTTAGCAATTGAATTTCTTGTAAAAACTCATCCCGATTTATAGCTGTCCCATGAGAAAGAATATATGTCTCAGCATCAAATTTCTCTAATTCTTGTATCAGTTTAAACGTTCGTTTCGTTGTATAGTTCCGCTTTGCAGAAAAGATATCTGCATATATACAGTCTCCTAAAAACAAAATCTTTTCTTCTTTAATATAAATGACAACAGAGTCATGTGAATGGTCTCCGCCCACATGCTTTAACACACATGTCACATCACCAAGGTCTAATTCAAGTTGTTTCTGAAAGGTTAAGGACGGCGGAAGAATTTGAATATTTCTTGGTTTTTCACTGAACTCTTTTTTTATACAGTCCGCACAAAATTCAATTTCTGTACCCTCTTTCACTCGTGCGTCCAATGCCTCATCCGACCACTCATAAGAAACAAGTGTGTTCATCTCTTTTTTTGTTTCAAAATGTGCGATAGACAATGCATTTTGTAATACAGGCAATCCAAAAATATGATCCCAGTGCCAATGCGTTAATGCTACAAAATCAGGATTTGAGATATTTTGCTCTTTTAGCATTTCTAAAAACAATTGTGTATGTGCTTCTGAATTACCTGCATCTATCATCAAAGTCTTTTCTTTTCCAACTACCATTCCTAAGATAGGTCTATCAGTCTCGGAAACAGGTGTCATATACCAAAATGCGTTTCCTATTTTTTTAATTTGCTGCATAACTATTGCCTCCATTTTATGACTGTGTAAAAATTCCCAGCCGAGAATTTTCTTTATTTTGATTACTAGTAAATAACAATGTCAGAAATGAAATCATTCTACATTTTTTATTATCTAGTGAAATACAAATACTAATTTTGACAAAGGCATCCTTTCTCAACATTTGTTACTTTTAATCTATTTTACGCTACGAATTTACATTTAAATTATATTACAATCTGTATAAATGAGATACATTTTACAATATCGAAGAGGTGTTGAACCTTGAATACAAAGGAAACAATCATTCCCTATTTCGGTAATGTGTTAACAGATAAAGAGTTGATTAATCAATGAATTTAATGAGGAAGGCTACCATGTTATCAGCTGAATAAAAGCAGCAACTATACAGTTGCTGCTTCCAACATTTCTTTTTGTATTTCAACACGTTTGATTTGGTGAGGGTCTTTAGAAAGAATTTTAAATGCATATCCTTCGCTATTTACTGTTTGCCCTTCCTGGATATCATAATTCTGCATCAGAATCCAACCACCAATCGTGTCAACATCACTATCATTCATATGTAATCCTAGTAAATCATTTAATTCGCTAATTAATACTTTACCTTCTACGACAACATGACCTTCCTTCATTTGCTGGATGGGCGGACGCTCATCTTCATCGTATTCATCACGGATCTCTCCTACAATCTCTTCCAAAATATCCTCAATGGTTACAATACCAGCCGTACCGCCGTATTCATCATATAAGACAGCCAACGGAATACGTTTCTTTTGCATTTGTAGTAAAAGATCATGTATTGGTATGGTCTCAATTACTTCAATTACTGGACGCGTATACGATTGAATAGAACTGAATTCTTTTGTTTCCTTATTCATATAACGGATAAAGAAATCTTTCACATTCACCATACCAATGATTTCATCTTTATCTTCCCCAAATACTGGGTAACGTGTGTACTTTTCATCACGGATTATTTTCATATGGTCTGCTAAAGAATTATCTACATGTAGCCCTATGATTTCTGTACGAGGGACCATGATTTCTTTCGCAATACGATTATCAAATTCAAAAATATTATTTACATATTTGTATTCAGCTTGATTAATTTCTCCACGTTCATAACTTTCAGAAAGAATCAATCGTAATTCTTCTTCTGTATGTGCTACATCATGCTCTGATGCAGGTTTTAAGCCGAACATTCCTGTTATCATCCTTGCAGAGCCATTTAACAAGCGAATAAACGGATACATGATTTTGTAGAACCAGATAAGCGGAGCCGAAAGTAATAAAGTAACCTTCTCAGCCTTTTGAATCGCGAATGTCTTTGGTGCTAATTCACCAACTACAACATGTAAGTACGTCATAATAGTAAAAGCAATTCCTAAAGATAATACACCTGCAATGGAAGGATTGATGTTCCACTTATCAAATAAAGGATGTAAAAGTCTCTCAATCGTTGGTTCACCTAGTGCCCCAAGTCCCATTGCTGTAACTGTAATCCCTAATTGACAAGCTGACAAATACTCATCCAAGTTTGATGTCACTTTCTTAGCTGCTAGCGCACCCTTCTTTCCTTCTAATACAAATTGATCAATCTTTGATCCTCTTACTTTTACAATAGCAAACTCAATTGCCACAAAAAATGCAGTACATGCGATTAAAACCGCTACCATGATTAAATTAAATATGTCCAACTAATTCCCTTAGCTTCCTTGAAACTAAAGGATTCACCTCCTGATATATTTTCTCTTTCCATACCTACAATTTCATACACATTAACATGAGATTGTATACAATCTACATTCTCAAAATGATGAGAGGTACTCTGAGAAAATCGAGGTCATTTAGCCACCTATCCGAGTCAACATCTGAGTCCAATACATTTCCACCGCCTTGATTAAATTATCTATATGTTAGCATGAGAAATAAATCCCAGTCAACGTTTACATTTTGTATACCCTGAAATTTAAACAAAAGCTTCTCTTCCCTGTTACATAAAATCTCTTAATGCGTGTACCAAACACTATAACATACCCTTCGCTTCCACTAACTATATTATTTTTTATTTACATTCCTTCTCACAGCAAAAAACAAAGCTCAGTAATTTTTGTCAGACTTTTCGAAAACATTTTGACACACATATTAGCCAATGCTAATATGAATAAAGAATAAACATATTAGTTATTACTAATACGAATGGAATGGAGAGGATACGATTGTGTAACTCAAATGACTTAGATATAAAAGCCAAATTTATTCGAGGATTTGCTGATAAAACTAGACTTCAGATTCTTCAATGTATGTTAGATGGTGAAAAAACGGTATCCGAAATTGTAGAAATCACTAAAGGAAATCAGTCAAATATCTCACAACACCTAAACTGTTTAAAAGGATGCGGCATCATCCTAGGTAGACAAGAAGGAAAGTATGTCTACTATTCTTTACGCAATACACAAATTGAACAGTTACTTACAATGTTCGATGTTGTCTTTCATGAGGTACAAAATGAAGTAGCATCATGTGATAAAAACGATAGTTGTTTATCTCAAAAAGGAGAGAACTGATATGACAGATAAAAAGGAGAGCGAAAAACAAACAAATTGTTGTGAAAATTCTTCCATAGCATCCACAAAAGAAGAATTAGCAACGGAAACTGCATCTTGTTGCTCTTCAAAAAAAGAGATTCCTATTGTGCCAGTTGTTAAAAACACTTCTTGTTGTAATGGTGAAAACAAAACTGAAAAAGAAAAAACTACAAAAGAAACATCGTCATGTTGCTCTTCTAAAACAGAGATTCCAATTATCCCTATTACTAAGGAAACTTCTTGCTGTAGTAGTAACAACAATTCTATTAAAACTGAAACTTGTTGTTCAGCTGAATTAGCCCTACCAAAAGAATCAATGACATCAAAATCTTCTTGCTGTAGTGATAACTCATGCGAAGACCCATCACCTCTTCTTAATACTCAAAAAATATCAGGAGATGGCGTACAAACTTATCTTGTAGAAGGTATGGATTGCGGTGCATGCGCTTTAACAATCGAAAAGCATCTACACAACGTTTCTGGCGTAGAGGAAGTTCGAGTAAACTTCGCTACTGGAAAAATGCATATTCGTCATGACCGAAATGTGGATGACATTATAAAAGAAGTGTCTAACGCAGGATTTGAGGCCTCTTTAGCAGGAACTCGTAGAGGAACGGCACCTGTTTCAAAATCAAAAAATACAACTTTGATTCTCCCAGGTTTATTTTTAGCTTTAGGATTTGGAGGAAGCTTTACAAACATATCCCCTCTTCTTATTACACTTCTCTATGCGGTGAGCATTGGAATTGGTGGTTATAAACCTGCTAAAAGTGCCTTTTATGCAATTAGAAGTAAATCACTCGATATGAACGTTCTCATGATATCAGCCGCTATTGGTGCTGCATTAATTGGTCAATGGCTAGAAGGCGCAACCGTTGTTTGGTTATTTGCATTAGGGGCAACGCTACAAAATAAATCAATTGAACGTACACGAGAATCTATTCGTGGATTAATTGATTTAGCACCATCAGAAGCTTGGGTAAAAGTCGGAACTGAACTTATAAAAAAATCCGTTGATGATATTGCAGTAAATACAACGATTGTTGTAAAGCCAGGTGAAAAAATCCCATTAGACGGCACAGTTATAGGAGGCACTTCTACTGTAAACCAAGCGCCGATAACTGGTGAATCTATCCCAATCGATAAACAAATTGGCGATTCCGTATATGCAGGAACAATCAATGAAGAAGGTTCGCTTGAGATTACAGTAACTAAACTTGTTGAGGGTACTACATTATCTCGAATTATTCATCTTGTAGAGGAAGCACAGGAAAATAAAGCACCGACAGAAGCATTTGTAGATCGTTTCGCAAAAATCTATACACCTATCGTTTTTGTATTAGCAATTGGTGTCATGATTATCCCTCCCCTTCTTGGTATGGGCGAATGGATGGAATGGATTTATAAAGGTTTAGAACTTCTTGTTGTTGCGTGTCCTTGCGCTTTAGTTATCTCTACTCCAGTTGCTATTGTATCTGCAATTGGAAATGCAGCAAGAAACGGTGTACTCATTAAAGGTGGTACAGCTTTAGAAATTGCAGGTTCTTTAAATGCTATTGCGTTTGATAAAACAGGAACATTGACTGAAGGAAAACCAAAAGTAATGCATGTACGAAGCGTAGATTGTACTGAAGATGAATTATTATCCATCGCAGCAACAATTGAAGAATACTCTAATCATCCCATTGCAAAAGCCATTACAGCATATGCGAAAGAACACCAAACTTCTATTCAAAGTGGAACCGACTTCCGCGCCATTGTAGGAAAAGGTGCGCAAGTCACGATAGATGGCGAAACATACTACGCTGGAAATAAAGTATTATATGAAGATTTTGGAGTTTCGCTTCAAATGTGGAACGAACCAATTCAGGAAATGCAAAGAATTGGTCAAACCGTGATACTTGTCGGAACGAACAAAGTCATTTTAGGTATGATTTCAGTAGCAGATTCCATTCGTTCTACTACTTATGGAACAATTCAAGAATTAAAACGATCAGGTATTCGGGAAACTGTTATGTTAACAGGAGACAATGAAGGAACCGCAGAACACATTGCACAAAAAGCAAAAGTAGATCGCTATTTTGCTGACTTACTTCCAGAAGATAAAGTTCATTCTGTCAAACAACTTCAATCTGAAGGGAAAACAGTAGCTATGATTGGGGACGGCATAAATGATGCCCCTGCCCTCGCTACTGCAAACCTAGGGATTGCAATGGGCGGTGCAGGAACTGATACCGCAATGGAAACGGCAGATATTGTATTAATGGCAGATAATCTTGAAAAACTTCCTTATACAATGAAACTAAGTCGGAAAGCATTGCACATCATAAAACAAAATATTTGGTTCTCATTGATTATTAAATTTATCGCCCTTGCCTTTATCTTCCCAGGTTGGCTCACTCTTTGGATGGCTGTCCTAAGTGATACAGGCGCTGCACTTATTGTAATCCTTAACAGTATGCGTTTATTACGGAACAAACAATAAGATAAGGAGCTACTGAGTAGCTCCTTATCTTATATACAAATTGAATTAGGATGTAGAAATGTTATCATTTAGTGGGCGTTTACAAAAATAAGCGTTACTGCGAGAACAGCTGAGTTACTATGAACCTATGCCAACACACTCTATCTTTTCCTCATCTTCTGATTTAAAGGTCATCCTCTTCTTGTTTTTCAAAATCACTCCATGTCCAATTGGTCCAATCATTGTTTACTTTCCCTACAGTTATCAAATTCACATTATTTAATTCAATCGCTTTAGCTAAACTTTGAAAGAATATGCTCTCACTCGTTTTTTGATCATCACTAATATCAGGATGTTCCCATTCTTCTGTTTGATAAAATAGATTTGGTTTAAATTCTGCATTGATTTCATCTAATATGTCCGAGGGCTGTATCCAGAATTTCTCCTTATATATAGAAGTTAAAAAACGAATAAGTTTGGTAGGATGAAATGAATCTGTTTCAATTCCTAAACGCTTATACTCTTCTATCATTGGTGTTAAGGTAATATGTTCTCCTTTCAAAAGTAGCTCCATATGAAAAGGATCTACAAGGAAACGATCTTCATCATCGTACCAATACTCTTCATTTACCAGCGTTAAGATTTCATCGAAACATGAAAAGAATCCTTTTTGTTTGCAATCTTATTCCCCATTTCACATCTTCGGTTAAATTCGATATATAGATTATAACGAATTGATAGATTTTTCTCTATAATCAAACACTATCATTTGGACTAATCTGCCTCGCCTGTTAGTAAGCTAAAAACAAGGGTATAAAATCGGAGTGTGATAATATGGAACGTTTATGGATTCCAATAATCGTTACGTTTTTTTCGTTCGGCGGGTTACTATTAGGAGGTGCTGTTGGAGTAGCAACACGCCAACTAATTGAAGAAAAGATGCATCGCTTATACGCATTATGTGGTGGGATTTTGCTTGGGCTTTTATCACTTGAAATTATTCCTGAGACATTTTCAAGCTATGAAATAATAGGTCCTATGCTCGGCATAGCTATCGGTATTTTAGTTATGAGCTTATTAGATAACTATTGTCACCATCCAATGATACATAACAAGGATCAACAAGCATGGCAAACCTTCCTTTTTCTTTCTTTTGCTATATTCATTCATAATATGCCGAGTGGGTTTGCGTTAGGTACAGCATTTACGAATCATAATGACTCTGCCATTCCTTTCTTACTTGCGATTGTCATTCACCATATTCCAGAAGGATTAGCTTTAATTATTCCATTTCTTTTTACAAAACATAAATATATTTCATTTTTATTAACAACTTTATTACTTTCTCTCATCCTAGGGACCGGTACTGTTTTTGGCATTTTGATGGACGGGAAAGCTCTCCATTTACAAGGACTTATTATGGGAAGCGCAATTGGTTCTCTTGGCTATGTCACAATTCACGAAATGCTTTGGAAAGCAAAGAAACAGCTCTCTTTCCTTACATTTCTCATGTGGGCAACTAGTGGTTTTTTACTAATAACAGTGTTTACTTTATTCGCTGGTCATCATTAAAGCGAATAAATTTATTATTTGTATATTTTTCCTTTTTCTCCAAAACATAATGTTATCTACCTATTATAAGGAGGAACAATTATGTTTGGAAAAACAGCCGGTGAAGCATTAGTTGATTTATTAATTGACTGGGGAGTAGAACACATATATGGTATGCCTGGAGATTCCATCAATTCAATAATTGAGGCTTTAAGAAAAAAACAAGATAAAATTAAATTTATTCAAGTTCGCCATGAAGAAGCTGGTGCATTAGCGGCGGCAGCCTATGCGAAATTAACAGGAAAACTTGGTGTTTGTATGGCTATTGCAGGACCTGGGGCCATCCATTTATTAAACGGTTTATATGATGCCAAACTCGATCAAGCTCCTGTACTAGCAATTTCAGGACAAGTAGAAACCGATTTACTCGGAACGGATTTTTTCCAAGAAGTAAACTTAGAAAGAATGTTTGATGATGTCGCGGTTTATAACCAGCGTATTATGTCAGCTGAACAACTACCTGCTGTAGTCAATCAAGCGATTCGTATGGCATATACGAAAAAAGGTGTATCCGTTCTTACTATTCCAGATGATGTTCCGAAATTCGAAGTAAAAAATGGTGCTCGTGTTACAAACACTTCTTTTACATTGCCTGAGCTATTTCCGCAAAAAGAAGATTTAGATGCAGCGAAACTCGCAATAAATGAAGCGACAAAACCTGTTATTTTAGCTGGAAAAGGAGCTAAACACGCGAGAGAATCTTTACTTGCATTCGCAGAACATATCGGTGCTCCAATCGTACTTACATTACCAGCTAAAGGAATTGTTCCTGATGAACACCCTCTTTGTATCGGTGGATTAGGATTAATCGGGACGAAGCCTTCTTATGAAGCAATGAAGCATGCCGATACTTTAATTATGGTTGGTACTTCTTATCCGTTCACTGGTTTCTTACCCGAAAAAGCAAAAACACTTCATATTGATACAGATCCCGCACAAATCGGGAAACGTTATACGACAGATATCGGCTTAGCTGGTGATGCTGATAAAACATTAAAATGGTTAATTGAAAATGTAGAAAAACACGAGGACCATTCCTTCTTAGAGCATTATCAAGAAATGATGAAAAAATGGGAAGAAAAATTACACAATCAAGAAGAAGATTCTTCGACTCCAATTAAACCACAGCGAGTTATGCATGCACTGCAGAAAGTGGCCGAAGATGATGCAATTCTTTCAGTAGATGTCGGAAATGTAACAGTGTGGACAGCAAGGCACTTCCGTATGACGAATCAGCAATTTATCATTTCTAGTTGGCTTGCAACACTTGGCTGCGGTTTACCTGGTGCACTGGCTGGACAAATTGCTTTCCCGGATAAACAAGTGTTTGCAGTTTGTGGTGACGGCGGATTCGGAATGACAATGAATGACTTCGTAACAGCTGTTAAATATAAACTACCAATCGTTGTCGTTGTATTAAACAATAATAAAATTGCTATGATTAAATTTGAACAAGAAGTTATGGGAAATATTGAATTTGGTACAGACTTAACGAATCCTGATTTCGCAAAATATGCTGAGGCGTGCGGTGGTATTGGATACCGCGTCGAACAGTTAGATGACTTACTTCCTGCCTTTGAAAATGCGGTAAAACAAAGTAAACCATGCATTATTGATGTAGTTGTAGATGTAAATGAAGCACCAATGCCAGCAAAAATCACATTTAGTCAAGCAGCTGGTTATACGAAACATATGATAAAAGAATTATTTGAAGAAGGTAAGATTGATTTACCACCACTTTAAACAAAAAAGATAGCTGAAAACAATTTGTCTTCAGCTATCTTTTTTATTTTTTCACCTCACTATGAAATGAAAAATCATTCATGGTAGGCTGTATTTGTTTCTCTACTTTCACTTCTTCCTTCTTCCGATTCGCTCTTCTAACATTTCCTAGCTTAATCGCATCTTGCATACTATTACTAATCAGATTTCCTGACAAAATTGTCATACTATAAAAAGCAATCGGAATAAGTACAATCCATGTATGAGTAGTTAAGTGACGGAAGTTTTGACCAATTAACCCTGTCCATTCTTTTGTTACACTATCTGCATCTATACCGCCAAAAAATAATTCCAACAAACCAAGATACAAGAGGAGTAATAAAGTACTTACAAATTGCTGGGCTACTAATAAAAGAAATGATGGTAACATATGCGGCCATACATGACGCTTCATTTAATGATATGTAGCTAAAATCTTTTTACGTCTCGCTAACCTTTTTAATTCTCTAAAGTTCGGATACATTTTATTTATTTTACAAATGTATCGCACATCCACTTATAAAATTTTTCTTTCTCTTCAAATTGTGGATAATGAGCTGATTTCTCAAAAGTAATAAATTCTTTTTGATCTGCTTCAATAGCATCAAAATATGTTTTTGCTGCATGAAATGAAGTGTTATAGTCATATTTCCCCATAAGGAAAAAAAGCGGTAGCTTCATTTTAGTCACCTTAGTAGGCAATGGATTCTTTAAATCCTTTTCTAATAAGACAGTTTGAGAATGTGATAATCCAACGTTATAACGAATTACGTCTAACAAGTTATATTCATTACTAAGTAACATCTCTATATTATCACCATCTGGATTTTCAATGAGTCTTGATGTTCCACCATATTTCGCAACATAATTTCGCGGAGTGTATGTATCGCCATTTTTAATTTTTTCAGTCAACCCATTTAAATAGGAGACCTCATCTGCGTTCCCAGCATTTTTCGCTTGATTGATAACAAACTTTAAACTATCCATTTCACTTTCTACTGTATCACTCATCTGTCCTATACCAACATACGCTTCATATTTTTCAGGAGCTTTATAGGCAGCTTGCATTCCAATATATGTACCGTAAGAATGCCCAATCAATATTACTTTTTCTTTGCCGAGACGTTTTGAAACATAATCTGTCATAGCTAATAAATCTTCTACAAGTAGGTCTGATGATAGATTCGAATAGTCTTCAATGAAATGATACGATTTCCCGCTTGCCCTTTGATCGTAATTAACAACTGTGAATTTCTCTTCCAATAAGTCTTGATATTTTTGAGCATATGGTATTTCTGAAGAACCTGGTCCACCATGTACAAAAATAATAACCGGATTCTTCTTATCTTTGCCGCGTATCATAATTTCATGACCACTTCCATTTATCTCTACTTGCTCTAATGTACTTATACTGTTTTTCCCCTTTATTTGCGAGGTCCATGTAGGAAATACTAACGCCATAATTATTAATAGTATAATAGTGACTGCAATACGTTTTACTAATTTTTTTATCTTCTTCATAAGACGTTTCCTTTCTTTTAAATTTATAAGAATATCAATTTAGTTCTGTAAAACTACCCCCAAAAAATATCAATATACATCAATTGCACTTTCCAATTTCATCTTGATTTTTTGTACATTCTTAATATCCCATACACTTCTTAACTTTCCTCTATATAAACCCTTAATATTTTTTAATTTTCAATATATTAATCATAGGAAGGCTTGGTCACAATGTATTACAAATAAAAAGAGTCCTTGTTTTCAAAACAAGGACTCTTTTCTTAAACTATTTTGCTACTTCTTCTTTTGGCATTACCATACCTTTATAAAGTTGAACAGTAATCCAGTAATAGATGAAATAAATGACTAAAAATATTCCTATTGGCACCCACACTTTCACAAACGGGTCAACTAATATAAAGCTGAATAAATTAAGCCCTACTAAAACGTGGGAAATACCAATGATTGCTGGGAAGATAAATAAATATGATATTTCTTTATATATACTTTTTGTTAACATACTACGTCTAACACCGATTTTTCGTAACATTTCATAACGTCGTACATCACGAGAAGCACCCGTTAATATTTTGAACATAAGGGAACTTGCCATCATTGCTAAAAAGGCAATTCCAAGGAAAAATCCCATAAACATTGTTCCGCTCATAAAACTGTTCATAAACTGATAAATTGTCATTTTCGTAAATAAGTCTACTTTTGCACCTGTTGTTTTTTCAATTTGTTCTTTTTGTCTCTTGTCTATTTCGATCAACAACGGTTTATATTTTTTCATATCATCTACTTTTGCTAATGTCACAGTATGTTCTGTTCCTTGAATTCCTTTATAATGCTCTTCATCAGCAATTCTTACAGGCTTTCCGTTAAATTGATTATGTGTAATTTGTATTTCTCTTACAACCGCATCTTCCCAATCTTTTGGCATACGAGGAAGCTTATTCGCTACTTCGGGAGCGTCCAAAGCAGAATATACAGGTTCAGTTAAAGGTTCAGCTACACGTTTACGAGCAGGTTCTTTTAAAGTTTTTGTATCAAAATGATCTGAAATAAGTGGTGGTTTTTCAGTTAAGTCGTTACGTAAATAATAAACCGCTTCTCCATCTACTTTATACTTGTACTTGCTTTCTTCAACAATTTCCATTTCTTTTAATGCAGCTTTATCTTGATCATTTGGATCATGAATTACGACATCATATACACGTGAGAAGTCTGTCATAATACCTACGTTCTTTTGAAACGCCATACCTGCTGTCATCGCACCTGCACCTAATGCAATTAACATCGCTACAGTACCCAGTACTCTCGATAAACTAGTTACTCGAAAACGTAACTGTGCATAAGTAAAACTATTTAAGCCCGTTTCATTTCGTTTTTTATTCCCCTTAATTTTCATCACGAAAAATGGGAGTAATGAGCTAAAAATGAAATAAGTCCCTAATGTTGTAACGATTGTCGCTATTATAAATCCTAGTTCAGCGAACATTTTTATATTTATCATAAAATAATATCCTGTACTTACAAGTAACACACCTAGTACTGTCATAATAACAATTCGAGTTTTACTTTTCTTCACTTCATCTTGCGTTTCATCTTCACGTATTAACTCTAATTCTGTTTTACGTAATAATCGGAAACTATTCATTAAACCAGTAATGAAAAATAATATTAAGAAGAATATAGATGTAACCAATATAGCTGGTGTGTATACAGATGCATAATTACCTTTTGCTGAAATTTCCATTCCATTCATTAAAAAATTTCCTGCTACACTAGCGAGTACTATTCCTACTAAAATACCGATAATAATACTGACAATCCCCATACCAAAAGTCTCAATAAATAATAATTGCGCTACTTTTTTCTTTTTCGCTCCAAGCATCATGTACATACCTAGTTCTTTTCTTCTTAATGTAAGTAAAAAAGAATTGGCATATATAATATAAAATACAGTTATGAAAGAAAGTAATATTGCACCTACCCAGAATACGAGCCTAATACTACTAATAAGGCTATTATCTTTTGTAAATTCACTATTCATCGCCATCGTTTGGAACATGTAGAAAATACTAATACTAATAACGAGACCAATAAGTAAAACCATATAATCCTTTAACATTTTTTTCATACTATGACGTGATAATTTGAATAACATAGTCTCGCCCCCTACTTCGACTCAGCAGCTGAGCCCATATGAGCAAGCACACCTAAAATGTCTTGATAGAAATTTTCTCGAGTCCCTTGACGCTTTAACTCTTTATAAAGAAGACCATCTTGAATGAATAAAATACGCTCACAGTAACTTGCACTAAACGCATCATGTGTGACCATTAAAATACTTACATTGTGATTTTCATGTAAATCTTGCATCGCTTCTAATAAACTTTTTGCATTTTTACTATCAAGTGCCCCTGTCGGTTCATCTGCTAATACGATTGCCGGATTATGTACTAAAGCTCGTGCTGCCGCTGTTCTTTGCTTTTGCCCACCAGAAACAGCAGTCGGATATTTTGTTAAAATTTCAGTAATCCCTAATTTCTTTGCTACTTCATTTACTTTTCCAGTAATCTCACTTGACGGTACGCCTTGCAGGGAGAGTGGTAAAGCGATATTTTCATAAATTGATAAATTTTCTAGTAGATTAAAGTCTTGAAAAATAAATCCTAATTTTTGAGAACGAAAATCTGATAATGCATTACCCTTCATAGAAGTAATATTTGTACCCGCTATTGTTACACTGCCACCTGTCGCTTGATCAAGTGTACTAATCACATTTAGTAATGTCGTTTTTCCAGATCCAGAAGGACCCATAATCCCTACAAACTCCCCTTCTTTAATACTTAATGAAACACCCCTTAATGCTTTTGACTGATTCTCATTTCTTTTCCCATACGTTTTTTCTACACGTTCTACAGTAACTACGTTTGTTGACATCTCTTTCACTCCATCCCTTTTGTATAAAATTAATTTCTCACATATTTCTTATCTTTTTCTCACGTAAATCCTTAAGTTTTTTTAAATTTTTCTAACAAAATTAGATACATAAGTAGAATGAACCTATTTCCTCTTTCATATTCTCACTTTTCTAAAACTCGTTCCTTCGATTTCCCTTACATTTACCTTACATTTTTGTAAGGTAAACAAGAAAACACACAACTTCATAAAAGCATTTCTTTGTAATGAGAAATGCTTTTTATTTTGTTAAAATTAAAAGGGTATTTTAATAACAATAATCACATAATAAAAAACAATATAATTTTATTGTAAAACAATAAATCCTATGATAAAATCATGTTGTTATTACATAAGCGAGGTGCTTTTTATGAAACAAGTTACGACACTTTTTTTAAAGCTAGCTATTATTTTTATAGGAATCCCAGTTCTTGCATTGTGTATATTTTTGGTGCCTAAGATCGGGAGTTTTGCTGGAGAATTGTATCCAGATATCGCTTATATGAAATCTCTCGTTTTAATCGATATGTACGCGGTAGCGATACCTTTTTACTTTGCTCTGTATCAGGCTTTTAAACTTTTAAGCTATATTGATAAGAACCAAGCGTTCTCGGAATTATCGGTAAAGGCTTTAAAGAATATAAAATACTGTGCCATCACGATCAGTACCTTGTACTTGCTAGGTATGCCACTCTACTATCTCATGGCGAAAAAAATTGATCCTCCAAGTTTCATACCAATCGGATTGACCATCATTTTCGCCTCTATGGTGATCGCCGTTTTTGCTGCTGTTCTCCAAAGACTTTTACAAGAAGCTATTAATATAAAATCAGAAAATGATTTAACGGTCTGAGGTGGAGGATATGGCAATTATTATTAATATTGATGTGATGTTAGCAAAACGAAAAATGAGCGTAACGGAGCTTTCGGAGAGGGTCGGGATTACGATGGCGAATCTTTCCATTCTGAAAAATGGGAAAGCAAAAGCGGTTCGTTTTTCAACATTAGAAGCGATATGTAAGATTTTAGATTGTCAACCAGGTGATATTTTGGAGTACAAAAGCGACGAATACACTCAATAAAGTGAAACTTTAATCAGTGGGGATTTTGTTCATCCCCCACTGATTATTAGCCTTCACCAATCGGGCTTTTACGGGTAGCCCGACTCCCACCTAACTTCTTTGCTCCAGCTGAATTTTGAGGTGGAGTCTTACTGCCCGCAAATAGCGGGATAAAAACAGATAACAACTTTCTTCAACCAATGGGATTAGATTGTGAAATTAAGATGAAGGGATAGCAATTAAGCTATCCCTTCTCTACGTTTATTATTGTTATTTAATATATCTTTAATTATTTTAACTTCAGCATTACATATTAATGGTGTGTTTTATTATCAATCTCTATTTCCTATTTTTTATTTCCTCCTTCATACTTTCCACAAACGCATCTAGTTCAACAACTTCTGACTTCTCTTCACCATATTTCCGTACATTTACAGCTTCGCTTTCCATTTCCTTATCCCCAATAACAAGAACATACGGAACTTTTTGCATTTGCGCTTCTCTAATTTTATATCCTAACTTTTCATCTCGTATATCTCGTTCGACACGAATTCCGGCTTGTGCTAATTTATCTGCAATCCTATTTGCATATTGTTCATGCACTGCATTTGAAACTGGAATTACTTTCACTTGAACTGGTGCCACCCATACTGGGAACGCACCTCCAAAGTGTTCAATTAATATTGCTAAGAAACGGTCTAAAGACCCTAAAACTGCTCGGTGAATGACAACCGGTTTTCTTTTTTCATTATTTTCATCTATATAATTTAAATCAAATTTCTCTGGCATTTGGAAATCAAGCTGAATTGTTCCGCATTGATGACTTCTATTTAAAGCATCTTTAATGTGGAAATCAATTTTTGGTCCGTAAAATGCACCGTCACCTTCATTTAATCTATATTTATAATTTAATGCTTGTAATACATTTGCTAATGCCGCTTCCGCTTGCTCCCATAATTTATCATCACCCATTGAATCTTCTGGACGAGTAGAAAGTTCTACTTCATATTCGAATCCAAAAGTTTTATATACGTAATCAATCTGGGCCATTACGGATTTGATTTCATCTTCAATTTGTTCTGGTGTTACAAATAAATGAGCATCATCTTGGCAGAAAGTACGAACTCTTAATAACCCGTTTAAAGCCCCGCTAAATTCATGTCGATGTACTTGACCGAATTCACACATGCGAATCGGTAATTCGCGATAAGAATGCAATTTATTTTTAAACATAAGCATATGTCCTGGGCAATTCATCGGTTTTAATGCGAAACTTTTTTTGTCTACTTCAGAGAAATACATATTATCTTTATAATGTCCCCAGTGTCCTGACTTCTCCCATAATTCTTGATTCATCATAAATGGAGTACGCACTTCTTGATAATTGTACTCTTTTTGAATTTCTCTTAAAAATGCTTCTAATTCATTGCGGATAATCTGTCCTTTCGGCAAGTAAAACGGCATTCCTGGAGCCTCTTCAGAAAACATAAATAACTCTAATTCACTACCTAACTTACGATGATTTCTTTTTGCTGCTTCTTCAACAAAATGTAAATACTCTTCTAATTCTTTTTGAGAAGAGAATGCAACACCATAAATACGCTGAAGCACTTGATTGTTACTATCTCCTCGCCAATATGCACCTGAAACGTGAGTTAATTGGAATGCTTTCAAATAACCTGTAGATGGTAAATGTGGTCCTCTACATAAATCTACAAATTCACCTTGTTTATATAGTGTTACACTTTCCTCATTAGGAATTGCTTCTAAAAGCTCTAATTTCAAGTGATCATTCATTTCTTGAAACAGTTTTGCTGCTTCTTCTCGAGAAACCTCTATTCGCTCTATATTTATATTTTCTTTTATAATATTTTTCATTTCTTTTTCGATTTTTGGTAAATCTTCTACGTTTACACTACTTGGAAGATTCATATCATAATAAAATCCATTCTCAATAACTGGTCCTACTCCAAGCTTCACGTCACCATAAATTCTTTTCACAGCTTGCGCTAAAATATGTGCCGCAGAGTGTCTTGCAATTTCTACACCTTCATTTGAATCAATAGTAATAATTTCTACTTCTGCATTCTCTTCAATGTTTCGGCGTAAATCAAAAGACTGCTCATTAACTTTTCCTGCGACTGCTTTCTTTTTCAAGCTACTACTAATTGCCCCAGCGATTTCTTCTAAAGTAATTCCTTTCGCAAATTCTTTAACACTACCATCTGGAAATTTAATTTCAATCATCTGTTCTTTCATTTTTCATCTCTCCATTTCATAATAAAAAGCACACTCATCCCTAAAATAGGGACGAGTGTGCTTTTACCCGTGGTTCCACCCAGATTCCCATCGTAAACATACAATGGCTTCTTTTACGGTAACGTCGCTTACACGGCACTAGTTACTTGATTTCCCCAGTGCAGCTCTAAGGTGGTAAGTTATTTTTCTGCGTTAGGAAGTTCTCAGCTCTACTTCCTTCTCTGTATAACCGTTTAAAATAACTCGTGTCCTTTTCTTCGCTTATTATGAAATTAAATATAAAAAAGCATATTCATCCCTAATAAATAGGGACGAATATGCTTATATTCGTGGTTCCACCCAGATTCCCATCACAAAAAACATAATGGCTTCTTTTACGGTAACGTCGTTTACACGGCACTAGTTACTTGATTTCCCCAGTGCAGCTCTAAGGTGGTAAGTTATTTTTCTGCGTTAGGAAGTTCTCAGCTTTCCTTCCTTCTCTGTATAACCGTTTAAAATAACTCGTGTCCTTTTCTTTGCTTTTATAAGTACATCCATTAATTGTTATTTACTATATCCTATTCATTTTATTTTTACAAGTGTTAAAAATATATTTTTTATTCAAAAAAAAGAAACCAAAAACATTTTTTGGTTTCCACTTCTCTTTTTTACCAATCTTGTGGTTCGTAATTCAAGTCTGAAAATAGGCGTTTTTTCTCTTTTTTCGATAAATCTCTCCACTGTCCGACTGGTAAATTATTCAACTCAATATTCATAATTCTCGTACGTTTTAACGTGTATACTTGATAACCTAAAGCTTCACACATACGGCGAATTTGACGATTCAACCCTTGTGTTAAAATAATTTGGAACTCATATTTTGATAACTGTGTAATCTCACAAGGAAGCGTTTTTGTATCTAAAATTTTAACACCTGCTGCCATTTTCTCTAAAAACTCCGGTGTAATCGGCTTATCTACTGAAACGATATATTCTTTCTCATGTTTGTTTTCAGCACGTAAAATCTCATTAACGATATCGCCATCATTCGTTAACAAAATTAAACCGTCTGAGTCTTTGTCGAGACGTCCGATGTGATTAATTCGTAAAGGATGATTCACTAAATCGATAATGTTACCTTTTACGGCTTTTTCACTTGTACATGTAATACCTACTGGTTTATTTAAAGCGATATACACATGGTCTCGAGCAATACGAAGTTGCTCTCCATTTACTCGTACGTCATCACCTGGATTTACTTGGTCACCAATTTTTGCAACCTTACCGTTAATAATTACTCTTCTTTCATTAATTAACTTATCTGCTCCACGTCGAGACGCTTTTCCAGCTTCACTAATAAATTTATTTATACGCAAGTTAGGCACATCCTTTTCATAAAAAATTTCAAGCTCACACTGCTTCTACCGTACAATACAAAAGGGTAAGCCTCCTATTATAACTTAAATATATTAACATGAAAGGGTATATGACGTCTTCACTTAATTACATGTTTATTAGAAAACAATTGGTCCTCTTTTCCTTTTCACATCAAACTGTCTAGCAGTCAATAGATTAACCGTTGAATATAACATCATTTATTTACTTTTTTCATAGATAATATACCGATATAAGTTTGATTAATAATGCCTAAATAACTCACAATATGTGAAAAGCAAAAAGAATCCTTTTGAAAATTTTATACAAAAAGATTTTTAATAATTATAACCTTTAATTGAAAACATCATTCAATATCGTTCAATAAACAAAGTACTCTCAAAAGCCCTTAATTTTTTACGCTTCAATATTTTCTTCACATACTCCAAAAAGAAGCCCTTGATTATCTATACAATAAGCAAAGTAGCCCATATTAGGAATAGCAGTTTTAGGTACAACTACTTGTCCACCATTTTCAATAACTTTATTTATGTACTCATCAACTGAAGATACTTCAATAGAATTAGTCGTCCTAGTAGCACCATCAGGGGATTTCATTAATCCACCATCGATACCGGATCTATCACTCTCACCTGTAATTATGAACCAATATTCATGTGGCCCAGGCATTTTTTCAAACTTCCATCCAAAACTATTTGTATAAAATTGAATAGCTTCTTCAGGGTTTGGAACTTGCAATTCAAATCTTAAAACTTTACTCATTTAAATACCCCCTCTTGTTCTTGTATAAAGTAATTACACAAGAACAAACGTTCTATATCAACTTTATCTAAACCAGCTATTTTAATAAGTTCTAACTTTATTTCGAAGCTGCAACAGACCATTCTTCCTTCCGTATAACTTGCTTTCCATTTATATTTTCAACATACTCTTTTACATTTGCTAACTGATATAACTCTGGGAAAATTTCTTTCATATAACGTTCATGTGCTATTTCATCTTGCCAATAAGTTAATACTATGTAACGATTTTCAGTCTTTAAAGACTTCCCAACAACTCCACCTAACATCCCTTTTGCATCTTCCATTCCTTTATTCCAAATTGTTTCTTGCGTATGTAAAAAATGCTTTTCTTTTCCTTCTTTCACATCGCAAATTGCAACTCTTACAAATGACCCTTGTGCAATTACGTCTTTCAAAGGAGTTTCTGTTATATCATACAACGTTTGAAACATTTCAATATTACAGGAAATATATGTGCCGTCTTGATTACTATTTAGAAAAATTGTATCATGAGCATCATTCATGAATGATTGATATACATTTCTATCCTTCCATAAAGTATACACACACGCTTCAGCTTCAGCTTCATTCCACCCACCAAATTGTCCATAGAATCCGTCTAAATACTGTAAATCACGCCATTTTTCTTGCGCATCAGAAAACAATTCCCTTTTCTCTTCTTCCACCTTGCAAAATATTGTTTTTAATAGCATTTCTAATCCCCCTTATGATACGATCCATCTCCCACTTGCAACAATTTGTTTACATAATAAAATTATGTAAACAAATTATATCTGCTTTTATACTCCATACACAAATAACCATTTTTAGTTACTCTAAATCTATCAAACCACCAAATTGATTTTATTTCAAATAATTCGGAATTTAAAGGGAATGTAATCCTATACGGATTACATCTCACTATTAACTCATTTACTATTTCAAAATAAAAAAATGATTGCATTTCACTAATTGTATATCTATAATGTGTTTATTGATTCTATACACAATCAATGCGTTTACGTTTTTAATTTTATAATTCGGATGAACCATTCAGGAGAAGATCTATTGATCTACCGACGGGGCAAAAAGTTGCTGAACCAACTTTGAAACTCTCAGGTCTTGTTTACAAGTAGAACTGCATGGGGACGAATCTCTGGAGAGACTCCCTCTCGCTTCATATAGCGCGGAGGAAAACGAGCACCGAAGGAGCAAATCCGCTACTATAGCGGATAATCTCTCAGGTAAAAGGACAGAGACAAGCGAAAGAAAAAGCCGATTTGTATCGGTTTATTTTTCTATCCCTTGTTTCTCCAGAGACCATTTCATTTCCTTGAAGTGGTTTTTATTTTTTCTAAAAAAGGAGAATACAGATGGAGACAGTAAGTAAAGTATTAGAACAAATTAATCAGTATGTGTGGGGGTTACCAACTTTGTTGCTACTCGTTGGAACTGGTATCATTCTCACAGTGCGCTTAAAAGGTTTACAGTTTAGTAAACTAATATACGCTCACAAACTAGCTTTTAAAAAATCAGAGGATACATCATCTTCTGGAGATATTAGTCACTTCCAAGCACTGATGACAGCTATGGCTGCAACGATTGGTATGGGAAATATAGCAGGTGTCGCAACTGCTGTGACAATCGGTGGACCCGGCGCAATTTTTTGGATGTGGATTACTGCTTTATTTGGAATGGCAACAAAGTATGCCGAAGCAATCCTTGCGGTGAAATACCGTGTTAGTAATGAAAATGGTGAATACTCCGGTGGACCAATGTATTATTTAGAACGTGGTTTAGGAAAAAAATGGTTGGCTATTTTATTCGCTATATTCGGCACAGCTGCTTCTTTCGGTATCGGGAATATGGTTCAATCTAATTCAGTTGCAGAAGCAATGCGAATCAATTTTTCTTTCCCTCCCGCATTAACTGGTATACTCATGTCATTCTTAATCGCTATCGTTATTTTGGGCGGTGTAAAAAAGATTGGTAAAGTTACTGGATATATCGTTCCTATTAAAGCATTCTTTTATATAATCGCTGGCCTTATTATTATTTTCTATCACTTTGATCAAATTCCAGAAGCATTTTCACTTATTTTTTCTGGTGCATTTCAAGGTACTGCAGCTGCTGGTGGTTTTATCGGAGCAACAGTTGCATCTGCAATTCAAATCGGAATGGCACGTGGTGTATTTGCTAACGAGGCTGGTTTAGGAAGTGCTCCTATTGCTGCGGCGGCTGCCAAAACAGATTCACCTGCAAAACAAGCTTTAGTTTCTATGACTGGTACTTTTCTAGATACATTTATTGTATGTACAATTACGGGGCTAGTATTAATTACTACAGGCGCATGGAAATCAGGTAAAACTGGTGTTGAAGCTACAACATTAGCATTCCAATCCGTATTCGGTACTGCTGGTAGTATGATTCTCGGTATCGCCATTATATTATTCGCCTACTCTACTATTTTAGGTTGGTCGTATTACGGAGAGAAGTGTGTTGCTTATTTATTCGGACAAGGTGCTGTACGATATTATAAAGCAATCTTTATCGTTATGATTGCTATTGGCGCTAATTTAAAATTAGGTGTTGTATGGACATTTGCCGATATTGCAAATGGACTTATGGCGATTCCAAACTTAATTGGTCTAATTGGATTAAGTGGTGTAGTTGTCGCTGAAACAAATCGGTTTTTACAAGCAGAGAAATTGAAAAAAAATCATAAAAAACAGGCAAGTTGATTTAATTTTAAAAGGAATGCTCCTAAACTGACGAGCATTCCTTTTTATTTACTTTATTATACGAATCACCTGTTTCTGCAATTCCACTTCTTTATCTGCTTTTACTATTCCTCTTTCTACAATTTCATGTTTATTTATAGTTTTATATTTTACATAAGTATAAAATTCTGTTTTAAATGGAAATGGTGTAATCCGAATCGTTTTTTCATCTATCCATTCAGCTTGTATAGGCTTATCATCCTTGTTATTAAAAATTTCTGTTCCTTCAAAACCATCTTTAAATAATTCAATTTCATCTTTCTTTTTTACACCCGGTTTATTCATACATACGTACAAGGAAAGTTCATCACAAAACTTTAATAATCTATAATGTTTATCGAACATAGCGTATTGTTCTTTTGTTAACGTTTTCAACATTCTTTTTTGTCGCTCCAATTCATGTTTATAAAAAGACATCATCTCATCATCTTCCTCATTTAATGGAAACGATAAAAAATGTTTACTACAAAGTAACGCCCCGTATGGATTTGACTCTTCAATTGCATTCAAACCAATCGTATAAAAAACAAAGCGTAATGAACTTGGACAATCCATAAATGTATATGGAATATTTTTAGCATCATTCAAAATTGGTACTTTATCAAGCTCTATCCATCCTCTATCATGTTCGTATATTGCATCAATTGTCTCTTTTAAGTATGTTTTATCTTCAAAAACATCTTCTTTTATATGGCTTGCAATCTCACCAGCTAAAAAACCATGATCATGTTGACGAATTAATATACTTTCTTTCTCATTCTTTTCACGAAAAATCATCCGTATACTCCCCCCTCATCTTCATATTATAGCTTGTCGTATGCATCAATTCTTAATAAATCCCTTTTAATTTGCAGGGATTCAGTTTCTTTCAACGAAATTAACATAAATATACAGCATTCTTTCTAATCACAAAGTTAGCTTTATCTTTACTAACCATTATACTAAAACATTCATTCTAAAAAATTTTTTATGAGGTGAAAACATGAACAAAACAGAATTAGTTAAAAATGTAGCACAATCAGCTGATATTTCTCAAAAGGATGCTTCTGCAGCTGTACAATCCGTATTTGACACAATTGCTAATGCATTACAATCTGGCGATAAAGTGCAACTAATCGGCTTTGGAACTTTTGAAGTGCGTGAAAGATCTGCTCGTACAGGGCGTAATCCGCAAACTGGAGAAGAAATTCAGATTGCTGCTGGTAAAGTTCCAGCATTTAAAGCAGGAAAAGAATTAAAAGAAGCTGTTAAATAAACAAGAAACCAGCCATTTTATAGGCTGGTTTCTTGTTTATTGTTTATTTCTTACTTAAGCAGTTCCTTTATATTCTCTGCATGATACACTTCACAAATATAAAATACACATTTGCAGTTACTTACAATTTGATATTTTCTAGTTGGATAAACATTCGCTGCAACAGAACATCCATCAAACAATTCGATAATATTTCCAGATGGCTGATATCCTTCATATAATACGTTTCTTCTTACTTCCATCTTTTCTATAAGGTTTTCAACAGGAATATTTCCACTCTCTAATTCACTCTTTATTGTATCCGGTAAAAACGAAGTGTCTGCAAAAATTAGATTTTCAGATAACACCTTACCTTTATAACTAACATTAGATACCCGATAAAGAAATCTTCCGTTTTTATCAAAGAAATTCTTTGCTTCTTTCGGAATATGCTGTCTATCTATTACCTCTTGTTCTAGAACATCAAATTGAACTGTATCATTCAAAAGCTTTTCTAAAGCAAGAATGGATGATGTATCTCCAGAAAATAAAATATTTTTAATTGCTTGTACATTATAAGTTAATTCGCTTTTTCTACTTTCCGCCACTAACATGAGGAACACCTCTTCTATAAAATATTTTATTAAATTGATTTATAATTTAATAGCGATACCGCGTCTAACTGCGTAATTTCAGTTACTTCTTTACTAAATATTGCAATGGAAGCCATATAATCTAAACTAGGTCTTACATCTTCCATCATTGTATTTTCTGCTAACTCTTGTCTATCTTTAAAAACCAACAATTTTGGAGGGTCATTTGGAGCTGATACTGTAATTTCTACTGGTGGAATCAATAGTCCTTCACCTGTCGCTTTCAGCACTGCTTCTTTTCGAGTCCAATATGTTAAAAATCCTTCTAGTCGCTGCTCATCAGGTAACTTCATAACTTGTGCTATTTCAATGTCTGTTAATACGCCCTCTGCCATTTTCATAGCATCTACATTTGGATTCATTTGTTCAACATCAACACCGACAGATGCAGATTTTGTAAACGCCACGACAACCCACTCACCCGAATGGGAAACGGATATTTGCGGCATACCTTCTGGTAACTGCGGCCTACCATGTTGTAACTTACATACTGGGCACATTCGATCAATCGGCACTTGAACTGGCGACATAGAAAGTATTTTTCCAAGAACTAACCTACTAATTACGCAACCTATTATAAAACGTGCACGATCTGCCGACTGATGATATGAATTTGCTTTCTCTCGCTCTACATCATTTAGTAAATTGTAATGCCATGATTGTAAATCTGAAATTCTCGCCCACCATATTTGACAACTATTCTCATTAAGAGTTGGTACAGAATCTACAACTTTACTCTCCATCATGTAAACTCTCTCCTTTTAAATGCCAATATTACTTTATTTCAAAAGAGTATTAGCATGCTGCAACTCATTCATTTACAACTTCTTTCTCTTTTTGTAATACAGATAACGGCTTTTTATTCTTCTTTGACATTACCTCTTTATCGGAAATACGTAAAGAAAATAGTAATGCTACAAGTAAAAATACCGCTGATCCAATTAATGCCGCTTGATATGGCAAGAAATCTGATTGTGCATTATTCTGTACGTTATTACTTCCAAAACCAGATAGTATACTAGCTAAAACAGCAACTCCTATTGCAGATCCTAATCGGTTTTGCACATTGAATATAGTAGTTGCTCTCCCCATAGAAGATGGTGCAATATTGTTAAAAGCAGAAAATTGAACCGCACCGACAGATTGACCTAAGAAAATACCAATGCCAAACAATAGTGCCCGAATTTGCCATGGATTCGTATTATGATTTACAAAACTTAATAAAACAAAGATAACCGCCGTACTTACTAATCCAATAGAGATTACCTTTCGTGCTCCTAATTTCTTATATGACCATGGCACAATCTGTGAAGAAATCATTAATCCAATCGCCTCCGGGAATGTCGTAAGACCTGATTCCAGCGCGGAAACTCCTATTACATTTTGATACATAAGCGGAAAAATAAATAGCATTCCTAGTAAACCAGCAGATGAAAACAAAGATATGAGACTCATTTTTCTAAAAACTGGTTCTTTTAATAAGCGTAAATCTAACATCGGTTGCTTTACTTTCAGTTCTACAATTATAAACAATGTAATGAATACAATCCCAGCTATCCCAGTACTTATTATTTCTGGAGAAATCCAACCTTTTGACGGACCTTGACTGAGTGCATAGATGAGCATTGCAAAACCTGGTGCTGAAAGAATAAAACCGAGAGAATCAAAACGACCAGCCGATTTTTCAATATGCTCTGCTAAAAATAGAAGTCCAAATAGCAACGCAATGATACCAAACGGCAAATTAATATAAAATGCCCAGCGCCAAGACATTTGATCTACAAAGAAACCACCAATAATTGGTCCAATCGCTGGTGCTACAGTAATTGGAAGTACAATAAATCGAGAAATTTTTGGTCTTTCCTCTGGTGAAAATGTTCGGAATAACATCGCCATCCCGACTGGTGTTAAAAGCCCGCCACCAGCACCTTGAATGATACGAAAAATGTTTAATGAAGTAATATCATTAGCAATTCCACATAATGCAGATGCAATTGTAAAAACGAAAAGGGCAGTTAAAAATACTTTTTTCGTACCAAAGCGATCGCCTAACCAACCAGAAATCGGAAGAAAAACAGCTAAGCTAACTAAATACCCAACATTTACTGTCCCCATTGCAGACGGGGGTACTTGTAGCTCTTTACTTATCGTTTGCAGTGCTACATTCACAATCGTTGCATCCATCGCAGCCATAAACATCGCTGTTATATAAACGATGCTTACAACTACTTTTGGATTTATTTTTGCTTTCATTATTGTTTTCCTACTAATATTTTTTCGCTAATTTGATTTTTTTTCGGATCTAAATCGTTCCAGTTAACTTCAACGTATTCTAGGCAAACTTGTCTGTTAGCTTCTTCATGTACGACATTCCAACCAATAGGTACATCGAGGAAAGCAGGCCAGAGAGAATACTGGTCCTCCTCATTCATTAATACTTTATATGTGTAATTATCATTTTCAAACGGATTCGTCATACTTTACTTACCCCTTTCTTATTCTGCAAATATTTCGCTAATACTTGTCCAATTTCTGTAAGTGGACCTGGTTGACATAAATCTTTATGTCTACAATCAATATCATGCTGCACGATTTCCCCGTCTAAATAATTTAGCCACGTATTTGGAGAAATAGGATCAAACCAGTCTGGTATAACAGTAGATCTAAAGAATAAAATATCCCCGTTATAAACTTTCGGTACGTATTTCCCTAACAACCCTACCGAATTTACATATGTTTCTTTCAAGTTCAAAATAGTCTCTTCTTCAAGACTTGCTAATGCACTTCCATCTTTGCGAAGTATTGCAACCGCACTTTCCATAGTAAGTGGTTTACCATCCATGTTATCTGGATCATATCCACCTAAAGCAAGTAATGCGATTAACGCTTCTTCTTCAGTAGGTGCTTCCGTATTCGGTAAGAAGTGACCAGGATAAGAATCAAGCATAACGAGTAATTCTACTTCTTCTCCTTCATTTTGTAGTTGCGCCGCCATTGCATGAACAACATTTCCTCCAAGCGACCAACCGAGTAAACGATACGGTCCATGAGGCTGTACTTCACGAACGTGTTTCAAATAATCCGCTGCCATCTCCTCTAAACTTTTTGGAAGTTCTTCATTTTCAGCGATACCACGTGCTTGTACACCATAGATTGGATAATCTGTTCCTAAAGATTTCATAAGTCCTGCATAGCACCAACTTAATCCACCCGCTGGATGTACACAAAATAGTGGTAATTGATCTCCGCTTGCTCGTAATGGAAGCAACACATCAAGTGCACTTTGACCATTCCCCATTTCAAGTCTTTCAGCAAGCCCTGCAACAGTAGGTGCTGCAAATAAAGTTCCGATATTCAGTTCCACTCCTAGTGCCTCTTTAATGCGACTCATAAGCTGTACTGCAAGAAGTGAATGACCACCAAGATCAAAGAATCCGTCATCAATTCCAATTTGAGACACACTTAAAACTTCTGTAAACAAGTCACATAACATTTCTTCTTGCGGTGTTCTTGGTCCGCGGCTAGAAGATGATGCAATAAATTCTGGAGCTGGCAATGCCTTTCTATCTAATTTACCGTTTGGAGTTAAAGGTAACTCATTTACTACTACAAAAGCGTAGGGAACCATGTAATCTGGTAAACTACCACCAGCATGCTGACGCATTTCATTCGTATCAATCGTTTCATTATTTGATGCGACGATATAAGAAACTAATCGTTTATCCCCTGGTTGATCTTCCCGTACAATAACAGCTACTTGTTCAACTTTAGGATGTTTCATTATTACCGCTTCTATTTCCCCTAATTCAATTCGGAATCCACGAATTTTAATTTGATGATCTGCACGTCCTATATAATCTAACGTCCCATCTTGACGCCAGCGCGCTAGGTCTCCTGTACGATACATTCTTGTACCTGGCTTACCAAATGGATCTGCGATAAAACGTTCAGCAGTTAATCCTGCTCTTCCTAAATATCCACGAGCCAGTCCTGCACCTGCAACATACATTTCTCCAACTACTCCAGGTGGCATCGGTTGTAAATAGTTATCTAATACGTATACTTTAAGATCCGGTATACTGCACCCGATTAAACTATTTGCTCGTAAAGAGACGATGCTCTCATCTAATTCAATATAACTAACATGTACCGTCGTCTCCGTAATACCGTACATATTAATCAGCTTCGGTGAGTTATGAGGATGACGACTATACCAATCTTCTAATCGACTTAGTTCAAGTGCTTCTCCTCCAAACACAACATATCGTAAAGATAATTTTTGACCAATCTCTTCATTTTCACGATCGGCTTGCATCAATTGATAGAACGCTGATGGAGTTTGGTTTAAAACAGTCACCTTTTCCTTAACAAGCAGTTGTAAAAATTCTTTCGGCGAGCGACTTACAGTATGTGGTACTACGACTAGACGCCCTCCATATAATAAAGGTCCCCAAATTTCCCAAACTGAGAAATCAAAAGCGTATGAATGGAACATCGTCCACACATCGTCTGAGTCAAATTGGAACCAATGATCAGTTGCTCCTAAAAGTCTTACTACATTTTGATGAGGTATCATAACGCCTTTCGGTCTACCTGTTGAGCCTGACGTATAAATAACGTAAGCAATATGTGAAGGAGATAACGGCTTAATGCGCTCCATTTCATCAATATTGTCTTCACTATATTTCTCAATTTCTTCTATTACGTTCACATCATCAACTAAAATCTTTAGTGCCTCATCACATTCAATTTCCACATCTGAATTTGTTAAAATACATGATGGTTTCGCATCGTGTAGCATAAATGAGATACGATCTGATGGATAATCCGGATCTAACGGAAGGTATCCCGCACCAGCTTTAAGAACAGCAAGTAAGCTTACAACCATATTTAAAGATCTCGGCATCGCTAAAGCAACGAGTTGATCAGGACCGATTCCTTTCGCTATTAACAAACGAGCTATTCTATTCGCTTTTCTATTTAGCTCTTCATAAGTTAGCTTTTCATTTTCAAAGACGACAGCAATAGAATTTGGATTTACATGAGCCTGCTTTTCAAATAATTGTGGCAATGTCATTTCAGGTACAATTTGAAAACCACCATTCCACTTTTCTAAAACTGTATTTCGCTCTGCTAAAGTTAATATTTCTAATCTACCAATTGATTGATCAGGATGTTTCGCTGCATCATCTAATAACAGAATGAATCGTTCTATTAGTTTTTGAACCGTTTCACGTTTATATAAATCGGTACTAAACTCTAGCAATCCGTGTAAGCCTTTTGAAGTCCCATCAACTCCGTTACTCTCGCTAATTTCAAATGTTAAATCAAATTTTGCAGAGCCAACACTTTGAATTTCAAGGCTCGCTTCTAAATCTGGAACATCAAACGTCGCTTCAGGCGTATTTTGGAAAGCTAACATAATTTGAAACAGCGGATGACTATTTCGGGTACGTACTGGGTTTAACACTTCAACGAGTCGTTCAAATGGAACATCTTGATTTTCATAAGCTGCAAGATTTACCTGTTTCACTCTATTTAATAATTCTTTAAAGCTTGGATCTCCTGATGTATTTGTACGTAACACTAATGTATTTACAAATAAACCAACTATATTTGATAGCGCATCGTCATTTCTTCCGGCAATTGGACTTCCAATTGGTATATCAGTACCAGCACCTAATCTCGTAAATAGCGCACTTAGTCCTGCTTGCAACACCATAAACAAACTAACTCCATTTTTACGAGCAAGCTCTACTAACCTACTATGCATACCTTCATCTATATGAAAATGAATTGTTTCCCCGCGATAACTCGTTTCAATTGGACGCTGATAATCTGTAGGTAACTCCATTTGATCTGGCAAACCGTTTAGCTCTTCTTTCCAAAAATCTAATTGTGTTGAAATAAGACTTTCTGGTGTAGTTGCATCACCTAATAGTTGCTGTTGCCAAAGTGAATAATCTGCGTATTGTACTGGAAGTGTCTCCAGCTGAACTTTGTCACCTTGACATCGTGCTTTATAAGCCGCTGTAAAGTCTCTCGTTAACGGTTGTAATGACCATCCATCTCCTACAATATGATGTAAAAGAATTAGTAATACATGCTCATTTTCACTCGCTTTAAAAAGTTGTAAACGAACTGCTGGCTCAACATCAAGGTTAAAGCTATATTTTACCGCCTCTGAAAGTACACTTTCTAATTCATCTTTACATGTTTTTGTTATAATCATTTCTAGATTTAAGTCTTCCATATTTAAAATTTTCTGATATGAACTACCTAATACATTAGGGAAAATTGTTCTAAGTGTTTCATGTTTCTTCACTACATCATAAAAGGCACCTTGCAGTGCTTCCTCATTCAATTTTCCAGACATACGAATGACTAACGGAATATTATAAGTAGGGCTTGGACCTTCTAAACAATTTAAGAACCATAACCTGCGCTGTGCAAATGAAAGTGGAACTTGATTTGGCCTACTTACTTTCTTAATAGCTGGTCTTGCGCTTTTTGCATGATCCAATTGTTTCGCTAATTCAGCAACAGTTGGTAATTCAAATAGCTTTCCGATTCCTAATTCTACACTTAACGTTTCACGAATTCTTGCCATTAAACGAGATGCAAGAAGCGAATGGCCACCCATTTCAAAGAAATTATCATCTATACTAATTCTTGAAATACCAAGTACCTCAGCAAATAAATCACATAATATTTCTTCTTTCGGATTTCTAGCAACTCTCTCATTGTTCATTCCATTAAAATCAGGAGCAGGTAATTTCTTTCTATCAACCTTACCATTTGGCGTTAATGGTAATTCTTCTAGCACAACAAATGCCGATGGTACCATATAATTCGCTAAACTTTCTGAAACATAAGAACGAATTTCTGAAAGATTAATTGGTTCCTTCTCTTCGGCAACGATATACGCAATGATTCGTTTATCATTTAGGCGATCTTCTCGTACCATTACTACCGCTTGTTGAATATTTTCATGTCGTTGTAATACCGTTTCAATTTCAGCTAATTCAATTCGGAAACCGCGAATTTTAATTTGATGATCTGCGCGACTAATATACTCTAACACACCATCCTTACGCCATTTCACAAGATCACCTGTGCGGTACATACGTGCTCCAGCTTTTCCATAAGGATTTGCAACAAACCGTTCAGCTGTTAATTCAGGTTTTCCTAAATATCCGTTCGCAAGCCCTTCCCCTGCAATATATAATTCACCTATAACTCCAGGTGGAACTGGTTGTAACCCTGCATCCAATACATATACTTCTGTATTCCAGATTGGCTTTCCAATAGGAGGTATACCACTTTCACTTTCATCAATGTTCATGTAAGTAGACCAAATTGTCGTTTCAGTTGGTCCATATAAGTTACTTATAGAGCAACCTAATTCTTTTAATTTATTTGCTAAATGTGCTGGTAGAGCTTCACCACCAACGAGTACGTTTAGCTCTTGTAGCCGCTCTGGATATTCAGTTACTAACGCCTGCCAGAGCGTCGGTGTAGCTTGCATAATTGTCACTCTTTCTTCTTGTAAAAGTGTCGTTAATGCAGAAGGCTCTTGGATTACTTCTTTTTGAGCAATTGTTATACTTGCACCACTAATAAGAGGTAAATATATTTCTAGAGCAGAAATATCAAACGCAAACGTTGTAACTGCTAATAAATGATCGTTTTCATTTAATGAAAACATGTCTTGCATAGCCAATAAGAAGTTACTTAAACCTTTCATAGAAACAATTACACCTTTTGGATTTCCTGTTGATCCTGAAGTGTAAATTGTATACGCTGGGTTTAAAAGTGATTCATTATTTTTAAATGATATATTCATATGAGAATATGTTTTTAACGCTATTTTCGTTTCTTCGCTATCGAATACGATTTTTTTAATATCATTTTCTATAACTAAAGAGGATGAAACAGATGAATGTGTTATGATACAAACCGGATTTGCGTCATTTACTATATAATTAATTCGCTCGGCTGGGTATTCTGGATCTATTGGTAAATATGCTGCACCTGCCTTTAGAACTGCTAACATACTAACTATCATTTCTATTGATCTTGGAAATACTAAGGCTACAAACTGATTTGCTTGTATTCCTTCTTCTACTAAATAGTTTGCAAGTTCATTCGCTCGTTCATTTAGCTCTTTATACGTAAGTTTTATCCCGTTACAAGTAACTGCTATATTATTTGGATTTTTTTGTACTTGTTTTTCAAATAATATAGGTAGATTAATTAGCTCTTCAGCTCTCTTAGTTTCATTCCATTCCAATAAAACTTTATGATTTTCTTCAGGAAGAGTAATGTTTATTTTTCCAATCGGCTCGTCTTTGTGATAATTATTTATCACTAAGTCTAATAGATTCATAAATCTTTCTTTATGCAATGCTAGTTCCGTATCGCTATATACTTCCGGATTCGCATCAAAATGAATCATTAACTCATTTTCATCGAAGCGCTTATATACATTTATCGATAAATCATCGACAGGTCCTGCTGATAAATTATGTGTAATGCCACGATTTCCAGCAAAGTTAAGCCCATAATCAAAAGGCATAACATTCACTAATGGCCCAAATAGCCTTTGATTTTCACCTAGTAACTTTAAGTCTCTTCTTAATTCCTCATGACGATATTTATGATGACGACGTATATCTCGAATTTCTTTAGAAACTTGCTGTATTAATTCTGCAAAAGTTATATTTGGAGTTAACTTTAGACGAAGTGGAACTAAATTCATTACCATGCTTGGTGTATGAATAGATACAGAACCAAGACGCCCCATCATCGGTAAACCTAAAACAATATCATTTGCACCTGTTAATTTATGCATATAAATACTTGTTACAGCTACAACAAATTCGGGCCAACTCGTTAACGAAATATTGATATCTTCTAGTAACGTTTTCGTACTAGAATTTGATAAATAAGCAGTTTCTCGTGAAAATCCATTTGATGTTCTCGGCGCTCGTTCTGCTAAACTTACAACTTCCGGTTCATCTGCAAACTTCTCTAACCAAAAAGTACGATCTTCCTGAAATTGTTTAGATTCACGATACTCATTATCTTCTTGTACAATTTTTGCAAGAGAGCCAAATGGCTTTTCATTCTTGTTTGTTTCTTCTATAAGTGATGTATACTCATTCGCTACCTTTTGGCTAAGAAGTGAAAATCCATAGCCATCCATCACAATGTGATGGATGCGCTGATACCAAAAGAAACGATTATTTTCAATTTGAATAAGTGCTTCAGTAAATAATTTATCCTCTGTTAAATCCACGGGCATAGATAAATCATTTTTCATCCATACCTTAGCAGCTTCTTCAGGATTTTTTTCTTTACGAACGTCAATAAAATGCATATGAAACTTTGACGATTCCTCAATAACTTGCCATGGGCCAATTTCATCCTCTTCGAAACGAACATGAAGTGCTTCTGCTTCTGTTATAACTTTACATACAGCTAACTCGAAAATTTCTTGATTAATATTTCCGTTTATTTCTATATATTCCCCAGTATTATAAATCGGATTAAGCGGATCTAATTGTTGCGCAAACCACATACCAGACTGCGCAGATGATAACGAATGACGAATCTTTTGACTGTTAGGCATTCTTTACTACCCCTTTATTATGTAGTCTATTTGTTACAGCACTTGTGCTGCTTGTGAAGATAGTAAACGGTACCAATCAGCAACATTAGGACGTTCTGCTAAATCTGCAAAAGTGATTTCTTTCCCTTCGCGGCGCCACTTCTCTACTAAACTCATAATTCTGACCGAATCAAGTCCTCTATTTAATAAATCTTCATCAACTTCAATACTCTCTACAGACTCACGGAGTAGTTGTGCAACTAGTTCATGCACTTCCTGTAAAGTGATTCCTTCACTCTCATCACCCTTTAAACTTTGTAAATCTTTTAACAGTAAGTTTGTTGATGTCGTTACTGCACATCTATTAGATGCATACTGCAATGCTTGTTTATGATGCTCTAGTGAAAAATCAGCAACTGCATCTGCTACAAAAAATGGCTCTATACCATCCATAAATGCTTCACAAGCTGTTAAAAGGCAACCAATATGGGCATAAATACCGCAAATAATAAGTTGATCTCTTCCCTGCTCATTTAAAATTTCTAATAGATTCGTCTTTTTAAATGCACTATATCTCCATTTTGTTAGGAATATATCATCCTCATCTGGAGTAAGCTCATCAACAATTTTCTTTTTATCTGGTCCAGCAGGAATACCGTCACCCCAAAAGTCTTGTAATAACCCTCGTTGTTCTAACGTTTGTCCACCAGGTTGTGCTGTATAAACAACTGGTATACCAAGTTCCTTGCATCTTTCTCTTATCACCTTAATATTTGAAATTAGTTCTACTTTTGGCGATTCTGTATCGCTATATGCATCAAGAAAATATTCTTGCATGTCATGGATTAGAAGAACCGCACGTTTCGGATCTGGCGTCCAATTCACTTTATTTTTTGGTAGTTCTGATTCAATTGGCATTTTATATACTGAAATAGATGGGATAGCCATCTAATCACTTCCTTCCGATTCTAATAGTTTTTTTTATCGTTTTACTGTAATAAGTTTTTCAGCAATAACTTTACGTAATTCTTTTTTGCTTACTTTTCCAACACCTGTTTGCGGGAATGATTCAATAAATTCGATTCGATCTGGAATCTTATACGCCGCTATACCACGTTCTCTTAAAAACATTTTTAATTCACTTACAGTTGGAGTTTGTCCGCGAGCTATGACAAAAGCGCAAGTACGTTCTCCTAAATAATCGTCAGGCATAGATACAATTGCTACATCATGTACTGCATCGTGTGCTAAAAGATGATTTTCAACTTCTTCCGCAGCAACTTTCTCACCACCACGGTTAATTTGATCTTTATCTCTTCCTTCTACAATGATGTAACCTTGTTCATTCACTTTCACAAGATCACCTGTGCGATAAAAACCATCTTCTGTAAATGATCTTACATTATGTTCTGTTGCTTTATAATAGCCACGAATTGTATATGGCCCTCGCGTTAATAAACTGCCTACTTCACCAGGCTTAACATCATTATCATTTTCATCAACAACTCTTACTTCATCGAATGTAGACATCGGTCTACCTTGTGTATGAATAATGATTTCTTCAGGATCATTTAATCTTGTATAATTTACTAACCCTTCTGCCATACCGAACACTTGCTGTAACTTGCATCCAAATGTAGGACGAATACGCTTCGCAACTTCGGCACTAAATTTCGCACCACCTACTTGAATAACTTGCAAGCTCGATAAATCGTCATTACGGGAAGATACAGCATCAAGCCAAATCATCGCTAATGGTGGAACGAGAGCTGTAATCGTAACTTTTTCTTTTTCTATAAGAGCAAATGCTTCATCTGGACTACCTCCAGTTGCCAACACTACTTTTCCACCCGCGTAGAACGTTCCAAAAGTTCCTGGAGAACTCATCGGGTAATTGTGTGCTACTGGAAGAACTGCCATATAGACGCTTTCTGCATTCAAATTACAAATTTCAGCGCTAACACGTAAACTATAAATATAGTCATCATGTGTTCTAGGAATTAATTTAGAAAGTCCTGTTGTCCCTCCTGATAATTGGAGAAACGCAACATCACTTGGCTGAACTTCTGGTAATGGAACAGGATCCATATACAGATTACTTATGTTCACAAATTCTTCTTCTTCCCCCACTACGATTACATGTTGTAAAGTTGGAACTTTCTCTTTTACTTCTCTTGCTAGTTTTCGGTAATCAAAGCCGAGAGCCTTATCTGAAATAACGTAAGCGCTCGCCTCACCAAACTCGCAAAAATAACTAATTTCACTACTGCGATGAGAAGGTAGCGCAAAAACAGGAAGAGCTCCAATTCGAAATAGCGCAAAACATATTTCGAAAAACTCTATAATGTTAGGTAACTGAATTACAACTCGGTCCTCTTGCTTTATTCCTAAATTCAGTAAACCTGCAGCTAAGCGATCTACCTTTTTATCAAGTTCACTATACGTTATTTGCGTATTACCACTTACAACCGCAATTTCATCTCCATATTTTTCAGCACGCTCTCTTAACATTCCGCCAAATGTTTCACCGATCCAGCATCCTTCTTCTCGATAACGATTTGCAAATTCTTTGGGCCATTCCGTATAACCTGCTAACATTCTTTCTTCCCCCTATTTTTCATTCACTGAACTATCGCTTAACCCTAAAGCTTTCAACATTGTTTGGAATTTAGCTGATGTTTCTGCTAACTCATCTTCTGGGTTTGACTCAGCAACAACTCCAGCGCCTGCATATAAGCGAAGTGTATTTTCTTGCACTTCAGCACAGCGAATTGTAACAATCCATTCACCATCTCCATTTAAATCGCTCCACCCTAACATTCCTGTAAAGAATTCACGGTCAAATGGCTCAATTTTTTGAATAGCTTCTCTTGCTTCTTCCATTGGAGTTCCGCAAACTGCTGGTGTTGGATGAAGAGCAATTGCTAATTCTAAAGCAGAAGTATTTGGATCCTTAAGTTCACCTTTTACCTCTGTAGATAAGTGCCACATCGCTTCACTATGAATAACAGCCGGTTTTTCTGGAACATGTAATGTATGACAATACGGAAGAAGTGCTGCGGCAACCGCTTCAACTACTACCGCATGTTCATGTAAATCTTTTGGAGAAGAAAGTAATTCTTCTGCTCTTCGTTTATCTTCTGCTGGATCGTCACTTCTTGGTCTTGAACCAGCTAATGGATTAGAAACGACTTGCATACCACTACGTGAAACAAGCAATTCAGGGCTTGCTCCAATTAATGTCTTATTGTTCTCGTTTTCATCTTTCGGTAAATTCACAGCAAATGTATAACCGTGCTTATTATGTTCTGCTAATTCACGAAGAAGCTTTTGTTTATCAATTACCTCTGAAGACTTAACATCCAACGATCTAGATAGAACGATTTTCTTTAAATCTCCGTCCTGAATTTTTGCTATTCCTTGCTTCACACCATTCATGTAAACTTCAGGCTCTGGAACTGGTGTCATTTCAAATGCCAGTTTCTCATTTTGTTTTATCTCATTTGTTTTCTCCAACTGTAAACGCTCAGTAATTCTGCAATATTCTGGTACAATAAGTTGAACTTCTTTTCTACGATCAAATGGCAAAGCTCCTACAACGATAGGATTTGGATTTCCATCCTGTTTGGCATTACTTAATACCGCCTTTACAAGCTCTGGAAAGCTTTCGATTTCACTATGTTTTACTATAGTAAACTCTCCTTCTGCCAATATCGTTCGATTTGGTGAAGCGAAAAAGAATGAAGATTCAGTCTTATAATCTTCTAAAAGTGTTTCTGACAGTTCCTTTACCGCCGTAAGTTCATTCATAGTATAATAACCTCCTGAATTTTTTATTAAGCTCCTAATGTAGCTCCGCCATCTACACATAAATTGTGCATTGTAATATGACTTGCTTTATCTGAAGCTAAAAACAATACTGCTTCAGCAATTTCTGAAGGCTGTGCAATTTTTTGTAAAGGAATTCCGAGTCTAAATGTATTTTGAGAACCAGCAATTATATTTTTAGCTCCATTCTCATCAGCCCATAATAATCTTTGCATTTCAGTTTCAGTAGAACCTGGAGAGACTAAGTTACAACGAATATTGTATGCTGCGAGTTCTAATCCTAAGCACTTCATGAACATCGTCGTTGCAGCTTTTGATGCAGCATACGCAGCCATCTCCATTCTCGGAGTATTTGCCGCATTTGAACCTACTGTAACAATTGCCCCTGACTTCCTTAACATCATATGTTTACTTACTGCTCGGGACATATAGAAAACTCCTGTAGTATTTACAGAGAATGTTTTATTCCACTCTTCGTCACTTAAAGAGTGAATCGCTCCCATACGTAGAACCCCTGCAACATTTACTAATATATCTATTGGCGCTATATCATTTTCAATTCGTTCTACTACCTCTTCAACAGCGGCACTATCACTCACATCTAAATGAAACGTCTTAATACGGCTTTCATTTGATGCATAATGATTTAAAAACATATTAAGCCCTTCTGCATTTTGATCAACCGCAATAACTGTAGCTCCTCTTTCTAAAAACATTTTTGCGACAACACTACCTATACCTTGAGCTGCACCTGTCACTAAAACGGTTTTTCCATCAAATTCCCCTAAATTCATTTCCTCTATCCTCTCATATAAAAATTAATCAAGTTTAATGACATAAATGATAACGATTTTCATTATCACTAATGATGTAAAAAATAATACACTTACTAAACTAATTGGTCAAGTGTACTTTTCATCAAAACGAAACCCATTGATAATGATTTTCATTTTCTTTATCTACATCGAAATGATAATGTTTCTCAATATACTTGTCAATCTTTTTTTATTTTTCAGATAAAATATTTTACGTTTCTATGCCATACTGCATCTATAAGCATTAAAACGTACTTTAAATAAAAATTTAATCCATAATTCCTTATCATCTTTTTTGTAATTGAAAAAGAGAACCTGTAGATTTCTTCACCTACAATACTTTATCAAAAATTTAAGTTTTTCTTTTCTCAATATTTTTCTGAAAATATTTTATTTTACATCTTGCATTTCTCAATGAATATCCTATATATAATCTAAGATTTTCATATATTATACGTGACTCAATGATATTCCAATATAATCCAATCGGATATTTTAATGACTCTTTTATCGGTAAATTCCCGTAAATAATAAAGACTGGTTAGAGAAAAACTATTAAAATTAGTTCATAAAGAAAAAAGGAAAGTGGTTCGACATCCACTTCCCTTTCGTAATTTTATTATGTATCGGAAAAAAGCACCCTATTTTATAGGGTACTTTTTAGTTACCTTAGTGCTATAGAAAATTTAAATACTCACGCTACACTGCGATACTCTTCTTCTTTTTCTTTTTTCTGATTAGGTGCTTGAATGACAATTGCGATAATAAATGACACGACACATAATACACCAATCACCATAAAAGTTGGTTTGAATCCACCTAGAATTGCCCCGATAAAGGAACCTGCAAGCGCTCCAAATCCAAATCCTTGATATACGATTCCGTAGTTTTTACTATGGTTTTTCATACCGAAGAAATCACCAACAATAGCTGGGAAAATAGTGATATTTCCACCAAAACAAAACGCTACACTTGCTACACAGACGAAGTAGATACCATAATTTAAATCTACGAAACTTAGAACCAAGACTGAAGTCGCCATAGCAACAAAAGTACCAGTAACGATTTTTAAACGGCCGATTTTATCTGATAACGGTCCCAGAATAATACGACCTAATGTATTGAAGATTGCAACCATAGCCACCGCATTAGCTGCTGTTGCTGCACTAAGCCCTACAAGTTGAACACCGATGTCTTTTACCATGCCAATTAAGTATAAGCCACTCATACATGATGTAAATAACATAATAAATAACAAGTATACTTCTTTTGTGCCTAGCATTTCTTTAGTTGTATATTCCTTAGTTTTTGTTGCCTGAACTGCACCTTGATCAGCAGCTTGATGGATCAAACAAGCACCAATTACTATCATAGCTGTAACAATTAAACCCCAGTATATAAACGCTTGCGATACACCAACTGAATCAATCAACATTGCGTTTATGTATTTAAATATTAGGCTACCTGTACCATATGCAGAGACAGATATACCGGCGATTAAACCTTTACGCTCTGGAAACCACTTTATTAAATTCGATAGTGAAGTGATATATGCTGTACCATCTGCGTAACCTACAACAACTCCCGCTAGTACATAAAGCATTAATAATGAGGAAGCTTGTGAACTAAGTATTAATCCGATTCCTAATGCTAATCCAGCTGCCATAATGAGTTTACGAAGTCCCCATTTTTCTTGTAATTTACTCGCAAACAAAGTTGAAAATGCTAAAGACAGGCTAGTAATGGAGAATGTTATAGCAACAGCGTTTAGACTCCAACCGTATTTACTCACTAAAGGCTGATTGAATAAACTCCATGTATATATCGTTCCAAGCCCCATTTGTACTATGACTGTGCCAAGAACAACAAGCCATGGATTAACCGATGATTTTTTCATACCATTTCTCCTCCTCTTTCTATTTCAATGCTATTCGCTAAATATGCTTTTTTCATTTTCATTTTCGCCACCTCATTCGATTTAACAACTTCATTGTATAGGATGTTCTTGATCATGTAAGCACTTACAAGACAGAGCGTCAAATATATGGAATCAGTTACAGAAACCGAAGGGTGAAATACAAAAAACTTCTTGTTAAATACGTAACAACTTTTTGTATTGTTTTGCATAAGTACGACTTACAGGTACTTTTGAATCCTCTTTCATAAAAAGTTATGCGTAAAGTTACGCCATGGCTGGACTTCAGAATTTTGATTACCGTATACAAACAAAAAAGCACCCTAATAATAGGGTACTAAAATATATAACCTCTTTTAGAAACTACAGGCTGTTTAAACAAACACAAAAAAACATTACATTAAAAATGTAATAAAACCTTCCCTTTTATATGTCTAAAAGTCTTCTTACTTTATGGGGTCACTTTATAAGGGTGACTTTCTTTGTACGTTTACAATTGTTTCTTCAAATGTAACAATTCGCTCTACAAATTCCATAATAACGAATGCGTTTTTAATGCGTCTTGTTAAAAAAAACGATCCATATACTCTGAAAAACAATACTGCTAATCCTAAAAACACTTAAAATACCTACATTTAATTTAGACTTATACACCCTCTTTTTATTGAATAATTTTTCTAGCTTCATAACTTAAATAAAAATACTGGATAGCTTTCTTTTCATTTGCAACATCAAAATATTGAATCGCTAACCGCTCCGCATATTTTTTTACTTCTATCCATAAATTTTGTGCTTTGAAATATTGAATTGCTTCTTCGATAATCACTTCTAACTCTTCAATCGGCATTTCTTCATTTAATGCTTTTAAAATATTGAAATGATACTCATATTCTCTGTTACATATTTTTAATCCCTTTTCAATATACCGACTCGCTTCTTTGAATTTTTTTAGTTTTGAATATTCACTCGCTAATAAAAATATTGTTTTATAATCTTTCTCAATTTCTTCAAAAGAATAAATTAAATGTCGGATAGCTAATTCTGAAAATTTTTGCTCTGCATATAATAAACATAAATTGCATCTAACTTTTATTATTAGTTGTTCTTCTTTTAGATTTGTAAATGTATTCATCGCCGACACTAAATATTCTTCTGCAAGCTCATATTGTCCTAGTGCTATACAACACACCCCTAAAGTATTTTTACAAGCCGCAGTTTTAACTTCATACCCTAAACTCTTACCAAAAAAATCTTGTGCTTTCAAAGCATAAGAAATCGCTAAAGTCGGTTGTGATATACAACAATGAAATAACGATACTCGATAATTAAATTCCGCTTTCTCCGCTTCATCTGGTATTGAAGCCAGCAAACTCTCAGCGACTTTATAATGCTTTTTTGCGTTATAATAATTCCCTAGCTCCATTGCGTAAATAAATTCAAAAAAATAATAATAATACTGTAAAAACGTATCCGTTCTTTCTGAAATCGAATTTATATTAGTTTTCTTACTATCAAATTCTCCAATCAACATTTTGTATCGAAAACTAAGCAAAGAATAATAAATTAAGATTTCTTGATCTTCTTCCATATTATAAATTTTACTATCTATTTCTTTTTTTAACTCCCCAGCTTTAATTACATGTTGCACTAGCATCTCTTGATACCAATCATTTAATAATCTTATAATTTGGCTTTTCATTACAATGCTTGTACTCAAATATCCCACCCTCTCTTTGTTCTACATATTAATACAATTATTAACAGAGAATAAAGTGTATTTCCACTTTCACTTTTTTTATTTTTCTAGCAAAATATTTGGAATTAAAGGGGTGGATTTTTACAATTTCCTACACATAAATAGAAAATATACAATTGATTAACATAATGTTACTCTATGTTTTTTATTAAATAACAAATATTTTATTGATAAACAAAACTAAATATTCACTATTATAACTATACGTGGTTTAATATATATAATAAACAAACATTTCTGTCTTTTATGAGGAGGTACTATGAAAGCAAACGTAGGGGATACTATACTTTTTCAAAGAAATAACCTGAAAATCACTGGCTCTGTATTAAAACTGTACACTGAATCTGTCTTAGTTGAAATTACCAATGTAAATGGTGGTACTTTTGAATTTGATCGAACTATTGTGAATCATAAAAACTATAAAATCTTAAATACAAACAAATAATGAAATACAAAATAGTCCCTCTGTTTTATAACAGAGGGACTATTTTGTACAATTAATATCTATTAGTTTATATATCCTAATACATTAACAATCTTACTTGCTTTTAAATTATTAATGTAATAATAAATTTCTAATCCTCTTCTCTCTGCTTTTAGCACTTTACCTTTCATTTTTGATAAATGCTGTGAAACAGTCGATTGCGGAATATTTAATATTTCTGTTAATTGCGTTACATTACAAGTTTTACGGACACTTAATTCATTTACAATTTGTAAACGTATTGGATGCGCCATAATTTTTAAAATATCTACATCTTCTTCAGTAACTAAAGTTTTTTTTATCTCGCTCGTATATGTTGTCATAAGACATTCCCCTTTTATATTGATTCCTTTTTCTTTAGATTCATTTCTAAAGAAAACCACAATACCCAATATGCAACTCAGACCCTTATATAAAAATAATAGGATTTTATTTCATTAAAAACAGAAATGCTATTTATTTTCTTTATTTGGTACATATACATAATACAATTTTAATATGTGCTGCATGTGAAGTTAGCATAAATTTATGGTGAAGATTCTTGATTCATTTATACATAAACTGATAGGACTTCTTCGTAGTTCATTTATTATTTCGATTGGTTTATTGTCTTTTATATAGATGCGAGGTATCCTTCTACTTAACATACAAGTAATCTCATAATTAATTGTACTTAATATATCTGCAACGCAATCTACACTTATTGATTCCTCGCCTTGATTACCATAAAAGACCACTTCATCCCCAACATGTATTGGCATGATTTTTGTTACGTCCAACATTAACTGGTCCATACAAATACGTCCTATAATAGGAACTTTCATACCCTTTATTAATACAAACCCTTTATTCGAGAGTTGCCTGCTGACACCATCCGCATATCCAACCGGTATCGTCGCAATCCATTCTTCTCCTGTCGCTGTATATGTTGCTCCATAGCCAACCCCATTTCCTTTTTTTACTTTTTTGATATGCGCAACTTTTGATTTAAATGTCAGGATAGGCTGTAACGAAATAGCTTCTTGGTTGACATCTGCAGATGGATAGAGACCGTATAACGCGATTCCAAGGCGGACCATATTTCCTTTTGTTTCTCTCATATCAATTGTAGCAGCACTATTATTGGCATGAATCCATGGAATAACAATTTGTAACTCTTCTGCTTTGCTTACGGCTTTTTGAAATACCTCTTGTTGCATGAGAGTATACATTTTATCCCTTTCATCTGCACAAGCGAAGTGCGTGTACATTCCTTCAACCTGAATATATTTTGTACACTTTAATGTTTGTAAAAACAATGTGACTTCATTAAGTTGTAAACCGAGTCGGCTCATTCCAGTGTCAATTTTAATATGGATGTACGCATTCTTTTCCATTTGTGAAGCAACCTCTTCTATAGCATGCAAATCCTCAATTGTATATACTGTCATGCTTAAATCATACGTAATTGCATCTACTATCGCTTCATACGGTGTGTATCCAAAGATTAATATTGGTACTGTTATACCAGCTTCTCTAAGTTCAATTCCTTCATCTACAAAAGCAACTGCCAAGTGACTTGTGCCTGCCTCTATTACCGCCTTCGCAATCGGAACTGCCCCGTGTCCATAGGCATTCGCTTTTACAACTGTCATAATCGCTGTACCAAATGGAATAGCATGTTTGTACTGTTGGAAATTACGTTGCAGTGCATTTAAATCAACTTCAATAATAGTATGTCTACCGTAGTTAACGTTCATAATTTATTTACCTCCTATATTAAGCTATCAAAAATGCTCTTCCTGAAGAGCCAAGTTCATGAATCCGTAAAAGTCATTAGTATTCAAACGAAAATCCGTCGGTTATTATTTTTTTAGTATTCCTTCAGTTGTTTTTATCTCGTAACCTTCCGTGAGCTAAAATCGTTAAAAATCACATTCACTCTCACCCTCATATTTTCACATATCTTCACCTATCCAAAAAGGTACACACATTATGTATTTTTACAGTCTAGTGGTATGGTGGAGAGGTATAGATATACCTCTTTGTAATACAATTTCTTTTCGAAGTAATACTATATGAGTAATAAATATATCTACTGTATAAAAATATTCATAAGATGACGTCATGTCCTACAACTATATAATTTAACAATTCATTTTTAAGGTAATTCCAATGTATATTAACCATTTAAATATAGTAATATATGGTTTGCGAATTGATAATTAGGAGGCTGTTGTAAAGTGAATTACAAAAAAGGTATTTTAGTTGGTCTTATATGTGTATTTGTATTTTCATTAAGTGGTTGTAATTTTATCGATGGGTTTAAAAGCGGATTTGCTTCTAAAACGGAAAAGATAGAATAATAGGAGGAAAAATAAATCCGTACAAAAAAGACGACATTTTATATGTCGTCTTTTTTGTTTCAACTTTAAAGTGAACTCTCATTATTACTTTATTGCACCAAAGCCCGTCAGTCAGTCCTTAGTTCAAAACCAGTAAAAGCTTACACTGTTTTCCATAATGATAAAGCATAAATCCAGTTTGGATCCCCATTTCCTTGGTAATTTTGGACAGCTTCATACACTTTCCCTTCGTGCATGACTCTATCTCCCTTTTTATATGCCTTTTTTGAATTCCACGCTTCGTATGAAGCGCTTTCAGTTTTTGTGGTAACTGTGAATACATCGCTTTGTATTGATTCATTACCAGCTACATCAACAGCTTTCACCACATATTTATATGTAGTATTAGCAAGCAAATTTTTGTCCATATGAGAAGTAGTGTTGGATGTTCCAATTTTTTTCATTACGCCTGATATGTCTCTGTAAATATCGTAATGGTCTACACCATCATTATCGTCAGACGGACTCCACATCAGATCAACACTTGATGCTGTCGTTCCCATGCTGTGTAATCCTTTTGGCTGTGTAGGTGGTTTTGTATCAAGAATCGCTACTGATGTTTTCACTTTAACTGCCGTACTTTCTTTCGATACATTTCCAGCTGCGTCAATCGCTTTTACAGTATAAGAGTATTCAGTACTTGGTTGTAATTGTTTATCAATAAAATGAGTTCCTGGTACTGTGTCAATAATCTCTCCATTGCGTAGGACCTGATAACCTTTTACCCCTACATTATCTGTAGAAGCGGTCCATGCTAGTTCTACACTATTTGCTGTAACTTTTGTTGCCTCAAGTCCGTTTGGATTACTTGGTGCTTCTGTGTCTGGTTTTTCATTATTGACTAGATTTACATCAATTACATTATAGAATGCATTTGCTGTATCAGCTACATCCCATACCGCTAAAATAACATGGTATCCACTACGATCAGTAGGTACGTTAATTTTGTGATTTAAATTGTTTGAAGCTGCAGAACCATCATGTTGTACAGTTCCAATTGGCTCAAAGTCAGCTCTTGTTAGCGGTTTATTTGGATTCCAATTCTTTTTCGTAATGTAGTAATGCCATTTGCTAGTTAAGTGAGGAGCTGTATATTTCCATGTAAACGTATTCTCTCCACCAGTTATCGTATTTTTAAACCAACGATCTGCTGTTTGTTGATCTAGAATACCACCAAATTTACCACCTGCAGAAGCTATTTGTCCATCAACTGGGCCACCTTGTGGAAATCCTTTTGTAGCTTCTAAACTTTGTGGTTCATACATAACACTTCCGCAGTTCATGTTCAGTACGCCGTAATTTGGGCTACATAAAGCAGAACGACTTCCAGGTTTTTCAACAAAACCATGTGCATATGCATTTTGAGGAATGAGAGTCGTGCCTATGATTCCAGCTGTTAATGCAACGGCTCCCAGGCCTTTCTTGTTCATTTTCATGTTTTGTAGGTGTTTTAAAATTCGATTATTCATGTTCGTATCCCCTTCTTGTTATACTTCGTAGTGTGATGAGGGCTTTGATGCAAAAGAATAACAATGAAGACACTTGTTTTGGGGAGTGCGTAAGAAACGCACACTTAATAATGAACGAATGTTTCATTCATTATTATTAAATATTTAACTTTACGGATATATAATGCCATATAAACTACTAAAACTTGTGCAGAAGTTGCGCAGAAACATTGAACTTAATCCTAACACTAGCTAAATATTAAATTCACTTAGATGCTTATACATACAACTTCTTCATTTTTAACACATGGTAGGCATTTGTATATACTATTACAAAACATATTTTTATTAGGGGGGATTTTATATGCCTACACCGTCACAAGAACAAGTTGAAGAAGCTCGTGAAACGTATGTCAGTCGTATTATTTTAGTTGGTGGATCAGCTTTATTTTTAACAGGTGGTGTTATATCGGCAATTTCAGCCTTTAAAAGTTATAACCGTTTGGCAAATACGCCACCTTCTTCAGACAACTCATAGATATATAGTAAAAGGCAGTCTCAACGTGAAACTGCCTTTTGTTTGTCATAATGTCCACATTTAATCCACTAGCAGAATTTATCTACTTCTCTTTTGTAAGATTTCTAGTAAAGTTAGAGGTCGAACAAAGCGCGTTTCACAAACTTTGAAGAAAAACGAAAAAAAATTAGGAAGGGAACATATAATCTCTTCCCTTCCTAAAGTATTTAATATTAAAGAACAATTTCAGAAAAGCTCGACGAGGTATTCCAAAAGCGTGACTAGTAATAAAAATCGAAACAAATCTACCTATTTCACCACAAACCTCGTCTTACTACACCCATCCTTCTGCTTCGTTACCTCTAATACGGCTGGCATTGCGTTTTTCAGTTCTTGAACGTGTGAAATTACGCCGATAAAGCGACCAGATTTTTGCAAATCGATTAGGGCGTCAACCGCTTTCGTTAATGACTCTTCATCTAATGAGCCGAACCCTTCATCGATAAACATCGTTTCGATGGAAATACCACCCTCATACGCTTGAATTACATCTGCCATTCCAAGTGCTAAGCAAAGTGATGCGTTAAATTTCTCACCGCCAGATAATGTTTTTACATCTCGGGTTTGACCTGTGTATGCGTCGTATACATCTAAACCTAATCCACTTTGTCGATTTCTCTTTTCAACTCGTTCGCTTCGCTTTAAATAAAATTGTCCATTTGATAATTTACGTAGTCGTTCGTTCGCAATTTGAACAATTTGTTCTAAATACTCAATTAAGATGTAACGTTCAAAGGATATACGACTATCGTTATCCCCTTTCATTACTTCATATAAATCAACAAGTTCTTGGAATGCTTTTTCTTCCTCATGAATTTGTTCATCAATTCGTTTAATATTTTCATGTAAATCCGTAATATATGATACGGCGTTTTGAGCACGTTGTCGTTTTTCTTTAATAATATCAAGGTTAATTTCCAATTCTTTCACTTGCTCATCTAATGAAGAAATGTCCGTATACTCTTTATCTTTTAATTCTGCCTTTAATTCTTCAATTTGTTTTGTAAGTACTTCTAGAGATGAGTAATAACTTTGGATTTCTTGTTGTAACTTATCCATCTCAGCATCATTTAATTTGGATTCTCTATATGTTAATTGATCTGTAAATCCGCTTTGTTCTAGCTCTTTCATAAAGCGTGTGAAAGTCTCTTCTTTCTTCGCTTTTGCACTATTAAATTGATTAGAAGCACTATCATGTTCTGCTTGAATACGTATATTTTCATTTTGCCAATGTTGATACGCTTCTTGTACTTTCTCCCATTCATCTTCCATTAAACGAAGTTCTTGTAGAGCTTGGTCAAACTGTACTTTCCAAGCCTGTACCGTTTGCAAGCTTTCCGGAATATTTTGCCTATCATGTTCATATGACGTACGAAGCTGCATACACTCCATTTCAGTACGGTGCTGTATTGTTTCTACTTCATGCTTTTGTTTCTGGAGTTCTTCTACTTTTTCTTCTACGCTTTTTATATTCACAGCAATTTGCTTACGCGTTTCTTCACTTGATTTTAACGTATTTACTTCTGCTGCTAATTGCTTTCCTTTTTGAACGAGCGCACTATATGTTTCTACTAATTCTTCTGAGCGATACCCTCGCTTTAGGACTTCTTCTATCACTTGTTCATATTGAACTCGATAGAAATTCCACTTTTCTTCTAATTGAACATGTGATTTTTCCGCAACGTTTTTCTTTTCTCTTAGTCCATTTAACTCTTTTTCATCAATTGCATTACTTTGCTCTGTAGCTTTTTTCGGGTGATCCATACTGCCACATACTGGACAAAATTCACCATCATGTAAATGAAGAGCTAATATACCAGCTTGCTCACCTAACCAGCGGCGTTCCATATTTTCATACGCACTAACTGCAAGTTGCATCTTATGAAACGCAATTTCTTTTTCTTGCTCGTATTTTTGTTTTTCTTGCCATACATCATATGCCTGCTTTAATACTTTTGCATCTTCTCGCATATTCGTTAGTTCTTCTACTTTAGCTACATATTGTTCAAGCGCTACTTCTAATTGCTGTAATTCGCCAGACATTCTTTGTTTTTCATTTTTATGCGCTTCTAGTTGTTCATCTAACTTTTGCATACCTTCTTTTAATTTTCCTATTTGAATTTCAGCATTTTGCAAATTTAACTTTTTCTCAGCTAATGATGCAATAATTGGTTGTAACTCTTCTAGTCTTTGAACTTGTTTTTTAGCATTTTCTCGCTCGGATGCCTTATTCTTTAATGCTTCATATTTCTCCTGAGCAAGTGCAAAACTGTTCATTATATGCTCTTTTTTTGCGATTATCTGTTTTAACAAACTTTCAGACTGCTGTTCATATTGCATCGCTTCCTCATACCATTGCTCAAATGGTAATAATCGCTTCGCCTGTTCCGCATGTTTAAAAGATTTTTCTTTCATTTCGATTACGGCACGGTTTTCTTGTAAAGTACTGTACTTCTCATTCTTTTGTTCTAAATCTTTGAATTTCTCATTTACAGCTTTTGCCGCATGAAAACGTGCCTCTGCTTCTTTTAATTGTTTCGTTTTGTCATTTTGTTCTAAGTGTAATTGCTCAACCTCTACATTGTAACAAATTGTTTCTTGTTCTAATGCCTCTACTACTTGATGTGTATTTACATGCTCTTGCTCCACTAATGTCTCTAATAATGCCCCATCACGTACTGGTAATTTAAATACATTACGGAAATATAGCTCACGTTCTTTTTGTTTTTCTTGTAAGACGTCTTTCCATTGTTTACGCTTTTGATCTAATATCTCACGCATTAATTTATAACGATCTGTTTTAAAAATGCGGCGTAGTATTTCTTCTTTATTTTCCGTTTCAGATGTTAATAATTTTCGGAACTCTCCTTGCGGTAACATGACAATTTGGCTAAATTGATGTTTACTTAATCCAATTAAATCTTCAACTTTTTTATTTACATCCGTTACATGAAAACGATCGACACATGGAACTTTTTCCTCATCAATTACTTCATATAATTCGACTGCATGTCCTGTAATTGTTTTATTTCCTTGTTTTTTATGGCCCAATTGTCGTTTAATTTCATAACTTTTTCCTTTTAATTGAAAAGTTAATTCCACACTTGTATAAACATCATCATCAGCAAATTGGCTACGAAGCATGTTTGTATCACTGCGCTCTTCTCCACTAGCCTCTCCATATAATACATAACAAATCGCATCAAAAATCGTTGTCTTTCCAGCTCCTGTATTTCCAGAAATAGCGAAAATACGATGCTCACCAAGATCTTTAAAATCGATTACTTCTTTCTGTTTATATGGACCAAATGCGGTCATTATAAGCTGAATCGGTCTCATCCTCGTTCACCTTCCCGTTCTTGCACTGTTTGCAAAACATCTAAAAATAGACGTTCTTTCTCTTCTGATAAATCTAGCCCTTTCATTTCTTTATAAAATGCTTTTAAAAGAGATAAATCATCCGTTTTATGTCTTGAAACAGTTACTTCATTTTCATCTGTGAACTCTCGTCTTTGAATAGATCTTTCAACATGCATTGCATTTGGGTATACAGAACGTATTTTTTCCATTGGCTGCAAGACAGGATTTTCATCTAATAATTTCACAAATACATAATCTTCACTCACTGGATGAAGCAATAAATCGTCTATTTTCGCTTCTACTGTACGCATTTTACGACGTGGTGTAAGTAAACGTTTTTCAATTGTTGTTTCACCTTTTTCATCCAGTTCCACAATATAATATCCTTTTTTATGCTTTTCTTCAGAAATAGAATATGCAAGTGGTGAGCCTGAATAACGAATTGTCTCATTACGTACAAAATGCGCTTGATGTAAATGGCCAAGCGCCGTGTAATGAAACTTATCAAAATAATGACTATTTACATATTCAGCACCACCAATTGAAAGTGGTCGTTCCGCATCACTCGTATTTTCCTCTGCCTCTCCTGAAGAAGTTACAAATGCATGTCCTACAAATATGTGTCTCGCTTCTTTATCCATCGTTTCAGAGAGTTCGTTCATAAAAATACGCATCGCGTCATCATGAGAACGAACATCTTCATTTTTCAATATATGTCTAACAATACTTGGATCTGCATACGGAACGAGATGGAAATGAACCTCTCCGTATTCATCATTTAAAACAACAGGATTGTATGGAAATTGAAATTGTCCAACAATATGTAATCCTTGTTTTTTCATTAAATTACTACCAAAATGTATGCGGTCCGGACTATCGTGGTTTCCTGCAACTGCGATTATTGGTGTTTGTAAATCAATAACTATCTTTTGTAATACATCATTTAATAAGTCTACTGCTTCTGTAGGTGGAATTGCTCGGTCATATAAATCTCCTGCAATAATTACAGCATCCGGTTTTTCTTCTTCAACAGCTTGTACAAACTGATCTAACACAATTTTTTGATCTTCAGTCATATATACACCATGAACAAGCTTACCTAAATGCCAATCCGCTGTATGAAAAAACTTCATATTACCCTTCTCCTTTTAATTTACTGATTGTAGTGAAACAAGTTGATAGTTTAGTGTAGTTTTTCCGTTCTCCCATTCTAACTTTTGGACAATTGCACTACCGATTCTTTCTTCGTTTGATTTATATAAAGGTAATATTTCTTGAACAGTAAATAAATGATAACCATCTAAAATTAATTGGAATAAATTATCTTCTATATGTACTCTTACTTCTTTTTCATTTGAAATAATTTTTGTGTGCATCTCAAATTTCATGCTAGATACAACCCCTTTTTTTCTAATCTCTACATTTTAATAGTATAGTGGTCATGCAAGATTGACAAGTAAATACACTGCGATGTACATACTTTTTTAATTATAAGTATTTTATGTTTTTTTATATAAAATACGGTATGTGAAATTATTAATATACAAAAATAAAAATGCCCTTTCAGGCATCCTTATTTTTGCAAGTACTCTTTCATAACATAATACAATACAGTTATTAAGACAATCGCTACAAAAAACGCGAATACGGCCACAACATACCCATCTTTATTTAGTAAAAAACATATGGAAATAGATATTATAAAAATCGGAAACACGAGACGCACCTTATCCTTCACCTCTTCTGTCGTATCTGTATGATGAAAATACTGTGTAATTCCTACCATAAGAGATGACAAAATAATTACCGACAATAGTAAAGGTCCTGGCATTCCGATCTCTCCTTTCTCTATTTCTAATTATATACAAACCCCAGACTCTTTAAAAGTTAGATAATTCAGCCTTTTAACCTTTTCTACATCCACTCTTTAATGTATTGTTACGCCACGTATACTAACTCAATATAAGTTATACATATAATAGCGCCTTCAACACTATGATTTCAAATAATTGCGCTTACAGTAATGTTGTAATATTCCTCTTCATTCTCTGAAATCCTGCAAATATAACTCGTCAAAATATGCGATAAATAATAACACTAAGCACCTAATTTAGACAAAAATTATAGAGGACATTTCAGCATGTATCAAGAAATAAGAATAGAAAGATAAGTAAGGGAGGATTTATTATGACCGAACACGTTTTATTTTCTGTTAGCGAAAACGGCGTTGCATCAATTACTTTAAACCGTCCAAAAGCACTCAATTCTTTATCCTATGACATGTTACAGCCAATTGGGAAAAAACTTAAAGAATGGGAGCAAGATGAGCGTATTGAACTCATCGTTTTAAAAGGAGCTGGGACGAAAGGTTTTTGTGCAGGTGGTGATATTAAAACGCTATACGAGGCACGTTCTAACGAAGTTGCATTACAACATGCAGAGCAGTTTTTTGAAGAAGAATATGAAATTGATACATTTATTTATCAATACAAAAAACCAATTATCGCTTGTTTAGATGGAATCGTAATGGGTGGTGGTGTCGGTCTGACAAATGGAGCTAAGTATCGAATTGTAACTGAGCGTACGAAGTGGGCAATGCCTGAAATGAACATCGGTTTCTTCCCTGATGTCGGTGCTGCGTACTTCTTAAATAAAGCACCTGGATATACTGGTCGATATGTTGCTTTAACAGCATCTATTTTAAAAGCTCCTGATGTATTATATATTAACGCTGCTGATTACTTTATGACATCAGATTCATTACCAAATTTCCTTACCGCACTTGAAAATGTAAATTGGCAAAAAGAAGATGTACATACTCATTTAAAAGAAGTTATTCGTACATTTGCAACTGCTCCAAACTTAGATGGCAATCTTTCTTCTTCATTAGAAGAAATTAATTCGCATTTTGCATTCGATACAATTGAGGGAATCATTCAATCGTTAGAGAAAGATCAAAGTCCATTTGCCCAAACAACGAAAGAAAAGCTATTATCAAAATCCCCTGTTTCATTAAAAGTAACATTAAAACAGTTTATCGATGGCCAAGAAAAGTCCGTTGAAGAATGTTTCGCGACAGATCTTATACTCGCTAAAAACTTCTTGCGACATGAAGATTTCTTTGAAGGAGTACGCTCCGTTGTAGTTGATAAAGACCAAAATCCAAATTATAAATATAAACAATTAAGTGATGTTTCAGAAGAAGATGTAAATCGATTCTTTAACTTACTTAACGCCTAAAGTGAAACTTAATAAGTGGGGGTTCATCGCACGCTTATTTTTATCCCTCACCAATCGCCCGTTCATACGAGATAAAATCGAGGCTATATAGTCGTGTAATTACACGACTATATAGCCTCTTTCCTATTTAATAATTTTTAATAAAATTTAATTTTATTAAATCAAAATATGTGCTACACTATTTTTAATCAAATATTCTAAAAATAAAAAAGGAGGAGCGACTATGATTGAAAATTTTTTTCTTTTCATCATTATGTCTATTTGTCTTATTATTTTACCCGGTCCTGATACTGCAATGGCCACGAAAAACACATTAGTTGCTGGTAAGATGGGTGGAGTGAAGACAGTGTTCGGTACATGTGTTGCACTTTTAATTCATACTTTAGCAGCAGTAATCGGCCTTTCCGCACTTATTGTAAAGTCAGCTCTTTTATTTTCTATTTTCAAGTACGTTGGAGCCCTATATTTAATTTATATTGGTATTAAAGCCCTTTTAGCGGTAAGAAATAAAGAAGGCGTTGATACGAACGATATATCTTTGAATACTGAAGACGAACACACTTCTTGCTTTCGCCAAGGGTTTCTTACGAATTTATTAAACCCTAAGGTTGCAGTCTTCTTTTTAACCTTTTTACCGCAATTTTTAAATCCAAATCATAATACGTTTATCCAACTTCTCGTAATGGGCCTTACTTACCTCGTTTTAACAGTTATTTGGTTCGCTTTTTATATATTTTTAATTGATAAAATTAGTGCTTTTATGAAAAAACCGAAGACGCAACGTTATATTCAAGGGTTAACAGGAATCGTCTTAATTGGGTTTGGTATTAAACTAGCTTTTGAAAAAAATAATTAACAAGATGAAAACCACCACTATTAATAGTGGTGGTTTTCATTTAATAACTGATTTGGCTGTTTACTCTATATTAAAACCAGCGCTCAGTTACAACTTTTTTGCGTGTATAAAATTGAACGCCATCCGTACCATTTGTACCAAGATCCCCAAAGAATGAAGCTTTGTTTCCTGCAAATGCGAAGAATGCCATTGGTGCTGGAACGTTTACGTTTACACCGATCATACCAGCATCGATGTTATCACGGAATGTTTGTGCATGCTTACCATTTGAAGTATAAATAACCGCACCATTTGCAAATTTAGATTGATTTGTCAGTTTGATACCTTCTTCTAAATCTTTAACTCTTACAACGCTTAATACTGGGGCAAAAATTTCATCTTGCCAAATTTTCATCTCTTGATTTACGCCATCGAAGATTGTTGCACCAACAAAGTATCCTTCTCCAACTTCTTCATTAATTTTACGACCATCTACTAATAATGTTGCTCCATCTGCTACACCACTATTAATATAGCCTAAAACACGTTCTTTATGAGATTCACGGATTAATGGTCCAACATAATTATCTTCGTTGAAACCGTCACCTACTTTTAACTTCTTCGTTTCTGCTACTAATACATCAATGAATTCATCAGCAATTTCATCAACTACTGCTACTACTGAACATGCCATGCAGCGTTCCCCACTACTTGCGAATGCAGATCCAATTACACCTTGTACTGTTTTCTCAAGATTGCAATCTGGCATAACAATCGCATGGTTTTTCGCGCCTGCTAACGCTTGTACGCGTTTTCCGTGTTTCGTACCTGTTTCATATACGTAACGAGCTACCGGCTCAGATCCAACGAACGAAACAGCTTGAATATCTTTATTTTCTAAAATGCTATTTACAACATCTTTTCCGCCTTGTACTAAATTTAATACCCCTTTTGGAAAACCAGCTTCATAGAATAACTCTACAAGTCGCTCTGCTAAAAGCGGTGTTCTTTCAGATGTTTTTAATACGAATGTATTACCGCAAGCAATTGCAAGTGGGAACATCCATAATGGAATCATCATCGGGAAGTTAAACGGTGTAATACCAGCAACAACTCCGATTGGGTAGCGCCAAATCGATCCATCAATTCCACTAGCAATATTCGGAAGAGCTTGTCCCATCATTAAATTTGGTGCTGATGTTGCAAGTTCTACCGCTTCAATACCACGCTGTACTTCACCAGTTGCATCCATTAGCGTTTTACCGTTTTCTAGCGTAATGATTTTTGCAAGCTCATCTTTATTTTCTTGTAACAGTTGTAGATATTTGTATAGTTGTCTTGAACGATTTGGAACTGGCACTTTAGACCATGTTTTGTATGCCGCTTTTGCCGCTTCAACAGCTTTTTCAACATCCTCTTTCGGAGATAGTGGAACGTAAGCAATAATTTTTCCAGTCGCTGGATTCGGAACCGCTTCTACTTCAGTACCAGTAGATTCTACCCATTCACCATTAATATGATTTTTCACTCGTTTAATTTCAGTTGTAATCATTATATTCTCTCCTTTTTTATCATGATTTTTATACGTGCACTATTTTTGATTAGAAATTAATTGTTCGCTAACTTTCTTATATAAAGCAGCCATATCGTTTTCACCATATCCTGCCTCACTCGCTTCTTCATATACGTTTAATAGCATCTCACTTACTGGTAAGTTAAGTTCACTTTCTTTAGCTAAATCAACTGCAAATCCTAAATCTTTCTTTAATAAATTTACAGTAAAGCCAGGCTCATAATTTTCTGATGCAATGAAACTTTTATAATTACGCTCATAAATTCTACTTTGACCGTAACTTACATTTAAAATATCAAACATTTTATCTAAATCCATATTGTTCTTTTTCGCTAATGTTAAAGCTTCACTCACACCAGCTGTATAAAAACCAATTAATAGATTATTAATTAATTTAACAGTTGTACCGCTATCAATCTGCTCACTAACATGGAAAACATTCGCTCCAAGCACTTCCATGACAGATTCAGTTTTCTCATATACTTCTTTCGATCCACCAACCATAAACGTTAATGTACGGTTTTCTGCACCAATTACCCCACCGCTAACAGGTGCTGCTAAAAAGTCTACTTTCTTTTCCTTCGCCGATTCCTCTAATTGTTTGTTTAATTGTGGAGATACTGTACTTGTATCAATTAAAGCTACATTCGAGTGGCTATTTTCAAATAATCCTTCTTCCCCAAAATATACCGCTTCCACAGCACGAGGTGAAGGCAGACTTGTAAAAATCACATCGCATGTCTCTGCTAGTTTTGAGATTGATAGGCCGATAATTCCTCCTTCTTTTTCAAAGGAAGCTTCCGCCTCTTTATTCAAGTCCACTCCATATACTGTGTAGCCGGATTTAACTAAATTTTTAGACATTGGAAGACCCATGTTACCTAAACCGATAAAACCAATCTTTTTCATATCGCTTTCCTCCTATTTACACAATATATTTCCCGCGATTTATAATAACTTTCGCAATGTCTCTCTTTTTCGTAAATAAGTTCGAGTATAACGGCACTAATAATTGACGGATTTCAGCTAAAATTACGTGTCTATCTTGTTCTTCTGTGACAGCTGCTGAAAGAATAGAAATCGCAGCTTCTTCTACTTTACGATATCCTTCTTCACAAATAACATCTGTAATCATTTGCTTCGTACGCTCTTTTTCCTCACCATTTTTACTAATTGCTTTCCTCGTACGTAAAAATGCTGATTCCATGACGTACACGTCCGTCAACATATTTGATAATACGCGTGAATATTCTTGCTCTTGATCAATTTTTAAGCCTGGAGTTTTAGAGAGCGTTTTCAAAGATTGTTTCAACAATTTTTTCGATAATAAAATGTAACGATGGTTTCTTTCTACATTTGATATATCACTTTCTACTACATGATCTTCAATTTGCTCGAATTGTTTCATTAACATTTTGGCAACTGTTAATCTATTAATTTCGTTCGTTCCTTCAAAAATACGACTAATTCTAGCATCACGATATAATCGTTCTACCTCGTACTCTTGCATATAACCGTAACCACCATGAATTTGTACAGCTTCATCTACGATATAAGCAAGTGTTTCAGAAGCGTTCACTTTATTCAGTGCACATTCAATTGCAAATTGAGACATTTTTTTCATAAGATCTTCATCACTCTCATGAATTGCGTCATCAATTACACCTGCTGTACGATAAGCTGCACTTTCTGCTCCATATGTTGTAATGATCATATTTGCAATTTTCTCTTGTATCATCGTAAAGTCTACTAATTCCGTTTGGAACTGTTTTCGCTCTTTTCCATATTGAACTGACAATCCGATTGCTTGTTTTGCTGTTCCAATATTTCCAAAAGCTAGTTTTAGTCTAGCGAAGTTAAGAATATTAAGAGCTACGTGATGCCCTTTTCCAACTTCCCCTAAAACATTTTCAGCAGGGATTACAACATCTTCTAAAATAAGCGTCGCCGTTGAAGAGCCTTTTATCCCCATCTTCTTTTCTTCTAATCCTATTGATACACCCTCACATGTTCTTTCGACAATAAACGCTGTCATTCCTTTATTTGTCTTCGCAAAAACAACGTATACATCTGCCATATGAGCATTTGTAATCCACTGCTTCTCACCATTCAACTTCCAAGCTGTACCATCTTCATTCAATATTGCGCTCGTTTTTGCACTTAATGCATCAGAACCAGCATTTGGCTCAGTTAAAGCATAAGCCCCAATCCATTCTCCCGATGCAATTTTCGGCAAATATTTTTCTTTCTGTTCTTTCGTTCCGTAATATATGTAAGGCAATGTACCTACACCGGCGTGTATATTAAAAGAAACGCTAAATGCACCAGCGTAACCCATTTTCTCTGCTACAAGACCTGAGACAGCCTTTCCTAACTCGAATCCACCATAATCTTCTGGTACCTCAATGCCTAATAATCCAAGTTCCCCAGCTTTCTCAAATAATTGACGAGAAACTTTATAGTTATGTTGTTCAATATTCTCAATTTGTGGGACAATTTCTTGTTTAACGAATTGTTCTGTCGTTTTTGCAATTAAATCTTCATCCCCTGAAAAATCTTCTGGTGTAAAGAAAGTATTATTCACATCTTTATTGAGTGAAAAAAATTCATCCCATGGTAACTTCGTTTTCTCCATCTGAATCCCCCTATCATTTCGGCCTTCATTGCTCTTTGCATATGCTCGTCTACGATGAGTGGAATATCTTATTATTGAAAACAGAAGGCGATGAATTTTCACATCAAGCAGTTCGTTTTGCCAAAGATGTATTCTCATCGCCTTAGTTGTTCTACCTATTGATCTTCAGATAATACGGTCTTTGCAATTCCAGTATCTAACTCTTCAAAGTCATGATATGAAATTGTTTCATATAACTCACTTCTCGTTTGCATATTAGAAAGTGCATCTTTTTGAGAACCTGTTTCCTTAATTAAAGTAAATACATTCTCATACGCTTTCGCTGCAACGCGAAGTGAAGTTACAGGATAAATAACCATTTGGAAGCCCATATTTGCAAATTCCTCTGCACTATAATATGGAGTTTTACCGAATTCGGTCATATTCGCTAATAAAGGGGCATTTACTTTACTATTAAATAGACGGAACTCCTCTTCTGATTGAAGTGCTTCCGGGAATATAGCATCTGCACCTGCTTTTACATATGCGTTTGCTCTTTCAATCGATGCATCTAATCCTTCTACGCCGCGAGCATCTGTGCGTGCTACAATATATAAACTTGGCGCAACTTCTTTAATCGCTTTAATTTTTTGAACTAATTCTTCTGTAGTAACAAGTTTCTTACCATTTAAATGTCCACATTTCTTTGGTAATTGTTGATCTTCAATTTGAACAGCCGCTACTTTCGCTTCTACCATTTCTACAGCTGTTCTCGCTACGTTTAGTACTCCGCCAAATCCTGTATCAATGTCAACAAGGACTGGTAAATCTGTAGCTCTTACTAGATCTCTTGCTCTCTCTGCTACTTCAGTAGACGTCACGATTCCTAAATCTGGTAGCCCTTTACTTGCAGTATAAGCAGCTCCCGATAAATATAGAGCTGAAAAACCTGTATTTTTCGCAACAAGAGCCGCCATTGCATCATGAGCACCTGGAATTTGCAAAATTTCATTTGCTTCTACTAAAGCTCGGAAGCAATTCGCAAGCTCTTCTTGTGTTGATTGTTTATTCACAACCCAAGCCATTCTAGATTCCCCCTATTATTAAATTAAGAATAGATCTACAAATTCATTTACATTCATATTTTCTAGTTTTTCTTCATTTAAACAAACTTCATGAATTTGTTCTTGTTGCTTACTAGAATAATGACCTGCCATATTTGCAGTGAATTTTTGAACAACTTTTGGAATCGCTTCGTCTCTACGGAAACGGTGACCAAGTGGGTATTCACATTCCACATTTTCTGTTACAGTACCATCTTTAAAGTGAACTTGAACAGCGTTGGCGATTGAGCGCTTGTTCGGGTCAAGATAATCTAAACTGTACTGTTTGTTTTCAACAACAACCATCTTATTACGTAATTCATCTACACGTGGATCATTTGCTACTACATCTTCATAATCGTCTGCAACGATATCTCCTTTTAATAAACCAATTGCCGTAATGTATTGTAAACAATGATCACGATCAGCTGGGTTATTTAATGGACCTTCTTTATCGATAATACGAATTGCTGACTCATGAGTTGTAATTGTAATACGGTCAATTTCATCTAATCTTTCTTTAATTTCCGGATGTAATTTCACAGCACATTCTGCAGCTGTTTGTGCATGGAATTCTGCTGGGAATGACACTTTGAATAATACATTTTCCATTACATAAGATTCTAGTGGTCTAGCTAATTTTAATTCTTGCTTGTTAAATAATACATCTTGGAATCCCCATCCTGGCGCAGATAATGCTGTTGGATAACCCATTTCACCTTTTAGAGCAGTCATTGCAAGATGAACACCGCGACTCGTCGCATCACCTGCTGCCCATGATTTACGTGAGCCAGTATTTGGAGCATGACGATATGTACGAAGACTAGAATTATCAATCCACGCATGTGATAATGCATTAAAGATTTCTTCACGCGTTCCGCCAAGCATTTTCGCAACTACAGCAGTTGTTGCTACTTTTACATATAATACATGGTCAAGACCAACACGGTTTAAGCTGTTTTCTAAAGCAAGTACACCTTGAATTTCATGTGCTTTAATCATCATTTCTAGTACTTCACGTACTTTTAATGGTTCTTTTCCTTCTGAAATACGAACGCGGCTAATATAATCTGCTACTGCTAAAATTCCGCCTAAGTTATCAGATGGATGTCCCCATTCTGCTGCAAGCCAAGTATCGTTATAGTCTAACCAACGGATCATACATCCGATATTAAATGCACCTTTTACTGGATCTAGCACATAAGATGTTCCTGGTACACGTGTACCATTTGGCACGATTGTTCCTGGTACAACTGGTCCTAGTAATTTCGTACACTCTGGATATTGTAGTGCTAAAATTCCACATCCAAGTGTATCAAGTAATACGTAGCGAGCAGTACTGAATGCTTCTGCACTTGTAACCTCTTTATTTAATACATAATCCGTAATTTCTTCTAATAATGCATCTTTTTGTTTAATTTCATTTGTTTTAATCATGCTAATCTTCCCTTTCTGTCGAAAATTCGTTATTATTAATGATGGGTGTCGGTCAAACACCCATCTGGCGGGCGGCGCTAACAACTCCCCAGTTGTTTTTATTTACTAAGTACATGTCGCTCGCCAATATAATTTACGCGTGGACGGAACAAACGATTATTTGCATGTTGCTCAATAACGTGCGCACATAATCCTACTGTTCTAGAGCTAAAGAAGATTGGTGTATACAGTTGAATTGGAATACCAAGCATCCAATATACTGGAGCTGCATAATAATCAAGATTCGGATAAATTCCTTTTTCCTTCTCCATAATCTTTTCTCCAGCTTCACACATTTCATATAGTGTATAATCACCTTTTACATCACATAACTGCTTTAAAGCTTCCTTCATCATAAGTGCTCTTGGATCCATCTTCTTCATATAAACACGGTGTCCAAAACCCATAATTTTTTCTTTGTTATAAAGTTTCTTCTGTAATAGTTCTTCAAATTTCTCAACATTGCCAGCTTCTAAAAGCATGTACATAACCGCTTCATTTGCACCACCATGTAAGCTTCCTTTTAAAGATGCAACTGCACCTGTAAGAGCACCGTATAAATCCGATTGTGTTGATGCAATTACGCGAGCTGTAAATGTAGAGTTTGGCATTTCATGTTCACTATATAAAACAAGGGAACGATCAAAGATCTTTTCCTCAAGTTCAGTTGGTTTTTTACCAGTTAACATATAGAAGAAATTCGCGCTATATGACAATTCCTCAAGCGGCTGAATTGGCTCCTCATTATTTAAAATATGATAGCTATTCGCTACAATATTTGGCACTTTACTTAAAAGCTTGTACCCTCGACTTTTATTCACTTCTAACGAGCGGTTTTCGATATCATTATCGTAACCAGCTAATGCAGACACACCTGTACGTAACCCATCCATAGGATGTGTTTCCTTAGGCAATGCCTTTAGCACATTAAATACACCTTCTGGCACTGCATATTCTTCTTTTAATTTCTTTTCAATTATTGCTTTTTCATCCTCATTCGGTAGATGTTCTTCTAATAAAAGGTGCACAATGTCTAAATACTCTTTTGTTTTTGAGAGTTCGATTAAATCATACCCTTGAATTACAATTTCACCTTTTACTGTGTCAAGAAACGAAATTTTCGTCTCCGCTGCTACTACACCATCTAATCCCGGGGAAAATTTTTCTTCAGCTTTCATCATTATTTCCTCCAATCCTAATAGATCTTCGTGCACATAACTGTAAGCCTTTACAATACTGTGAAACTACATTTCTATTTCAATGTATCAGAGTTTTTAGAAGATTTCAATTTATTTTATAATGATAAGTTTCCTATACTTTTACCGATGTAATAATACAATTTTTCAAAAATAACTTTCATCTTTTATAAAGAAAGGACAGGTATCCTTTTACAATTTTTTAAAACGAAATATAACAATTATCCATATAATCCCACTAAATATACCTTTAATCTCTTTTTCTTAAACAAATATAAAAAAACGAGCTGCACTCATGCACAGCTCGTTTTTTTATAATATCTATTTCATATTCCAATAAATATAATTCTTATATACAATTTATTTATTTTTAATAAAGTTATTATTTTACATAATTAAATTAAATTTCTTCCGTTCCTTTACGATAGCTGACACCTAAATCATAGTTTTGAAAGTACCAAAGATTATCAAAATCTATAAAAATAAAATACCGTCTTTCTCAACTGACACTATTTCCCGAACTGGTTTCTCAGAAACAATTCCTAAAGAATATACTAGATGAATTGCACTATTTCCTCCGCACATTACAATAAAGTGAAACTTTAATCAGTGGGGGGTTTTGTTCATCCCCCACTGATTATTAGCCCACACCAATCGGGCATTTACGGGCAGCAGGGCTTCCGCCTAACTTCTTTGTTCCAGCCGAATTTTGAGATGGGAGTCTTACTGCCCACAAATAGCGGGATAAATCAAATCGATTCATCATACTTTATACGCAATTCTTCCTTAAACCATCGTAGAGCATCATGTTCAATTGAAATTTTCACCTTCGCTCTTCCTGTTTACGCAAAATCCTTTTTTCCTAATCGTTGTTTTACAAAAACGACGAAAAGAATTAAAGCTATTAATCCAGAAATTGCACTACCAACAAATAAAATACGGTAACCAAACATTTGTGAAACAACTCCAAGTAAAATCGCACCTAATCCAATCCCTAAATCAAATGCGGTAAAGAATGAAGCGTTAGCAACTCCTCTTTTACTAGGATCAACAATTGTCAGCATCGCTGCTTGCAAAGCGGGCTGTGCTGAACCGAATCCAACACCATATAATGCCGCCGCAATCATTACACCTGTCAAACCATTTGAAATCGTTAGTACAACTATCGCTAAAATAGTAAGACATAGTGCCGGAAGTATGATAAAAACTTCTCCATATTTATCTAATAGTTTTCCTGAAATAGGTCTTACAATTGTTAAAGCAATTGCATATACAAGAAAGAATGTCCCAGGATTCACATCAATTGATGACGCGAATAACGGTAAAAATGTTGTTATTCCTCCATATGCAAATGATAAAAAGAAAACAACAATCGTTATTGATAAAACGGATTTTTCAAACAGCTGAATTTTCCCTTTTTCTTTTTGCGGCGTGAATGGCATTTTCGTTATTAACGATAATACTACTGCCATAAAGGATAAAAGAGTTGCTAACAAGAATAGACCATGAAATGAATAATTTTGTACAACCCATAATCCAATCATCGGGCCAATTGCCATCGCGATTGTCATCGCCATCCCATACCAGCCCATCCCTTCACCACGACGTGAATCTGGAATAATATCAGTTATCGCTGTTCCAACTGCTGTTGTAGAAACAGCCCACGTCACTCCGTGAATAACGCGTAAAACAGCTAAAAGGACAATAGTCGATGCTAAATTATACGAATACATCGTTATCCCAAAAAAGATGAGTCCGAAAATAATAAAAGATCTTCTACCATATTGATCTAACATTCCTCCAATAATCGGTCGTATTACAACCGCAGCTATTGTAAACATTCCCATCATCAGTCCAACTTGTGATTCATTTCCACCAATCTCTTTAATAAAGAGCGGTAGCGTTGGAACAAGTAAATAAAACCCTGTAAATAAAAATAACATCGCGATAGTCATTTGAATAAATGATTTCGTCCATAATCGTTCCATTAAAATTCCTCCATAAACACGCAAAATATTGCAATCAACACATCAATTGTATATTTTTCATGCTCCCTTTCCCTCCGCTAATAGACGTATCTTTTCATAATAAATGGTCTACCATCAATTTAAGTTGGTCTTACGACTTTATACCTATGTTTTAAGCGAAAGTCCTATATATGTACCTTTATATGTTCTAAAAGAATATACTATTTTATTATTAAACTTAGGAGTGATCGTTTCATGTGGGTATCACCAAGAATAGTTACTGCAGTTCCGTCAGTTCCTTCAATACATGTCCCCTCTGTTCATACAGCTAGCTCCGATGTTGGTATTGAACTTCCTGCTACTTGGCAACAATTCCAAACTCCTGGGCAAGTCACCCCTGTATATTGGAATCATGGCACACATCCTAGTAGTACTGGTTTTTATAACCCAGGCTATCCTCCAATACCTCCTACTCAAATTTTTTATCATTTCCCATCAATTTACTTTCAAAATTTCTATGGTACTTTTAACATTTAAAAATAATAGTAATCTTTATAATATAAAAAGCACCAAAGGAACCGTTTTATCGGTACCTTTGGTGCTTTTTTATATACGTTATTTATTGTCCATTATTGACAGGGACTTCTCCTGTGTTCCCACCAGTAGTTGGTGGCGTTGTTGCTGGTGGCGTTGGAGTTGTATTCCCTTGGCCCCCTCCACCGTTATTCGGTGGGGTTGTATCCCCCTGACCTCCACCGTTGTTCGGTGGGGTTGTATTCCCTTGGCCTCCACCGTTGTTCGGCGGGGTTGTATTTCCTTGGCTTCCACCGTTGTTCGGCGGGGTTGTATTTCCTTGGCCTCCACCATTGTTCGGTGGAGTTGTGTTTCCTTGACCATTTCCATTATTTTGTTCATTTTTCTTATTTAATTCATCTTGTTTCTTTTGCTCTTCTTGCTTCTTAAGCTCTTCTTGTTGCTTAAGTTCATCTTGTTTCTTTTGCTCTTCTTGTTTCTTAAGTTCTTCCTGTTTCTTTAATTCTTCTTGCTTTTTCTCTTCTTCAGTTTTTTGCTGTTGATCTTGTTTTGGTTGTTCCGTTGCATCCGGTACGCTCGTATTTGGAGATGAATCACGTTTTTCACCTTTTATACGCAATTCACTACCTTCCTGAATAACACTACTTGGCATTTTAAAGCGTGATTTATCTGTAGCCATTTCGCTCATCATTGATTTAAAAATCAACTGCGCAATTTTCGTATTTTTACTACTAATATACTCATCTTTGCCATCTTTCATATATCCAGTCCATACTGCCATCGTATATTGCGGTGTATAACCTGCAAACCAACTATCACGAGTTGCACTTTCTGGAATTCCATATTGTGCTAGTTGTTTTGAAGAATAGTTAGTTGTACCTGTTTTACCAGCTACATCTAAAGAGGCCACATTTGCCGACGTACCAGTACCTGATGTAACTACAGAACGAAGCATATCAGTAATCATATATGCTGTAGAATCGGCCATAACTGGTTTTGATTTTTGTCCAAAACTTTGTGACTTGCCGTCTGGATAAACTACTTTCTTAACAAAATGCGGCTTCGTATACTTACCATCATTACCAAATGCCGCATAAGCACCCGCTATTTCAGTTGGTGATACTTCGTTTGTACCAATCGCTGTAGATTCTGTCGGTGCTGCATTAAATGTAATACCTAATTTCTCAGAGAAATCTTTCGATTTACTAATTCCCACTTCTTTTGCAGTTTTAATTGCCGGAATATTACGCGACATCTTTAATGCATCACGCATAGTAATTGGACCTAAATGACTTCTGTCTGCATTTCGAACTTCTTGTCCAGTTGAATATTTAAATGGAGAGTCATCAATTTGATGGTACGTAGCCCATTTTAAATATTCAATCGCAGGAGCATAATCAAAAATTGGCTTCATTGTCGAACCAGCTGCACGATCTAATTCAATTGCCATATTATGCCCTTTAAATACCGCTTTATTTTCACCACGTCCGCTACCTATAGCACGAACTTCTCCTGTTTTCGTATCCATAAATGTGAAAGCGCCTTGAAATTTCTCATTTGGATAATTAATAATATTTTCATTTAAAAGCTTGTCAGCATAATCCTGTGCTTTTGGATCCAATGTTGTATAAATTTCTAAACCATCAGAACCAATATTAGCATCTGGTAGTTCTTTTTCTACTTCTTTCACAACCGCATCCATAAATGCAGGATATGGCATTGTTTGTACAGTTGCAGTTTTAATCCCATCTGTTACTGAAACTTTTGATGCTTCTTCCATTTCTGCCTTTGTAATATAACCATGTCGATTCATTAAGTTTAGTACAGTATTTCTTCTCTCTGTTGCCCTTTGAACATTTTCTGATTTCGTTGGATCATAGTTATTTGGTGCTTTCGGTAAACCAGCAAGCATCGCAACTTCTGGTAATGTTAAATCTTTCAATTCTTTACCATAATAGTTTTGTGCTGCTGTTGCGATTCCATATGAACGGTTACCTAAATTAATTTTATTTAAATACATCTCTAATATTTCATGTTTTGAATACTGTTGTTCTAGCTTATACGCTAAATATATTTCCTGAACCTTACGTTTTGACGTTTTTTCCATCGATAAGAAGTAGTTTTTAATAACTTGCTGCGTTATCGTACTTCCACCTTGTGAACCGTAATCTCCTTTAAGACTAACTAAAACTGCACGAGCAGTACCTTTAAAATCCACACCGCTATGTTCATAAAAACGTGCATCTTCTGTCGCTAAAAATGCTTCTTCTACTAATTTAGGGATTTGGTCATACGTAACATTCGTTCTTTTTTCTTTCCCATATTCATATACCAAATTCCCGTCTTTATCATAAATTTTTGAGGATAACGGATTAACAAGTTTTGCTTTCTCAAGTTTTGGTGCATCCTTTATCATAACGAAAAAGGTAGCAACCCCTGCCACTAAACCTACAATACCAAGTAGTAAACAACTGATTAAAAATTTACGAAAAAACGATGTTTTACCTTTTGGTTTTGTTTTTTTAGAAGCTGGCTGTTTTTTCTTTTGAACTTGTCGTCGCTCCTCTCGAGAACGATAATTTTCTGACATGTTACTTTCTCCTGCCTTTCAATTCTCCCGTTGATTTACTTGAAAATATTGAGGTCACTTTCCCAAATACATTTAATCAAGAAAGTATATTGACCTGGAGCATTCAATATTTTCCCAATTCACAGATTATACATTTTAGAATACTTCTTATGCAAACTATTTTCACTTCTATTTTTTCTAATAATACTGCCCCTTAAAGCATAGAATGTAAGAAGTGAATTTTTAATACCTCGTATAAATAATATACCTTTTTTTCAAATGGTCAATATTTTCTTATTTATAAATCAAAGGTGAAATAAAAATAGCACAACGATATGTACTTCGTGTGAACTTCCTTATAATTACGTATAACAAACATTTAATATATTGCATATAAGTATAATACCTCTTTAATTATTAGGATTTCAACACGACAATTCCCTTATCTACAAGAAACCATCTAAAATGAAACATAAGGAGTTGCGTAATGATGAAGCTATCTCCCGTTATTTCAAAAAATGTAGTTGCTGTTGGCTATAATCCTTTTTCTATGATTTTACGTATTCAACTAAAGAATGGTATGTATGATTTCTTTAATGTGCCAGAAAGCATTTACACCGGTTTATTAAACGCACACTCTAAAAGTTATTATCATAATACTTATATTAAAAATTCTTACCGCTATACTAAAATTTAAACTTGATTGGCATACAAAAAAGAAAGGCGAATCAAATCCCCTTTCTTTTTTTGTATGTTTCCACTCGCAATTTACCTTCTATTTCTTTTATTAATTTCATCGTACGCTTGAACTTGTCTTTTAAGTCGCCTGTCGGCTTTTTTATCATGTACGACAAGAACTGCATGTATCGCTCCTGGAACCCAAAAAATTAAGGTTAAAATGAAATTAATAATCGCTTGAAACGGCTTTCCGCAAAATAAAACAGCTACCGGCGGAAGTAGAATTGCTAATAAGTACATCATGTCTGAAAAACTCCTTAATGTTTATTTTTCAATTCTTACCCATCCATCTCCTATACTATCAAACCTATGAAATCATGTTATTTCTAAAGACGTATATAAGAACTCATCATTACAAAAATCACATATAATAGTATAACTAAATGAAGAGCCTCTCACTAACGTTAACAAGCTATTTTCACCTGTTCGTTTATATGTATATTCTACGCCTATATGAAAAAGCCTACAAAAAGAATTATCACATCAATCTTGTCCTACTTCTAAAATTGAAATACTCCAAACTTCATTTAAATGAGTATTTCATTGCCTTTTCTTAGATTCCAATCTTTGTTCCTCTACTATTTCTGTTAATCCAATTGCTGAAATTACAGTACCTATTGCCTGTATCCAAATACCTATTAGCCCTATTATACGTTGATCTTCTTTATCTATATTACTGTCTTCATTTCCCTCTTCTTCTTTTGATATATTGTGAATACCTTCATATGCTTGTAATCCTGCACCTAAACTTTGCATGGAATTCCCTAATACAATAATCCACTGTATTCCATTTTTCTCATTCAATGCTACTTCTACTCCTAAAAAAGCTCCAATTGATTGCAAACTATTTCCAGTAATTATAAGAAAATCATTTTCTTTCATTTGTTCATTTAGATTAAAATACGTTCCTATTACATTAGAAATATTACCTAAAGCTAATAACTCAATCCCCGTCTTCGCTAGCGCTTTATTTTTATTATCTATAGTTACATCTTGCTTCTCACATTTATCTTCATCTTTCACATCAATAGTTGCTATAATTTGTAATATATATCCGAGGGCTTGTAATGAACTCCCTACAATAACAAGATCCGACTCAATCTTTTCTTCTCCTGCAAACCCTCTAGTTGTTCCAATAGCTGCTATAAGATTTCCTCCTACTTGAAACCATGCCCCTGTCAATTCTAAATCGCGTAGGTTCATTTCCCATCACCTATATTAAAATTTTCTAGTACATTCGAAATAAACAAATATCATCTTTAATTCATTATTTTATTTTCCATATGTAATTTTGTGCATCACATAATGTACTAATAATAAAAAAGAGCACCTTTCAGGCGCTCTTTTTGAAAAGGAGTTTCTCGATGAATGTGTAACTTGCAAATGCTTCCTACATACTTCAATATATGCTTGTCCTTCAAATCTGTGAATATAACATTTAATACCTATCTGAACGTTAAATTCATACAGGACATGTCAGTGAATCTCCATTTTTATCTATTGATATATTTAATATATAGTGAATTGCTTTATGTGACCACATTTCAGGTGTAGGAGATTCTTTTACATATTGAGGTGCACATAAATCAAGCATTGGAGTGCTAATACTTCCACCTGGATCTAACGCAACTACGGCCATGCCATTTGGCAGTTCCATTGCCATAGACTGCGTGATACCTTCAATAGCAAACTTCGAGGCACAATATGGCGCAAGTTCAGCCTCGCCTTCTCTTCCCCAACTAGAGCTCATATTAATAATAATCCCTTTTTTCCTATCTATCATCGCCGGGACGAACGCCCTAATGACATTTACTACCCCGTTCACATTTACACTCATTACACTTTCAAATTCTTGAGCGGTAACTTTCCATAGCGGTGCATTTTGATTAACAATCGATGCATTATTTATTAACATATCGGGAGCCCTATACCTATTAAGAATACGCCTTGCCCATTTACTAACTTGGTGATGGTTTGAAACATCAATTATTTGAAAATCATGTGAAGCACCGTAATATTTATTAAGCTCTTCAATTTTATTTTTTGAGCGTCCACACCCTGCTATGTTCCATCCCAATTCATGAAACCTATCAACCATTGCACGTCCTAGCCCTTGCGTTACTCCAGTAATAATTACAAGTTTCCCAATGTCGTTTCGCTCCAAATTCATCTCCTCCTTTCAATTAATATTACTCTTTTTATTCTTATTCAACTTCTCACTTAAGTATCAATTTATTTCATACTTTAGAAGTATTTTTGATATTACATATTACAAACAAAAAGAGTAACCATCATGATTACTCTTTTTGTTTATATCTTTATTATTTTTAAATTGTATCTTCTCTCTCCTACATTTCTCACATCTATAAATATAGGCTACACCTTAATGAAAGTATATTTATGTTTACAGCTCGATTTATCCAAATACTTTTCAATCCACTTTTTCAACTTGACAGAGCCCACCTCTATCCAAGCAGTTCTACCTAGTCTTAAACACGCTTTTATTTAAATTCTCAATCTCATTTTGCAACTTTTTAAATTGCTCAAAATGCATTGTTATAGATTGAATACTATTCCTTTCAACATTTTGCTTTACTAATAAAACGCCTGTATCGTGAAAAATCGCTTCAAGTTCCTTCCTTATAGATACTTTCGTAATATATGCTGTTTTAATTGCCGATAAAATTGCTATTTCATTAAACTTTAATTTTATTTCATTAGGACAAAATGCTTTTTCGATCAATGTAACATCATCACTATAAATAATAGCAACAAGTTTACTTGATTCTGCATCTGTTAAATCCACTGTTTTTATAACATTATCCATTACATTTTGCCTCCTTTAATTCCGTATATATTAATTATTTAAATTTATTCTTTTAAAAATTCAACTCTTCGTTAATTTTAACATACTTTTTGCTCGATTGATTAAACAAAGCTTATAACATTTTTCTATTCCGGAATATTTGTCAAATGAACCAATTAGACTATACCTTCATATAGTAGTGCAAACAGTTACTTATAAAGTAGGTGAAAATTATGCCCTCAGTTGTGGGGAATTTAGTTGTACAAAATAGTAACGGATCTTTCAACTTAGGTGATTTCTACAACGTCTCTCCAAAAGAGAATACGAAAGCTTATAACGGCTCTGGCGCATCTAACGTTGGTTTCGTAGTGAACACTTTTAGTGGGGTTAGCGCGACTAATACATTTGATTCTGATCTAGCAGATCAAAACCAAGTTGGTACAGCATAACCAGGTCTGTAATCATTTTTGTATAACATTTTCAAATTTGTCTATACTATACTCAGGCTGATAAACAGCTATCTTCGATTTTTTGAGTGCCAATCTTTTCTCCCTTTCCCTGGGACTAAGCAGCTAGCTTGCATCTAGCTGTTTTTTCATTTAGTTCTTCAAAAAAATTAGATTTTTGCAGGCAGCCTGACCCACAGCCGAATTTTGAGGTGTGAATCTACCTGTCCGCAAATAGCTGGACAAATTAAAGAAGCTAAATTTCAAAATCCAGCTTCTTTTAAGTTACATCAATTATGTCCCTTGCAGCAAATATATATGTTTTATAAAATGCATCTGTACATTTTACAATTTGTTGAATTGGATTTATATGAACCACTGTCATATAACTTGTAAGTATGTATCCTTCTTCAAAATATGTCACTAACATCTCTTCTTCAGACAATAATGAAGTTAATAATTTGTCTGAAATACTTTCTTTCACTTCATTCGTTAATAACGGCCTTTGGACTTTTAATTTCTCTCCAATAATTTTTCTCAAACTTAATAATTGTTCCGACATTACTGTAAACGGAACCCACTCTCTTCCTTTTTCCTGTATCTTTACATAATTCATTTTCTTTACTCCTCAATTTTCTATATCTATCCATTCATAAGAATAGAAACTTCACTTCTAAATACACGTTATCCATCTCTTATTTATATGTAGCATAGCTTTCAAATTCAAAACTATTTATGAATTTGTCTAAATCTCCACTTCAAAAAGAACGTTTGTTCTAATTATACACGAACGAACGTTCTTTTTGAAGTGCAACATGTAAATTTTTCAAACAAAATGCAACTTTAATCTATGTAATTTATTCATACTCATTGATTACTCCCTTTTATTAATCAACTTTCTTTGCATTTCCTATCGCACCATAGAATACATGTAGCAACAAAAAAAGCGACTCCACCTAATGTGAAGTCGCTTTTTTTGAACTAATTATATTTCTAATTTTACTTTTCTATCCTAACTAACTTTCTTTCTGGAATACAAATTTCAGCTATATCAAATTGATTAATATTTCACTTTCTTTATTGAATAAGTTTAGGTTGCATAATAATATGTAATTCTCTCTCTGTTTCTGTTTTTTTCGGATTTCGATAGTATTCCAGTTTATATTCTAATACTTCATACTCAACCATCCCAATCTTTATCCCTTTTGTTTCCTTTAATACAGCTAATAGAACGCTTATATTTTCATTAGATGATTCAAAAATTTTCCCTCCGCCTTCTCTCTTAAAAATAACTTTCATATATTCTCCCCCAAATTAATTTAATAATCTAGTAAATATAAAAATATTCATCCTATTTTAATAAATAATTCATATCATCATGAAGAACATTTTTTTGTAATAAATGTTCAACATTTCACTTCCTATAAAGTTAGCTTATACTCCAATAAATATGATATGTACAATTCTTTAAATTATGTCCTCTATTCAATTTCTAAGAAAATATATTTAGTTTATATTTAACAAAACTAATTAACTAAAACATTATCATTTCAACATTTTGCGAAGTAATTACTTATTCCTTTTTATTTACACCAAAATTTTCTATTGTAATTCTTAATATTTAAATGTAATATTGTATTGTCTTACTATCTATTTATAACTCACACACACTAACGAGAAAAGGGAACTCTATATGAGTTCCCTTTTCTATTGAAAATTAAAAAACAGAAATATAGCACTATGCTAAATCTCTGTTTTTCTTCTAAACTTTACTTCTCATCTAAGAATTTAAATGTATCTTTAAATTCATTATCTGTTACTTTAATATCCGCTTCTTTCAATAGATCATTGATTACTTGTTGTTTCCATTTACCTGTCGCATCTTGTAGTCTTTGTTGTTCTAAATCTTTTCGAATCGAATCTTTCACTTCATCAAATGGTTTCAATTCTTTTTTATCCGTCACTTTTATTATATGATAACCAAAAGATGTTTTTATCGGCTCACTTACTTGTCCTGCATCTAATTTATACGCAGCTTCCTCAAATTCTTTCACAGTTTGACCAGGAGCAAAACCAGCTATTTCTCCGCCCTGTTCCTTTGAACCAGTATCTTCCGAATATTGTTTCGCTAAAGCAGTAAAATCTTCACCATTATTTATTTTCTCTTTTACTTCTTTCGCAGTTTTTTCATCTTTCACTAAAATGTGACTTACCTTCATTTCTGGTTTATGGTTATCTTTCACATCTTTATCTGTGACAGTCGCTCTAATCGCTTTCTCAAGTGCAATTTCTGGCTTCATTTTCTCTTTTAATTCATCTTCATTTTTTAATCCTACTTGCTCTAACGCCACTTTAAACTTGTCACCCATTTGTTCCTTCGCTGCGTCTACTTGTTTTTTAGCTTCTTCATCTGAAACTTCATATTTATCTAGCAATGCCTTATTTAACATCATTTGAGATAAAGTACTTTTTCCATATGTTTGCCTTAATTCTTTACTAAACTCTTTCTCTGTCACGTTTCCTACTTTTGATGTTGCAACATTTTCTGAGGAACCACACGCAGACAATGTTAGCGCCACACATGTAATAATAGTTCCCATAAATAGCTTTTTCTTTTTCAATTCAAATACCTCACTTTAATAAATGTATATTAGGAACTATACAGCGCTATTGTGAAATTAATGTGTTTTCCGCAAGTATTTCTCTTCATGCCAGAGACAAGCTTTATTAAATAAAAAAGCCGGCATAAAGCCGACTTTTTAACATCATTTAATCTGCACATGTTCTTCTTTAATCCATTTGTTCCCACCTATATCTACATATCCATCTTGACGATTCCAAATACGATAAGGGACCTCCCCATCGACCGCACCTGTATCATTCCCGTTTGGTCCATCGTACGTTCTAATTTCATATCCAGGTGTGTATTTTGAATATGCATAAAACCATTGTACATTAAAATGTTCTAACTTAGCCCACTGTTGGTCACCACCTAAACAAATCATATCTTTTTCGCCACCTCCCCAATAACCTTTATAGATTAAATATGGGATTTTTTTCGTAAGTCTTCCTGTAAACTGCGGATTCACAGGATTTTCATATAAATTAATGCCGTATCCATCATCATATTTTGAAACCGCAATACCAATTCCATTTGGTTGCTTACTATCTCCAATACTAGATTGATTTGTTTGATTTGAACCTATAAACCAAGAAAGATTTTTATTCCCAATTAATTGATTCAAATCACATTTTCCAATACCAGGAACATTTCCTGAATCAGTATATTGCCAAATATCACAAGGATATGCTGGTTTATTCCCCCCATAACGAGGAATCCAAATAAAATCAGCATCAATATTGCGAGCTCCAAATGATACATACGTGTGATGTCCTACATATAAACCAATTTTTTTTGCACCTAATCGGCGTAATTCATCAATAAATGCTTGAGTCCCGCCTTGCATATCTACCATTGTTTGAACTTCTACATCTGCCACCCAAAATTTAGCGTTTTTATCGCCACGATTCCAAAAATCTTGTGCTTCTTTTTTTGCATCTGAAATAGATATAAAACGGCAAAATGCATAATTCCCAAATGGGATACTACGTTTCTTCATTTCTTTCACATAACCTTGATACATAAAATCGCCCGTATTCGAACCATCTTGAACTCTAGCAATAACTAAATCTAGCTGAGACGCTGCAATATCCCAATTAATATTTCCATTCCATTTTGAAATATCTACAATATAGCCCATTACTAATCAACTCCTTCTTACTATCATATTCAAAGCTTGTTTTATTGTTAGACCCCTATGCCTAATAGCAAGCTTCTATAAGACAAATAAATATATTTTCATCATTTTTTAAAACTAAATAATTTCTTTTTATCCATAATAAACAAGTTCTTCTTTTTTGCATTTGTAAACGATAGACTTGCGTTTATTTCATACTAAATATTGGGATAAAACTATAAATAATGTGCATACTATATATAAGCAATTTTTGCTTATACTCATGAATGACCTCCAAGATTTTTCAATCTCCCTGTAAAAAGGCAGCTAAAAAAGCTGCCTTTTTACAATTTATTATATAGAGACAAGTTAATTACCGCTTATTCCCTCATATTCGTCTGTTTTTAAGCTTTGTATAAACATGATATATATTTTTTCACAACACTATTTGGATACGTAATAGAAATTACATCAACTCATACAGTATATGTAATAATCAACTACAATAAAAATTACATATTATATTAATATGTCTTCCTAATTAAAAGGAAATAAACATATAACGTCTTTTATGTAAGGAGTTTATTTAATGAAAAAAATCCCTATCGTATTCAAAGTTCCCCCGAATTCAAAGCTAAAAGTTACATTCTATGGTCCTTGTAACGAAGTAATTACAAATGTATCTTTAATTAATCAACTACTCAACCCTACCTGCCAAACTGTATCTCAATATCCAGACTTTAAGAAGTATATAACTGAAGTCCGATCATTATCAAATTGTTAATCGTATAATTTTATGATTTATCATTTCGAACAGTACGATAACAAAACAGTAAAAAGAGCCGCATCTTTCAAAAGAAACGGCTCTTTTTCATTTCACAAAAACATGACTTCATTAAAAACTAAAATAACTCATTAATTGATATTCTGTTGATATTTTGTTGATATTTTACACATATTAATGAAATGCGCATATATTATCGTATGGAGATTCTCCACTCATAAAACCTATCTTTTTTTGAGCATACTTTATTTGTATGCTCTTTTTTTATTCTTTACTTAACGGCTTATCCTGTTAATATTTCCAAATATCCACCTGAACAAACATTTTATACGCTATGAATATAAGTTTAATAATTTATCTGTAGCTACATTTTCAGTATCACTTAAATCGACAAAATAATGAAGTTGCCACAATTGACTCTTCTTAGCTTGATTACTAATAGGTTTATCCCAAATCGGGTAAACCCTCATAGCCATTTTCCCTTTTTGATTTTGAGTTTTTAATATTTTTTCTTTTAGAAGAATTTCTTTTGGAAAAATAAATTGTCCTAGTTTATTATCCGCTATACAAGTGATAACTAAAAGGTTAGGAGCTGAATCATAAGAAAATGCCTGATTGCTCATGGAGGCATTCTTCTCCCAAAAAGAAACAAATTGTCCAATCTTATTAGGCGTAATTTTTGATACCCTAAATCGGATGCTTCTATTATTTAGCTGGAATACCCCTCCTGCATATTCTGAATTTTGCTTTTCTTCTTTTCGTTTAGTAATTAATAGATTATTAGGTTTATAAATCATTTCATCTAGTTTTTCAATTGTATTACTAAAATTTGTCATGTAAACGCACCTTTTTTATTTTCCAGTATACCAAGAACATTTGTTCTTGTATATCGAACTTAAACTTTAATCAAAAACCACTGTAAAGATACTTAAACGAATGATAGCTTTGTATCGTCTTTTCAAAGATTATTTTATCTACTCCATCCATAACTTCAAATTTACTTTTATAGTATTTATTACATAACTCTTCCAATTTTTTGTATTATTTATTATTATATTAATATACCAACAAAAAGAGGTACATATTACATGACTCAATCCAAAATTGACTTTGGCTCCATAGAGCACCCTTTCTTCCTATTAGTTTTATATCTTATCGCAATTCTTTTAACACTCGGCATTACATTTAGTATATGTCATTCCCTTTTACTAAATTTAAATGCACCGAGTTGGGTAGCAAAACTATTAGCTATCGTATTAACTCTAGGTGTTGCTTATCAAGTATTTATGAACTTATTTTAATATATTACCAATTTAACACCTTTAACTAAAAGGCCCTACCATAAGGTAGAGCTTTTTTTAAAAAAATAGTCCATAAATCACAAACATGTCTTTTATTTTATTGGAGATGGAAATCTAGCAGCCTCAAAATGAGAACCATCTTCTGAACTACTAATAACCCCATCTATACTACTTTGCGCAAAAATCTCAACAATATCACCTGCATGTAATTGGAGTATTGTTGAAACACTTACGACATTACCGAAATTTATTGGACCAAAAAAGTCATTATCTATAGCAATTGCCGCATTTCCATTCACTCGAACTTCTACACGCGCTCTATAATTTAAATTTGTATCGTTCGGAAAGAAACCAATCGTTCCAATTACAGAATAAACTCCTCTAGTCTTCGGAGTAAAATCTGATGTTGCTGGGTTATATTCGTTCGCTAAATCAAATTGTTCATTTTGAAATAATACTTTAACAAAAGTATTGGCCGGAAGGTTTTGATCAACTGTATTTACAGCTCTAAAAGCAGATGCTCTTACAAGGTTATTCTCCTTATGATCGCAAGAACAGTCATCACATCTTTTACCGCACTTATTATAATAATCACTTCTTTTTTTACAGCAATCATGATTTTTCTTTTGGTAACTCTCACAATTCTTACAGTAGTAATAACAAGACATATATAGCGCTCCTTTCTACTCTTTTACTGCATACTATGTATGCTAAAGTTGGAAAGTTTGGACAAGTTGTTGCTATTACAAAAAATAAAAATGCCCCACCATAAGGTGAAGAGAAAGTATAACTTTTAAAAAACAAGCACTCATGTAATATTCCGGTTATATTAGTAATACAAATTATCTAGTTTCATCAACTCGGGTTTTCAGAAAAAAATTCCTCCATGCGATTTTATTATTATTGAATAGATTATATTGTTCAGCGAGATATGCAATATTTCATATTTTATTATTTCAATATTCCTTTATTATCGTTGAGTTGTAAACATTCTCTTAAAAACACTTTAAAATCAACACTTACTCTATAACAAATACTTTTTCATCCTTTAGAATTACCTGTAAGCATTATATTCAAATATTATTATTGTAAATTATTGACCTGTACAAACATATAATTTTTGTGTATTCTATGGACAAGGAGTAAGGTAAGAGTTACTCTTTGCCATTTTAGGAAAGGCCCTGTTGGAGACAACAGGGCCTTTTTTCATAAACTAAATCGGTAAGATCCCCTAACCAGTAAGCTTTCTTTACCTAAACATCATGCATTTCTTTTTGCATACACCGCTACTCTTCTTCGACTGTTTCGTTTACAATCATCAGACACTATTTAACAGTACATAGTTCATTTATCCAGCGCTTTCAAAACAGCTTGTACACCGTTAAAATATTTCATGCACTACAAATAAATTATCCGTTCTTGTACAGGGTGAGTATAAATTTTGGAATGTCCTGATATTAAATTACTTACAAGGTTTCATACCACTTATACTTTTGGAGACGGGAATCTTGCAGCTTCAAAATGCATACTATCTTCTACATTACTAATAACTCCCGCTACGCTACTTTGTGCAAAAATCTCGACTAAATCCCCTGCATTCAATTGAATTATGGATGAAACAGCTACAACATTAGCAAAGTTTATTGGACCAAAAAAATCATTATCTATTTCATAGACACCATTTATCAAACACTCCATGTTTCTTCACCCCTTGAATGTTTTTTTAATAAAAATACATACTATTTTCAAGCCGTCGTATCCACGGCTTGTACTTCTTTCTTTTGTTACAGTAGTAAGCAGGCAGGTTCTTCACCTATCTGCTTTCTCTGTATATTTTTTTAGATATCGAAAATACTACCTACAAGCTGTTTGAACTAGCAGCTTCACTCTTCTTGTAATGGGAAAGCAATTTATCACAATTAGCTAACTCATTCAACTCACAGGCAGACAACCAAAATTGTTGTCTGCTTTTTGTATGGAATTTTTCATTTTGCATATACTACTTTTGAGCCTGTTTACCAACGTAAGCCATTTTGGTGTTTTGAATTCCGACTAAGCTTTTATGTTGCACAGATTATTACATCTTTGACAACACTGGTTAAAAGCGCGTTTTCTGGTTATTCGTAGTTCTAGTCCAGAATAATTTTCCTCCTATAAAGGACAGCAGGTACGACTGCTCGTCCTTTTTTATTGCCCCAAATACTTTTGTAACAATTCTAACGCTTCATTAATGCTCCCATTTAAATCATCAAGTTCAGCATCTTCTGGACAATCCTGCAAAATCACTACCGCTCGACTTATAACATCTTGTAAATTTTCGATATCGATAGAAGTTGTAATAATTCCCTCTTGTTCTTGCGGATCAGCTTTGCCGTAGCCATTGTGCATGGGCATCAGGTTTTCTAGCATCTAGCTCACCTCCTTAAAAAATGCAGGATTTTCCTTTCCATTATCGAATTAGTAATGTTTGAAAAGGGGGTGTAATATGGCAGAAATTAAAGTAGGACTTACACAATTTCTAGACTTCACACTGAAAAGTAGTGCAGCTAAAACAAACTTTGTAAAAAATCTAAAATCTCAACCGGAATACCAACCAGCTTTTGATTACTGGAAACAATTACGAGACACTGTTATTAAATTTCATCAAAACGAACTACCTTTTGAATGTTTCGAAACATTAGTGCAAACGGTTGATCAGAAGAAAAAGCAAAACTACATTGATGTCATAAAACAGTACAAAAAATTTATTAAAAACAAAGACGTCTCTTGGTTCGATCCAGGTAAATCACATTGGATATCAGATGATTTAATCGTCCGCTCATCACCTGAACTCGGCTTGCTCATTAATGATGAGCCGCATCTTATCAAGCTGTTTTTCAAAGGAAAAAAAGAACGAATTGATAAATACAACATCAACTCAACGCTGACATTATTAAACGAATCAACATTTTCAAATGAACATAACGATGTGAATTATACGGTTCTTAACATCCAAAAGAACAGAATGTATACGAATAACTCTATTAATAATGATTATTTAATAGCGCTTGAATCAGAAGCTAACCAGCTTTGTTATATATGGAATAAGATGTAAAGGGTACTATTCATCTCTTTCAATACCTTTTTCATGCATAATTTGGGCACAATTTTCACAGGTCCTATCAGTTTCGTTTAATTGAAGCTCACCTTCTTGTTCCTCACAAACAATGCAGGGTGGGCGTTTTTTCGAAAATAGTTTCTTTAACCATTTCCGCATCCTAACTCACCTCCTCCGAAAGAGTGATATAATGAGCTCTTTCCACTAAATCAGCGTTAACACCCTGGCTTTTTAACCGATGAAGAAGTTCTTCGTTTTTTAGAACATGCAAAAGAAAGCCATTATTATATCGCTTATCTTCTTGCTATTACATGTGGAATGCGTAAAAGTGAAATCCTAGGTCTACAATGGAAAGACATTGATTTTGAGAGACGAACGTTATCTGTTAACCGTTCCCTCTCTCACATTACAAAGGGATTCCATGAACTAAAAACCTCTTCAGGAAAGAGATTGCTGATTTTGCCTGACATTAATTTAATGGCACTAAATGACCATCTGCAAAAAATCTCTGAGGAAAAAGAGCGATATGGTGAAGACTATAATGACTACAATTGGGTCTGCCGTTTCAGAAGTTTGACACAGCTCTGGAAAAAGCTTATAAAGAAAAGTGAGGTTCCTGATATTCGGTTCCATGATCTAAGGCATACCCATGCAACATTAATGTTGAAACAAGGTATACATCCGAAGATTGTGAGTGAGCAATTAGGACATAACAGAGTAGGTATCACACTGGACACCTATTCACATGTTGTACCAGGACTTCAGGAACCTGCGGTAGATCAATTTGCAAACGAATTATTCGGAAAGAAAAACTCTTGTTAGAAGTTTTCGTTTCTGGGCAAAAACACCGCCTAAATAACCCAAAATATTATAAGTGAAAAAGGAGCAACAAAAAATGAGAGAAATCAAGTCTGACAAGGAATTCAAAGACATCATCGCAAGCGAGGAGCCAGTAGTTGTTAAGTTCTTTACTACATGGTGCCCAGATTGCGTGCGTATGGACAACTTTATCGGAGATGTAATGGAAGAGTTCAATAAGTTTGAATGGTATTCTATTAATAAAGATGAGTTCCCAAGTATTGCTGAAGAGTATCAAGTAATGGGTATTCCAAGCCTACTTGTATATCAAAATGGCGAAAAGTTAGGTCACTTACATAGTGCAAATGCAAAAACGGAAGAGCAAGTTACTGAGTTTTTAGAAGCATACTAAGAAACGAAAAACCTCTGAAAAATCATCAGAGGTTTTTTCATTTTCAAATTGTTCTTTGCCTTTGTCTCTTTCTGGAAGATGAACATTTTTATGCTTTTCTCCTCTTCTTATTCAAGATTTTTTTATCATTTCTTACTTATTACTCACACGTGGAATTACAAAGATTCCTTTTGTGAAAAATATATATGAAAGAGGGCGAGAATCAGCATTAATTGTTTAATAAATTTCCACTTTGTGCTTTTCAACATATTTTTCCTTAACGAAACTTTGTTACCCCCTTCTTAAAAAGCTATAAAACGTCAACAATGTTTGTATAGACCCACACGAGTTTCGTTTGATAATCTATGTATAGAAAGAAATTCCTTGCAGAAAGGCGAGTGATTAAAATGGATTCTCTTTCTCATAAAGAAGCTGATAAAGGTGCTATTGTCAGCATTATAGCCTACATATTTTTATCCTCTATGAAAATCATCATCAGTTATATTACCCTCTCTAGCGCATTACGTGCTGACGGTTTGAATAACTTAACGGATATTGGTGCTTCTTTAGCAATATTAATTGGCCTAAAAATTTCTCGTAAGCCTCGTGACCCAGATCATCCATATGGGCATTCGCGTGCAGAACAAATCGCATCACTTGTTGCTTCCTTTATTATGGCAACGGTCGGATTAGAAGTTGTGATTAGTGCAATTCAATCGTTTTTAAATCCGAAACAAGCAGCGCCTAATGTACTCGCTGCGTGGGTTGCTTTATTTTCTGCCGTCGTAATGTATTTCGTATATAAATATACGAAAAAGATTGCGATTCAAACAAAGAGTAAGTCGTTAGAAGCCGCTGCAAAAGATAATTTATCAGATGCTCTCGTAAGTATTGGTACAGTAATAGGTATCGTCGGATCACAGTTCAAAATGCCTATTTTAGACCCTATTGCTGCTTTAATTGTCGGTCTTATTATTTGTAAGACTGCATGGGAAATTTTTGTAGAAGCTTCTCATATGTTAACGGATGGAATTGATCCTGAAAAAATGGATGAATACGCTGATGCTATCGGGCATATTTCAGGTGTAGAACATATTGTAGATATTCGCGCTCGTATGTATGGGAATCAAACGTATGTAGATATTACAATTGAAGTAGATGCTCGAATGGATGTTAGCGAAAGCCATTGTATTACTGACAATATTGAAGATATGCTTCGAAAGAAATTCGGAATTTACCATGCTCATATTCATGTGGAGCCCATGCAAAAAGAACCTATTTTGACATAGGTTCTTTTTTAATGAACGCCTTATGAAATATAACACATAAAACGAGCCAGCTACCGCCCGCTGCCCATCCGGCTAATATGTCAGATGGATAGTGCACGCCAAGATAAATTCGGCTAACTGAAATAGATAATACAACGAAGCTTGCTATAAAAATAATCAGCAACTTTTTATGCAATGAAATACGATCTTCTGTAATTGTGACGTATGCAATAAATCCTAAAAAAGCAGTAGCGTTCATCGTATGACCGCTCGGAAAGCTATATCCAGTTGCTGTAACAAGCTGCGTCACATCAGGTCTTGCTCGTTCGTACCATAGTTTGAGCATACTGTTCAAATAACGTGATCCGTAATAATTAATTGTTAGAAGTAATGCACTTAATATTTTTTTTCTAAGGAGAAAATACATTACAAGTATAATGAGTAACGGGAAATATATTCTTTTTGAACCGATAAAGGACACCCAAGTAAAATAGGTTGTCAAATACTCGTTTCGGAAACTTTGAATAAAGTGTGCGACTACATTATCAAATTTTTCAATACAAGCGGTATGATACGAAAGTGATAGTGCGACAAAACAAATGAGTAGTGTACAACTTAACAAGTATAAATGTCGGTATCGTTTCACATACATAACCTCACTATGCAAAAAAATGGAGCGGTTGTTTTAGTTTTCCTCTCCATTTCTTTTTTATGCATAGTTTATTAAAAAATATTATTGTTAATTTTTTGCTGCATCGTTGGAATATCTTCGTTTGTTACTGTAAAGCGAATAACCTTCTCATCAAGATCAAGCGCTTCTGCGAATAAACCAGCCAATCCACGTGATTTTCTATCTACTTCCATAATAATTTCTAATCGGTCGTGGGCACTTGGCAAAATTAATAATTCTAATTCATCTAATTTCCCATAATACTCTCCGGAAACTGGAATAAACTCAAATTCTTGCGCGAATGGAACTTGCTTACGTAATCGATACGGTAATTCTTCGCATTCTATATGACGCGCTTTAAAACCTAATTGATTTACACTATTTAATACACTGTTCAATAGCGCATTCGGCAATACTTGAATATAATCACGGTCACTTGGATCAATACTACGTTTAATATCAAGACCTGTATGAACCCAAACCGTTTTCATTCCAAGTGTTAGTGGTGCTTCAATTGGCATTAAAAACGAAAATGGAATTTCCACTTTTTCATTTGGCTCTACAGAAAATGGATCTGTTAAACGAACTCGCTCTAAATCATACGATGTAGTTACTTTTTTATCATCCACTTCTCTTACATATGACGTCGACAACGTTAAGTAAATGCTTTCAATTTCTTGGCTAACTGAACCTCCAGTTATATGAACCTTCCCTACTATCTCTTCTCCAACTGTATACTCATCTCTTTCAAGAACAGTATCTACTTTTGCACTTCCAATTCCAACGCTTGCTAAAAACTTTTGAAACATGGGGTCTCCATCCTTTCTAAAGCGTAAGCTACATCTTTTTTCAAATCTTGTACATTTTCATAGTATGGCGCTTTCATTTGTAACATTCGCATTAGCATGTCGCGATTATATTCTTCCAGCACTAACTCTTCATACCAAGGTTTTTCCTTTTTTTCAGTCGATTCATAACCAGCATACAATAAAAATAATACGAAATGACCGAGCGCATAAAAGTCGCTACGAAAGTGAACTTCTCGCATCAAAGCTTGTTCACCTTCATAAGTTATAGCTCGTTCATCACCCTCACCTTTCAATTTAGCCAATCCAAAATCAATAATACTAATCTGATTTTCTTTCATTAATATGTTTGGAATACGTAAATCTCGGTGAATGATACCTTTACTATGAAAATACGAAACAATTCCTAGTACTTCATATAAAATTTCAAAAACTTCTCGTTCATCATATACTTGCCCATCTAAGAAAATATAATCTTCGAAATTTTCCCCCGGCATATACTCCATTACAAAAAAGTTCTTTTTCTCCCATATGAAATGATCATGTAGATTAGGAATTGACGCATGATTTAATGTTTGTAAAATCACTTTCTCTTGCTCAAATGATTTTCTACCAGACTCATATCTTTGTTTACTTTGCCTTAATTGTTTTAAGACTTTATATTTATTTATTTGTAAATCATTAACGACATATGTAACCCCATAACTGCCCATTCCAATTACTGATTCAATCTTATAACGCTCTGCAACGATTGTATTTTTTCGCAGTGGTCTATCAAATAAAGCTAGTATACGACGCCATTTCATCAGCTACTTGAAAAGAAGCTACGGCTTTTACGTTTTCTTTTATAATGCTGATGTCCATAACCAGATGAACGTCGTTTATTATCACTACTTGAATACGAGCGTCCTCTATGACGATAATCACTACTTGAATACGAACGATGTTTTTTCTTTCCTAATAAAGAATCAATAATTTTTTTAAACATCCCTTCACCTCTTGTATAAAATTTTCTCTTAATTATACCAACAATTCTTGTCTATATTTGTGACAGGTTTGTAAAGAGTAAAAAACGACGAGTTAAGCCCGCCGTTACTTTCAATCTTCCTCTTCATCAAAAACTTCATCAATCATGCATTTCTCTAATAAATACTCAAATGTAATATCTGCCAGGTCCTCAATTTCTTCTCTTTTTGGAACGTACCCTCTTTCAATTAGTCGCTCATAAAAAAACTCCGCAATCTCTTCCGTGTCAATTACGACTTCAATTTCCTTCATGAGCATCACTCCTTTATTTCTGTTTTATGAAAAAATCTCAAAATTATGTATATGAGATTAGAAAAATAGTTTTTTCTTTTTTATAAGTCATATCATGTAGGCAAAGGGCATACGATGTTAGTACAAGCTATCCAAAGGGGGAAATAATAATGGAATACCAATACGAAGTAGAGCAAACAAAAGAAGAGTTCATGCATGAAGATCAATGGGCAGACTCTCTTATTAAATGGCTTTTTATTTTTTTAATAATTGTAGGCATACCTTATACTGCATATGTTGTTGTTCAATTTATTCTCTCTTTCTAGTTAACTATTTTTTCTCTGTCAATTTAACTAAATAATTTTGAACAACATCCATAACAATTTTATATTCTTCATCTTTAAATGTATCGAATAATAAATGATAATCATTATAAATATCTAATAAACCATCAATAATTTCTTGGCGATTCGTCTTTACACTTACTTTTTTAGAATTGTTAATTGACTTCAATTTTCCTAAATCCAATTTATTCATGCCAGCTTTATCTTGTTTCATTTTCTTCAAAATTGCATTTGCCGTTTGTGCATTGGCAAGTAATGTTAAATCAGATTCATCAGCTTCTAACCATTCACCATCAGTAATTCGTGACAATTCATATATAGTATCTTCCCATGCATCATTTTTATATCTCCATACTTCTGTACGAAAACCAACAATACGAAAAACATCTTTATCATATCCAGTTACTTGCACGAGATCACCAAACGTAAAGTTATAATTTAATTCAATCCACTCTGTATCGCCCTTTTTCATTTCTTGCTCTGTAACATGCTGCAAAGTTTGCTCAACGTAAAACCCATCGTGATTATTTACTTCGTATACGTAAACTCCATCTAAAATCTTCATATTCGTAATTTTTCCAACGGTTCCATATAGTGTAATCACGACTATGTCCCCTACGTTATATTTAGGTTGTTTTTTCCTTGCCATCTATATCTCTCCTTTTTTAAACGTCGTGATTTTGATAACAGTATATGCAACCTACATAAAAACGCTTATCACAGAAGCTTATATTCATAAATTTTTTCAATAAAAAAGTAGAATTTGTATATAACTCAAAAAAACTAGTATTTAAACTAGCTTTCACTTTTCATTTATGTTCTAACAGCAAGACGTATTGTAAATAAAAAAACATAATGAATACTTCACTTCTTTCAAAGTAATGTATTCATTATGTTTTCATTTTCCTAAAACTTCATATCGTTATCTCTCTTGTATATATAAATCCCATGCATCATCAAATATAGACATACTTTCTAGCATTCCACTTAACTCTAAGTATGAACTAATTACATCATAGTCTTCAGATTGCTTCGGAAAACTTAAATCATCATACATCGCCTCTGCTAAATCTGATATTTCATTTTTAAATAAAGCTGCACGATGCTTCATCATATAATGGTAAAATGTCTTTTTCAAAAATATTCCCTACCTTTCTAACTTGGGTACATTATACAAGGCGAAAAAGAAAAAAACCAGCATAAAAGCTGGTTAAAAGTCGAAATAATTCCTTTTTAATAAACGTGGTCTTCCCATCAACTCTTCGTATGTTAGTTGTTTTGGCAAATCTTTTGTATAAATTAAAAACAACTGATCTTCAATTTCTTTTACAGTATGGTCTGCTTGATAGTCCATTCCACATGAGGAACAAGTAATACATGGTGTCTTTTGGATTTCAATGGCTTTCGTACCATCTGGTAACTCCCAATATACAGTATTCAAGCTTTCTTTCGCTTCTGTACTGTCACACCACATACAATTCATACTGCGTCACCCTCATTTTTTTTGTCATCATCTAACTTTGCCATTTGCGCTTGATATTTTTTATCTTTTAATTGATCACGCTTATCACGTTTATCTTTTAAAGAAGCATGCGTTTCATTGACTTCATAATCTTTGCGGCGATTCATACGTTGTAAATCATCTGGAACAAGATTAAATTTCTTATCACTCATCAATCCTGCAACACCGATATCAGAACGTTTCTCTTCATAAGTCGGATAAATTTCTTTAAAGTAGCCTTCTGCTCTTCCTGGGATATAGTTTTCTGGTTCTGGATACGTTGTAATAACCCCTTCAAAGTTACGTAGAACAACTTTATCCGCACTTTGTGAAATTAAATAGTTTGGCTGTAGCGCAATTTTTCCGCCTCCGCCAGGTGCATCGACAACGAAAGTTGGTACTGCATAACCAGACGTATGTCCACGTAAGCCTTCAATAATTTCAAGGCCTTTAGACACTGGTGCACGGAAATGACCGATACCTTCTGATAAATCACATTGATAAATATAATATGGACGAACACGAATTTTCACTAAATCATGCATAAGTTTTTTCATAATTGGAACGCTGTCATTAATTCCAGCTAAAATTACAGCTTGGTTTCCAATTGGAACACCTGCATTTGCAAGCATTTCACATGCTAGTTTCGATTCTTCTGTAATCTCAATAGAAGTATTAAAATGCGTATTTAACCATACTGGATGGTATTTTTTAATTATGTTACACAGGTTTTCTGTAATACGCTGTGGGAATACAACTGGTGCTCTCGTTCCGATACGAATAATCTCAACATGCGGGATTGCTCGTAAATTCTTTAATACATATTCTAAAATTTTATCATTAATTAGAAGTCCATCACCGCCAGAAATTAAAACGTCACGTACTTGTGGTGTTTCACTAATATAAGCAATCGCATCATCTAATTGCTTTTTCGGTACGCCCATTCCAATTTGTCCACTAAAACGACGACGTGTACAGTAACGACAATACATAGAACATTGATTCGTTACTAAAAATAGTACGCGGTCTGGATAACGATGCGTTAATCCTGGAACTGGTGAATCTTCATCTTCATGAAGAGGATCTTCTAAATCATATTTTGTTTTATATAACTCTTCCGAAATCGGTACTGATTGCATCCGAATCGGACAGCGTGGGTCATCAGGATTCATTAGCCAAGCATAGTACGGTGTAATGTTTAACGGGATCGTTTTCGTTGAAATTTTAACGCCTTCTTCTTCTTCAGGTGTTAGGTTAATTATTTTCTTTAAATCATCTAAAGTTTTGATCGTATTCGTTAATTGCCAAACCCAATCATTCCATTGTTCTTCTGTAACATCTTTCCATAATTCAATATCCTTCCAGTGACGATTTGGTTTGTATACATCATGTAACATTGCTATTCCCCCTTTTTATACGCTCATCCTTTATATAAGCAATAATTATGCCAACTTCATATTCTTGATAAGTAAATGCGAGAAATACCCTATTATATAAGAGAATAAATATTTTAAGTGCTGTACTAAAACGATATTTACTATCATATTCATTACTTGTTATATATGTAAACGCTCTTTTATTGGTGCAAACACACAAAAACCGCCGATTATTCGGCGGTTTTGTCGTACTTGCTCAGTTTATATTGAAGCGTTTGACGCGGAATACCTAACATTTTTGCTGCTTGCAAAATATTCCCTTCCGTTTCAATTAACGCTTGATCGATTAATTCCTTTTCCGTTTGATGCAGAGCTTCCCTAAGCGGTAATATACTTTTCTTCTTCGGAAGTTTCTCTTTCCGAAATGTTCGTGGTAAGCAATTTGCTGTTAACGAATTCCCTTCCGTAATAATGACAGCATGTTCAATCGTATGTTTTAACTCACGAACATTTCCAGGCCATTGATAAGCTTGTAATCTTTCTTTCGCTTCCTTATCAATTTGAAGTACACCTTTTTTATAACTTTTATTATATTCTTTCAAAAAGTAAGACGCTAATAACAGTACATCCTCAGTTCTTTCGCGAAGTGGCGGGATATATAATGAAAACACATTTAATCGATAGTATAAATCAGTGCGAATTTTATTTTCTCTTAAACATACTTCTGGAGGCTGATTCATTGCAGTAATAACGCGAACATCTACTTTTCTCGTCTTATTATCACCAATGCGACGAATAACTCCATCCTCTAATACACGTAGCATTTTCGCTTGTAAATCGAGCGGCATTGAATTCAGTTCATCTAAAAACAATGTCCCTCCATCCACAAGTTCAAACAATCCAGCTCGTTCAATTGCCCCTGTATAGCTCCCTTTTGTCGTTCCAAACAATAAACTTTCTAATAGCGACTCTGGCAAAGCTGCGCAGTTTTGTGCAATAAATGGCTTATTTTTCCGTTTAGAAGCTTCATGAATCGCTTGCACAAATAGCTCTTTCCCTGTTCCGGTTTCACCATATATTAAAACATTTGCATCAGTTGGCGCTACTTTTTGCGCTAATTCTTTCGTCTGTTTAAACCGAGCATCATTAGTTACTATCGTCTCAAATGCAGCATGCTTTTTTATCACTTTTTTTCTAGATGATCGCTTTATTTTCGACTGTAAATCGACAATGGTATCAGTAAGCTTTTGAATTGTAGAATAATCTTTCGCAATTTCCACAGCACCAGCAATATTCCCATCTATTAAAATAGGTAACGTCGTATTTACCGTACAAACATCTTCTCCATTTAAATTTTGATAATGCTGCACTTGATGTACAATTGGTTTTTTTGTATCTAATACTTTCATCAATGTACTCGTTTCCCTAGTTAAAGATGGGAATGCCTCTAACAAATGCTTTCCTAACACTTTTTCAATTTTGGATCCATCGTGTTTCGCAGCCACTGTATTATAAAAAATTGTAATACCATTTTCATCTACTGCGTGTATAGCCTCATCAATACTGCCCAAAATCGCTTCAATGACTTCTTGTGTCGAAACTGCTAGCAATGTCATCCCCCCTTTTGCCGAAAATCCAGCAAATACTATGCCGAATTTTCGGCATACCTATGTGCGATTATAAGCATGACGATTCCGTTCTATTATTTTGATGAAATTTATTTTTGATTAGATAAAGTAAAACTTTAATTAGTCGGGCTTTTACGAGCAGCACGATTCCCACCTAACTTTTTCACTTTACAGCCGAATTTTGAGGTGGGAGCCTTCATGCTTTCGAATAACTAGATAAATCCTTTACCCATATATTCATATCTTCCAACTTATCGAAAATGTAGCAATTGTTCGCCAGTCTTCCTGTATATGTATAGCCTAACTGATGAAAGGCAGCATTCATACCGAAAGATAGCGACCGAGCGATTGTATAGGAACAGAAAATAGATTTTTCTTGAAGCTCTTCTTCTAACTTAATGAGCAAACTTTTCATAAACCCATGTTTACGATATTCAGGTAAAGTAGCACAATTCGTTAATTCTGCATTGCCTTCCTTTACGTTCATTTCTGCAGACGCTGTACTAATGATTTTCCCCTCAAATTCATATACGTAGTAAATTGTATCGTCTTCTTTCATCGTCTGTAATACATAACTCGCTTCATTTAAAGGTGTCGGATACACTTCAAATACTTTTCCAAAGACAGTTGCTAATTCTTCTGCATCTTCTTCAGTCGCTTTTCTTAACAAAAATTTCTCTGGGACTACTTTTTCTTTTACTTCTTTTGCTTTTACACCACTTAAAATAGTATCTTCCTCAGACCAATGAATACTATTTCGTCTTTCATCATTATTATATTTCACAAAGAAGTATGCATCGTGTCCTTGAAAATAATGAGGTATCGTCGCTTCCAATAAGAAACCGAAAGAGAGCCATGTTGAAACATGCTCTCCCTTTCCTTTAATAATACATTTAGTGAAAGAATGTTTCTCTGCTAGTTCGTCAATTGTCTGTATAATACTTTCAACATTTCCTGTATAGTGATCTACTCGAATACGTTTATTAAAATAATCTAAAACTCCTTCTACTGTATGGCAATTTGTCTGCTCTCTAAAAGATTCATAGTATTTCATTTTTTCACCTCACACCAATCTAGTAATGTACATGCAATAATTTTTGCGGCAGCTATCATTTTATCAATTTCTATATATTCGTTTGGATAGTGTGCTACTTTCGTCTCTCCCGGACCAAATACTATCGTTGGTACACCTAAGATTTGTGTAAATAAACCTCCATCAGTCCCCCACGGAGATGCTTCAATCATTGGTTCCTTCCCTTCAATTTCAACAAAGTTATGCTGAAGTGTTGTAATTAACTCATGATTTTCGTCTAGTTCACCAGGAACCCATCTCGCTCCAAACCATTCTACTTCTACTGGGTTTTCAACAAACCAATTGTCCACATCATGTAATTCAGCGATCCAACTCTCAAATTCTTCTTTTGCTTCCTCTATAGTCTCATTCGGCGCAATACCATATCTTCCTTCTAAAATTAACGAATCAGGAACAGAACTTGGCCAGCTACCACCTTCAATTTTCCCAATATTAATTGGAATTGGAATCGGAATTCCTTTAAATAACGGATCAGTAATTCGACCGTTTCTCTTCTCTTCTAATTTTCTCAAATGATCTACAACAAACATACTTTTTTCAATTGCACTTACTCCTTCATAACGTGTACCACCGTGTGCTGCTTTGCCTTTTATATGTAGACGAAACCACATTGACCCTTGTTGTTTCGGAAAAAACTTCATATTCGTCGGCTCAGGAATAATAACGCCATCTGCCTTATATCCTCGTAAAATAGCGGCTAATGTTCCTGCTCCACCGCTCTCCTCTTCTATTACACTTTGAAAATGTATATCACCTTTGAGTTCAATACCAGATTCAATAATCGCTTCCATCGCAAGCATAAGTGAGACATTGCCGCCTTTCATATCTGTTGTTCCACGTCCATATATGCGGTTTCCTATTTTCTCTCCACTATATGGATGATGGTCCCACTGATTCACATCCCCTTCTGGCACGACATCAATATGCCCGTTTAAAATCATAGATTTCCCTTCGCCACTTCCTTTTAAAGTCGCTACAATGTTCGGGCTATCTGTAAAATTTGTACGAGGTGATACGAAATAAGGGTGATCTTTCATTTCATTAATAGCAGGCTCCCAAATATCAAGATCTAGACCTAGCTCACGCAATTTTTCAATAACAATTGCCTGCGCACCACTTTCATCACCAGATACGCTCTTTTCTTGAATTAATCGTGTTAAAAATTTTACGCTCTCTTCTTCATGACCCTCAATATAATTACAAACTTGTTTTTTTAATTGCTCCATATATTACAACTCCCCTCATTCAATTACTAGTAAATTTGAGCTTATATGAAAATCAGCTGTCGTATGTCGTTTTACATCTTCTACAGTGTATGGACTCATTAATTCTTGTAAGACAAGTCCTCTTGGAGTCACTTCCATGACAGCCATGTCTGTAATAATTAAATCTACACATTTTTTCGAAGTTAATGGCAATGTACATTCCGAAACAATCTTTGCATTTCCGTATTTATCAACATGATTCATCACAACAACGACCCGCTTCGCTTTTTGCGCTAAATCCATCGCTCCTCCGATACCTGGAACTCGTTTTCCTGGTACAATCCAGTTCGCTAAATCACCATTTTCACTTACTTGTAACGAACCAAGTATCGTAACATCCAGTAATCCTTTTCGAATCATACCAAACGCCATGCAGCTATCGAAATAACTTGCTCCTGTAATAAGAGATGTTGGTAAACCAGCTGCGTTACATAAATTCTCATCTTCATTCCCTTTACTTGGCGTTGGTCCCATACCAACAATACCGTTTTCCGCGTGAAACATTACATTCATATCTTCTGGCAAATGATTCGGTACAAGTGATGGAATTCCAATACCTAAATTTACAAGCATACCATTTTGAATTTCTTTTGCTGCACGTCTTGCAATCTTATCTCTTACTTCTACGCCCATACCCATTTCCAATTCACCCCTTCCGATGGAACGATATAATTTACAAATACACCAGGGACGACAATTTCCTCTGGATCTAAACTTCCAAGTGGAACAATTTCTTCTGCTTCTACAATCGTTATGTCCCCAGCCATAGCTACGTGCGGATTCATATTACGAGCGCTTTTATCAAATACAAGATTGCCAAACGGATCCGCTTTTTTCGCATATACAATTGCGACTTCAGCCGTTAAAGCTGTTTCAACTAAATATGTCTTTCCATTCATTTCAACTGTACGTTTTCCTTCTTCTACAATCGTATCAACACCAACGTCAACTAAAATACCACCAAGTCCTACACCACCAGCACGAATACGCTCTGCAAGTGTTCCTTGCGGAGAAAATTCAATTTGCAGTCTTCCTTCATTTAATTGTCTTCCCGCATTTGGATTTGACCCAATATGAGAAGTAACTAAAGATTTAACCCTTTCATTCGTAACAAGACGACCGATTCCTACATCAGGAAATCCAGTATCATTTCCTATTAAATTTAAATTTGTAATGTCTTTATCTAAAACAGCTTGAATTAAAGATGGAGGAGATCCAATCCCTCCAAATCCCCCAAACATTAATGTCATATCATCATGGAACAAAGAAATTACTTCCTCTATTTCTTTTAATTTACCGAATGTATTTGTAATAGTTGTCATGCGATACTATGCCCTCCTTTTTGCATCATCTCTTCCACGCTCTTTACAAAAATTGAAAGTAATTCATCTAACTCCGAATATGTAGTTGTCATTGGCGGTGCCACAAGCAGTGCACTATCCTCTTTTCCTGCTTGCCCTGAAACAGCTTGGTATAAGAGCAGTCCATTTTTAGCCGCAACTGAAATAAGCTCCGACGCTTTTGTAAACGGTTGCAATTCTATTCCAATTAGCAATCCTTTTCCACGCACATCAGCAATGATTGTAGATTGTTGCTGAACTTTCTGTAAACCTTTTATTAAATACTCACCCTTTTCTGCTGTTTTTTCAGGTAGATTATGTTTCTCCATATATTCAATAACAGCTAAAGCCGTTGCTGCAGACAATGGATTTGCACTTAACGTATGCCCACTCATAACAGAACGTGATCCACGTAAAATTGGCTCCATAACACGGTCACTTACAATCGTCGCTGCCATCGGTGTATACCCAGCTCCTAATCCCTTGCCAAGCGTCATAATATCTGGTTCTACACCCCAATGCTCCATCGCAAACCATGCGCCAGTACGACCAAGCCCAGTCATTACTTCATCAGCAATAAATAAAATATCGTAATGACTACAAATATCTTTAATCACTTTATAATATTCTTTAGGCGGAACAACCGCACCTCCAGCCGCTCCGATAATCGGCTCAGCGATAAAAGCTGCAATATGCTCTGCACCAATTCGTTCAATAGATCTTTCTAGTTCAGTCGCACAAGCAAGCTGACAAGTTGGATATACCTTTTGCATCGGACATCTAAAACAATATGGAGCTGGAATAGTCGGATAATCTTCCAAAATTGATACGAAACGTTGTCTACGTAGCGGATGCCCCGACATAGATAAAGCTCCCATCGTAATACCATGATAGCTCATCCATCGCGACAAAATTTTGTGTTTCCCTTGAATGCCACGTTCCTGAAAATGCTGAATTGCAATTTTCATAGCTGTTTCATTTGCTTCCGTACCACTATTTACAAAAAAACTCCAGTTCAAATCTCCTACACTTAAATCACTTAACTTCTTCGCTAATTTTTCAGCCGGTTCACTTGTGAACTGTGATCTATAAACAAAAGCAATCTCCTCTGCCTGCTTTTTAATAACTTCCGCAATCTCTGTTACGCCATGTCCAATACCTGCCGTAATCGCTCCTGACGAACCATCAAAATATTTATTTCCATTTTGATCATATAAATAAACACCTTTTCCATGTGAAATCATTGGATACGGCTGACCAACAAGTGGCTTAATTAAGTAATCGCGCATAGCGCTCCCCCATTTCTCCAATTTGTATATGTATATGAAGAAAATTGACGTTTCTTTCATAAAAAAGAATCCTCTGCGAAAGCAGTGAATTTATCAAAAAACTATTATAAAATATACAAATGAGTGCTAAATATTATTTTAAAAACAGAAAATTCAGAACTTAAAATGAAGACCAACCCTTACCTGTACGCTTAAATACCCCTTCCTGATTTAAGATAACAACAAATTGAATATTTTTTTAACATAATATCAGCTTCCCTCAATTGCTGACATTGTGTAAACTTCGACGGAACTCCCGTTATTCTCCTTCCTATTATCCTACTTTATATTGCATATTTTCAAACAAAATTCGACATTTTACTTCGCCACATTTACCGTAACTATTACTTAACAAATAGTACCACCTATTTAGAACAATAAAAAAAGAACCGATTAACCACATTAATCAGTTCGGCACGACGCTCTTTTATCGGTATTACCTTATCAAACGCATCACTAAAATTAATAGAAATACTCATAATGCAAATCCATAATTCGTCCCACAGCCTATAGCACCAAATCCTCCATAACTTCATTCCCAATAACTATTGGGATATCCACATCCCAATGGTTCCACTCCTTCCATCAAAGTCAAACTACCTTTCCTTTATAATTTATGTAGGACAATTATCGATTTGTATGTGTGTTTGCCTATAAATAAAAATATCCCCATTTTAACTTTTCCTTCTAGAAAGGCAAGTTTTTTGCATAACCTCTTTCTAGCTTCGCATATATTTATAATGATGATAAAGGAGGAATGTTCATGACTCAATCCGAAATTGAAAAATACGGACAAGAAGCTGCACGTTACGAACAACTCGCTCGTTACTATCAATATAGCAATCCTAAAAGATATGTAGAACTCTATATGAAATACCATGATGCAATTACAAAACTTGTACAAGCATATGAAAAGAGAGATTCACAAGAAGCGACTTTACCGTCACATATGAGAATTTTCCACACAGCTCCCCATACACCAGCAGTTGATATTATAATAAACGGACAAAAGGTTATTAAAAATATTTCTTTTAAACAATTCAGTCCTTATTTATCATTAGTGCAAGGTAAATACCGTATTGATATTGTCCCTGTCGGAAATGAAACTCCAATATTCTCAGCATTAGTACCAATAATGGGGAATCACACTTATACCCTTGCAGCGGTCAATAGCGATAACCATCTTCAATTACAACCTATTCTTGATAATACTCATTTACCATCTGGTCAAGCAAAAATACGGTTTGCACATTTTTCACCAGACACTCCAGTTGTAAATGTAGATTTAAAAGATGGGGATCATTTATTTGAAAATGTACTCTTTAAACAAATAACAGATTTTTTACAAGTTAGCCCTGGTACAGCAGATATTGAAGTTTCACTTGCTGATACAAAAAAAGTACTATTAACCATTCCGAAATTCAACGTTGAACCAAATACAATTTACACGATTTCAATAGTAGGTTATTCAACTAAGGATCCAAAATTAGAGGCCGTTATACTTACAAATTAAAACAGTCTACACCATTTGTATGGTGTAGACTGTTTATTTTTGAAACGCAATTTGAAATTCTGTCCAATCGTTATTCGAACGACACAATATGGATCCGTTATGTTTTTCTACAATTTGTTTACATACAAATAATCCAATACCAGTTCCTAGCTTTTTAGTAGTTACAAATGGCTCAAAAATGGTCTCTACATTGTCTGCTGGAATCATGGGGCCATTATTTTTTATAACAATGCGAACAGTCTGATCCTCTTCAAATACATCAATGATAATTTTCCGCTCTTCTTTCACCGATTCAAGAGCATCAATCGAATTCATTAAAATATTTAAAACTACTTGCCTCACTTCACTCCGGTAACCAACGAGTGGAATAGGATACGGCAAATTCTTTTCAATCAAAACATTTGCATTAACTAAACTTGGATACAAGAATTGTATAATATCTTGAAATAAGTCATTTAACCAAAAACGTTCAGATTCATTCCACATTTCTTTTTTCGATACAAGTAAAAATTGCGAAATCCTAAAATTTAATTGATCTAATTCATGTGAAATAATATCTAAATACGATAGATTAGGATGGTCTGTCTTCAATAACTTTACAAATCCCATAATCGAAGTTAGCGGATTACGAAATTCATGCACAAAACTAGCCGACATTTGCCCTAGAATCGTAAGCCTTTCTTTATGTGTTTCATTTATATATTGCTGTTTTTCTTCTAAATTTCTCGATATAATTTCTGAGTATTTTAAAACGGTATAATAAATTAATTTGTCAAAACAAGTATGTATTTGGGCCATAATCGGTTTCAGTTCACGAGCACTTACATCCAATTCGCACATTGCTTCAAAAAGTTCATTTCTTCCCACATTTGTATTGTAGACAAAATCTCCAATATTCGCATCTGCCCCTGCACGCTCAATGGCAATTTTCTCACATAATGGCTGAAGATAATCAATGTCTTTATCTTCCATAATAAGTTCGATAATTAACTCTAATAAATTTTCTCCATTTTGAACTACCTCTTGTTTAAATGGATCTTTTTCGGAAATTATCATTTTGTTTTTCCAGTTCTCTACGAATTGGTGCCTGTTGTTTTTCAAGTGCGAACAAAATACTTCTTTAATATCCTTATCGATTGGAAAAACCTCCATTCCTCCATTTCCATACGACGAATACCCTTTATATTTTGAATATTAACACAAAAAATACATTTCGTTAATAGATTATTGTCACATTTTGTTAATTTCTGTTGATAAAATTTATTTTTCCTTTCTTATTTAAATAAGTTGTACTCATATATCCCTTTTCCCTTCTCATTTTTTAAATTATTTTCCTGTTCAAAACTACTTTTTTTGCATCCTTTTTAATTCTTGCGTACAATAAGAAGTGAAAGGTGTGAAAAATATGGTAAATAAAAATGTGGAAGACTATCTCCAAGAAGGCATATATGGCCAAAAGCAAAACAAACCAGAAGAACGTAATATGTACTTAACTACATTACGTGAGCGTGTAGAAATCGCTTTAACAATCGGTCAAGTAATGCAAAGTAATGTGTATACAGAAGTAACAGGTAACATACGTTCTTCTCAATCATTACAACTATTCCTAAATGGAAGCATTGCTTACCCACATTTATCAAAATACATTAAATTAGCAACTGAAAAAAATATTCCTTTTACAATTGTTCAAAATAAAGGTACTGAAACACCAATCGGTTTAGTACTCTCTCATAGCACTGCTGTAGATAAAGAACACATTTATGTCGAAGATGATATTTTCAAACAAGAAATGAAGTAAAATAAAAGGTACACTTGATTAAAAAAGTGTACCTTTTATTTTTTAATACATATTAATTTCATTTCTGTCATTTCTTCTATTGCATATTTAATCCCTTCACGGCCTGTGCCACTCTCTTTCACACCACCATAAGGCATATGATCTACCCTAAACGTTGGAATATCATTAATCATGACACCACCGACTTCTAATTCATCAATTGCACGCATGGCTTTACATAGATTGTTTGTAAATACACCTGCTTGTAATCCATAACGTGAATTATTTACTTGTTCTAAAGCCTCATCAAATTCTTTAAATGTATTTACAGTCATAAGTGGACCGAATACTTCTTGGCACTGAACAGATACATACTCTGGAACATTTGTTAATACAGTCGGTTCAAAAATCCTTGCATCACGTTTGTTACCACCGTATACAACATTTGCTCCTTCCTTAACTGCCTCTTCCACCCATGCATTTATACGTTCTACATCGTTTTTTGAAATAAGTGCCGATACATCTGTTTCTTCATGAAGCGGGTCTCCTACTACAACGTTTTCCATTGCTTTCGTTAATTTTGTAATAAACTCATCCATTTTGTGTTCATGCACAAAAACACGTTGTACTGAAATACAAACTTGTCCATTATTCACAAACGCGCCCCATTTTACACGTTCAATTATTTCGTCTGTCAATTCAACATCTTCATCAATAATTACAGCAGCGTTCGACCCTAATTCTAATGTCACTCGTTTCAATCCAGCTTTTTCCTTAATTCCAATCCCTACTTTCAGACTTCCTGTAAAAGTAATACAAGCAACGTTCTCATCTTTTACTAATGCCTCACCTACAACAGATCCAGGTCCAGAAATTATATTGAAAGCTCCCTTTGGTAAACCAGCTTCTTCAAATAATTCTACCAATGCATACGACGAAAGTGGCGTTTGGTCGGCTGGCTTTAGCACAATAGTATTTCCAGCCGCAATTGCTGGGCCTACTTTATGTGCTACTAAATTAAGTGGAAAATTAAACGGTGTAATAGCACCAATAACCCCGATTGGTTGTCGAATTGTATACGCTATACGGCCCTCTGCTCCTGGCGCAGCATCTAATGGTAACGTCTCACCATATATTCGCTTCGCTTCTTCAGCTGCAAACTTATACGTTTGAACAGTGCGATCTACTTCTCCCCTTGCAGCACGAATTGGTTTTGCAGCTTCTTTTGCGATAATCTCTGCAAACTCTTCTCTTCTCTCATCCATTTTTTGTGCAACCTTTTCTAAAATAGTTGCGCGATCGTATGCAGATAATTTTTTCATTTCTTTCATTGCATTTTTAGCCGAAACTACTGCTTCCTTAACGTCATCTTCTGTACCTTGCGCAATTTCCGCTAATGTTTCTTCAGAATATGGTGCATACAATGGTTTATATGTCCATACTGATTTCCATACTCCATTTATATATAAATGCTTTTTCATAGTGGTTCTCCTTCCAAATATATGTATACAATAATACATTACACTTATTTCACCTGGTGAAAGGTCTGACTTATGTAATTGTATCATAGCCCTAATACACCAAAAAACATTTTGCTCAAAAAAAACTCTGCTACAAAGCAGAGTTTACGAACTAATTTGTTCTTGGAGCGAAATCTTTTTTTCATCTCCTACAATAACAATCGATTCTGAAGGTTTCGTTACTTCTAACCTCTTAATATAGTGTCCATCTAATTCTTTCACACAAAACTTATAATTTTCAATTTCAATGGTATCACCTTCGGAAATCTCAATATTTTTTGTTAGGATCCAACCGCCGATCGTATCGACATCATCGTCGTCAATAGTCAAACCCAATAATGCGTTTACTTCACTAACAAGTACTTTTCCTTCTAAAATTGTTTTCGTCTCACTAACTTGTTGGATTTCCGGTTGTTCATCAGTATCAAACTCATCTTGAATATCCCCTACAATTTCTTCTAAAATATCTTCAACAGTTACAAGACCTGATGTACCACCATATTCATCAATTAATATAGCGATATGTGTCCTTTCTCTTTGCATTTTTAAAAATAGATCATGAATTGGGATAGATTCAATAACTAAAATAATTGGCCTCATATATTGCTCCACTGTCTTTTCACTAACAACTCGATGCTTCACAAAATCTGTAAATATATCTTTAAAATTAACAAAGCCTATTACATGGTCCTTATCACCATCAACAACCGGATACCTTGTATATTTTTCATGAGACATTTTTTGTAAAGCCTCTTCAGCAGGCATTTCTTTATTTAAAATATTCATCTCTGTTCGTGGTACCATTATTTCTTTCGCAATACGATCATCAAATTCAAATATTTTATTCACATACTTATATTCAGATTGATTAATCTCACCCTTTTTATAACTTTCTGAAACTAACAACCGCAATTCTTCTTCTGAATGCACTTCATCATGCCCTTTTGGTGGTTTCAATCCAAAAAACTTTGTAATTAACCGAGCTGATCCATTTAAAATCCAAATGAATGGGAATGCAATACGATAAAACAAAATGAGTGGCTTAGCAACAAAGAAACTCACTTGTTCTGCTTTTTGAATCGCGAATGTTTTTGGAGCTAATTCTCCTACTACCACATGGAAAAATGTGATAAACAAAAACACTAAAATTATAGCGAAAATGTCTGCGAGTTGAGTAGGGACGTTCCAATTTGCAAACAACACATCAAACATGTGCTTTAGCGCAGGTTTACCAGACCACCCAATCCCAAGAGCTGTAACAGTTATTCCTAATTGACAAGCTGATAAATATTCGTCTAAGTTTGTAATGACTGTTTTGACAGATATTGCACGATTATTTCCTTCTGCAATTAAATAGTCAATTCGTGAACTCCTCACTTTAACAATTGCAAATTCTGCTGCAACGAAAAATGCCGTTAAGGCAATTAAAACAATCACTATACTTATACTATATATGTCCAAATACTTTTCCTTACTTACAGTGTAAGCAAGGAAGCCACCTCCTACTTAAATTTATTCAAGTGAAGTAAGCATTCTTATACTCTAATAAAATTCTACATTAGTAACCACCTTTTTATATATTATATGCATACATAAAAAAGATATTTATAATTATGATAATCTAATTAGCTTATTATCGTCAAACTATAATAAGTTTAATTTTCTGACAACTAAAAATGATTTATATAATTCATATGTGCTAAACAGCTAAACTTCGTGAAAAAACACTTTCTTTGCCGATTCCACACTTCTTTTGTCACACCTGAAGGGAACTTGCTACATAACTAGAAATCATTCAACAGGATATATATAGGAGGGATTATTTTGGAATATAAAACACCATTTATCGCAAAGAAGTTAGGTGTTAGCCCAAAGGCTGTTGTCCGGATTGCACAACAATTAAATCTTACGATAAAAAAAAATAAATATGGCCATTTTATTTTCACACAAGGTGATTTAGATCAAATGTTAGAATACCATCGTTCCCAAATGGACCAGCCTCAAAACTCTCAAACTACTCAAAAAACATCTTCAAATGATGTAGAAAAATTAAAAACTCAAGTAAACGCAATTGTTCAAAATACATCATCGAATGATTTTGAGCAATTAACAGCTCAACTAACCACAATTACGAGAAGACTAGATCGAATGGAAGAACAAATGCTAGATAAAGCAAATGATGTCGTTACATACCAACTTTTACAACATCGCCGTGAAATGGAGGAAATGTTAGAGCGAATTCAAAAACTAGAAGCTGCCTTAAAAAAAGAAGAACCAATATATATTACTCCTGATTCAAAACCAACATATGAAAGAGAAAAGAAACCTAAGCGCCGCAAAATGATTTTTAGTATATTTGGACTATAAACTTGTAGACCCTTATTACAAAAATAAGGGTCTACTTTTTGTATGAAGAAAGAAGGCTGTAACATGACACCCTTCTTCATATTATACATATTCATATATTTTTATTTTGTTAACATAATATTTTTACTGTATTCTGCAATAAGTGCCTGTGCATGAGCATTCCCTTGAATAATATCACGGAATTCTTTCAAAGAATACAAATGTGTAGCGCCTTTTCGAGCATGAATCCGTACTGGTACACCTTGTAAAGTATCATGAAACTGGAATGGACTATCTATCGGCTCAATTGGAAAACCGAGTGTAAGTAAATACATATACATTCTTTTTGTAACTGCTGCAATATACCATTCAGCTTTCGTCTCTAACGCATGCATAAATAAAATCGCTGCCAGCCTTTTGAAATGTCCTCTCCCCCGAGACGTTTTCGCAATGCTTAACTTTCCTATTTCATATACATTTTTCAAATCTTTCACTAAATCATTTTTAGAAAACGGATAGAAAAACTCCGAATTTGATTGTTCAGGTACTGTATACTTAATACATTCTACTGTACCGATATGATGTTCATCTTCTATTAATAAAAATCGTGATGGATTTAAATTACGTTCTACAAACATTAAGTTTCTTTCTTCACAAAAATCTCCCCACAGTTGCTCGAACCAAAAATGTTCTTCCTTTGTTTGAACACGCTGGAACATATTTACCCGCCTTTCCCATCGCCGCTCTGTTTTTGATAACGCTTTCACTTACTATCATATAAGAACAAACCTTCGTATGCAACTAAAAATATTTACGTTTTATTATATTCTGCAATTTGAATTAAATTCCTATTTCACACTCTGTTCCCCCGCATGTACCATTTCTTACTTTCTTATACAATCGTACATACAAAGAAAGTTAATTTCTCTAATGAAATCAAATCCGACCCATGTTATGCTTCTTTCCTTATGGCATATAATTCTTCTTAACCGAAAGAAATCCTTTATAAAAAAGGATTTCTTTTACATTTTATTGCTTTTTAACCATTTTTCAAAAATTTGAATCATCCCGTGCTTTCCCGCCAACTTCTCTTCTCCTTGTTTCGTCTTATACGGATATAATTGTAAAAACACACCACAACCAGATTCTATTTTTTTACTATGCATATGACTCCCTGGATATACACAAATCACTTCATAAATTGCCCTACGATGAAAAACTCGTTTTCCACTTTGTTCTTCTACATATTTAATAGACCAGTATTTATACATTTGCTCCGTCGCTTTCGTATTACCAATAGGTTGAAAAATATTGTACATAGGGCTGTATTTCACTTCGATAATAATAGAAGATTTATATACATACTTCTCTTCTTCCTTTACATAACAATCTAAACGAATATCCGGCTTCTTTGTGTCCTCTCCGTTATAAAAATTACTTCCTTTGCTTAGTGCAATAAGAGGGTGTGTTTCAATTAAATCATTAAACGCGACGTGCACTTTTATATCATCTCGATGTAAAATCACTGTCGTTCCATCTTGTAATCCGTCTAAATAAAAATGTTCTTGTATTTGTTCACGAATCGGATTCTTATCTTCAAATCCGATTTGTTCTAATATAGAAATAACGATAAAAAAAGCGTAATACTCATAGACTAAAAACGTTGGTTTATATACGAATAATAAAGATGGGGGTTGCTCCGTATGTTGCGGTAACAATTCTAAATGGTGGATTAATTGTTGATGCGGTATAGATAAAGTGTTCGAATTAATGGTAGCTGTTTCAGAAACTTCCCTCCAAAATGGAGAATACAATAAATTTCGAAAGTATTGCACACTTTCATATACGATATGAGCTAATATTTTATATTCTTGTATTTTCACAGAACTTTTCCGTAAATCTGCTTCTTTCAGCAAATGTAGATTTCTATATTTTTGTTTTTCCCTATCCGTCACGGATCCATTTCGTTCAATCGTTTTCATAATTGTTTTAACAGCCTGAAATTCATCTGACTTTTTCTTCTTTTCTCCTTCTAGTATTTCAATCGTTTTACGTACAAAACTTTCTGCTTCAAGTAAATAATAATAGAATTGCATCGTTTTAAATTTAAGAAATGCATTTTCAATACTATTTTTTTGCTCCTTAAATTTACGGTTGTAATATTTCGCATAAAGCTTTCTTTCTGTCATAATGGCAGTTTTTCTCGTTGCCTTCCGCGCTTTCGTTTCCCATTCATATTCGTGTACAAATTCCGCATTCGATTCTACTTTCTTAAAAATTTGTTTTATTCTTTTCATTTTTTGTGGCAACTTTCTTAACAATACCAAATAAGAAGAATCTTCAATATCGCTAAGTGCTGAGAAAGTTTTCTTGTAATAACCTCTATCTAAAATTAGCTCGTTTAAAATTGACTTCACATAATCTTGAATCATTTCAAATTGGTCATCAAAAAAGTTTTTAGGAACAACTTGAAACGCACCATAATAAGTTTTATCTTCTATACGCACTTCAAAATGATATAAGCCACAGCGCCACGGATAAAAAAATTCAGTTTTTCCATGTTCATAAACTAATACTCTTTGTTTTTTTTCATTTAATTCATATTGTGACTCTTTTATATTCTTTTGTCCCTCATATACTTTATTCCATATGAATGTAATATCCATTGGATTTTGATAATGGAAATGCAATTTCAGTGGTTTTAACTCCTGTACTTTATAAATACATTGAACTAATGCTGTAGTAGACGTACAAAGCCGGTTTAAAAGGATAAAATCGCCTTTCCCCTCAGTACCAATAATTAGCTTCAATACAAACGGGAGCGTTTCTTTCGTATCGACGATTGCTGTTTCATAACGCTCCTCATTTTGCATAGCCATACAGCTCCAGTTCTCTACGCTTTTGTCTTATATAAGCTAAAGAATGTTCAAATGTAGATACACGATTTGCAAGCTGAGACTGTAAAAGTGGTATCAATGTCGCTCCCCTTTTTGCTTCTTCAGAAAGTAGAGAGCCCACTGTCATTTCTGTCCCCCTTAATTTCGTTAATACGCGTTGCTTTATTTGCAAGTCAAAACCTTCTTCCCTGCTAATCATATAGGACTGATTATTTTGGAACGGTATATTTTGCAAATACGTAGCGATTGCGCTTGCACATCGGAAAGAAATTCCTTTTGATATATCGTGTGATGATAATACATCATGTAACTTATCCAATAACTCTAATTCCTCTTCAGTAAACACTTCGATCATCTCTTTATTCCTCAACCAATTGAGTCGAAATTCTCCCGTTGTTACTTTCAGCGGGGGTTGCTGAACAACTTTCTCTTGTTCTATACTCATCTCGCAAAACGGAATTTTTTGTAATGTAATCAAATTTGTTCGATCTAATAATCGATCGGAAAGCTCTTTCGTCGTTTCATCAAAATTTACAGTGCCTACGAAAATAACATTCTCACCAATTTCCACTGAAGGTGGAATTGAATTTTCTATTTCTTGTACTTTCTCATACAAATTTAAAATACGATTTTTCTTTTCAAGTTGAAGAACGGATAGAAACGGAGTAAACCAATGCTCAATATGTGACATGTTCATTTCATCGAACACAATTATATACAATTGATTTGGGTTTTCTTTAGCCTTCAATAATGTCCGAACTAACTTCGTTTCACTTTCAATAAAATTACCATTCGGATGAAGGTAACCGAGAATATCATGTGGTTCTTGATACGATGGTGAAATCGGAATCCAAATCAATTCTTCACCATAACGTAATCCAAGTGATTCTGCATAAGCTTGCACAAAGCGTGATTTCCCAATACCTGGTATACCACCAACAATTGTTAACGTATTGGTTTTGACGCTAATGTGAAAATTATATATATCTGTATCATCCAAATATAGTCCTTTATTACGAACCATACTTTGTACATACTGCAAAAAAGAGGATTCACGCTCATCCCATTCCCAGTCCTCCTTTTGTATTTTAATATCTTCTACTTCAACTAACTTACCTTCTTCAACAATTCGTTTATTTAGTTGGTCATACACATTTTCACTTACAAAATATAAATGATCATCTACTGCTATTTCTACATGTTTCATCCAATCGTTTATTTCAATATATTTGCATTCTTTTCTTTGCTCAAAATATGAAATTGAACTTATTGATGATTTTAACGATAAATTTCCATATAGCCTTCCTTCATGCCACAATAATTTTGGAGGCTCAAAGTCTTTTGGTAATTTAGGCATAAGAAATGATAAGTAACCGTTGCTTAACTTCCGTTCCAACGACGCTCTCTTTTTATAATTTGAGACCTTTGGTGAAGGAATCAATTTATATGAAGATGCCATTTCCTGAGGCTCTTCTGTGCATATTAATTCCAGAAATATATTTCCACGATCATAATAAAGACGAAACATAACCAGTTGCTTTTCTAATTTACGCTTCTTTAAATCGGTAAAAATTTTTTCATTCTTTTTATTACTGCATAATCCTTCAAACAAATATTTTCCAGTCGGAAATAACTCTTGTAAAGTTAAAGGTATTGGAGAAAGACATTGTACAAAGAAATTTTCTCCGTTCTTCTCTCCCTCAGCTTTTGCAAACGTTCCAATAAACCTCATATAATACATTCGTTTTATAAAACTTGGATGAAGAGCTTTATGTAATTTCAACGTCGTCACCTTCTTTTTTCATACTATTCTTAGTGTATGAACTACAATCTAAAACTAGAAATAAAAAACCTGACGTCATCCGTCAGGTTCAAAAATAAAACGTATATTAATGAGAAGGAAATGCTTTTTTCTCTTGTAAAATGGCATTATGAGCAATTTTCATTTTAGCAAGCACGTACCGCAATCTATCTTCGGCATTTTCATCTTTATTTTGCTGCAACTCCGCCAAATTCTCTACAGAACTCGCTAAATTTTCAATCACTCCTCGTAGTTCAGGATGATGATTAAAAAAAGATTCTTGCACCAGTACTTTCCTTAAATCACTAGCTAAATCCATAATTCTAGACAACTGTTCTTTTTCTCCCATTTTCATCCCTCCTGAATATCTTATGTATTAAATATTCTCTAACCAAAGAAAAAAGCCCTTTAAAAGAAAAGGACTTTTACATTTTTATATTTCCTGTCACAAGCATATAAAGTGATGTAATAGCGGCAATAACAATCGCCCACATCACATATCGCTCTTTGCCTGCAAAACAACGATTCCCTTTTTCTTTTCTTGCAAACATGTACACGATAATCCCGATTCCATATACAATTGAAACAAGTAATAAATTCTTTAAACCAGCTGCATAAATAAGCCATACAGAATATACAGAAGCAATTAAAGCGAGCAAGCCATTTTTTACTCTTGCAGCTTTCAGCTCTTTCGTAATGACTAATTTCAATTGAAATAGCGCTGATAATAAATACGGTAATAAAATTGATGTTGACGCAATGAAATACATAATTTGATATGTCGATTGTGAAAACAGAACGATTATAAATATAGTTTGGGCAACAATATTTGAAATCCATAATGCCATATGCGGCGTTTGTTTCTTATTTGTTTTCGTAAAGACTTTCGGAAACACTCCGTCTTTTCCTGCTACGTGAGAAATTTCAGAAACAAGTAAAAACCAGCCAATTAATGTACCTACAAGTGACGCAACTAATCCAATATTAATTGCCATTGCACCCCATGGCCCAACAACATGTTCTAATACATGTCCCATTGAAGGAGTCTCTAATACTGAAAGTTCTTTTCTTGTCATGGCTCCCATTGACAGAACAGAAATTAAAATATAAATAGACATTACTAAAATAAGTCCAAGTACTGTCGCTTTTCCAACGTCTCTGCTATTTTTAGCTCTTCCTGATAATACAACTGCTCCTTCAACCCCAATGAACACCCAAAGGGTTACAAGCATTGTATTTTTCACTTGACCTAGTACAGAGGAAACTGAGATAGTTCCTTCGCCCCAAAAGTCATGTGTAAATGTATCCCAGCGAAACGCAGTTACCATCACGACAATAAATAATAAGATCGGAACTAATTTCCCAATCGTTGCGATAACATTCATAATGGATGCTTCACGAATTCCAAATAAGATAAGAAAATGAAGTGTCCATAATAAAAGAGAGGCACCAATGATAGACGCAACATTATTTCCTCCTTTAAAAATTGGGAAGAAATAACCTAATGTGCTAAACAGCAACATAATTGTTGCGACATTTCCTAAAATTCCTGCCAGCCAGTACCCCCATGCACTGTTAAAGCCAATATATTCACCGAATCCAGCTCGTGCATAACTATAAATTCCGCCCTCAAGCTCCGGTTTTTGTCTTGCTAACGTTTGATATACGAGCGCAAGTGGAATCATTCCCATCGCTGTAATACACCAACCAATTATCGTTGCACCACTATTTGCTCCTACTGCTAAATCATGCGGTAAACTAAAAACGCCGCCTCCAACCATCGTTCCAACTACTAATGCGATTAACGGAAAAAATCCTAACTTCTTTTCTATTTGTACCACCCCATCTGTCATTCTAGGTGTTATGTTCGTTCAACTATTAAAGTCACCTTTTTCTCTAATAGACGTTTCTCTTATATTTTTTCAGGAAAACATTACTTATTCTAAAAGAAAATGAAGAAAAATGGAATACTTTTTTGAAAAAATGTATAAGTATGCACAAAAAAACCGTTCATTTTGTAATGAACGGTCATTTCATACATATAAAATTGTATATTTATTGTAAAATTAACGAAGTAACTTCTCTTTTTGTAAAAATTGTTTTGCGACTTCTTCGCTACTTTTACCATTTACGTTTACTTCATAATTCATTTTTCTCATTTCTTCATCTGTAATCTTTCCAGATAATTTATTTAATACTTTTTCGAGTTCAGGATATTTCTGTAACGTCTCTTTTCTTAATAATGGTGCTCCTTGATAAGGCGGGAATAGTCCTTTATCATCTTTTAGCACTTTAAGCCCATATTGCTCAAGTTCACTATCTGTTGAATATGCATCGATTACGTTAACATCCCCCGATTGTATTGCACTATAGCGCAGTTTCGGTTCCATCGTTTTAACATTTGAAAACTTATAGTTATATAATTTTTGCATTCCTTTATAACCATCTTCACGATCAGCAAATTCTAATGTAAATCCTACTTTAGCTTCCTGTGCAATTTTTCCTAAATCAGAAATTGTATTTATGTTATTTTGATCTGCTATTTTTTTCGGCATGGCTAGTGCGTATGTATTGTTATACTCCATTGGCTTTAACATAACCATATTATATTTCTTTTCCATTCCCGTGCGGGCTTGTTCATATACTTCATCACGATTTGTACTTTTCGGTTCTTCTTTCACGAAAGTAGATAAAGCTGTACCTGAAAATTCTGGGTATATATCTACTTCACCTGATTTTAACGCTTCAAATACAAATGCTGTTTTTCCAAGGCCCGGCTTTAATTCCACTTGTAAATCTGTATCCTGCTCAATAAGTTGCTTGTACATTTGAATTAAAATTTCTGGTTCAGATCCAAGTTTGCCGGCAATAACTATGTCGTTCTTCTGTGTATTCCAAAGAAATGGCGAAGCAATCATTACGACAACAATACATATTGTCAATATAACGCGCTTAGAAGAGCGTCTTGGGCTCTCGAGTGTGCGAAGTACTATATCAAAGAATAAAGCGAGTAACGCGGCTGGTACGGCCCCTAAAATGATAAGCGCATGGTCATTTCGATCGATACCAAGTAATATAAGTTTACCAAGCCCACCTGCGCCTATTAAAGCAGCTAATGTAGCCGTTCCAACAATTAATACCATCGCTGTACGAATACCCGCCATAATAATTGGCAATGCGAGAGGAAGCTCCACCTTCCATAACCTTCTCCAGCTATTCATTCCCATAGCTTTCGCCGCTTCTATAAGTGATTCATCTAATTCCCGTATTCCTGTATATGTATTTCGTAAAATAGGTAATAGTGCATACACAACTAATGCGATAATGGCTGGAAGTTTTCCGATTCCTACTAATGGAATTAAAAGTCCAAGTAATGCAAGTGATGGCACAGTCTGCATAACAGCAGAAGTCCCTATTATAAATTCAGCCATCCGTTCTTTTCTTGTTAATAAAATGCCAAGAGGCACCGCAATAATTACTGCAAAAAATAGTGAAATAAGCGATATTTGTAAATGCTCACTTAATGCACTTAGCAATTCTACTTTTCGTTCTTGGAACGTTTGAATAAAATCAGTCACTGTTTAGCCTCTTTCCTTCATTTGTTCAACAATGTAATTGACAATATGACGACTTGTTAACGCTCCAACATATTGACCATGCTCTTCAACCGGCACTGACTCTTCAGTTTGTAAGCGGACTATTGCTTCTTGTAATGACGAATGTAAAGATAAAGCATTCCCTTCAACTCGTATACCATCGTCTAGCGGCAATACCTCTTCTATACTCTTCCCCTCATACCAAGGTCGTCCACGATTTCCAATGAACTCCTCTACAAACTCATTTTTCGGGTTATGTATAATTCCTTCTGGTGTATCTAATTGAACAACCTTTCCTTCTTTCATTACACAAATACGATCACCAAGTGATAAAGCCTCTTGCATATCGTGCGTTACGAACACGATTGTTTTTTGAATCTTTTTTTGCAGTTGTACGATATCCTTCTGGAGCTGCTCCCTACTTAACGGATCTAACGCACTAAATGGTTCGTCCATAAGTACAATTTTCGGGTTTGCGGCTAATGCCCGTACGACACCAACACGTTGTTTCTGCCCTCCCGACAATTCATCTGGCATGCGATCACGATATACATCTGGATCGAGCCCAACCATCTGTAGCAAGTCATCGACACGTGCTTTTATTTCCTTTTTGGTCCATTTTCTCATTTCAGGAACAACTGCAATATTTTCAGCAATTGTCATATGTGGAAACAGCGCAATCTGCTGCAACACGTACCCTATATTCCAACGTAGTTCGTTTATGTTATATTGTTGAATATCTTTTCCATCGATTAAAATTGATCCTTCTGTCGTTTCAATTAAACGGTTAATCATCTTCATTGTCGTTGTTTTCCCGCAACCACTCGGACCAATGAGAACAAAAAATTCTCCTTTTTTAATTTCTAAATGCAATGAATCCACTGCTTTTGTGCCATCTTCATACGCTTTTGACACATGATTAAATTGAATCACAGACACAACTCCTTTCATGTTGTTTCCTTTATTTTGATGGAATATAGCATTCATTTCAAATGATACGCTTTATTATACAAAAAAAGAGCTCTCATTTGAGCTCTAACGGTCGAACAATAATGTTTTCATAATTGCAGCATATTCACGCACATACGCTTTTTTCTTAGAGCGCCTCGGTGTTTCAGCAGCCAAAGCTTCCATCTTTATACCTAAACGCTTTGCAATTATTTTCGTTCGATATAAATGATACGTATTACTTACAACTACCGCATGCTTTACATCATATAAATCCATACTAAACTTTAAATTTTCATACGTATTTGTAGAGCGGTCTTCAATTAAAATACGATTCTCATCTATACCATTTACCATTAAATAGTTTCTCATACTGTGAGCTTCCGGTATATCTTCATCTTCCCCTTGACCACCTGAAACAATTACTTTCACCTCAGGGTGAGAATATAAATATTCCAACGCTGCATCCAAGCGGTTTTGAAGAGATAAAGACGGTCTATCTCCAAATAACTTTGCACCTAATATAAGAACGTACGGAGAGTGGTTACTCAATTTTTCACGAGCAACTTTATTCATTCGAAACGTCATATAAATGATGTATAGCGGAGGTAGTAATAAGATTATAAGAAAGATCCATTTGTTCATAAATAAGTTAGCACTCCCTTTCTTTTTATTATATAGAAAACGAAAGGGAGTAAGAAGTGTTTTTTAAACGATGGATTTATTAGACACATTCGCTTCCATTTTACGTTTTGAAATTACATAATAAAAAGCAATCCCTAATGATAGGATCAATATAAAGCTTAGTACGTAAAACGGGATCATCACCCCTGCTTTAGATACGCCTGCCGTAAACAACATTAATAATACAATTCGAATTCCTGTACCAATTAATCGAAATAAGCTGTCCACACGTCCCATTACTTCATTTGGGATTTCTTCCATCATCAATACATTTCTCGCCACTCTCGTTCCAGCATTTCCAATCGCATGAAAAATCGCAAGTCCATATAATAACATAATGGAAGGCTCAATAATCATTACGGTAATTGAAATTACATAAATGAACATCGTCATAACGATTGAAATTTCTGTTTTGACATATTTCATCATGATTGGAATACTTATTCCTGCAAGAACCGCTCCAACACCGTACATCATACCTTCAATTGCGTATACAGAGGCACTAGCTTTGAGTATATCTGAAATATATACTGGGATTAAATAATTTGCCATCATGACACCGATAAACGGCATATAAGTCGCTAGTAAAAACAAAAATAACTTAGGGCGCTTTTTCATAAAGTGAATTCCTTCGAACAATTGCTTCTTAAATGTTACTTTCCCTTTTACTTCTTTTTTCTTTACATATGGTATACATAAGAACAGGAAAAATGCTCCTGCAAAAGTTAACATATCCACTAACAAGATCCATTTCAAAGAAATAATCTCAATTAAAAAGCTAGCAGCTGCACCTGAAATAACTTGCGTTAATTGTCCTTGTATTTCCATTGTGCCACTTAAACTTTTATAATGCTCTGATTGAAATATTTCTTGGTTAAATGCAAATATCGTGGGATAGAATAATAGATAATAGAAAGAACCTGCTATATAAATAATAATGTAATGAATAGAATTGTATGATTGCCCAGCAAATCCCCAAATAGCCATCATTCCTATAATAGCTATCCCGATACCTTCGTTACATAACAATAAAGATTTTCTTGAAAAACGATCTATGCTTTGCCCAATGAATGGTGTTAGTAAAAACATGATGAGAGTTGCAACGATAGAAATATACCCAAACGTTGTCTCTCCCCCACTTTCCTTAATCAATAGCCACGGAATCGTTATCATAACAATCCCAGAGCCAATAGCAGATAAACTATTGGCTCCTAGAATGTAATACAAGCGAGAATCATGATAAAGAGAGGACATTTCACTCAACTCCTAATTGTTTTTTCACCTCTTTATATACGCTCATATATGCTTTTAATTCTTTAACTAAATCATGAATTAATGGTTTTGCATCTTCTCCAAGTTCACCATCTTGCACATGTAATCCATCAAGCACGACTTGTTTTGGAATTGCGTTTGCGTAAACGCCTCTAGCAACAATACGCATACTATTTAATGCGTTAATTCCCCCTTTACCTCCTCCAGCAACCGCTAATAATGCGACAGGCTTATGGATGAATTCACTGCTACTTAAGTAATCTAACGAATTTTTCAGCGCTCCGCTCATCGCATTATGATATTCTGGTGTACATAGTACTACTCCATCCGCAGCTTTCACTAAAGCTTTTAATTTTTTCACTGCCTCTAATTCACGTTGTGATTCTTCTCCATTATATAAAGGCAATTCCGCTACTGCTAAATCGTATAACTCCCCTTCAAATTGCTCTGCAATATATTTTGCCACAACGCGAGTTCTTCCAAACTTTCTTGGTGTACCATTAATTACGACTAGTTTCATAATCATTTCTCCCCTTTGTTTTCAAATTCTACCTTTATATTATCAGAAATTTCTATACAAAATACAGTAAAAAGAGGTAAAAGCTTTCATAAAATAGTATGAGAAATAAAAAAGAACTCATACTTTCGTATGAGTTTCACAAAACTAATTTTTCACAACCTCATGTCCACCGAATTGATTACGAAGAGCTGAAACAACTTTCCCATGGAATGTATCATCTTCTTGTGAACGGTAGCGCATAAATAATGACATAGCGATAACTGGTGCCGCTGCTTGTAATTCAAGCGCAGTTTCAACAGTCCATTTCCCTTCTCCTGAAGAATTCATTACACCTTTAATGCCATCAAGTTTTGGATCATCTGCAAATGCTTTTTCAGTTAAGTCCATTAACCAACCACGGATAACCGATCCGTTCGCCCATACTTTTGCAACATCTTCATAATTGAAATCAAAATCACTTTTATCTAGTACTTCAAATCCTTCAGCGATTGCTTGCATCATTCCGTATTCAATACCGTTATGAACCATTTTTAAGAAATGTCCACTACCAACGCGGCCTGCATAAGAATAACCGTTTTCTACTGCTAAGTCTTTAAATAAAGGTTCTAATTGATCATAGATTTCTTTTTCTCCACCAACCATTAAGCACGCACCGTATCTAGCTCCTTCTACACCGCCTGATGTACCGATATCTACGTAATGTAAGCCAAAGCTTTTCGCTTCTTCAGCACGGCGCAACGTATCTTTATAGAATGAATTTCCACCTTCAATAACGATATCGCCTTCCTCTAATAATGGATATACATCTTTTAGTACTGACTCAACAACTTCTCCTGCAGGTACCATTACCCAAATTGTACGAGGTGCTTCTAGTTCAACGATCATTTCTTTTAATGTATGACGTGCAGTAATCCCTAGTTTTCCTGCCTTTTCAACAAGCTCATTATTTACATCGTATACAACTACTTCATGCTTGTCTTCATATAAGTGTTCAGCTAATGGGAATCCCATTTTTCCTAATCCAATTAAACCTAGTTTCATATTAATCAATCTCCCATTCTATACAAATATATTTAATAACGAAATTAGTCCAAGTGCTACAACAGATAGTATTGTCTCCATTGCAGTCCATGTTAATAATGTTTCTTTTACAGTCATTCCGAAATACTCTTTAATCATCCAAAATCCAGAATCGTTCACATGTGATAATATTAATGACCCTGCACCTGTTGAAAGTGCCAATAACTCTACATTCACTCCCGGTGTACTTGCCGCAATCGGTGCTACTATTCCTGCTGCTGTCATCATGGAAACAGTAGCAGAGCCAGTCGCGATTCGAATAAGTGCAGCAATTCCCCACCCTAATAATATTGGTGAAATATGTGATTCTTTCGCCATCTCCGCAATTGTAGTTCCAATCCCAGAATCTAATAACACTTTATTAAAGGCACCACCTGCACCGATAACTAACAGTATGTTTGCAATTGGACCTAAACAATCATTTGTAAATTGTAATACTTTGTCTTTAGAAAATCCTTTTGCATAGCCAAGACTAAAGAAAGAATATATCGTTGCAATTAATAATGCGACTATTGGATCTCCAATAAAGTGCAATACTTGTGCAAATTGGCTTGTTTTATTTAATGCTACTTCCGCTATCGATGCACCTAGCATAAGAAATACTGGAAGTAAAATAGTAAACAATGTATTTCCGAAGCTAGGAAGTTCCTTCTTCTTATCTCTTTCAATAAATTGCTCCGCTATATCTAATGGTACTTCTTTATGTATACGAGCACCGATCCATTTCCCGTAAAGCGGACCTGAAATTATTGCAGTTGGAAGTCCGACAATTAATGCATATAAAATTGTCTTCCCTACATCTGCTTTAAATATACCTACCGCTGCCATAGCTGCTGGATGCGGTGGAACGAGTCCGTGTACAACAGATAGTCCTGCTACTAGCGGAATACCGATTGTAATAAGTGATACCCCTGTTTCTAACGCAATTGTAAATACTAACGGAATTAATAGTACAAATCCAACTTGGAAAAATACCGGAATCCCTACGATAAATGCAACGAACATCATTGCCCAGTGAACACGCTTTTTCCCAAAACGTCCAATTAATGTGTTAGCAATTCGTTCAGCACCGCCAGATTCAGCCATCATTTTTCCAAGCATTGTTCCTAAAGCTAAAACAATCGCTAAAAACCCTAACGTATTACCAAGACCTAATTTAATAGAATCGATAATCCCCGGATGTTGTGGTGAGGTTCCAATTAAGGGCATCCCCATTGCTAGCCCAACTCCGATTGCTGTTAAAATTAACGCGACAAATGGATGCCATTTTACTACCGTAATTAGTAAAAGTAATATGACAACAGCCGCTAGTACAATCCCAACTACCATTTCTCCCAATCCCCCTATTGTTTACGCTGGAAAGCAGCTATACAATCAAATTCTTCTTTCAATCGATTGTAAAGTCGTTCATACATATAAAACATTTCTAAATAAATAGCCGTATTTTCTTTATTTGGTACATGGTGATGGACAATATCAATCCAATCCTTCACCTCGTCAAGAGAATCAATTTTCCCTACCGCATATAAAGCAAGTGCCGCTGCCCCAAGCGCAGATGCTTCATGACTTTCAGGAACAAGCAATTCTTTTCCCATCATATCGGAGAGCATTTGTCTCCAAAATGCAGACTTCGCAAATCCTCCTGAAACACGTATTTCAGTAAGTGGCCCTGTACAATCACGAATTGCAAGTGCAACTGAATATACACTCATACAGACACCTTCCATAACTGCTCGTATAAAATGTTCTCGTTTATGCTGAAGGTTTATCCCGAAGAATGTACCTCGAGCATTTGCATTCCAGTAGGGTGCACGTTCTCCAGATAGAAACGGTAAAAATAGTAATCCATCTGATCCAGCTGGTACACTTTCCGCATACTTAATTAATAAATCATAAGGATCAATCCCAAGCTTCCTCGCTACCTCTTGTTCCGGGCTACCAAATTCATCACGTAACCACCTAAGTAATATTCCACCGTTATTCGTTGGTCCACCGATAACCCAGTGCTCATCTGTTAATGCGTAACAAAAAGTTCTTCCTTTTTCATCTGTATTAACACTTGATGAAATTGTTCGAACTGCACCACTTGTTCCAATCGTAATTGCAGCTGAGCCAGGTGATATTGCACCGACACCTACATTCGCTAAAACACCATCGCTCGCACCAATAACAACTGGGATATCTTCACGAATTCCCATCTTTTGTGCTAATTCCGGCTTCATTCCCGATAAAATATATGTAGTTGGTACAGGTGCTGATAATTGTTCTGGTGACATATTTAACATAGTTAAAACATCTTCATCCCAGTTTAATGTTTCTAAATTAAATAACCCTGTAGCAGATGCGATAGAATAATCAACTACATAGCGTGAGAACAATTGATAAATGACATACTCTTTAATGGAAATAAATTTATGAGCAGTTCTGAATAAATCCGATTCTTCTTCTTTCATCCACAGCAACTTAGAAAGTGGTGACATCGGATGAATTGGTGTACCAGTTCTTCTATAAATGTCATGACCATTCATTTGTTGTAAGAGTTTTTCTGATTGTTTTGTGCTTCGATTATCTGCCCAAATGATAGAGCGCGTTAACGGCGCACCGTTTTCATCTACTGCAATTAAGGCATGCATTGCTGTACTAATCCCGATAGAAGAAATATCTTCCGGTAACACATTACCCTTCATGATGGCAACGCTTACAGTTTTGTATACAGCAGCACATATTACATCAGGATCTTGCTCCGCCCATCCGACGTTCGGTTGAATGATTGGATAATCAATTGCATGTGAAGCAACGACTTTTCCCTTTTCAGTGAATACAACCGTCTTCGTACTAGTGGTACCGATGTCAATCCCGATTACTCTCCCCCTTGTTTCCATGCGAATCTTCCCTTCGTTTCTAGCAAAATGCGATCTAGTAAACCGTTTACATGAATTAGTATATAAAATATTTTTTCATAAATCAACAATAAAAAAGAAAATTTTTTTCATAATTAAATGTAAATCTCTCATTTCACTTATCCATACACATAAAGCGACTAAATCTCTTGTTTAGACTGGTTCATTGCACGAAACCAACATCTCTCATAAGATATTTGGAAATAAAAAGCTTTGAATCTCTCAAGCAAATAATTGTAATTCATTGGATACAGAAATATACATACAAAAACGCCATCCTTTCCTATGATTCTCCAGAAAGAATAGCGTATTTTTGTAACCCCTCCACCTAAAGATACTAATTTTCGTTTTCTTAGCTTGATGAACATAGGGCGTGAATCCCTACTATCACTTTTTTACCTTGTAAATATAAATACTATAAAATCTAATAGTATTTATATTTTTCCGAAAAATCAAAATAAAATACGAACTTTATTGTATAATGTTGTAAAAAGATGTCGGAGGGATTTAATGTTAAATAAAATATCTCAATTCACAATAAAACTTTCATCAATTCTTTTATCACTCTTACTATTACTAAATTTACCTTATTTATTTATCACTCAACAGGGATTCACTTTTCAACCAATTCATTTTTTTAATCAGATCGTTACTATGTTAAAACAGGTTTTCTCACCTGAATCATTAGTGGTTATAGGATCAGACCCGAAATTTGGTCATTTCAAAAAGACACCATTATTTCCAACTGTTTTAGAACCTTACCTATATTCATTTACTGTATTATTTATAGCCTTTTTTCTTGCGCTCTTTCTATCATCTAGTATGGCATTTTTTTATTTTTTAGCAAAAGATTATATAAAAAAATGGATAAACCGAATTGTATTCATATTAGAAGCTATCCCTGATATGATGATGATGATTTGTTTGCAAATATTTTTCATATGGGTACTTCAGAAATTCGGAGAATCTCCTGTCACCATTATTTCTTTTAATGAAAATCGAGCTTATTTACTCCCTATTTTATCTTTAGCAGTCTTACCTACATTACAAATGTTTCGGATGATGGTGTTATACATAAAAGAAGAACATGGAAAACATTACGTAGAAGTTGCGTATGGAAAAGGACTTTCATCAAGTTATATACTGTGCATTCATTTATTCAAAAATATATCTATCCACTTCTTTCACCATTTAAAAACGATTTTTGTTTTCTTACTTTCTAACTTATTCATTTTAGAATTTGTTTTTAATATGGAAGGCATTATTCAATTTTTATTTAAGAAGGCGTTTATTTCACCTCCAGCTGCATTTATCATACTTGTTATGATTATTTTACCGTTTTATGCCATTTTTCAAATAATCTCATTCATGATGAATAGATGGCAAAAGCAATTGAAAGGAGCAGCATTATGAAATCTATTTGGAAATCAAAACGCTTTTTAATCGGCTTTACTTATTTATTCATACTTGTTTCAGCTAGTTTTATTTATAGTTGGTTCTTTAAAGATACCATTCCAAAACCTCCTCAGTTACTTTACAATGACAATAACGAATTACTTGGAAAGGCCCCCTTTCCACCATCTTTAATACCGCCTTTTGGATCTGATCGTTTTGGAGAGTCTGTTTTCTTACAAATTATAGAAGGAGCAAAATTCACCATTTTATTAGCCGTGGCAATTAGCTTCTTTCGAATTTTATGCGGAACATGTATAGGAATCCTCTTAAGTTTATACGCTCCAAAATTCAAGAGATTTTTCCAGACATGCTCAGAAGTTTTTTATTATATCCCAACTCTATTTATCGCATTCATACTCATCACGCCCGTTAATATTGTAATTACATCAAATGCTGATAGATTAGATCCAAATATTTCATTTACGTTTTATCAAGTTCTCGTACTTATTTTCGTCGCTCTGCCTACACTTTCTTTATATATATCCTCAGAGGTTGATGAATTTATGAAACGAGATTACATTTTAAGTTCACAATTACTGGGTGCTAGCCGTTTTCATATTATCAAAAAACACTTACGAGTCTTATTACTTGATCGCGTATTTGTGTTATTTATGGAACATATCGTCCAAACACTCATACTCGTTATCCATTTAGCGTTGCTTAACATTGTAATTGGCGGGATACAAATGCGAGAACTGAATGATGGAGAGTTCAAACCTGTTTCTCTTTCTAATGATTGGGCAGGCCTTATTGGATTAAATCGTTATGAAATGAATCTGTCATGGTGGATTATTTTTTATACTCTCGTTTCATTCTTTATTACGATTCTATTTATTAAGCTTATGACAATCGGGATTCAAGATGCACTGAAAGCAAGAGATTCGCAAGCTGTAGCAATTCAAACCGTTCCAGATCATAAAAAATTTGTTAAAAATAAAGATTCTTTTTCGTTTGCAAATAAAGTGAACTTTTAATCATGTCTCATCAATCAAGTATTAATTGGCATTGATATTAGTAGAATATAAAGAAGATGATCCCTATTGAATACAGGGATCATCTTTTTTATGCCGTCTAACTTTTTTAAATGTCCTTTGCTAGACTCATGCTTTTTATACTTAAAATGAATTATTTACAATCACAATTATTCTGTTTAAAATCGATTACCATACGGCCCTGAATCCTACCTTGTTCCATTTCTTCGAATACATCTTGTACTTCATCTAGTGGACAAGTTTGAACAACCGGCACTACTTTACCTTCTGCACCGAACATAAATGCCTCCTCTAGATCCTTACGAGTACCTACTAGAGAACCAACTACTTCAATTCCGTCTAATACAAGTCGTGGAATGTTTAAATCCATCGTTTCGACTGGTAAACCTACCGCAACTACTTTACCACAAGCACGTACTGCATCAACCGCTGAGTTGAATGCTACTTTAGAAACGGCTGTTACTACAGCAGCATAAGCGCCACCAAATGTTTCTTGAACAACTTTATCAGCAGGACCTTGAGAAATTGGATTGATAGTCATATCAGCACCAACCTCTTTTGCCAATGCTAATTTGTCGTCATTAATATCTACTGCAATTACCTTTGCACCAAATACATTTTTAGCATATTGGATAGCTAAGTTACCCAATCCACCACAACCATAGATTACGATAGGTTGACCAGGTTTAATGTCTGATACTTTAATAGCTTTATATGTAGTTACGCCTGCACATGTGATTGATGATGCTTGAGCAGGATCTAATCCTTCTGGTACTTTCACTGCATAATCAGCTGTAACGATACATTGTTCAGCCATACCACCATCTACTGAATAACCAGCATTTTTAACTTCACGACAGAATGTTTCTCTACCAGTTACGCAATATTCACAACGTCCACAAGATTGGAACATCCATGCAATACTTACACGGTCACCAACCTTAAGTGAAGTTACATCATCAGCAATTTTAGTAACAATACCTACACCTTCATGACCAAGGATGCGGCCATCCGTGTTACCAAAATCATGATTCGCAACGTGTAAATCAGTGTGGCAAACTCCACAATACTCTACATCTACTAATGCTTCGCCTGAATGTAACGGACGTAATTCTTTTTCGATAACTTCGATGTTCGCTTTGCTGTTTTTATTAACCACTACTGCTTTCATATGTGATCTCCCCTTTAGTGTTTTAGAGTTTTAATGAGTTCATCTCACAAATTCTGTCCTCACTGTTTTGGCTAATTATTGTACCAAATTTAAGTGTTCAATCATCATTACAAGTTCATCATAACATGACATTTCATAAGTGAATTGTGAAATTATGAACAATGTTTGAATTATTGCATAAATCGATTTTTTTAACTGAATGTTTTTAAAGATGAGTGTTTATGAATATAAATAAATCGCATATTTCTACAGGAAAATAAATCAACTACGTTTAGAGATTATACAATCAAACTATCCACCAATATAAAAAAGCTCTTCATTTGAAGAGCTTTTTTATATTCGCTTCATCGAAATTGTTTCACGTATGCTTTGTAAATTTTGCAGTGTTTCCTCCTGTCGTTGCAACGACAAACCCACATACAAAGTATCTAATAAACTAAGCTGCGCTAATCGTGATGAACTTGCTTCTGTACGAAATTCAGTCTCACGCGTCGAAGTATATAACGTTATATGAGCAAGTTGGCTTAATGCCGATTTTTGATAGCTCGTAATCGCAATGATTTTGGCTCCTCTTGCTTTCGCTACTTCTAACGCTTCAAGTAAACCTTTATTACTGCCCGAATGAGAAATTGCAATGACCACCGCTTCTTTTGTCAACAAGCCAGCTCCCATAATTTGAAAATGAGAATCCGTATGAGCAATACAAGAAATACCCGTTCTCATAAACTTATGATAAGCATCCATCGCAATAATACCCGAACCACCATTTCCATAAAACTCAATTCGTTTCGCTTCATTCAGCGCACTTACTGCCTGTTCCAACGCGTTATCGTTTAACAAATGTAATGTATCTTGCAGTCCTGTAATATGTGAATGAAAAACTTTTTTAGCAACAGTGACCATATTATCTTCTACCGATACTTCCTCATGAATATTTTGCATCGGGGTATGTACAATCTCACGAGCTAATGTAATTTTCAAGTCTTGAAACCCTTGAAAACCTAGGTGTTTGCATAAGCGGAATATCGTTGCTTCGGAACTATTCGTAACTTCCGCTAATTCCGTAATCGATTTATGTACAACATCTTGTGGATGTTTCAAAATATGTTCGGCAATACTTCGTAATTTCGGTGATAAACCATTTAACGAAGCCTGAATCTTTCCAATCCCACTTTTTGTACCAGGCATAGCGTATCTTCCCCTTCCATAGTAGCTTTATTGTACCTAATTATTGAAAGAAGAAAAACCTCTATTTGGCGCATCACTATACATTTTATTTGCTCCTATGTATTCTACCGTAACATATGACACAATTATTCATACTTATTTCTAGTTTTCCCCATGCTTTACTGCGTATAATGCAGCTTGTGTACGATCATCTACTTCCAATTTAGCCAATACGTTAGAAACGTGTGTTTTCACAGTTTGTTCTGTAATATGAAGCTCTGCTGCAATCTCCTTATTACTTCTTCCTTTCGCAATTTCACGAAGTACTTCTTGCTCCCTTTTCGTTAACATGGAAAAAGGATCCTCTTTTTCTTTCTTGACTGCTGACCGCCCTAATAGCGCAGGTGTTACCTTTGGATGAAAATTTGCATTCCCTTGATATACCGCAACAATTGACGCAACGAGTTGATCTGGCTGTACCTCTTTTAATTGATAACCATCTGCTCCAGATTCTATTGCCGGTAAAACATAATCTTGTTCTGAAAAACTGCTTAACATAAGTATCTTTATCGTCTCATCGTATTGTTTTATACGTTTTGTCGCTTCAATACCATCCATTTTCGGCATTGATACATCCATTAATACTACATCTGGCCTTTCTGTTTTGACGAATGTTAATGCTTCTTCACCATTTTCTGCTTCCCCAATAATTTCAAATTCTTCTCTCGTCTTCAAAAAGAATACGAGTCCCCTTCGAACGATATGATGATCTTCTACAAGTAATAATTTAATTTTCATTGACGTTCTCCCTCTCAAACTGGTAATTGAATTTCTATCTTCGTTCCCTTTTCCGGTTCTGCTTTTATTCGAAAAATCCCCCTCATTAATTCAATTCGTTCTTTCATACTTTTCAAACCAAGTGCTGACTCTCTTACTTGATCCTGTATAAATCCTATTCCGTTATCTTCTATGTAAAAGTGCAGCTTATTATCTTCAATCCTTAAATGAACACATACTTTTTCACACGAAGCATGCTTTTTACAATTATGTAATGCCTCTTGACTTATACGCCATAAAACTTCTTCTATTTCATCTTCAATTAAAATCATTCCATCAATTCGAACTTCCACTTGAATTCCTAACAGTTTTCCGTAATTTTGAATCGCTTCTGCTAAACCTTTCTCTAATCCTTCAGGCCTTAATTGCCAAATCAAAAGTGTCATCTCTTGTAATGCTTCCTGTGATAATTCTCCAATATAACTTAACATCTCTTGCAGGTCTCTATCCTTCGTCATATTTAGAGTCCCTTTCGCTGTTAGCATAATTGAAAATAACAATTGTTTAACGGAATCATGTAGATCACGTGCCAATCGATTTCTTTCAGCTACAACTACATATTTTCGTTCTCTCTCAACTAATTGAATACGTTGTATTGTCGTTCCAATTTGAAATGCAATCGCTTCTAATAACGCTAATTCCTCCTCTGAAAAATGTGTTTTATGAGGCGAGGCTACATTTAATAAACCGAATTTCTCTGATCCAGATCTTAGCGGGATTGTCGCATGATGTGTAACATCTTCTGTCTCGCCCCAATTATATTCAATCGCATCCTCTATTCGTTTACATTCAATAATATTTGTCGCTTTTTCCAATCTTCCATTCACAAAACGTTCTACGCACCAACAATCTCCTTCACACATCGGCTTCTTTTCCTGCCACGTAAGAGCTGGGGGTAAGTTTTGGTCTACAAGCATACGATGCTTTCCACTTTCATCAATAAAGAATATCCACCCTGTTTGTAAATTCATAACTTGTAATAATGTATGTAACACTTTTCCTAACATTTCCTGTAAGTTTGTTGCTTCATTTAGTAACTCAGCAATTTCTTTTAATGCTTCTAAACGATGCATCTCTTTTTCATCTATGTTCATTCTCATCACCAACTATCATTATAACATTAAGAAATTTCTAAATTCTACAAACAAAAAAAGAACCGAATTCCTTCAGCTCTTTTTTAGGAGATATCCCATACAGTTCATTCAAATCTAAATTCTAAACCAAAACAGAAATTAGCTAATTTTCATTAACTGTCTGATAAAGATTGTCCCACATGGATATTCTGTAAACTTTCAGTGTTAACGAACATATTCGCTGCTGGCATTTGCACTTGATTTTTATGGAACATAGACATTAATTCAAATCTTACTTGTCTAGAAGTTTCAAAATAATCTTCTGGCTTAATCAAACCTGTAATACAAAATTCATATCCAACATATTTAAGGTTAGGATTTAAGTCTGTAACTCCAACATATTTAAATGGTTCAACAGCTTCATCATCTACTCTATAAAGACTTTGATCCAATTTTTCATTACAAATAACACATACTTCTTCTAACAATTCCTTAACTCTTGTAGGATCTTCCTGATAACTTACCGTGATGCGTTCAATAACTCGCATCCATCCTTTATTAAAATTTTGTATCGTTCTAATCTCTCCGTGTGGTATGGTAAGGAGTTTCCCTGACCATTCACGAATTTGCATAAAACGAATACTAATTTCCTCAATAGTTCCTGAATTTGTTCCGTTAAAAGTAACAAAATCGCCAACACGAAACTCTTTGTCCGCTAATCTTGCAAAGCCCAATATGACATCTTTTAACATTTGTTGTGCAGCAAAACCGATGACAACTCCCGCTATCCCTGCACCTGCAATAATGCTTTTTATATCTACAAATTGACTAATTAAATATATAATCAGACTGATGATAATGATATATCTAAAAATAGATCGAATTACACTTTGAATCGTCTGCTCTACCTCTTCATCAAAAAAACTAGACTTTCTAAAAAACCAATCAATAATGCGATTGATAACAAAAGAAATAATGATAAGAACTAAAGCAAATAGTAAAAACCTTAACAGTAAAAACTCTCTTACATAATTAAAAAATTCTTCAGTATACGTTAATAAACTCATCTATCCACTTCCTTACTAATGAAAATTTCATGCAAAGCTGATCTATTGTAAATACTTATTGATTATCTCAAAAATTGCTTTCGGAACCTCTTTTACCCTGACCTTTCATTTTACTTTCTTAACTATGTATTTGTATTCCTAGTTCATCTTCAACAATATAACCCTTTCATTAATCTTTCAACTTCTGATACCCTTTTCTATTTACTATAAATATACCCTTTTTAATAATCTAAAAGGAGATTACAATAGAAATTTTTATAAACAACTTTGTAATACTCACCTCGTTCAAAGGAATACATTCACATAACACCGAATAGTTCATTTGATACTTTTTTCACGGAGGTTACAATTAATGGGATATATCGAAGAACTAAGAGAAATTGTTGGATCAAGACCACTCAATTTAGCAGGAGTTGCTGTAGCTGTTTTAAATGACCAAGGACAAATATTACTACAACAAAGACGAAATGGCATTTGGGGTGTTCCTGGAGGTTTTGTGGAGCTTGGTGAATCCACAGAAGCAGCTGGAAGACGGGAAGTTCTTGAAGAAACAGGCATTGAAATTGGTACACTTCAGTTAGTAAGTGTATTTTCAGGTAAAGAGTTTTTTGTGAAATTAGCGAACGGAGATGAATTTTATCCTATAACAATCGCTTACCTTTGCAAAGACATTAAAGGTGGCTTGCTAAAAGCTGATGGAGTTGAATCATTACATGTACAATTTTTTGATTTAAATGGGCTACCAGAAAACATTAGCCCGTTCATAAAAAAACTAATTGAACAAAATGTCGTCTCAATTTAAACGTAAAAAGAGGCCTTTTTGAAGGCCTCTTTTTCACTTCACTTCTGCATGTAAACAAGATTTAAAATGTCCAAGTGCATATTCATGTCCTTGCGCATTAAAAGATGCAACTGCCTTTTCATATACAACAATTTTAAATCCTTTATTATAAGCATCTACTGCTGTATGAAGAACACAAATATCAGTGCAAACCCCTACAAGATGAACTTCTTCTATTCCTCTTTCTCTTAACTTCATCTCTAGATCTGTTCCAGCAAATGCACTGTATCGTGTTTTGTCCATATAATATACATTCGCAGCATTTCTATATTTTTCGTATACATCTTGTAATTCACCGAATAAGTCTCTTCCATTTGTACCTGCTATATTATGAGGAGGGAATAACTTTGCTTCTGGATGATATTCATCATTTTCTTCATGTTTATCGATTGCAAACACTACGTAATCTCCATTTTCAATATATTGCTTCGTTATATGTACAAGTTCCTTCTCAATTTCTTGACCTGGTTTCCCGCAAGTTAAAGCACCTTTTTCAGCTACAAAATCATATGTATAATCGATATTAATAAGAGCTCGTTTCATAACTACTATCTCTCCTTCTCCTGTTTCACAATAAACAATAGAAAATTTGTTATTACGACATCGTATGTACTATTCGACATTTCAAATGAAATACCTACATTTCCAACTCAATACTTACCTTAATCCGAGTTTATCATAAAATCGGTACACAATGACAAAACATACAGTTCCAATTAATAAATCATGAATTTGATAATTGAGCGTTACTTCAATTGCCTCTTGTAAGGTAAACCAAATTATCGACATCATTATCACAAGTAAGAAAATACGAATACATCGCTTCAAATTTTCAATCCCTTTCTCTTACATAGCAAAGAATAACTTCTTCCTATTCATTCGTATTAGAAAGCGAAACAGATTATTCTCTATTACATCATTCAATCCATACAAAAAAGCACACTACTTTTTTGAGTAATGTACTTTTTATTCCGCTTAAGACGCAGGCTTCGTTTCAAACGTCGCTTGATTCAAGCTAATGACTTTTCCTTTTGGATCATTGTTTTCAAACTGAGCTGCGGTAATCGTATGGCTACCTGTCTCGAGCGTCTTTTCTTTTAATTGTACTGTTGTCTGTGTTGTACTAGTTACTTGATGTTTATCTGCAAATATTTGATCTACAAATACAAATGTTTCTTTATCATTTTGAAAATTGGAAAGTTCTAATTCGACTTGCTGAATTAAAGTATCCTTTTTTATGAATACAGTTGGTATATTGCCATTTTCAGAAGTACCATCTGGAGTAGTTACTTTTACTTTCCCTTCTCCGATTGGCACTGCTCCTTCAGGAAATACGACCATATTCTCATCACTTGCATTTACAACTTGTTCTTCCTGGTTTGACTGTGCATCTTCTTTTCCCTTTGGAGCACCACAGCCTACTAATAACAATACAGACAATCCAGTGATTATGAATTTCTTCAAAATTCATCCCCCCTGTTATTTCATTATAATTTATTATACAAAAATAACTTCTTAATTTTAAAACTATTTTTTAACACTTTCATGAACAAATATTAGCTTGCTCACGATTACTGTACCATACTTTCATTTTAAGAACATTAATTTTTTTAAAGAAATAAATAGTAATTCCACTCTATTCATCATTTTAGCCCAATTTACTAAAAAAATATCCATTCAAAATAAAAAGACATTGTCATTTCAATGTCTTTTCTACATAACATTTAGAAAATAAATGTTGTAATCTCATCAACTTCTTTTCGCGAAAGTTTCTTCGGCTTATCTTTCGGAAACCCGAGTGAAATTACCATATTAATTTGTTTTTGAGGCTCAATTTGTAAATATTGTCGCAGTTCATCTTGAGCTAATAATACAGGTCCTGTCATTGGACAAGTACCCAGTCCTCTCGCATGTGCAGCCAACATTAAGTTTTGTGCTGCTAAACAGCTACTCTTAATTCCTTCCTCTTCCCATACTGAATCAGGAACGAAGGCAATTGGATCAAATATCTTTTCACGAAACTTTGATTCATATGGTGTTGCCAAACATACGATTAATACTGGCGCCTCAGAGAAAGCTGTCGCATATGGACCGAAAGAACGTGTAAGTAATTTCCCTGCTTTCTCTTCTCCATTTTCTGCTGCTTTTGCCGCAAGTTTATGTAATGCATCCCATGTCATTTGTTCAATTTCTTTAATTTTCTCTCTGTTCATAATGACCAAGAACTCCCACGTTTGTGAGTTCGTATCACTCGGTGCATAACGAGCACAATCAATAATTTCTTTTATATCACTAGTGGATACTTCTTGTTCTGTAAACTTTCTAACACTTCGTCTACCGTGAATTACTTCTTTAAAATCTTCATAATTCATATATTAAATCCCCTTTTTACAGCGTTTTCAAAACTTGTCCTATGGTTGAATTATATCATGAAAAAAAGCTGGGGGAATACCAGCTTTTTCCCTCATTATTAATTTGTCACTTTAAACAAACTAATACTTTCTTCATATGCAGCTTGTAGTTTTTTCGTAATTGGTCCTCTTTCGCCGCTTCCAAACTTCTCATCACCAATTTGAACAACAGGGAATATTTCAAGTGGTGTCGCTGTAAAGAAACATTCGTCAGCCTCGTATACTTCTTGCAATGAGAATTCACGCTCTTCTACTTCAATATGTAAAGCTTTCGCTAATGTAATAACGTAGTGACGAGTAATACCGTGTAGAATGAAATTATCGGCTGGATGTGTAATTAATTTATTATTTTTCACCATAAAGAAATTCGAATGACACCCTTCTGTTACAACTCCATCTCGTACTAATATCGCTTCTTGATACCCTTGGTCGTTTATTTTATTTTTAATCATGATATTAGGTAGAAGGTTCAAAGATTTTATATGGCAAAACTTCCAGCGTATATCCTCTTCTACAGTAACCTTTATTCCTTGTTCCATAGTAGCGATAGGTCTTAGAAACGAAACAATATTCGCAAAATATGTTGGCTGTAAATCTTTTTCATACACATGATTTCGAGCTTGAGCTCCACGTGATATTTGAAGATACACATTCCCATCTTCTTGAAATTGATTTCTTTCAATCATTTGATAAAGTTCTTCAACTAACTCTTCCTTTGTAAACGGAGGAACAATATTTATTTCCCTCATAGATTTAAAAAAGCGTTCCAAATGTAAGTCTAATAAATGAGGCTTCCCATCGTATAGCCTAAATACTTCATATATGCCTTCACCAAATTGGAGTCCTCGCTCTTCTAACGCAACCATCGGCTGTTCTTCTTTCGTATTTACAATTCTTCCGTTAAACAAAATCCAATCTTTATGAGTAGCTTTCATTCCTTCCCACTCCTTTATTCCATGATTGGTTTTATTGTACAACTTATCCACACTTAAAAGAAGGAATTTTCTGTATTTAACTAAACAAAAAAAGTACATCACCTACTTAAAGTGATGCACTCAACCATTCATTTATTTCAAAAAATATTTTTCAATATCATCTAGCATTAAGTTTGCAGCTTTAATACCGCCTGCTGTGTTCCAAATTACTTCATCCACTTGGAATACTTTATTGTCTTTAGAAGCTTGTAGCTGCTTAAAGAGTGGGTCTTCTGTCCATTCTTTTGCTAACGTGGTTCCTTCGTTATTCTTATCTGCATCTTTATCAGATGTGAAGTAGAATATGTAGTCCCCATCCATATTCGGAATTTGCTCTTTTGTAATTCCTTTTATCGCAAACTCATCTTTATCCTGTAGTGGTGGTCGCTTAAATCCAATATCATTTAAAACAGCACCTGAGAATGAGTTTTTCTGATAAATACGAACGTCACCTGGTACGAAGCGAATAATAGAAACTTTAGAATTCAATTTATCTCCTAACTTCTCTTTCATTCCTTCAATACGTTTTTTATAATCTTCAAGAGCCTTTTGCCCTTCTTTTTCTTTATTTACAGCTTTTGTATAGAGTGTAAAGTTTTCTTTCCAATCCCCGCGCAATGTTTCAGCGTATACAGTTGGCGCTATTTCGTTCAATTGCTCATATATTTTTTCATGACGCATTTTATTCCCGATAATTAAATCTGGCTTAAGCTTCATAACTGCCTCTAAATTAATATCACGCTCAGTACCTACAACTTTCGTATCTTTTAAATCTTTCGCTAAATGAGGATACCATTCATCACCAGCACGTGGTTTTGTAGTTCCAACTGGCGTTACTCCAACAGCTAAAAGTGCCTCCGCACCCTCATTTGTTAAAACAACTACTTTTTTAGGTGTACCATTTACTGTTGTTTCACCCATTGCATGCTTTACGGTATACGAATCTTTTGCTTTAGCTGATGTATCATTTTCTTTTTTCTCTTCTTTGCTACACCCTGCGATTATTACCATAAGTATCATAATGCAGAACATAAATATTTTTTTACTATGTACCATATGTCCTCCCTAGATGAAATCGATTATCATTAACAATTAAAGGTTAATGTATATTACATACATTGTCAATGTATATCAGAAAACTTTTTTAATATATACAATTTAAATTCTATCCGCTATTCAAATGTTTATTTTTAAAATAAACTGTATAAGTATGAAAATAATAAACGTTCTTAAAATGCGTATCTACGTTATACATAAATACGCATTCATATTACATTATAAATTCATTTTCTAATATTGATTATATTTAATATATGATGGATCATTGTACACCCACTGATTTCCACCAAGGTTCAACCAACCGTTTTGATTAATATATACTAAATAAGATTCCGGGTTATTTAATTTACGAATAACTGAAGAAGATGTTGATGGACCACTTCTTAAATTTACATTTGTTCCTTGTATATATGCGACACCAATTGCGCTTCCATCGCTATTGCTCTTCTTTACAAAATTAATGTACGAAGGATCATTATACACCCATTGTCCATTTCCTAAGTCTAACCATCCGTTACTTTCCTGATATACGACATACGATTCTGGGGAGTTTAGTTGACGAATAACCGAAGAAGATGTTGATGGACCACTTCTTAAATTCACATTTTTCCCAAGGATATAAGCAATCCCCTTCGTTTGTGGTATTGGCTGAGGATTTGGAGGTTGTGGATTTGGAGGATTTGGATTTGGAGCTACTCCAAAAATAGCTGCTATTCCGTTTGCATATGCTTGACTTAAATCTTCAATAAATTGTGGGTTTTTCAATAAATTAGCATCAAATGTTGTATCAATAAAAGCAGTCTCAGTTAAAATTGCATCCATTGCAGTCTCCCTTAGTACCGCATAATTTGCTTTTTTTGCCCCTCGATCACGAAGACCATATTTTGTTAATACAGGATTGACTGCTGCATGCATTTTTTGTTGCTTTTCATATGCGGAACTACTATTAGATAGCGCATTGTAAATATAACTTTCAAATCCAGTTCCACCGCCACTATTAATGTGAAATGAGATAAAATAATCTGCACCAAATGAATTAGCAATATTAGCACGTTCTGATAAAGAGATAAATACATCACTATCACGTGTCATTTTAATATTGATTGGGTAATTTGCAGATAAAATATCTCGCACACGTCTAGCAATTTGAAGTGTTAACTCTTTTTCCACTAACCCATTACCCACAGCACCAGAATCATATCCACCATGCCCTGCGTCTATAACAAGTTTCATATATCTTTTTCATTCCTTTCTTTATTGTAATAAGCTTTCATTTCTACTCGTCCTATTTTATGTTAATTGTACAAGTTCCGTTACAAGTACAAATAAAAAAAACCCCTTATGTAAGGGGGGGTCTATCACTTTTTTTTAACCAATTTAAAATGAATATGTATGATTGATAGTGGATGTAGCGTACGCAAAATAAAAGAAATAAAAGAAACATTCCAACTCCGCTATATAGCAAACCAAACTTCAAAAAGATGTTCAAAAGAGGCGGGAAATGAGATGCGTTTTGTAATACAAATAACATGCAAAACAAAATTACAAACACAGGTATATATTGTAATTCATATGGTCTTCTCTTCTTATACATTCTTTTTCGAATGAAAATTTGGCATAATTCTGCTACAATAAAGCAACTTCCAACTAAAGCAAGACCAGCAGTCATTGTCATACGTTCACCTACCCCATATTCATTTCATCAAGCAATCAATATTCACTATATTTTCTTTACATATATTCCATTTTCCTCAATAAAACCAGATCCCTTTATGAAAGATTTAGCTTGTTCCGTAAATACCTCATGCAATACTTTTATTTCTTTCACATTTCTCTGTTTCATCATTTCTTCAAATGTAAAATACGTATTTGTCCCGTATCCATAACCTTGATAATCAAAATGAATAATTAACTGTGACAAAATAGCACTCTCTTCTTGAACGCTATAATCTATTACACCAATATATGTATCATCAACTTTTACACAATACTGAACCTTTTTCACATCTAAGCTGTGTGAATGGAACATTTCTTTTACAGCGCTTTCATTTTCTATATTTACTTTCTCAAACGTAATCATATGTTGTCCATCCTTTTACTATTATTGTATCAATAATAAATGCAATTTATGAAAAAAACCTTAAGATCGAATGCGACCTTAAGGTTTTTTATTAAACTAAGCTATACGCACGCTTTGTTTCTTCGTGGAACTTATTCGTATCGTATTTATGCTCAACATAAATTTGATGCCATACCATAAACGCAAGTACAGTCCAAATTTTACGGCTATAATCGCCTTTATCTGCACAATGTGCTTCCAGTAAGTTTAATACATACTGTTTTTCGATTAAATGCTCAGTTTTGCTTTCTTTAATAATATTTACAGCCCAATCGTGCATTTCATCTTTTAGCCAATGACGAATTGGTACTGGGAATCCAAGCTTTTTACGATCTAACACGTGATCCGGAACAATTCCACGAGCAGCTTCACGTAATATAGCTTTTGTTGTTCCGTTTGCAATTTTAAATTCTGTCGGAATTTTAGATGCAACGTCAAATACTTCTTTATCTAAGAACGGTACACGAAGTTCTAATGAATTTGCCATCGTCATTTTATCAGCTTTTAATAAAATATCGCCGCGTAACCATGTGAACATATCAATGTACTGCATTTTACTTACATCATCATAATCTTTAATTTCGTTATACAATGGTTTCGTGATATCCATATAGTTAACACTTTCATCGTAATACTTCATTAATTCAGCTTTCTCTTCTTCACGGAAGATTTTCGCATTTCCATAGTAACGCTCTTCGATTGGCGTACATCCACGCTCTAAGAAGCTTTTCCCTTTAAACCCTTCTTTAAGAGCACCACTTAATGCCTTTAGAACACTCTTTCCTGGGCTAGGAATGTAAGAGAACATTTTTAAAGAGTTTGGCTCACGATAAATGTTATATCCACCAAATAGCTCGTCTGCACCTTCACCAGAAAGAACAACCGTTACATGTTTACGCGCTTCTTTCGCAACGAAATACAATGGTACAGCTGCCGGATCCGCTAAAGGATCATCCATATGCCAAATAATTTTTGGGAACTCATCCATAAATTCTTGCGCTGTAATGAATACGTTATGGTTTTTAACTCCTAATTTCTCAGCAGTTTCTTTCGCAACATCAACTTCACTGAAACCACGTTGTTCGAAACCAATAGAGAATGTTAATAGATTTGGATTCATTTCTCTTGCGATAGAAGCAATAATAGATGAATCGATACCACCAGAAAGGAATGAACCTACTGGTACATCACTACGCATATGTACTTTTACAGAATCGTATAATACATCACGAATTGCTTGGATATGCTCCTCTTTCGTTGCGCTTGAAGCGTTGAAATAAGGATTCCAGTAGCGATGGATTTCCATCTCTTTACCGATTTCTTTTACGAAGTAATGACCAGGCTCAATTTTGTTAACATCAATTGTTAATGTTTCTGGCTCTGGACCATATTGGTACGTAAAGTAGTGTTGTAGTGACTTTGGATTTACCCCTTTGTCTTCCATTACATGCATAATACTTTTCTTCTCAGATGCGAAGAATGTAGTATCACCTTGTTGTGCGATGTATAAAGGCTTAATACCGAAGTGGTCACGTGCACCGAAAAGTTTCTTTTCTTCACGATCCCAAATCATAAATGCAAACATACCACGAAGGTAGTCTACACATTTTTCTTTCATATGTGCATACAATGCAATAATAACTTC